>NZ_CAJMYZ010000001.1:0-696542 GCF_905220155.1 Paraburkholderia sp. J7 | reverse complement strand
AACGGCGCCGCGCAAGGGGGTGGCGCAAATATTCCTTACTTCCGGGCAAGGGCCTCCAGCGGCACCGCATTCGCCATCGCCGCGTAGCCCGCGTCGCTAGGGTGGATGTGGTCGCCGCTGTCATATCCGTAACGCAGTCGCGCAGGATCCGCCGGGTCGCGCAGTGCCGCATCGAAATCGACTACGCCATCGAATGCCCCGCTCGTCCTGACCCATTGGTTCACCGCTGTACGGATCGCCTCGCGTTCCGGCGGCAACGAAGCCGGCGTGAGCGTCGCGCCAAAGATGCGCACGCCGCGCCCATGCGCCTGCGCGATCACGCGGCGATAACCCGCGATCAGGTCGTTCGCGTCCACATGCGTATGAGGAAAGTCGCAGTCGAGGCCGGATCGGGCCGGCATCGCCTGGAAGTTGATGTCGTTGATGCCGATGAGCAGCACCACCGTTTTTACTCCCGGATGGCCAAGCGCATCACGCCCGAAGCGCCGCTCGAGCGCCTCACCGTAGCAAGGCGAATCGCTCAGCAGCCGGTTGCCGCTGATCCCCAGGTCGATCACGGCGAGATCCGTGCGCTGCGACTGGGCGATGCGGCGCGCCAACGCGTCCGGCCAGCGGCGGTTCTGATTCAGCGAGGAACGCATGCCATCGGTAATTGAGTCGCCGATCGCCGCGACAGTCGCCGCCCCCTGCGCCTCGACCGCGAGCCCCGTCACCCACGCGAACTGCGTAAAGCGCTCGGCGAACGCGCCGATCGACGGCTCGGCAACATGATTGCCCGGACGCGAGACGTAGTTCACCTGGCTCGCCACGCGGTGCCACGCGACCATCTTCTGCTCAGGTCCCATATAGGAACTAATGGCATAAGGCGCGTGCGCCTTTAGATCGATCTGCACCGGATCGCTATCGAGCGCGGCGCCGGGAGGCACCGTCACCGCCGGCCGCCCGCCGAATGTCACACGCGCCATACCCGCCTCGCTCGTTGCCGCGCCACCCGCAGACGGCGCCATCGCCATCGCCTCGATCACGAGCGGCGTGCGCCCATAGAGGTTGCTGACATGCACCCGCGCAACCGTGCCGCCCAGTGTCGGATACACGATCTGCCGAACGGTCCGCCCGGCCACTTCGGGCGCGCGGTACAGCGCCGGGAGCGCATCGCGCTCGGGGATCGACTGCAGCGCCGTCGCCCAGCTCGTTACCCAGGGGCCCGAAGCTTGATCGGCGAATGCGGGTGACGCGGCGCCAAGTGAAATGAACACGGCGGCCGCAGCCGCGAGGGGAGCAAAAGAAATCTTCATCCGTAAGCGAGTGCGCTGGCAAAGGGGCATTGTGCCCCATGGCCCGGTGCGCAGCCTTCCATCCGCCTGACAGTCCAGCGCATTAGGCACACGCGCATGCCACCCACCCGCACAAAACCCGGGCAATCCTGCTGCCGCCCCGCTAAAACCCAACGGTGAGCGCAATCTTTTTGAGCCACCTCAAAAAATTCATTTACCGACCGGTCGGTTGGTTTATACTGCGCGACATACCCAACTTCGACGAGAGCGTCTCCATGTACACGCAATCCCTCGACATCCCCGGCAATGTTGCTCCGCTCGATGCGGACGCAGCCTCGCCGGAGCAGGCGCAGTTCGACGCGATCATGGCCGCCGACGGCAAGGTCGAGCCGCAGGACTGGATGCCCGAAGCCTACCGCAAGACGCTCGTGCGCCAGATCTCGCAGCATGCGCATTCGGAAGTCGTCGGCATGCTGCCGGAAGGCAACTGGATTTCGCGCGCACCCAGCCTCAAGCGCAAGGCGATCCTGCTCGCCAAGGTGCAGGACGAAGCGGGCCACGGCCTCTATCTCTATAGCGCGGCGGAAACGCTCGGCGTTTCGCGCGACCAGCTGGTTGACGCGCTGCACGCCGGCAAGGCCAAGTATTCGAGCATCTTCAATTACCCGACGCCCACCTGGGCGGACGTTGGCGTGATCGGCTGGCTCGTGGACGGCGCCGCGATCATGAACCAGATTCCGCTGTGCCGCTGCACGTACGGCCCGTACGCGCGCGCCATGATCCGCATCTGCAAGGAAGAGTCGTTCCACCAGCGCCAGGGCTTCGACGCCCTGCTCGCCATGATGAGCGGCACCGAAGCACAGCGCGAACTCGTGCAGCAGTCCGTCAACCGCTGGTGGTGGCCGGTGCTGATGATGTTCGGCCCGAGCGACGCCGATTCGGTCCACAGCAACCAGTCGGCCAAATGGGGGATCAAGCGCATCTCGAACGACGACCTGCGCCAGAAGTTCGTCGACGCAACGGTCGAGCAGGCCAAGGTGCTGGGCGTCACGCTGCCCGACCCCGACCTGAAATGGAACGAAGCGCGCGGCCACTACGACTACGGCACGATCGACTGGGAAGAATTCTGGCGCGTCGTGAACGGCGACGGCCCGTGCAACCGCGAGCGCCTCGGCACGCGCGTGAAGGCGCACAACGAAGGCACGTGGGTGCGTGAAGCCGCCCTCGCGCATGCCGAAAAGCAGCGTCAGCGCGCCGAAAAACACGCCGCGTAACTCATACAGGAAAGAAGGAGATCCACGATGAACAAGGAATGGCCGATCTGGGAAGTGTTCGTGCGTAGCAAGCAGGGCCTCGACCACAAGCAC
The DNA here is from genome assembly GCF_905220155.1 of Paraburkholderia sp. J7. Classification (NCBI taxonomy): domain Bacteria; kingdom Pseudomonadati; phylum Pseudomonadota; class Betaproteobacteria; order Burkholderiales; family Burkholderiaceae; genus Paraburkholderia; species Paraburkholderia sp. J7. Next base: position 693,901 of record NZ_CAJMYZ010000001.1, on the reverse strand, counting down.
TGTGGCAGCCTGCACGCGTCCGACGCCTCGATGGCGCTGCGCATGGCGCGCGACGTCTACACGCGCCGTCAGGAAGGCGTGAGCATCTGGGTGGTGCCGTCGTCGGCGATTACGGCATCGGATCCGAACGAGAAGGCTGAGCTCTTCGAGCCGGCCGGCGACAAGATCTATCGCCACCCGACGTTCTACACGCTGCCCGACGAAGTCAACCACATGTAAGAGCGCAACATGACGACGCCCACGCCTGAACAACTCGCGTACGTGCTGCGCCTCGCCGATACGGCGCTGATCCTCGGTCAGCGCAATACGGAATGGTGCGGCCACGGCCCGATTCTCGAAGAAGATATCGCGCTCGCCAACATGAGCCTCGACCTGATCGGTCAGGCGCGCCTGCTCTACACGCACGCCGCCACGCTCGAAAAGGCGCTCACCGGCCGCGACCGTACGGAAGACGACTACGCCTACTTCCGCGCGGAGCGCGAGTTCGCGAACTACACGCTCGCGGAGCTGCCGCACTTTGGCCCGCTCGCCGGCACGACGCATTCGGCGAACGACTACGCCGTCACGATCGTGCGCAACTTCCTTTACGCCTCGCTGATGGCGCATCTGTGGACCGCGCTGCTGCGCTCCGCCGACCCGCAGCTGGCCGCGATCGCCGAGCGCTCGATCAAGGAAACGCGCTACCACGTGCACCATGCGCGCGAGTGGCTGATCCGTTTCGGCGACGGCACCGACGAATCGCACCGCCGCGCCCAGGCCGCGCTCGACTGGCTCATGCCCTACACACGTGAGTTCTTCAGCACCGACGCCGTGGAAACGGCGGTGGCCGAAGCCGGCATCGCGCCGCTCGCGGCCCAGCTCGAAGCCGCGTGGCGCGTCGATGTGGAAGCCGCGCTCGAGGAAGCCACGCTCGCCATGCCCGCGCCCGTGAAGCACATCACGACCGGCAAGCACGGCGAGCACTCGGAGCACATGGGTTTCGTGCTGGCCGAGATGCAGAGCCTCGCGCGCCAGCACCCGGACGCGCGCTGGTAAGCCCCCCCGCAGGAAACGAGGAAGTCACGATGCAAGCAACGGCAGATCACGCGCTCGAACGCGCCTGGGAAGTGCTGGAATCGGTGCCCGATCCGGAGATTCCGGTCGTGTCGATCCGCGAACTGGGCATCCTGCGCGACGTGCGACGCGCCGCCGACGGCCAGATCGAAGTGGTCATCACGCCCACCTACTCCGGCTGCCCGGCGATGTCGCAGATCGCGGAGGACGTCGCGCACGCGCTCGACGCCGCCGCACTCGCGCCGTATCGCATCGCGACGACCCTGACGCCCGCGTGGACCACCGACTGGATCACCGACGAAGCGCGCGAGAAGCTGCGCGCCTACGGCATCGCGCCACCTACGGGTAACTGCGGCTCCGAACCGCGATCGGCCGAACAGCCGATCATCTTCGTGCCGAGAAAACTGCCCGCGCCCGCCTGCCCGCACTGCGGCTCGAAGCACACCGAACGCCTCGCGCAGTTCGGCTCGACCGCGTGCAAGGCGCTCTACCGCTGCATCGACTGCCGCGAACCCTTCGACTACTTCAAACCGTACTGATATGGCCACTCCGCAATTCCATTCGCTGCGCATCCGCGAAGTGCGGCCCGAAACCGCGGACGCGGTCTCCGTCGCTTTCGAAGTCCCGCCCGAGCTGCGCGACGCGTATCGCTTCACTCAGGGTCAGTTCGTCACGCTCAAGACCCACATCGACGGCGAAGAAACGCGCCGGTCGTACTCGATCTGCGTGGGCGTGACCGACTATGACCGCGACGGCGAGCTGCGTATCGGCATCAAGCGCGTGCGCGGCGGGCGCTTCTCGAACTTCGCGTTCGATCAGCTCGCGCCAGGCCACGAGATCGACGTGATGACGCCCGATGGCCGCTTCTTCACGCACCTGAACGCCGAGCACGGCAAGCATTACGTGGCGTTTTCGGGCGGTTCGGGCATCACGCCCGTGCTCGCGATCATCAAGACGACGCTCGAAACCGAGCCGCGCAGCGCGTTCACGCTCGTGTACGGCAACCGCAGCGTCGACGCGATCATGTTCGCCGAAGAGCTGGAGGACCTGAAGAACCGCTTCATGAGCCGCTTCCGCCTCTATCACGTGCTCTCGGACGACCTGCAGGACGTCGAGCTGTTCAACGGCGTGCTCGATCAAGCCAAGTGCGCAGCGTTCCTCGAAACCCTGCTGCCGGCCGACGAGATCGACGAAGCGTTCATCTGCGGGCCCGGCCCGATGATGGACGCCGCCGAGGCCGCGTTCAAGGACGCGGGCGTGCCGCAGCAAAAGGTACATGTGGAGCGCTTCGGCTCGCCGCTGCCGCAGGCGGGCGTGCCGAATGTCGAGATCACCGAAAACACGCCGGCCGCCGACCTCGAAATCGTCATCGACGGGAAGAAGCGCAAGATGCGCCTGCCGTACGAGGGCGTGAGCCTGCTCGACGTCGGCCTGAAGGCGGGTCTGGCGCTGCCGTACGCATGCAAGGGCGGCGTGTGCTGCACCTGCCGCGCCAAGGTGCTCGAGGGCGAGGTGAAGATGGACAAGAACTACACGCTCGAGGAGCAGGAGGTGAAGGACGGCTTCGTGCTCACTTGCCAGTGCCATCCGGTGAGCGAGCGTGTGGTCGTGAGTTTCGACGAACGTTAAGGCGTTAGAGCAACAGCACGCTTTCGGCCTGCAGGCGATCCGCTTACACTAGGGGCCGCCCGCGGGTGTTGCAGCGCAGCGCTGCAACACCCGCGGGCGGCTCCTTTTGTTATTTGCGCGCTTTCGGGCTTACTGGGCGTTCGTCGTGAACGCAACGAGTTGTCGATGACCACGATTCACCTCATTTACGGCGATCCGGCCGCGGCGGCGCTGCGTCAGGCTCTCGAAGCGACAGGCCATGCGGACCGCGTGATCGCCCTGCGCGACGACCTGACAGTCGGTCCGTTGCGCGACATCGACGTGGCGGGCGGCCCCGGCGTGGCGCTGCGCGCCGCCTTCTGGGAGCGTCTCGGCGATGTCCCGCCAGCCCTGGCGCACGACGACTGCGCCGCGCTGACCGCTCTCGAAGCCGACGACTCCCACGTGGTGATCTGGCACACGCACGACGCCGCCCACCAGCTCGCACTGCGGCGGGTCTGCTATCGCCTGCGCGATGTCCCGCAGCGGCTGAACGAGGTGCGCCTCACCGTCGACGAGATTTCGGGCCAGAACGCCGCCGCCCGCATCGAGGCGCGCTTGCCCGATGCCGCGCCGATCTCGGTGCTGCGCATCACCCGCCTCGCGCTGGAGTGGCAGGAAGCCAAGTTCGCCAACGGCGAGACGCGCCGCTGGCGCGACAACACCTTTACGAGCGGCACGTGGAGCGACCTCGACGCCATGATCCTCGACGTGCTCGACGCCCATGAGGACCGTCCGGCGGGCGCATCGTGGCTCGCCAGCGACGTGCTCGGCGCAGAGCTCACGCGCGGCGGGGCCGGCTTCACGGTTGGCGAGCCGGTCATACTGTGGCGCCTGCGCGAGCTGTGCGCGGCAGAAGAACTGCGTCTGCGCGACGATATGTGCGCCGCCTGCGCGCCGCTTGCCGCGGCTGCACGCGCCGCGCGTCCGCCGCTTCCGCAAACCGCCGCGCATCTTTCCCTCCCCCGCTGAATTCCCATGGCACGCACCCGAGCGCCCGACCACGAAACCCAACGCGACCAGATCCTCGAACTCGCTGCCGCCAAATTCGCGCAGACGAGCTACCCGAGCACCTCGATGTCGGACCTCGCCGCCGCCAGCGGCACCTCGAAGGCCAGGCTCTATCACTATTACGAGAGCAAGGAAGCGATCCTCTTCGATCTGCTCGATCGCTACACCAAGCGCCTCATGCTGATCATCGCGGAGGTGGAAGGCGCGAGCCAGCGGCGCGGTCACGACGAGCGCGAGAGCTTCGCCGAGCTGATTCGCGCGTTCCTCGCGGAATACGAAACCTCGCACAGCCGCCACGTGGCGCTCCTGAACGACGTCAAATACCTCGTGGACGCTCAGCGCGAAATCATCCTGAACCGCCAGCGCGACGTGGTCGCCGCCTTTACGCGCCAACTCGCGCGTGCGTACCCCGGCCGGGTCACGAACGAAAACCAGACCGCGCTGACGATGATGGTGTTCGGCATGATCAACTGGACATTCACGTGGCTCAAGCCGGGTGGCCGCATGGGCTATCGCGACTTCGCCGAGCAGGTGATCGCCATGGTCGATCACGGGCTGAAGGGTGCTTGAGCGGTACCTGAGCGGTGCCAACGGAGCCGAAATTTTCGGGCCAGATTGTTGCGATGCGACATGATGCACCATGACAACAGTTGACGCGTCAATCGATCAGAAAAATTATCCGTTTATAATCAATCGCTTGCGCCTATATCATTATTAATTAGGCGCAACACTCAAATTTACACTTCGGGTTTTCCCTAGAGCACACCCAGGGTTTCCGCTAGAATGCGCATTGCGCTGCACCATGCGGCATGCATTTTAAGGAGAACCCACCATGAACCCGCTTTCGACCCAAGCCAACGTGCCGATCATTTCGTCCGCTCGTCCGCTGACGTCCGGTCATGCGCCCGTCATGGTGCGAGTGCTCACCTCGGCAGACCGCGAACGCCTGCTCGCGCACTTTCTCACGCTCGATAGCGATGACCGCCTGCTGCGCTTCGGCCAGGCCGCTCCGGACCATGTGATCGAAAAGTACGTGCGCTCGATGGACTTTACGCGAGACACCGTGTTCGGCGTGTTCGATCACCAATTGCAGCTCGTGGGCGTCGGCCATCTGGCCTACTTGCCGGCGGACGGCAACGGCCGCACGGCTGAGTTCGGCGTGTCGGTGCTGGAAAGCGCGCGCGGCCAGGGCATCGGCTCGAAGCTGTTCGAGCGCGCCGCCATCCGCAGCCGCAACACGCACGTCACCACGCTTTACATGCACTGCCTGTCGCGCAACTCGACGATGATGCACATCGCGAAGAAGTCGGGCATGAAGATCGAGTACGCCTATGGCGAAGCCGACGCGTATCTCTCGCTCGAGCCGGCCGACCAGAGCAGCATCATCGCGGAAATGCTCCAGGAGCAAGCCGCCGTGTTCGACTACGCGCTCAAGCGTCAGGCGCGCCAGGCCAGCAAGCTGATGGAAACGATCCTGCCGCACGCTGTCGCGGCATGACTCCTGCTCTTCGGGACAGACTGATGCACTGAAAAAAGCGGCTTCGGCCGCTTTTTTTGCGTCTGCTGCACGACGCCACGCAGTCAGCGGATCGGCAAAGCCGTCGTTTCCTTGAACGTATCGAGCGAAAAGCTCGACTTCACGTCGATCACCGAAGGATGGTGCAGCAACTGGTCCTGCACGAAGCGCGAGAAGTGCGCCATATCCTCCACCTGCACGCGCAGCAGGAAATCCATGTCGCCCGTCATGGCATGGCAGGCCACCACCTCGGGCCACGTCTGCACCGCCGCACGAAACAGCTCGGCGTGCGTCACGCCCTCGCGCCCTGCCGCCGTCGGCCCGCGCTTTTCCAGCCGCACGTTCACGTAGGCAAGCAGATCGAGCCCCAGCTTCTGCGCATCGAGCAGCGCCACGTAGCTGCGAATCACGCCGCTTTCTTCCAGCCGCCGGATGCGCCGCAAGCATGGACTCGGCGAGAGGTTCACGCGCTCCGCGATCTCCTGGTTCGAGAGACGGCCATTCTCCTGAAGGATTGCCAGAATGCGCCTGTCGATTGCGTCTAATTCAATGCTTGCCATTTTCTGCCTTCCGATCGTCTATCCAAGGCAGTTTATAGCGCAAATCGTTGGCGACACGACTTAACTCGCAAGTTTTCGCCCAATACGGCGGACTACACTGTGTTGCACGAAATCTGATCGACATCAGCCAGGAGACAACCATGCAGGTCCCCAACTGGGAGAACCCCGTCGGCACCGACGGCTTCGAGTTCATCGAATACACCGCGCCGGACCCCAAGGCGCTCGGCAAACTGTTCGAACGCATGGGCTTCACCGCCATCGCGCGCCATCGCCACAAGGACGTGACGCTCTACCGCCAGGGCGACATCAACTTCATCGTCAACGGCGAACCCGACTCGTTCGCCCAGCGCTTTGCGCGCCTGCACGGTCCATCGATCTGCGCGATCGCATTTCGCGTGCAGGACGCCGCCAAGGCCTACAAGCACGCACTCGAACTCGGCGCGTGGGGCTTCGACAACAAGACGGGCCCGATGGAGCTGAACATTCCGGCGATCAAGGGCATTGGCGACTCGCTGATCTATTTCGTCGACCGCTGGCGCGGCAAGAATGGTGCGGCGCCGGGCAGCATTGGCGATATCAGCATCTATGACGTCGACTTCGAGCCGATTGCGGGCGCCGATCAGAACCCCGTCGGCCACGGCCTCACCTATATCGATCACCTCACGCACAACGTCCACCGCGGCCGCATGGCCGAATGGGCCGAGTTCTACGAACGGCTCTTCAACTTCCGCGAAATCCGCTACTTCGACATTGAAGGCAAGGTCACGGGCGTGAAGTCGAAGGCGATGACCTCGCCCTGCGGCAAGATCCGCATTCCGATCAACGAGGAAGGCGGCGAGACGGCCGGCCAGATCCAGGAATACCTCGACGCCTATCACGGCGAAGGCATCCAGCACATCGCGCTCGGCACCAACGACATCTACCGCACCGTGGATGGCCTGCGCGCCAAAGAGATCGCCCTGCTCGACACGATCGACACCTACTACGAACTCGTGAACCGCCGCGTTCCCGGCCATACCGAGCCGCTGGAAGAACTGAAGAAGCGCAAGATCCTGATCGACGGCATGCCCGAAGACCTGCTGCTGCAGATCTTCACCGAGAACCAGATTGGCCCGATCTTCTTCGAGATCATCCAGCGCAAGGGCAACCAGGGCTTCGGCGAGGGCAACTTCAAGGCGCTGTTCGAGTCGATCGAACTCGACCAGATCCGCCGCGGCGTGGTGCAGGACAAAGCCTGACGCATCGGCCTCGAGCTAAACAAAAAGGGCGAAGATCACGCGATCTTCGCCCTTTTTAGCTTTTGAATCCGCCGCCGCACACCCGGCGACGCATTCTCATGAATGGAATGCTGCGCGGATCAGCGCGGCATCAGGATTTGCGTTCGGCCTTCGCGGCCGGCATGGCGTTCGTATCAGCCTTGATGCTCAGCGTGTACTGGGCGCATCGGGTCGTCGCACTCTCGCCGCTCCTCGTGCTGGCGTTGGAATGCAGTGGCGCGCTCATGGCAAAGAACGCGGCCGAGACCGTCAGGAAGGTCTGGATATGTCGATTATTCATGCTGGACTCCTTTTTTAGACTGCCTGTCGCAGTAGTGCCCCTTTTAAAAACTGTTATCAGCCAGGGAGGCTGCGCGGTTCGCACAGGTGAGGGAGTTAGACAGGATATTCAAGACCGGTTCCCATGCAGTGCAAGTTTTACACGTTGTTACTCCTCTGATGAATTCGATACATCCATTATTACACTGGGATTTCAGGCCGCCTGCGCGACACGGAGCCACGGGCCTGAAACATGCTGCGCAGTGCGGCGCAGCGCTCCTGGCCTCGAAGCGGCGGGTTTATCCGAGTGCTACTATCGAAAGAAAGAAGCCAATATGGCGACCCCGGCCAACGCATTCACAAGATGCCGAGGCCCTGAAGTTCTGGCGATCCCACAACGGATTGGTTGGATGGAGGAAGACACATAATGAATGCCCCGCTCGACGCAGGTCAGCGCGCTTCGCTCGAAGCCGCACTCGCTTCCGTCACGCTCGACGATAAATACACCCTCGAACGCGGCCGCGCGTACATGAGCGGCATCCAGGCGCTGGTCCGCCTGCCGATGCTGCAGCAGGAGCGCGACAAGGCCGCCGGTCTCAATACCGCGGGGTTCATCTCAGGCTATCGTGGCTCGCCGCTCGGCGGTCTCGATCAGTCCCTCTGGAAGGCGAAGCAGCATCTCGCCGCGCATCAAATCGTATTTCAACCAGGTGTGAACGAAGACCTCGCCGCGACCGCCGTTTGGGGCTCGCAGCAGGTGAACCTCTACCCGTCCGCGAAATACGATGGCGTGTTTTCGATGTGGTACGGCAAGGGCCCGGGCGTCGACCGCAGCGGCGACGTGTTCAAGCACGGCAACTCGGCGGGCTCCTCGCCTCACGGCGGCGTGCTCGTGCTCGCCGGCGACGACCACGCGGCCAAGTCGTCCACGCTTGCGCACCAGTCGGAGCACCTCTTCAAGGCCTGCGGCCTGCCGGTGCTGTTCCCGTCGAACGTGCAGGAATATCTCGATTTCGGCCTGCACGGCTGGGCGATGAGCCGCTATTCGGGCCTCTGGGTCGCGATGAAATGCGTGACCGACGTGGTCGAATCGTCGGCTTCGGTCGAGATCGACCCGCACCGCACGAACATCATCCTGCCCGAAGACTTCGCGATGCCCGAAGGCGGCCTGAACATCCGCTGGCCCGATCCGCCGCTCGTGCAGGAAGCGCGTCTGCTCGACTACAAGTGGTACGCAGGGCTCGCCTACGTGCGCGCCAACAAGCTCGACCGCATCGAGATCGATTCGCCGCATGCGCGCTTTGGCATCATCACCGGCGGCAAGGCGTATCTCGACGTGCGCCAGGCGCTCACCGACCTCGGTCTCGACGACGAAACCTGCTCGCGCATCGGCATCCGGCTCTACAAGGTGGGCTGTGTGTGGCCGCTCGAAGCGCAGGGCGCGCACGCCTTCGCGCGCGGCCTCGAAGAAATTCTCGTGGTCGAGGAAAAGCGTCAGATTCTCGAATACGCGATCAAGGAAGAGTTGTACAACTGGCCCGATGCGCAGCGTCCGCGCGTGTACGGCAAGTTCGACGAGAAGGACGGCGCCGGCGGCGAATGGTCGGTGCCGATGGGCAACTGGCTCCTGCCCGCGCACTACGAGCTGTCGCCGGCGATCATCGCGAAAGCGATCTCCACGCGGCTCGAAAAGTTCGAGTTGCCCTCCGACGTGCGCGCGCGTATCGCCGCGCGCATGACGGTGATCGAAGCGAAGGAAAAGGCGCTCGCGAAACCGCGTGTGCAAGCCGAGCGCAAGCCGTGGTTCTGTTCCGGCTGCCCGCACAACACATCGACGAACGTGCCCGAGGGCTCGCGCGCGATGGCCGGCATCGGCTGCCACTACATGACCGTGTGGATGGACCGCAATACGAGCACCTTCAGCCAGATGGGTGGCGAAGGCGTGGCGTGGGTCGGCCAGGCGCCGTTCACGAACGACAAGCACGTGTTCGCCAACCTCGGCGACGGCACCTACTTCCATTCAGGGCTGCTCGCGATTCGCGCGGCGATCGCGTCGAAGGCGAACATCACCTATAAGATCCTCTACAACGACGCGGTGGCGATGACGGGCGGACAGCCCGTGGACGGCACGCTCACCGTGCCGCAGATCACGCATCAGGTCGCCGCCGAAGGCGCGGCGAAGATCGCGATCGTCACCGACGAACCCGAGAAGTACGAAGGTGAACCCGCCACGAAGCTCGCGCCGGGCGTGACGATCCACCATCGCGATCAGCTCGATGCGATCCAGCGCGAGTTGCGTGAGATTCCCGGCACGACGATCCTGATCTACGACCAGACCTGCGCCACCGAAAAGCGCCGCCGCCGCAAGCGCGGCACGTATCCGGACCCTGCAAAGCGCGTGGTTATCAACGAGGCCGTGTGCGAAGGCTGCGGCGACTGCTCGGTGCAGTCGAACTGCCTGAGTGTCGAGCCGCTCGACACCGAATACGGCACGAAGCGTCAGATCAACCAGTCCACGTGCAACAAGGACTTCTCGTGTCTGAAGGGCTTTTGCCCGAGCTTCGTGACGGTAGAAGGCGGCCAGTTGCGCAAACCGAAGACGAGCAGCGTGGCGAACGAGACGATGCCGGGCGTGCCAACGCCCGACGTGCCCGCAATCGGCCGCCCCTATGGTGTGCTCGTGACGGGTGTGGGCGGCACTGGCGTGGTGACGATCGGCGCGCTGCTCGGCATGGCCGCGCACCTCGAAGCCAAGGGCGTGACCGTGCTCGACGTGACCGGCCTCGCGCAAAAGGGCGGCGCGGTGATGAGCCATGTGCAGATCGCCAACCAGCCCGGCGACATCCACGCCACGCGTATCGCCATGGGCGAAGCGAACCTCGTGATCGGCTGCGACGCCATCGTGACGGCGGGCGACGACTGCGTTTCACGCATGCAGGAAGGCATGACGCACGTCGTGCTCAACAGCGCGCCCACGCCGACCGCCGAATTCATCAAGAATCCGCAGTGGCAGTTCCCGGGCTCCAACACCGAAGCCGATGTGCGCGCCGCAGCGGGCACGGACAACGTCGCGACCGTCGATGCAAACCGCTACGCGCTCGCGCTGCTCGGCGACGCGATCTACACGAACCCGTTCGTGCTCGGCTACGCATGGCAGAAAGGCTGGCTGCCGCTTACGCACGAGTCGCTCGTGCGTGCGATCGAGTTGAACGCGGTACAGGTCGAGAAGAATCTCGCGGCGTTCGAATGGGGCCGGCGCGTGGCGCACGATTGCGCGGCGGTGGATCAGCTCGTGAAAAAGCCGCTGCCCGAGCAGAACGCCGATGCTGCCGGCGCCAAGATCGTCTCGCTGCATACGCCGAAAGCGCTCGACGCGCTCATCGACAAGCGGGCGCAGTATCTCGCCGCGTATCAGAACGAGGCGTACGCGCGGCGCTATCGCGCATTCGTCGAAAGCGTGCGTCAGGCCGAAGCAAAGCTCGAGCACGCGGACGGCCAGTCAGCGCTGACCGAAGCCGTGGCGAAGAACCTGCACAAGCTGATGGCGTACAAGGACGAGTACGAAGTGGCGCGCCTCTATGCGGACCCAGCGTTCATCGAGAAGATCAAGGCGAGCTTCGAAGGCGACTGGAAGGTGAACGTCCATCTCGCACCGCCCTCGTTCGCGAAGCACGACGACAAGGGCCATCTGCTGAAGAAGCAGTACGGTCCGCGCATGCTGAGCGCCATGCGCGTGCTCGCGAAGCTCAAGTTCCTGCGTGGCACGGCGCTCGATCCGTTCGGCCGCACCGAGGAACGACGTCACGAACGTGCGCTGATCGGCGAGTACGAGGCACTGATGCGCGAAGTGATCGGCGGATTAAGCGAGGCGAATCTGCCGCTCGCAGTCGAACTCGCGAATCTGCCCGACGCAATTCGCGGTTATGGCCACGTGAAGGAAAACAACCTCAAGGCTACGCGCGCGAAGTGGGCCACGCTGCTTGCGAAGTGGCGTTCACCGGAAAACGGCGCGGCTCGGCACGCGGCTTGATGCTTTCTTGAAGCCGTAAAACAAAGGGCGCTCCGTGGGGTCAATTCACCCCGCGGAGCGCCCTTTTCACATCAGGCGATTGCCGAAAGCGCGCTTACTTCGCCGCCGCCTTCGCGACATTCGCGTTAGCCGAAGCCACCGCCGTCATGTTGATGATGCGTCGCACGGTCGCCGCCGGCGTGAGGATGTGCACCGGCTTCGAAGCGCCCAGCAGGAACGGGCCCACCGTCACGCCTTCACCGCCAATCACCTTCAGCAGGTTGTACGCGATATTGGCCGCTTCCACGTTCGGCATGATCAGCAGGTTCGCTTCGCCCGTGAGCGTGGTGCCCGGGAACGACTGCTTGCGGATCAGCTCGGAGAGCGCCGCGTCGCCGTGCATTTCGCCGTCCACTTCGAGTTGCGGATCGCGTGCGGCGATCAGCTCGCGCGCAGCCTGCATGCGCTGTGACGTCGACGAACGCACACTGCCGAAGTTCGACGACGAAAGCAGCGCCACCTTCGGCGTGATGCCGAACTTCTCGATTTCGCGCGCGGCGAGGATCGTCATGTCGGCGAGCTGCTCGGCGCTCGGCACTTCGTTCACGTACGTGTCGCTGATGAAGATGTTGCGGCCCGGCAGCATCAGCAGGTTCATCGCCGCGTAGTTCTGCGCTTCCTTCGCCTTGCCGAACACCTGATCGACGAACTTGAGGTGATAGTCGAAGCTGTTGAGCAGGCCGCAGATCATGCCGTCGGCGTCGCCCAGATGCACGAGAATCGCGCCGATCAGCGTATTGAACTTGCGCACCGAAGCCTTCGCCACGTCGGGCGTGATGCCCTGGCGCGCGCCGAGTTCGTGGTACGCCTGCCAGCTTTTCTGGAAGCGCGGATCGTCTTCCGGATCGACAATCTCGAAGTCGGTGCCCGGGCGCAGCTTCGAGCCCATCTTTTTCAGGCGCATTTCCACGACCGACGGACGGCCCACGATGATCGGCCTGGCGATCTTCTCGTTGAGCACGAACTGCGCGGCGCGCAGCACGCGCTCGTCTTCGCCTTCAGCGAACACGATGCGCGCGCAGTTGGCCTTCGCCGCCGCGAACACCGGACGCATCACCATGCCCGAGCGGTAGACCGTCGCGCCAAGCTGCTCGCGGTAGGCGTCCATGTCCTGGATCGGACGCGTGGCCACGCCCGAATCCATCGCGGCTTGCGCCACGGCCGGTGCGATCTTGATGATGAGGCGCGGGTCGAACGGCTTCGGAATCAGGTATTCCGGGCCGAATTCGAGCGTGTGGCCTTCATAGGCCTTCGCCACTTCGTCGCCCTGATCGGTTTCCTCGGCGAGTTCCGCGATCGCGCGCACGCACGCGAGCTTCATCTCTTCCGTGATGGTGGTCGCGCCCACGTCCAGCGCGCCGCGGAAGATGAACGGGAAGCACAGCACGTTGTTGACCTGGTTCGGATAGTCCGAACGGCCCGTGGCGATGATCGCGTCCGGGCGCACCTTCTTCGCTTCTTCCGGGCGGATTTCCGGCTCCGGGTTCGCGAGTGCGAGGATCAGCGGCTTGTCGCCCATTTCCTTGACCATCTCGGGCTTGAGCACGCCTGCGCTCGAGCAGCCAAGGAACACGTCTGCCGCCTTGATCGCGTCGCCAAGCGTGCGCGCTTCGGTGTTGGCCGCATAGCGCGCCTTCGACGGATCGAGATTGCCGCGCCCCTCGTAGATCACGCCCTTCGAGTCGGTGACGAGGATGTTCTCTTTCTTCAGACCCAGCTTCACGAGCAGGTCCAGACACGCAATCGCCGCCGCGCCCGCACCCGAGCACACGAGCTTCACGCTGCCGAGTTCCTTGCCCACGACCTTCAGGCCATTGAGGATCGCAGCGGATGCAATGATGGCCGTGCCATGCTGGTCGTCGTGGAAGACGGGAATCTTCATGCGCTCGCGCAGCTTCTGCTCGATGTAGAAGCACTCGGGCGCCTTGATGTCCTCGAGGTTGATGCCGCCGAGCGTCGGCTCGAGCATCGCGATGGCGTCGACCAGCTTGTCCGGGTCCAGTTCGTCGAGTTCGATGTCGAAGACGTCGATGCCTGCGAACTTCTTGAAGAGGCAGCCCTTGCCTTCCATGACCGGCTTGGCCGCGAGCGGGCCGATGTTGCCAAGGCCGAGCACGGCCGTGCCGTTCGTCACGACGCCGACGAGGTTGGCGCGCGAGGTGTACTTCTGCGCATCGAGCGGGTCGGCGTGGATCGCCTCGCAAGCCGCCGCGACGCCCGGCGAGTACGCGAGCGAAAGATCGAGCTGGTTGGAGAGCGGTTTGGTCGGCGTGACCGAAATCTTGCCGGGCTTCGGATTCTGGTGATACGCGAGCGCGCTTTGCTTCAGTTGTTCATCCATTTTCAGGCCTGCCTGGACATGAGAGACGTGAGAGAGAGAATCTTTTATGGTCGTAGGCCCGCCGGTTCGCGCGGCACGAGCGTTCCAGCAGGGCCGATTAGTGTACACCTGGCGTCGTTCGCATCCACGTGGGTCAAAGACTGATACCGGGAATTCGCAGGGCCGATACTGCGGCCGCGCGCAGCGCTTTCGTCTGACCGATGCGCCGTGCTTATTCGAGCGCTGCGCCGCGCCGTTCGGGGATCAGGAAGAGGGTCGCGAGGATATCGAGCCCGTAGATGGCGGCGAGCATGCCGAGCGCCGCCGTGAAGGAATAACGGGCGGCCAGTGCGCCCACGGCGAGGGGCCCGAAGCCGCCCACCGCGCGGCCGATGTTGAACAGCACGTTCTGCGCGGTGGCGCGCGCGGCGGTCGGGTACAACTCGGAAATGAGCGCGCCATAGCCGCCGATCATGCCGTTGACGAACACGCCCATCGCCGCGCCGCCGATCAGCAGCGCAAACGGCGTGGAAAGCTGCGCGTAGACGAACACCATGATCACGGCGCCGGCTTGATAGAACAGGAAGGCGGGCCGGCGGCCGAACCGGTCGGCTGCGATGCCGAAAAGCCAGATGCCGAGCGCCATGCCGGCAACCGTCGCGGCGGTCCAGAGCCCCGACTTCGTGAGCGAATAGCCGAAGGACTTCGAAAGGTAGGCGGGCAGCCAGATCATCAGACCGTAGTAGCCGAAGTTCTGCACCGAGCACAGCACGGCCACACCCAGGCTCGCGCGCGCAGTGCGCGCATCGGCCACGAGCATACGCAGCGCGCGCGGGCGCCCGGCCTTCGCCGCGACAGCCACGCGCTGCGCATGCGCGACGAAAAGCTCGGGCTCCTCCACGCGTCGGCGCACCACGAACGACACGACCGCCGGCAACAGCCCGATGGCGAACATGCCGCGCCAGCCGATCAGCGGGAGCAGCAGCGGCGTGAGCAGCGCCGCGGCCAGCACGCCCACTTGCCAGCCGAGCCCGACATACGACGACGCCCGCGCGCGCAAGTGTGCGGGCCACGCCTCGGCAACGAGCGCCATGCCAATGCCGAATTCGCCGCCCAGCCCGATGCCCGCGATCGTCCGGTAGACGAGCAGGTCGCCGTAGCCGCGCGCCAGCGCGCACATGCCGGTGAAGACGGCGAACAGCAGGATGGTCCACGTGAGCACGCGCACGCGCCCGTAGCGGTCGCTCAAAAGCCCGAAGACGATGCCGCCCACCACCGCGCCGACGAGCGTCCACGTGACGAGCGCGCCCGCCTGCGCGCCGGAGAGATGCAGATCGGCGCTGATTGCGGGCAGCATGAAGCCGAGCATCAGCAGATCGAAGCCGTCCATGGCGTAGCCGAGCACCGAAGCGACCAGCGCACGCAGAGCGTGGCCGCGCGGGGTGGTGGCCGGGTTGGCAGAGGCTCCGGGCGGGGAAACGGCGGTCATGTAGGCAATCCTGGGAAACGTGCGCTGACGGGGAACGCAAACCGGCGTGAGTGTAAAGGCGTGGCCGGGCCGTCACAACCGCGCTGCGAACCGGGAATCCCGCAGCGCCGCTGGTGTTCGTACCCCACATCACTGTCGGCAGTTGCCATCGCAACTCGTCGGCGATCGTCAAGTCGGGTAAAATACCGGCCTACGCGCGCAAGAGAAGCCGTCCGGACCGGGCGAGTCGTCCTGACCGATGTTGTCAGACGATCCACGCCTCCGGGCCGCGCACCGCAGGCGCCGAAGCCACGCTTCGAGCCTGCCGTGCCAGCGCCACCGGGCCACGCGCCCACCCTCCTCCCGCACTCATATCCAAGGATTCGCCCATGACAGGCTACGATCGCCAGACGATCTCGGACGCAACCGCGAAAATGCTGCTCGAAGTGAAGGCCGTGCACTTCAACGCCGAAAAGCCCTTCATCTTCACCTCCGGCTGGGCGAGCCCGGTCTATATCGACTGCCGCAAGCTGATCTCGTACCCGCGCGTGCGCCGCGGCCTGATGGAAATGGCCGAAGCCACGATCCTGCGCGACGTCGGCTACGAGCAGATCGACGCCGTGGCCGGCGGCGAAACCGCGGGCATTCCGTTCGCGGCATGGCTCTCCGACCGCCTGATGGTGCCCATGCAGTACGTGCGCAAGAAGCCGAAGGGTTTCGGCCGCAACGCGCAGATCGAAGGTCTGCTCACCGAAGGCCAGCGCGTGCTGCTCGTCGAAGACCTGACCACCGACAGCCGCAGCAAGATCAACTTCATCAACGCGCTGCGCACGGCCGGCGCGCAGGTGAACCACTGCTTCGTGCTGTTTCACTACAACATCTTCAAGGAAAGCGTCTCGGTCCTGAAGGACATCGACGTCGACCTGCACGCACTCGCTACGTGGTGGGACGTGCTGCGCGTCGCCAAGCAATCGGGCTACTTCGAAACGAAGACGCTCGACGAAGTCGAAAAATTCCTGCACGCACCGGCTGAGTGGTCGGCTGCGCACGGCGGCGCAACGTCGGCACCGCAGTAAGCGCACTCGCCGCGCAAGTTCGAGCGCATAGCAAAAAGGCCATCTGCCTCATGGGGCAGATGGCCTTTTTTTCTGGCCGGGGCCGCGCTGCGGGTTCAATGCGCCGCGTGTGCCTCACCGCCCTCGTCAGGCACATCGGGCGCGTGCGATGAGAGATTCAGCAAACCATTGCTCTGCGCGTACTGGAAAAGTTCGGAATCTCGATCGAGTCCGAGCTTGCGCATCGCCGTATTCTTTTGAGTACTGATGGTCTTAATGCTTCGGCTCAGTTTCTCGGATATTTCCTTAATCGTCATACCCGAAACAAAGAGTCGTACGACTTCGAGTTCTCGCTTCGAGAGAATCACTTCATCGGTTTTCCCGCCGCTATTGATGCGCAATTGATCGAGCGCAACCTTTACCTGCGGGCTCATATATTCGAGATTGCGGCTCACATGCTGGACCGCAAGGCCAATGTGGCTCAGGTCGTCGGACTTGTGCACCACCGCGATCACGCCTAGCTCGCCCAGGCGTTTGAGCAGCGCGGCATTTTCGAGCATCGTCAGGACAACGATGGGAACATTCGGGAAGTTGCGCCGCAGGTAGCCGATGAGCGGCAAGCCGTCGCCGTACTGACCGCCCGGCATGGCAAGGTCGGTGACCAGCACGTCGCAGGGAACCGTTTGTAGCGCCTTGACGAGTTCCGTGGACTGGCGAGCGCGGCCAACGACCTGGATCCCTGGAAAATTGAGCAGTGCATGTTCCGCACCAAACAAGATCACCGGATGATCGTCGGCGACTACGACCCTGATTGGTTGCTGCATTACCCCTCCCTGTAGGCAAACCTGCTTCTCTCTCCGGCGCGAGGCCATCCCATAGTTCGCTTCTTGTTGCTGGCGCCCGACGGCTTCACGTGCCCAAGCAGGAGAATATATGACTATAGCGGAATCCTCCCGCTCATTCTGTACGCGCGCAGGCGAAAGCTCGCTCGTTTATACCGCTATATTGAATCAAATCCGGACTAGGGAACAAATCAAACCTTTCCTTCAGGACTACGTGGCCCGAATTTCACAAACATACAGGAGAACTCGCTGATGCGTACTCCCTATGACTTTGAGCCAGGTTGCGCGCGCCGCTCAGGCGTATTCAAGTGGCTCGCCATGGCGAGCGCCGTTACGATCGCCAACCTAGCCTACGCAGGCGAAAATTTCATCATATCGAGCGCCGACTTCAGTGACGGCGGAAAAATCGGACCACGCCAGATTTTCAACGATGCAGGCTGCAAGGGGCCGAACCAATCGCCAAGCTTGACCTGGCGCAATGCTCCTGCAACTACGCGCAGTTTTGCCATTACGATCTTCGATCGCGACGCACCAGGGCGCGGCTGGTGGCACTGGGCCGTCGCGAATATCCCCGCAAACGTGACGAGCCTGCCGGAGAACGCCAGCGCTTCGGGCGCGCTACACAAGCTCGGCGCGATCGAGGCGCGCAACGACTTCAACGTCGACGGCTATGGGGGACCATGCCCGCCGCCGGGCAATCCCCATCGCTATGTCGTGACCGTCTACGCACTGAACATCGATACGCTCCCGCTCGCGCAAGGCCGCCCCGCGGCGCTATTCGATCGCGAGATTCGCGGCTCGACGCTCGCAAGCGCGCAAATCACGGTGACGTACGGCCGCTGACCGGGAGCGGCTGTGTGCGGCTCGCAGCCGATACGCCATGCGACGGATGCTGCAACACGGAACTGTTTAAGATGATGCGTCCCGTTTCAGCGACGCGCGGGTTGGAGCGCTGCGCATCATCCCCACCCCTTGAATGGAGTTGCCCATGTCCCGGATCGTCATTGCGTATCACAGCGGCTACGGCCACACGAAGAAACTCGCGGAAAACGTACTGGTGGGGCTGCAAGGCGCAGGTGCCGACGCAACGATGATCGCCGTGAACGAGATCGACGATGCGGGATGGTCGGCGCTCGACGCCGCCGACGCCATCGTGTTCGGCGCGCCCACCTACATGGGCGGACCGTCCGCCGACTTCAAGAAGTTTGCAGACGCGAGTTCGAAGGCATGGTTCACACAAAAGTGGAAGGACAAGATCGCTGCGGGCTTCACCAATTCGGCGACCATGAATGGCGACAAGTTTTCGACCATCCAGTATTTCGTCACGCTGGCGATGCAGCATGGCATGGTCTGGACCGGTACCGGCATGATGCCCGCCAACACGAAGGCCGCCACGCGCAACGACGTGAACTTCGTGGGCGGCTTCACCGGGCTGCTCGCGCAGTCGCCGGCCGACGCCTCGCCGGACGAAGCGCCGCCCGCAGGCGACCTCGAAACGGCGCGCGCCTTCGGCGTGCGTGTTGCCGCGGTGACCGAGCGCTGGCTGGCCGGCCGCGCGGCGAACGCCTGAATCTCTGCCTTATGGGCCCACGCCGGGTGAGCCCCGGGTAAGCCCCGATTTTTTTCCAGGCGCCGTCACACGTGTGGCGGCATGACGTCTTAAAATACCGTTCCAGCGCCGCCCTGGGTGATGGCGCCCCGCAATTCCCCCGCGTTCAGAGAGACTGAGATGAGCACGAAAGTTTTTGTCGACGGACAGGAAGGCACGACCGGCCTGAAGATTTTTGAATACCTGTCGCCGCGCACCGACGTCGAGATCCTGCGTATCGACGACGCGAAGCGCAAGGACGTCGAGGAACGCCGCCGTCTCATCAACGCTTCGGACGTGACGTTCCTGTGCCTGCCCGACGTCGCCTCGCGCGAGTCGGCCTCGCTCGTCGAAAACGACCGCACCGTCCTCATCGACGCGAGCACGGCGTTTCGCACCCAGGCCGACTGGGCGTACGGCCTGCCCGAGCTGACGAAAGCCCAGCGCGACAAGGTGCGCAAATCGAAGCGCATCGCGGTGCCGGGCTGCCACGCTTCGGCGTTCATCCTGGCCATGCGCCCGCTCGTCGAAGCCGGCCTCGTCGCGCCGGAATTCGCCGCGCACAGCTACTCGCTCACCGGCTACAGCGGCGGCGGCAAGAAAATGATTGCGGAGTACGAAGCGGGCGGCAACGCGAAGCTCGCGAGCCCGCGCCCCTACGCGCTCGGCCTCACGCACAAGCATCTGCCGGAAATGGCGGTGCACGGCGGCCTGAAGTCGGCGCCGGTATTCACGCCGATCGTGGGACCGTTCTACAAAGGCCTCGCGGTCACGACCTATTTTTCGCCGAAGCAGCTCACGCGCGGCGCAAAGCCCCAGGACGTGCAGGCGCTCTTCGCCGAGTACTACGCGGGCGAACCATTCGTGCGCGTGGCGCCCTTCAATGCCGACGAAAACCTCGACGCCGGCATGTTCGACGTTCAGGCGAACAACGACACGAATCGCGTGGACCTGTTCGTATTCGGCAACGACGAGCAGTTCGTCACCGTTGCGCGCCTCGACAACCTCGGCAAGGGCGCATCGGGCGCGGCGATCCAGTGCATGAATCTCGCGATCGGCGCGGCCGAGAATACCGGTCTGAATGCCTGAAGCACTTGCGGTTTCCAGCGCAAACAAAAAAACCGGCTCGCTGAGCCGGTTTTTTTACGTCCGCTGTTTTGCGTCGATGCAAAACCTGCAGACGAAAAAAAGCCCGCCAATGTTTGGCGGGCTGAATCCATATCAGAGGAGACATGGAGGAGACAAGAAGCAGTATATCGACTAGCGTGATGCAATGCAACATGTAAAGTAGTGCGCACCCTGAATGTTGCGTCACAACAACATATTCGTCATTGTCCTGTCATGGACAGGATGAACATCAACTGATCGAGCCCCACAGGCCGCACGAGGTGCACATCAAAGCCTGCTGCGAGCGCCTCGTCGCGGTGGCGCGACTCGCCCCAGCCCGCGAGCGCGATCAGCAGCGGCGCGCGCTCGCCGCTAACCGCGCGCAATTGCCGCGCGATCGTTCCGGGCTCGTCCTGCACGAGCGAAAGCGCCACGATCGCGACATTGGGCGCACCGCGCGCCGCAAGATCGAGCGCTTCGTCGAGCGTGCGGGCCGCAGATACGCCGTAGCCAAGATCGGTCAGCAAGGTGCTGAGCCCGTCCAGCGACTTCTCGTCGTTGTCGGCGATCAGGATGCGCGTCTCCATCCGCCGTTCTCCTACCCTGAAATTGGCCTCGCAGTCGGATCTCCCGTTCGATCCGGTGCGCGCCCTGTCGTCGTCATCGGTTCCCCGCCCCACTTCGCGGGCGGCGCCGCAAACCCGGCCGCCGTCCGTCAAGATGCGCCACATTGTGCTCAGCCGGCCGCCGGGACTTTGTGCGTCACCGCGCGGTCGTCTGAAGATTTTGATCGCAAAACGCCCGCGAACGTTCGCCGGACCTCATTGCGCCCCGATATTCACGTAGTCTCGTCAACCGCGGCCCGCGCGCCGCGCAGCCACCTTGCCGAGCACGGCGAAATCGCGCTCGCCGTCGCCGTGCGCCACGGCTTCGAGCAGGCTGTCGCGCAGCACGCTCGCGAGCGGCATCGGCGTCGCGGCGGCGTCCGCGGCGGCCAGTGCGAGCCGCACGTCCTTCAGGCCAAGGCGCGCCTTGAAGAGCGCGGGCTCGTAGCGCCGCTGCGCGATCATGCCGCCGTAGCCCGCATACACCGGGCCCGGAAACGGGCCGCCTGTCACGACGTCGAGGAAGTCGCGCATCGCGACGCCGTAGCCGTCGAGCAGCGCCGCCGCCTCGCCGAGCGACTCGACGGCCGCAGCGAGCATGAAGTTCGCGGCGAGCTTCATCACGTTCGCCTGCTGAGGGACGGCGCCCACGCGCCACGTTTTCTGACCGATCACGTCGAACAGCGGCTGTACGCGGTCGATCGCCTCGGTCGCGCCAGCCGCCATGATCGTGAGTTTCGCCGCCTGCGCGGCGTCCGGGCGCCCGAGCACCGGCGCCGCCACGTAGTGCAAACCGCGCCCGGCATGGGCATGCGCCAGCGTTTCAGCCAGCTCGACGGAAATGGTCGCCATGTTCACGTGCACGAGGCCGGGCTGTGCGTGATCGAGCAGCGTCGCGTCGATGACCTCGCTCAGCGCAGCGTCGTCGGCGAGCATCGAGAGCACGGCATCGCCCGCGAAGGCCTCGCCCGGCGTGGCGACGATGCGCGCCCCCGCGTCGGCAAGCGCCTGCGCCTTCGCAGTCGTGCGGTTCCACACGCGCACCGTGTGGCCCGCCTTCAGCAGATTGCCGACTATCGCGCCGCCCATTTCGCCAAGACCGATAAAACCGATGTCCATCGCCTGCTCCTTCCATGAAAAACGAGGGGAAACCCGCGCAAAGGTGCAGTACAGCACAACACGGGCCGCGCTGCAGGCGGCCACTCACGCCGCGCGAACGCACGCACGCGCTCCGGCAGGCGGTGCGATACTGCTTTGCATGGTCACCGCCACCTTTCGCTTTTATGAGGAGCTGAACGACTTTCTTGCGCGGCCGCTGCGCCGGCGTGCGTTTAGTTGCGCCTGCGCGCGCAATGCCACGGCCAAACACATGATCGAAGCGCTCGGCGTGCCGCATACCGAAGTCGAATTGATCCTCGTGAACGGCGAATCAGTGGGATTCGATCATCCGCTCGCGGATGGCGACCGCGTGGCCGTCTACCCGAAGTTCGAAGCACTCGACATCCGCCCGCTCTTGCGCGTGCGCGACGCGCCGCTGCGCGAACTGCGCTTTGTCGCCGACGCCCATCTTGGCGGCCTCGCGCAACTCCTGCGGCTCGCGGGTTTCGATACGCTCTACGACAACCACTTCCCCGACGACGAGATCGAGGCGCTCGCCGCCGCCGAGCATCGCATCGTGCTCACGCGCGACCGCGAACTGCTCAAGCGGCGCAGCATCACGCACGGCTGCTACGTGCGCGCGCTCAAGCCGCGCGCCCAGGTCCACGAGATTTTCGAGCGGCTCGACCTCGCGGCGAGCGCGCGGCCGTTCCGGCTCTGCCTCCTGTGCAACGCGCCGCTGCGGCCCATCGAGCGCGCCGCGGTCCGCGAGCGCGTGCCCGCGGGCGTCTACGACCGGCAAACGCGCTTTGTGACCTGCGACGTGTGCCAGCGGGTGTTCTGGGAAGGCTCGCACTGGCAGCGCATGCGCACGCTGATCGACGGCCTCACGCGCCCCGCGGACGACGCGCACGCGGCACACGACGGGCACGACGGGCACGACGGGCACGACGGGCACGACGGCCACAATCGGCACAACGGCCATGAAGGGCCGGATCGTGGTGGCAGCGCGTAGTGGTATTCACGGGTACTCGATGCGGCCAAAAGGCGCTCAAGAGGCACGTAACCGCAATGGACTCACGCAGGCGTTTGCGTACAATGCGCGCCACCGCCCAACACCGGAGCACGACATATGGCCATGAAGAAAACCGACCTTGAGAAGAACAAGGCGCTGAAACTGATGCAAGCAACGCACAAGAACGGACCCGACCGTTTCGGCAAGGGTTCGGCGCAGCCTGCGCTGGACCGCCGCGAACAGCGCAAGCTGGACCAGGCGCAGGGGCTCGTGCCGTTTGCGTGCAAGCTCAACGCCGATCTCGTCGAGAAGCTGAAGGCTCGCGCCGAGGGCCACCCCGGCGGCGTGAACGGCCTGGTCACCGAATTGCTGGAAGCCGGGCTCGCACGCGAAGCGTCCTGAACGCTCCCCCGCGGCAAGCGCGCAAAAAAAAGCCAGAGCAGATGCTCTGGCTTTTTTATGGCTGAAAGGCGCTTTAGTTAGCTTGGCCCTTGTCTGCCGTACCCGCAGCCGATGCGCCTTCCGACACAGCGGCGCGCTTGCCGTGGTGCTTCAGTTGCTTGTGCTGCTTCTTGGCCTTGGCCGGTGCGCTAGCTGCCGGTGCGGTTGCAGCCGGAGCCGAAGCGTCTTGTGCGAATGCGTGAGCCGTAACCAGTGCGAACGATGCTGCGATGAGCGAGGCGAGAATCTTTTTCATCTGTTGTTCCCCAAACCTGACAAATAATGACCGGCACGTTGTGAATTAGAACAGCTGGAAAACGCGAAACGATCCGCTTGCCGATCTGGGCGGGCGTTTCGCGCGAAGCAGTATTACGCAGCGTAGGGCGTTTGTCATCCGCTAATGCCCGGGTGTATTTTCCGGGAGACAATTCCCTTTCAATTCGGATACGATCGCCATTTACGCGTTCGTTTTCCGGAAGTTCGTTGTCTTTTCACGTAATACGCTGAATCGGCCTGCCCCGCGCGAATTCGGGCCAGATTACCGCCCGACTCAGATGCAATCGCGAAAAAATGGGCAATCCGCCCCTTGCGCAACAGGACACCGCGCGCCATTGGCGCCAACCGTCGAAAACGCTGTCGCGCCCGTTCCCCGCGAAAAGAGATCTCCGCTTGCAATCCGCTACCCGCCGCCACCTGCGCGCCAATCTGCTCATGCTGATCGCCGCCCTCATCTGGGGCTCGGCCTTCGTCGCCCAGCGACTGAGCCTCGACGCCATCGGCCCGTTCCTGTTTACCGGCCTGCGCTTCCTGCTGGGCGCCGGCGTCGTCGCCTGCTTCTTGCTGGCACGCGGCCGCGCCGGTGGGCGCCCGGCTGCGGGCCGCGGCAACGCGGCGGCCCCGGCGCTCTTCAATGGTGCGCTGGTGCGCTCGGGCACCGTGCTCGGCCTCGTGCTGGCCGTCGCTATCTCGCTTCAGCAGATCGGGCTCGGCTACACGAAAATCGCAAACGCCGGCTTCATCAGCTCGCTCTATGTCGTGATCGTGCCGATACTCGGTGTGCTGCTGCGTCATCGCACCGGCATCGGCACATGGGTCGGCGCTGCGCTCGCTGCGGTTGGGCTCTACTTCCTCAGCATCAACGAACACTTTTCGGTGATGTACGGCGACTGGTTCCAACTCGGCTGCGCACTCGTGATCTCGATCCAGGTCATGCTCGTGGGCCACTACGCGCCGCGGCACGACCCGCTCGCGCTCTCGATCGTTCAGTTCGTCGCCTGCGGCGTGGCGTGTCTCGCGATCGGGCTCGTGTGCGAACCGCTGCGCGCGGCCGACATCGTGCGCGCCGCGCCCACTATCCTCTATGGCGGCGCGCTTTCGGTGGGCGTCGGTTATACGCTGCAGGTCGTCGCGCAGCGTGACGCCGCGCCCGCGCACGCCGCCGTGATCTTCAGCATGGAAGGCGTATTCGCCGCGCTCGCGGGCTGGGCCGCACTCGGCGAAACGCTCACGCCGCGCGCACTTGCCGGCTGCGCGCTCATGCTCGCCGGCTTGCTCGCCTGCCAGCTGCTGCCAGCCTGGCAAGCGCGCCAGCGCGCCCGGCAGCGCACAACAGTGAAGCCTGTCGAAACAGCGTAAAGCGCGCCATGGTTTTGCGGCGTTGATATCGCGCTCTACAGTTCTTTTTGACGAATGGCGTCGCTAACAGGCGACGCCATTTTTTTTTGTGGATAACGCGCGATTGCGCCGCGCCGAGCCAGGTTATCCACGTCCACCTCTGGATAACCTGGGGACGACCTGGCGAACGACCTGTGCATCACTTCTTGATAACTACGCACCTGGCGTTGCGGTCTGAAAAGTTATCCCAGGAGCTCGCAACGCGTACATGTCTTGTCCGCATGGCTATCCGTTTCGCATCGGTATGAGCCAACAGGTAATTTTCCGGTTGTCCACAGTTAATGCCAGGACTTGTTAACTGCTACTACTTATAAATATAAATACTGAAAAGACTATGGGGAAAGCCGCGACGCTCGCTGCGCTCGCGTGCTGCGCATTCGCGCAGGTCATTGCGCTTCGCGTCTATTCGCGCGCGAAAACACCATCGACGAATCGCGGCAAGCCGAGCAAGGCGAGCCGCGCGATCGATCTGCGGATCTCGCTGCGTCTACCGGAAAGACGCACTGTCTCGCCCGCGCTATGCACGCGGCCGCCTTCGCTGCACGCCCATGCGAGGCAATGCGTCACGGCCACACCTGGCTCGTGATCTTCATTGGCAAGCCAGCCGACGCTCGCCAACGCAACGCTCGCGCGTCCTGCGCTGCGCGCAAGCCCGCCCTCGGCCGCTTCGCGCGCAACCGCCTCGCTAACGAGTCCGTGACGCGCGATCGTCTGCGGACTCACGCCGGGCAGCGCCGCAAGCGGCGCTGCCGAGTGCGCCACGTAACCGAGATCGAGACAACCTGAAGCCCCGCGCTGGTCGGCCATCATCGCGCCGATCGCACCCGCCGTGCAGGTCTCGACACTCACGAGCACGAGCGAGCGCGACATCAGATACCCGGCGATCTGCTTCGTAATGTTCATGACACCAGGAGATGAAAAGGGAAAAAAGCGAGTGTCGCACGCATGCGCACATGAAAAAGGGCGTGCCTCCCGAGGAGGCACGCCCTTGCTGAATGCATCGCGTGAGTACAACGTGGGCGTTAGCCGCCCGCCATCATTTGCTCGATAGTCGGCTCGAGATGGACCAAACCGATGGTCGCGGGCTTGGCCTCGACGACGCCAAAGCATTCCGTGCGGCGCGGCGCCGGATCGACGAGGAAGTTGCGCGCGTAATGCCCGCAACGCTCCGGTGGCAGAAGCCGCTCAGGCGGGATCACCTCGAACGCCGTCCCTACGGCGATGAAGAGATCGTCAGCCGTCATGTCGCGCTGAATGCGCCAGAGCGTTTCGTACTCGGGCGCGCCCTCGTTGAAGAACACCACGCCCGGCTTCACGCCCTCCACCTGCCCGCACGACGGGCAGGCGGCCTGGGGATCGAGCGCCCGGCCGGAGGTCGGGAAGCGATAGTCGCAGTCGGTGCACAGAAGCGAAATCATGTCGCCGTGCAGATGCGTGACCTGACGCGCGCCGGCCTGCTCGAGCATGTCGTCGATGTTCTGCGTGACGAGATGCACGCGCTCCGTGCCCCAGCTGTCCTGCCACTTCGCGAGCAACTCGTGGGCGGCGTTCGGACGCGCGTCGCCGCATTCGGCAATGCGTTGGTTGTAGAAACGGAAAACCGCGGGCCGGTTGCGGCGCCATGTGAGGTAGTTGCAAACCTCGTCGATGCTCGCGTGGGACCAGATGCCGTCGCCGGTGCGGAACGTCGAAATGCCGCTCTCCGCCGAGAGCCCTGCGCCGGAAAACACGAACAGGCGGGGGAGTCTGCCGGACCGCCCAGGTTGCCGGGGTTGCGCCACGTTTGCCACTTTCGCCTCCTTGATCGAACGGCGACATTATGACCTTACAGCAGTGTTTCGGCAGAAGGTCGCAATGGCGATTGCACCCACGGTCTCAACGAGCGCACTACGCTGCCTCTGAGGCGTCCCAGGGCGTCAGACCATCCTGGCAGACGCAGCGAACCGCGGCAGCCGCCTGTGCGGCCTCTCAACGGCTCCTGCTGCGATCGACGAAACAAAAAAGGGATGTCGTAGTGGCATCCCTTTTTCAACAAGCACAAACAAGCACAATCAGCGCGCGATAAACCTCACTCCACCGTCACCGACTTCGCGAGATTGCGCGGCTTGTCCACATCGGTGCCGCGCACGCACGCCGTGTGATACGCGAGCAGTTGCAGCGGCACGACGTGCAGGATCGGCGAAAGCAGCCCGTAGTGCTCCGGCATGCGAATCACGTGGATGCCATCTTCGCTCGTGATGTGCGTGTCGGCATCGGCGAACACATAAAGCTGGCCGCCGCGCGCGCGCACTTCCTGCATGTTCGACTTGAGCTTTTCGAGCAGCGCGTCGTTGGGCGCCACCGTCACCACGGGCATCGCCTCGGTCACGAGCGCCAGCGGTCCGTGCTTGAGCTCGCCTGCCGGATACGCCTCGGCGTGGATGTACGAGATTTCCTTGAGCTTGAGCGCGCCTTCGAGCGCAATCGGGTAATGCAGCCCACGCCCGAGGAACAGCGCGTTTTCCTTGCGCGCGAACTCTTCCGACCACGCGATGATCTGCGGCTCCAGCGCGAGCACGCCGTTGAGCGCGGCCGGCAGGTGGCGCAGCAGTTTCAGATGCGCGGCTTCCTGCTCGGCATTCACATGACCGCGCAGCTTGCCGAGCGTGACCGCGAGAATGAAGAGGCCAACGAGCTGCGTGGTGAAGGCCTTCGTCGACGCCACGCCAATCTCGCGCCCTGCGTGCGTGAGGAACTTGAGTTCGGTGAGGCGCACCATCGCGCTCGTCGCCACGTTGCACACGGCGAGCGTGTGCTCCATGCCGAGCGACTGCGCGTGCTTGAGCGCGGCGAGCGTGTCGGCGGTTTCGCCCGACTGCGAGATCGTCACGACGAGCGCGCGCGGATTCGGCACCGACTCGCGATAGCGGTATTCGCTCGCAATCTCGACATCGGTGCGGATCTTCGCCACCGACTCGAGCCAGTACTTCGCCGTGAGGCCCGCGTAATAGCTCGTGCCGCACGCGAGAATCAGGATGCTGTCGATGCCCTTGAACACCTCGGGCGCGTTGTCGCCGAACAGATCGGGCGTGAACGCGTCGGTGGCGGGGATCGTGTCGGAGATCGCGCGCGGCTGCTCGAAGATTTCCTTCTGCATGTAGTGGCGATACGGGCCGAGATCGACCTCGCCGCCGTATGCGCCGTAGGCCTGCACATCGCGCACTTCGCGCGTCACGATGTTGCCCGCGCGATCGGCAATGCGCACGCCTTCCAGCGTGATCTCGCACACATCGCCTTCTTCCAGATAACTGATGTGCTCGGCGCTGCCCGCAATGGCGAGGCCGTCCGACGCGATGAAGTTCTCACCCTTGCCATAGCCCACCACGAGCGGCGAACCGGCGCGCGCGCCGACCACCGTATGCGGCTGGCTCTTGTGCACCACGCCGATCGCATACGCGCCCGCGAGCTGCTGCACGGCCGCGCGCACGGCGGCGAACAGGTCGCCTTGGTACAGGCTGTGGATCAGATGGGCGATGACTTCGGTGTCGGTTTGCGAAACGAACTCGTAGCCCTTCGCGCGCAGCATTTCGCGCAGCGACTCGTAGTTCTCGATGATGCCGTTGTGCACGATCGCGAGCGTGTCGCGCGAGAAGATCGGGTGCGCGTTGTTCACCGTGGGCGCGCCGTGCGTCGCCCACCGCGTATGCGCGATGCCGGTCACGCCTTCGAAGTGAGCCTCGCGCACCTGTTCGTCGAGTTCGGCCACGCGAGCGACGCTGCGCACGCGCTGCGGGCCGTCGGCCGTCACGACGGCCACGCCGCACGAGTCGTAGCCGCGATATTCGAGGCGCCGCAGTCCTTCGATCAGGACGGGAACGATATTACGTTGCGCAACCGCGCCGACGATGCCGCACATGGATTCGATCCTTTGCAATGAGAGGCGTGGGCGCCGCGCGTTTTCATGCAGCGGCGCCGGGTTTCAACCGTTCAGTTCTTTTTCTTGACCGGGCGAACGTAGCCGGTTTTCGCGATCTGCGTTTTCTCGTTGAGCACGAGCGTGGCTGCGGGCACGTCCTTCCACACCGTCGTGCCCGCTGCGATGGTCACGCCGCGGCCCACGCGCACGGGCGCGACGAGCTGCGTATCCGAACCCACGAACACGTTGTCCTCGATGACCGTGCGGTGCTTGTTCGCGCCGTCGTAGTTGCAGGTGATGGTGCCCGCGCCGATGTTCACGCCCGCGCCCACGTCGGCGTCGCCGACGTAGCTCAGGTGGTTCGCCTTCGAGCCCACGCCGATGTTCGCGTTCTTCACTTCGACGAAGTTGCCTACGTGCACGTCGTCGGCGAGCTTTGCGCCGGGGCGCAGCCGCGCATACGGCCCGAGCACTGCATTCGCGCCAACCGCCGCGTTTTCGATGTGCGTGTAAGCGTCCACGCGCGTGCCCGCGCCGATCGACGCGCTGCGAATCACGCAGTTCGGGCCCACCGTGACGTTGTCCGCCAGCGTCACCTCGCCTTCGAACACGCAGTTCACGTCGATGAACACGTCGCGCCCGCAGTTAAGCGAGCCACGCACGTCGATGCGCGCCGGGTCCGCGAGCGTGACACCCGCCACGAGCAGCGCTTCGGCCACCGTGCGCTGATGCACGCGCTCGAGTTCGGCAAGCTGCTGCTTGCTGTTCACGCCGAGCGTTTCCCATTCGTCGTCGGGCTGCGCGGTCACGGCCGGATGACCGGCGGCGATCGCGGCTTCCACGACATCGGTGAGGTAGTACTCGCCCTGCGCGTTGTCGTTCCTGAGCGCCGCAAGCCAGCCCGCGAGCGGCGCGGTAGGCGTCACGACGATGCCGGTGTTGATCTCGGCGATCTTGCGCTGCGCTTCGTTCGCGTCCTTCTGCTCGACGATGCGCTCGACCTGGCCCGCCGCGTCGCGCACGATGCGGCCGTAACCGGTCGGGTCGTCGAGCGTGACGGTGAGGATGCCGTAACCGTTCGGCCCGGCGGTGTCGACCAGACGCTTGAGCGTGGCAGCACGCGTGAGCGGCACGTCGCCGTAGAGCACGAGCGTAGGCACGTTCGCGTCGAGCAGCGGCAGCGCCTGCGCGAGCGCGTGGCCCGTGCCGAGCTGCTGCGCCTGCAGCGCGAACTGGACGTCGGGCGCGCCAACGGCTTCGCGCACGGCTTCGCCGCCATGGCCGACCACGACGACGAGCCGGGTGGGCGACAGCGTGCGGGCAGTATCGATAACGTGCGAGAGGAGCGGCTTGCCGGCGAGCGGATGGAGCACTTTCGGCAGCGCGGAGTGCATGCGTTTGCCCATGCCTGCCGCGAGGATCACGATGTTCATTGCATCAGTGACTGGATGAGGAATGAAGCGGCCGATTTTAGCATGCGGGATATCCCCGACACGCCGGCCAGACGGGCTCTCTTGCCCCGATAAACACTGTTTTACAACTGCTTTTCAGAAACATCGGCTCGAAATGAAAAACGCTCCGATGCGGGGTCGGAGCGTTTAAGACAAATCGCACTGCCAGCGAGAAACGCGCGGCTTAAAGATCGTCGAACGGCGTGAACTTGATGGCCGTGCCTTCGGCAGGCGCCGGGTCGGTCGAGCACGGCTCCTCGTCGAACGCGATATCGCCGGCCGGATCGGCCACGCCTGTTGCGCGCAGGTCCGCGAAGTTGAACAGGTTCGCGTCCATGAGGTGCGAGGGCACGACGTTGCCGAGCGCGTTGAACATGTTCTCCACGCGGCCCGGGAAGCGCTTGTCCCACTCGCGGATCAACGCCTTCATCTCCGCGCGCTTCAGGTTCGGCTGGCTGCCGCACAGGTTGCACGGAATGATCGGGAATTCGCGCAGCACCGCGTACTTTTCGAGATCGGTTTCCTTCACGTACGCGAGCGGGCGGATCACGACGTTCTTGCCGTCGTCCGACTGCAGCTTCGGGGGCATGCCCTTGAGCTTGCCGCCGTAGAACAGGTTCAGCAGCAGCGTTTGAAGGATGTCGTCGCGATGATGGCCGAGCGCGATCTTGGTCGCGCCCAGTTCGCCCGCCACGCGGTACAGAATGCCGCGGCGCAGGCGCGAGCACAGCGAGCACGTGGTCTTGCCCTCGGGCACCAGACGCTTGACGATGCTGTACGTGTCCTGGTTCTCGATGTGGTACGGCACGCCCACCTTGTCGAGGTACTCCGGCAGCACGTGCTCCGGAAAGCCCGGCTGTTTCTGGTCGAGGTTCACCGCGACGATGTCGAAGTCGATCGGCGCGCGCTCGCGCAGGCGCAGCAGCACGTCGAGCATTGCGTAGCTGTCCTTGCCGCCCGAGAGGCAGACCATGACCTTGTCGCCGTTCTCGATCATGTTGTAGTCGCCGATCGCCTGGCCGACCTGACGCACGATGCGCTTGAACAGCTTGTTGTTCTCGTAGGCTTCCTTCTGCTCGCGGCGCGTGAGCGCCTGGCGGCCGGTGCCTTCGGTCGCGGCTTCCTCGCCAACGGGGAGCGTTTCGGGGGCGTTCATGAATCAGTCCTCTTTGATGCGAAAGACCTCGACGCCCACCGCGTCGCAGTCCGGATAAACGTCGGGCTTCTCGGTCGAGACACGCACGGCGCGCACGAGTTCGTGCGAGAGCAGCGCCGCGGCGAGGTCGTCGCAGAGCGTCTCCTGCAGATGGATATGGCCCTTGCCAACACGCTCGGCAACGGTCGAGCGCATGAAGTCGTAGTCGACGACTTCGCGCAGCTTGTCCTCGTGCGGCGTGCTCGTAGCGAGCGGCACGAACAGATCGACATTGATGACGACGCGCTGTTCGCCGCGCTTTTCGAAGTCATGCACGCCGATGTTGATGTGCACTTCGTAGTCGCGCAGGAAAAGCCGGCGGCAATCGGCCAGCCGGGGGTGAAGCAAAACGGTGGACATACAGGTTCCAGTCGATAAAAGCGTGCGTTCGTTCGCACGTATGCCGGCGCGGCGCGCCCGGCGGGTCGTTCAGCCGGTCTGCAAAGCCGCTCGTGCGCGGCGGCTTGCGTACCTTTGTCTTCGTTAGCACCACGGGCTCGCAGTCGTGCGCGCAGCGGGCTATGCATTTAGTTGCAAATCTTGATGCAACCCACGTTTGGGCTTTAGTTGCCCGTCAAAAACATCACGTCGCGCGGCAGCGGCACGAGGTGCTGGCCGCCGTCCACGACGAGCGTCGTGCCCGTCACGCCGGAAGCGCGCGCGAGATACAGCGCGGCTTCCACGAGATCCGCAGGCCGCGACGCGCGCTTGAGCGGCGTGACCTGGTGCGCGGCCGCGAAGCTCTCTGGCGTCTGGTCGCCCGACTGCAGCGTGAGCCCGGGCGCGAGCCCCACCACGCGCACCTTCGGCGCGAGCGCCTGAGCGAGCGCGACGGTGGCGTTCTGCAACGCAGCCTTCGTCAGCGTGTACGACAGATAGTCGGGATTCATGTTGTACAGCTTCTGGTCGAGCACGTTGATCACACATGTGCGCAGCGTCTCGTCGTCCACCGCTGCCTCGGGCGTTGCCTCGTACAGCATGCGCGCCAGTACGAGCGGCGCGCCCACGTTGATCGCCATGAGCTGCAGCAGCTTCGCGTAGCCCACATCCCGCGCGGTGTCCTCGTCGAAGCGCGACGCATTGTTGAGCACGCACGCAGGACGGCCGAGCGCCGCCGCGCAGTCCGGCACGAGCCGCGCCACCTGGGCCTCGCTGCCGAGGTCGGCGTGCAGCGCCACAGCCCTGCGGCCCAGCGCCGCGATTTGGGCGACGACTTCGTCGGCGGCCTCGCGCGACTCGCCGTAGTGCACCGCGACGTCCCAGCCGCGCGCCGCAAAGCCGAGCGACAGTTCGCGGCCAATGCGGCGTGCGCCGCCCGTCACCAGCACGACGGGCGCCTGGGCGTCGGAATCGGGGCGCGATCCTTCGCCGGATGCGCTCAGGTCGGCGTCAGCCGGGCGGATGCCGGGAGTTGCGCTCATTTACAATGCGGGGATGAATCCGAAAGCTCACGAACCCGATAGTTTACCTGTTCCCGAGCCGATCGCGCTCGCGCAGTCCGAGGCGCTCGCGGCCACGCTGCGCGCCGAGATCGCGGCGGCGGGCGGGTGGCTCCCGTTCGACCGCTACATGGAGCGCGTGCTCTATACGCCGGGGCTCGGCTACTACAGCGGCGGAGCACGCAAGTTTGGCCTTTTCGCCGACGACGGCAGCGACTTCGTAACCGCCCCTGAACTTTCGCCGCTTTTTGCTGCGACGCTCGCGCGCGCCGTGGGCGAAGCGCTCGCCGCCAGCGGCACGCATCGCCTGATGGAATTCGGTGCGGGCACGGGCCGCCTTGCGGCGGGCGTGATGCTCGCACTCGACGCCGCAGGCGTGCCGTTCGACGCCTACGCCATCGTCGATCTGTCGGGCGAGTTGCGCGCGCGCCAGCGCGAGACCATTGCGCAGCTCGCGCCCGCGCTCCTCGATCGCGTGACATGGCTCGATGCGCTGCCTGATCAGTTCGAAGGCGTCGTGATCGGCAACGAGGTGCTCGACGCCATGCCGGTGCGCCTGTTCGCGCGCAAGGACGCCGTGTGGCATGAGCGCGGCGTGAGCATAGGCGCAGAAGGCGCCCTCGCCTTCGCCGATCAGCCCGCGAATTCGGGACGCGACGCGGGCTGGGCACACAGTGCGCTCGCGGGTGTGGACGGCAGCGAAGACTACGTGAGCGAAACGCACGAAGCCGCGCTCGCGTTCACGCGCACGGTTTGCACGATGCTCAAGCGTGGCGCGGCGTTCTTCATCGACTATGGATTTCCGCGCCACGAGTACTACCATGCGCAGCGCGCGCAAGGCACGCTGATGTGCCACTACCGGCACCGGGCGCACGGCGACCCGTTCCTCTATCCCGGCTTGCAGGACATCACTGCGCACGTGGAATTCTCGGGCATTGCCGAAGCGGGTGTCGAAGCGGGCGCGGACCTGCTTGGCTACACCACGCAGGCGCGCTTTCTGATGAACGCGGGCATTACCGACGTGCTCGGCGAAATCGATCCACGCGACCCGCAGCACTTTTTGCCTGCCGCGAACGCGGTGCAGAAACTCGTTTCCGAAGCGGAGATGGGTGAGCT
The DNA here is from genome assembly GCF_905220155.1 of Paraburkholderia sp. J7. NCBI lineage: Bacteria > Pseudomonadati > Pseudomonadota > Betaproteobacteria > Burkholderiales > Burkholderiaceae > Paraburkholderia > Paraburkholderia sp. J7. The sequence goes on along the minus strand of NZ_CAJMYZ010000001.1, from coordinate 660,201 downwards.
ATTCAAGGTGATCGCGTTTTCGCGCGGCATCGACGAGACCATCGCGGCGTTCGCGCGCGGCGACCGCAGCCATACACTCTGACGCGCACGTCACGCGACCATGATCCGCTGGTTCCTCACCACCTTCATCGCTGTCGCGATTCTCTCCAGCGCGCAGCCGTGGCTCAAGAAGCTCGGCATCGGGCGGCTGCCCGGCGACATCACGCTGCGCATTTTCGGCCGCGAGTATCCGCTGCCGTTCATGTCGACGCTCGTGCTTTCGATGGCGCTCTCGTTTCTCGTGCGCGTGCTCTGAGCGAGCGGGCCCGGCTCGCTCACGCCGTAGCGAGCGCGGCCTCTACCGCCGCCACGCGCGCTTCGTGCACCGCTTCTTTAATTCTCTCGGCGCCGCCACGCTCGATCGAGCGCGCAATCGCCCCCGCGTCCACGCCGCGCGCGGCCACGAGCGCCACGCGCAAGCGTTCGGCCTGCGGATAAGGCGCGTTCTCCCAGTTCAGCCGCCCGCGCAAATCCGATTCGCAGGACTGCAGCGCCTCGGCAAACCGCGCCGGTTTGCGCAGCGCGTCGCATCGCTCGAGCATGCGCACGAGCGCCGCCGCCCCCATATCCATCACGCGATGCACGTTGCCATGCTCGCGCGCGACCAGCACGGCGAGGTCGCGGCAATCGTTCGGCACGCGCAGACGGTCGCAAAGCGGCTTGAGCAGATCGACGCTGCGCCCTTCATGGCCAATGTGGCGCGGCAATACGTCCTCGGGCGTCGTGCCTTTGCCGAGATCGTGCGTGAGCGCCGCGAACCGCACCGGCAGCGTGTAGCCCTGCGCAGCCGCATGGTCGATCACCATCATCACGTGCACGCCCGTATCGATTTCGGGGTGATAGTCGGCGCGCTGCGGCACGCCCCATAGCGCGTCGAGCTCGGGCAGCACGCGCGCAAGCGCGCCGCAATCGCGCAGCACCTCGAACATGCGCGAAGGCTTCGCCTCCATGAGACCGCGGGCAATTTCCTGCCATACGCGCTCGGGCACGAGCGCATCGACTTCGCCCGAAGCGACCATCTCGCGCATGAGTTCGAGCGTTTCGGGCGCGACAGTGAAGTCGGCGAAACGCGCGGCAAAACGCGCGATACGAAGAATGCGCACGGGGTCTTCGAGAAATGCGTCGCTCACGTGGCGAAACACGCGGGCTTCGAGATCGCGCGCGCCGCCGAACGGATCGACCACCTCTCCTGTGAGCATGCCGCCCGGCTGCACTTCCCGCGCCATCGCGTTGATCGTGAGGTCGCGGCGCGCAAGGTCTTCCTCGAGCGTCACGTCGGGCGCGTAGAAGAACTGGAAGCCGTGATAGCCCGCCGCCGTCTTGCGCTCGGTGCGCGCAAGCGCGTACTCCTCGTGCGTGTCGGGATGCAGAAAGACCGGGAAGTCCTTGCCCACCGGGCGATAACCCTGCGCGGCCATCTGCTCGGGCGTCGCGCCCACCACGACATAGTCGCGGTCGCGCACGGGCAGCCCGAGCCCCTCGTCGCGAATCGCTCCGCCTACGACATAGATCTTCATTCGTCGTCGCGTTCGTCGTCGGCGACGATGTGTGTTTCGCGGCGCGCGGCTTCCACCCACTCGGCGACCGCAGGCAGTGCGCTCACGCGCTGGGCGTAAGCGGCGGCTTCGGGCGAGAGCTTCGGCTGGTAGCTATTGAAGCGCATGACGACCGGCGCGTACATCGCGTCGGCAATGGTGAATTCGCCGAACAGGAACGGCCCGCCGCTCGCGGCCAGGCACTCGCGCCAGAGCGCGTCGATACGCGCGACATCGGCGAGCGCGCCCGGCGTTGCACCGGCGCCGGGCTTGATCTTGCGGATGTTCATCGGCATGTGGTTGCGCACTTCGCCGAAGCCCGAATGCATCTCCGCACTCACGCTGCGCGCGCGGGCCCGCGCGTTCGCGTCGCGCGGCCACAGCGCGAGCTGCGGGAAGCGCTCGGCGAGCGTCTCGGCAATCGCGAGGGAATCCCACACGGAAAAGCCGTCGTCGGAGACGAGGCACGGCACCTTGCCCGAGGCCGAAAACGCGAGGATCGAGGACTTGGTGCCCGGCTCGTCGAGCTCGATCAGCACTTCCTCGAACGCGATGCCGAAGTGCGTGAGCAGCACCCACGGGCGCATCGACCACGACGAATAGTTCTTGTCTCCGATTACGAGCTTCATTGTTCACATGACCGTAGTGAGTTGAAAGAGCACCGGCGGGTAGCCGCTTACGGGCTATCGACCGGCGCTGGCGCGAAAGATGTTCAGCCGCGAGCGCAGCGAGGCGTCGGCGAGATAGAGCGGCGCGATCGTCTCGATGCTCGCCGGCTCGATATCGAGCTCGGGAGCGAGCGGGCCGGTAAGCACGCTGTCCACCTTCATCGAATCGAGATTATCGCGCGTGAGCACCGGCACGCCGGGCGCCATCTCGAACGACAGCGCCTGCAGGCGCCCGAACGCGTCGGGCAGCCGCACGATGCGTGCGTGGCGGCCCACCGCTTCGCCGCAATACTGCACCAACTGCTCGAGCGTGTAGACCGTCGGGCCGCCGAGTTCGTAAGTGTGCCCGCTCGCGGCGTCGAGATCGAGCACGTTGACGATCGCCTTTGATACATCGCCCACGAACACGGGCTGGAACTTCGCGTCGGGCATGGCGAGCGGAATCATGGGAAAGAGCCGCTGCAGCAGCGCGAAGCGGTTGAGGAACGTGTCTTCCGGACCGAACACGACCGAAGGCCGGAAGATTGTCGTGGCAAGCGCCGTGGCCGCGTGCACGGCTTTCTCGCCGTCGCCCTTCGAGCGCAGATACATGCTGGGCCCACGCGTGTCGGCGCCAAGTGCGCTGATGTGGATGAGGCGATGCACGCCCTTGCCCTCGCAGGCGGCGACGATTTTTGTAGGCAAGTCGACGTGCAGTTTCGCGAAGCCCGGCCCGTAAGGATCGCCGCGGCCGCCGTTGAGCGTGCCGACGAGATTGATGACCGCGTCCGCGTTTTCGACGAAGGCCGCGAGCGCGACCGGATCGGACACATCGGTCTCGACCACGTCGATGGGCAGCAGGGTGAGATGGCGTGCGTTGTAGCGGCGGCGGGTGGCGACGCGCACGTCCTTGCCCGCCTCGACGAGCGCGTTGACGAGATGGCTGCCGATGAATCCCGAACCGCCGATGACCGCAATGGCTTGATGTCGCATCTTCGACCTCCTCGGGCAGACGGCGCCGCCGCGTACGAGGTCCGGTTCGTCCCGCAGCGCGCCGGCCGGAAGGCGGGGCGCGCAGCGTGCCGTCATGCCGCGCACGATCCGTATGACGGGAAGTGGCGCGGCGTGACGGCCCGGCGCTTACGGCGTGATATAGCCGAGACGCGCCTTCAGCGATTGCGGACGGCCCTCGAACAGCGCCGCATAGTAGACCGTGTTCGACAACACGTTTTTCACGTAATCGCGGGTTTCCTGAAACGGAATGGTCTCCGCGAAGATGGCGCCTTCGACGCCGCCCTGCAAAGTCTGGCGCCATGCGCGCGGGCGCCCCGGCCCGGCGTTGTAGCCCGCGGTGGCGAGCACGGCGGAGCCATCGAACTGATTGTAGATCATCGACAAATAGTTCGTTCCGAGCAGGATATTGGTGTCGAGATCGTTGAGCTGGTCGCGCGACAGCGGGCCAATGCCGATCTTCTTCGCCACCATCTGCGCCGTGGCCGGCATGATCTGCATGAGGCCGCTCGCGCCCACGCCCGACTTCGCGTTGAGAATGAAACGCGATTCCTGGCGGATGAGACCGTAGGCCCATTCGACGTCGAGGCCGTTGGTTTGCGCGTCGCGCTCCACGACGTCGCGGAACGGCGCGATGTAGCGCAGCGAGAAGTCGTGTTCCGTTTGCGTGCGGTCGGCCGTGTTGACGGTGCGGTCGAGCAACTGGATGCGTTTTGCGTACTCGGCGACGGCGAGCAACTGGCGATCGCTCATGCCGCGCAGCGGCCAGTTCCATTCGCGATTGCCTTCGAGCCGCAGATTCAGCGCGTAGAAGCGCTGTGCGAGCGCGAAGCCCGGCGTTTGCGCGGCCTGGGCGATGTCGGCGTCGCTGACCGTGGTCTTTGGCGGGATCGTGATCTTCTGGCCGAGCTCTTCGGTGGCGAGCTGGCCGTAGAAGTTATAGCCCTGCGAGATCGACGCGAACTCCTTGCTCGCGAGGCCCGTTTCGCCCGCCTGCTTGAGCGCGCGTGCGTGCCAGTAGACCCACGACGGTTGCGCGCGCAGCGCGGCCGGCATCTGCTCGATCGACCAGCGCACCATCGTCCAGTCGCCGCCCAGCAGCGCGGCGCGCGTACGCCATTCGTAAGCCGGGTACGAAAGCGGTGCGTTGGCCGAGAGGCGATACCAGTCGATCGCGGCGGGCAAACGCTTTTGCGCGCCCTGATAACCGATCGTGCCCCAGCCGATCGCGCGTTCCGGCGAGGTGAGCTGCGGCGCAACGGCGGCGTAGGTCGCGGCGGCCATGGCCGGATCGTTGCGCGCCATTACCGTGACGGCGAGCAGTGCGAGCTGATGCGATTGCGGATCGCCGGTGACGCCTTGTGCGAGCGTGAGCGGCGGTGTGCTCACCGCCTGGCTGAACGCCGTCGGGTCGGGACGCTGCGACAGGCCGTCGAGCAGTTTTGCGCCGGCCGCGGTCTGGTTCTGCTCGTAGGCGAGGCGGATCTGCTGCCACACGTCGTCGCTCGAGAACTGGCCTTTGATCGCAAGCGCGGTGATGAGATCGACGCAGCCGTCGCCGTAATAGCGCGGCTCGGTCAGCAGCGCGCGCGCATCGTTGGCGACGTTCTCGCCGCGCGCCGCGCGCGACTCGAGCGCGTAGCACTTCACCTGCGTGTCGTCGTTTAGCACGAAGCGCGGGTATTGCTGGTCGAAGTTCGCCCAGTCGTGGCGCGCGCCCAGCACGAGCAGATAGTCGTTGCGCAGACGGTCGGCGATCGCCTGGCCGTCGTAGCGCTGCAGGAACGACAGCACCGGCGCATCGGGCGCGTCCACGCGCGCGTGGCCTTGCGAATCGAACAGTTGCGGCTTGAGCTGGAAGTATTCGAGATACGACGGCGCCGGGTAATCGGGGATCATCGCAGCGAGTTGCGCGGCGCGCGCGGGATCGTTATTGCGCGCGGCTTCGCGAAGCTGGATGAAAGTCTGATCGTCGTTCGAGAGGACTGCGCCTACGGGCAGTGCGACGGGGCGCACGGCGTCCGCCGTGCTGCATGCTACGAGTGCCGCGGCAGTCAGTGCGAGACCGACCACGCGATATACTCGGACAAGGCGTTTGGACATCGTTATTTCTGGAGCGCGAGGTGAACCCAAGCATAGCACGCAACCCTCACACGGAATCCAAAAAGGACTGGCGTGCAAGGCTGCTTCCTCGGCGAATTGAGGCGGCTTCCGACATGGCAATCGGGGCGGCGCTGACGGCTCATCTCGACGCGCTCGTCGCACAATTTTCGCCGCGCTCGATCGGGTTCTATTGGCCCTTGCGCGGCGAGTTCGATGCGCGCGCCTGGACCACCGCCTGGCTCGCCGCCGATGCGTCACGCCGCGCCGCCCTGCCCGCCATTGCCGAGCGCCACACGCCGCTCGTGTTCCACGCCTGGACACCGGACGCCCCGATGCGCGAAGGCCATCACGGCATACCCGAGCCGCAGTCGCAGGAAGTGATCGTGCCCGATCTCCTCCTCGTGCCGTGCGTGGGTTTCGATCGCGACGGCTATCGCCTTGGCTACGGTGGGGGCTACTACGACCGCACGCTGGCTGCCTGGCCCGGTGAGGCGTTGCCCGTCACGGTGGGCATTGCGTACGAAGCGTGCCGCATTGATGACGGCGTGCTCGCGCGCGAGGCACACGATCTGCCGCTCGACGCCGTGGTGACCGAAGCCGCCACGCTTCGTTGCCAACGTTCGCGCGAGCGCTGAACGCGGCCCGGGTCACTCAGGCGCGACTCAAAGCGAAGCCGCCGCGCGCGCGGCCGTGTCGTAGAGCCCCGACGCATTGCGCATGAGCTGCGCGGCCTCGCCGATCTGCAGGTTCGTGAGGCCGCTTTCCTTGAGCGTCGCGATGAGGCAGCTTTCGCGCACATCGCGGTAGCGCAGACACAGCGCCTGCCCTTCCGGCGTGACCGAGAAGAAGACTTCCTTGCCGGTCTTTTCGCTTTTTACATACCCTCTGGAGACAAGCTTCTTCAACGCATACGTGGCCACGTGCGTGTCCTCGATGTTGAGCACGAAGCAGATATCCGCGAGCTTCTTGCGCCGCTCGCGATGGCCGACGTGATGGAGCAGCGACACCTCGATCGGCGTCATGTCCTTCACGCCCGCCGCCGACATGCAGCGCACCATCCAGCGGTTGAACGCATTGCTCGCCATGATGAGCGCGTACTCGAACTCGGAAAGCTCGGCGCTCGACTCGGAGACGAGATGTTCGGACGAAACGATCTTGGTCGGCTGGCGCGACATGGCAGGTAACCCGGTAGTCGGTGGTCGAAGAGGCAAAGCGGCGTGGCGTGAGTGTAATTGCAGCGCGTTTTCGGTGCGCCTGGCGAAAACGCTTATTGATAAATTGTAGATAATTTATCGACAATGTACGCTAGGAAGGAATGGCGCCGGGTGTCTGCCTGCGCAAATTTTCGACCGGTCGAACCCGTCCCTGATCGATCCAACATGCCGAATTCTGACCCTCGCATTTTTCCTCTCGGTGACGAAGCGCTCGTCTGCGAAGCGCCGCCGCCCGCCACGCTCGAGATCCAGCGCCGCGTCTGGGCCGTCGCCGCGCTCGCGCGCGGCTGGGCGCCGGTGCGCGAAGTGGTGCCCGGCATGAACAATCTGACGATCACCTTCGATCCGCTCTCGGCCGACGCCGCGGCGCTCGCCGGCGCGCTCCGGGAAGCCTGGCGCGACGCCGAAGACGCGAGCGTTGCCGGCCGCGAGGTCGAGATACCCGTGGTTTATGGCGGCGAGGATGGCCCCGATCTCGAAGCGGTCGCGCAGCACTGCTCGCTCGCTGCCGCCGACGTCGCCGCGCGCCACGCCGCGGGCGTCTACACGGTGTTCTTCCTCGGCTTTCAACCCGGCTTCGCCTATCTCGGCGGACTCGAACCCCAGCTGCACACGCCGCGCCGCCGCGAGCCGCGCCTGGCCGTCCCGGCCGGGTCGGTAGGCATCGGCGGCGAGCAGACGGGTATTTATCCGGCTGCGTCGCCCGGCGGCTGGCAACTGATCGGCCGCACCGCCGCGAAGCTGTTCGACCCTGCGCACAATCCGCCCACGCTGCTCATGCCCGGCGACCGCGTGCGCTTCACCATTGCGGAGCTCCACGCATGATCGAAGTCTTGCGCGCGGGCCTGCTCACCACGGTCCAGGATCTCGGCCGCCCCGGCTACCGGCATCTGGGCGTCGCCACCGGCGGCGCGCTCGATACGCTCGCGCTCGAAGTGGGCAACCGTCTCGTCGGCAACCGGCCCGACGCGGCCGGCATCGAAATCACCTTCGGCCCCGTCGCGCTGCGCTTCGCGCGCGCCACGCGCGTCGCCATTACGGGCACCGACTTCGGCGCCACGCTCGGCGGCCGCCCGGTCTGGTCGTGGTGGAGCCTGCCCGTGGCCGCGGGCGAGGAACTGGTGCTCAACGGTGCGAAGCGCGGCATGCGCGCCTATGTCTGCGTGGCGGGCGGCATCGACGTGCTGCCCATGCTCGGCTCGCGCAGCACCGACCTGGCGGCGGGCTTCGGCGGCCTCGCGGGCCGCGCGCTCAAGGATGGCGACCGCCTCGCCACCGGCGCCTCGTTCGCGCCGGGCCGCGAGCGCGCCGCGCTGGACCCGGGCGCGCCGGCCTTCGGCGTCAAGGCGCCCGTGTGGTGCAGCTTCGCGCTGGCCGACGAGCCGCATCACCGGCGCGGCCGCCATCCGGACGGCATGGCGTGGGCCGTGCCCGTGCGCGTGCTGCGCGGCCCCGAGTACGACAGCTTCACGGCCGAAGCGCAACGCGCGTTCTGGTCCGACGAATGGCAGCTCACCCCCAACAGCAACCGCATGGGCTTTCGGCTCACGGGCACACCGCTCGCGCGCACGAACAGCGCGGACCTGCTCTCGCACGCGGTGCTGCCCGGCACGATTCAGGTGCCGCCGAGCGGCCAGCCCATCGTGCTGATGGCCGACGCGCAGACCACGGGCGGCTACCCGAAAATCGGCTCCGTGATTCGCGCCGACTGGTGGAAGCTCGCCCAGGTGCGGCTCACCGGCGGCGTGCGTTTCGTGGAAGCGACGCCGGCCGCCGCGCGCGCGGCGCTGGAAGAGGAACGGGCGTATTTGCGGCAGATCGACGCCGCGATTGCCATGCACGACGAGCGCTATGCGAGCCGCCGCGCGAATGTAGTTTCAAGCGCGGCCGCGAGCGCGTGATTTTCAAGCACCATCGGTAAGACGAGCAGTAAGAGGAACACATCATGACCACCATCGATCTGAACGCCGATCTCGGCGAAGGCTGCGGCTCCGACGAGGCGCTGCTCGACCTCGTGAGTTCGGCCAACATCGCGTGCGGCTGGCACGCAGGCGGCGCCAATGCCATGCGCGAATGCGTGCGCTGGGCCGTGGAAAAAGGCGTGTCGATCGGCGCGCATCCGAGCTTCAACGACCCCGAGAACTTCGGCCGCAAGGAGATGAACCTGCCGCGCGAGGAGATCTACGCGGGCGTGCTCTACCAGCTAGGCGCGCTCTCCGCGATCGCCCAGGCCGAAGGCGGCCGCATCGCTCACGTGAAGCCGCACGGCGCGCTGTACAACCAGGCCGCGCGCGACCCGCAAATCGCCGAGGCGATCGTCTCCGCCGTGCATGATTTCGATCCGTCCGTGACGGTGTTCGCGCTCGCGGGCAGCGGGCTCGTCACGGCGGCACGCGAGGCGGGGCTCGTGGCGATCGAGGAAGTGTTCGCCGACCGCGGCTACCGCGCGGACGGCTCGCTCGTGCCGCGCAGCGAGCCGGGCGCGCTGCTCGACGACGAAGACACCGTGCTCACGCGCACGCTCGCGATGATCCGCGAGCAGCGCGTGCAGGCCGTGAACGGCGCCTGGGTGCCGCTCAACGCGCAGACCATCTGCCTGCACGGCGACGGCCCGCACGCGCTCGCGTTCGCGCGGCGCATCCGCACGGCGCTCGACGAGGCGGGCATTGGCGTGCGCGCGGCGGGCGCAGGCGAGGTCTGACGCCCTAGCCTCAATGCGGCAATGCGCGCGGCAATCGCCGCGCGCTACGTGCACGGCAATACCCAAGGTTTTCGCAAGGCAATCCCCCGGCAGCGCAAGCTGCAGACGTAGTTGTACCCAGCAGGTTCGTAGTTGTACGAACGGCCATTAGAGCCGCGCAGTCAACGCCGCTACCCGCGGCAATCAACGACAAGCCAATACGTTTGGAGATCCACATGCAGAGCACCGTCAACTTATGGCCGCTGATCGGGGTGGCCGTCATCATCGCCGGCTTCTTGTTACGGTTCAATCCGATGCTGATCGTAGCCGCGGCGGCCGTCGTCACCGGTTTCGCCGGGGGCTTTCCTCCCGGTAAGATTCTCGCCGCCATCGGCACCGGCTTCATCAAGACCCGCAACATCCCGCTCATCATCCTGCTGCCGCTCGCCGTGATCGGTCTGCTGGAGCGCCACGGCCTGCGCGAGCGCGCGCAGATCTGGATCGGCAGCATCAAGGCGGCGACTGCCGGGCGGCTGCTCATCGTCTACCTGCTCGTCCGCGAGCTCACCGCCGCTGTCGGCCTGACAGGTCTGGGCGGTCATCCGCAAATGGTGCGGCCGCTCATCGCGCCGATGGCCGAAGGCGCCACGGAAAACCGCTTCGGCAAGCTCTCCGACGCCGTGCGCTACAAGCTGCGCGCGTACTCGGCCGCGACCGACAACGTGGGCCTCTTCTTCGGCGAGGACATCTTTGTCGCGTTCGGGGCGATCGTGCTGATGGTCACGCTGCTCAAGGAAGCGGGCGTTTCGGTCGAGCCGATCCACGTGGCGCTCTGGGGCATTCCCACGGCGATCTGCGCGTTTCTGATTCACGGCACGCGGCTCTGGCTGCTCGACCGCAAGCTCGAGCGCGAGCTGGGCGGCGCGAAGCCGGCCGGTGCAACGGCGCCGGCAGCCGACCAGCGCCAGGGAGACCAGGCATGACGCTCACCCTCAACTGGCTCTTCTGGCTGCTCGGCATCGTGCTGCTCATCGTGGGCGGCATGATCGTGATGGACCGCGAGCATCCGCGCCGCTTCACGGCAGGCGGCTTCTGGCTGCTCTACGCGCTCATTTTTCTCGTCGGCGACATGCTGCCCGTCGAAATCGTGGGCGTGCTCGTGATCGCCATGGCGCTGATCGCGGGTCTCGGCGGCGTGACCGCCGCCAAACCCAAGGTGCTCGCGCTCGAAACCCGTCTCGCCAGCGCCAAACGGCTGGGCAACAAGCTCTTCGTGCCCGCGCTCACCATCCCCGTGATCACCGTCGTGCTCACGCTCGCGGCCAGCCATCTCGTATTCGGCGGCAAGCCGCTCATCGACCCGAAGAACGTCACGTTGATCGGTTTCGGCATCGGCTGCGTGATCGCGCTCGCGATTGCCTGCATCATCACGCGTGACAGCGTTGGCCAGTCGATGAAGGAAACGCGCCGCCTCGTCGACGCGCTCTCGTGGGCCGCCGTCCTGCCGCAGATGCTCGGCATGCTCGGTCTCGTGTTCTCGGACGCGGGCGTGGGCAAGGCCGTCGCGCACGTGACGACGTCGTACATCAACATGGACGTGCGCTTCGTCGCGGTCGTGGTCTATTGCGTGGGCATGGCGCTCTTCACGATCATCATGGGCAACGGCTTCGCCGCGTTTCCGGTGATGACGGGCGGCGTGGGCGTGCCGGTGCTGGTGGGCATGTTCCACGTCAACCCTGCAATGATGGCCGCCATCGGCATGTTCTCGGGCTACTGCGGCACGCTCATGACGCCGATGGCCGCGAACTTCAACATGGTGCCCGCGGCGCTGCTGGAACTGCCCGACAAGAACGCGGTGATACGCGTGCAGGTGCCCACGGCGCTTGGCATTCTCGCGGCCAATATCGTGCTGCTGAATGTATTCGGGTTTTGACGGAACGAAGGCGCCTGGGGGCGAAAAGCCGGCGAAAGCCGGCTTTTTTTTGCGCCAGCGTTTAGCGCTCAGGCCGCGCGCAGCGAAGCGGCGTCGAGCGCTTCGCAAAAGTGCGGAAAATGCCGCGCGACGAGCACCTCGGGCAGCACATACTGCGGAAAGCATTTCGCCGTGTTGTGAGCATGGAGCACGTGCAGGCACAGGCCCGCGTCGTCGGCGACAAGCGCAATGCGCGCGCCGCGCGAACGCGCGGCCGTGATGAAGCGTCCGTCTTCGTTGAACGAACGCGGCTCGAACGGCTGTGCCGCCCACAACTGCTTCGTATAGACGTAGCTGAAGCCGTAGCCCAGATGGTTGTCGGCGAAGGCCGGGTTGTCCCGCGGGAAATTGAGCACCGTCATGGGCTGAGCGCTCCAGCAAAAATGCAGGCCGCTCTTGCGCATCAGGTCCCAGTACGCGAACTGGCCATACACGCGGCTGTAGAGGAAGAACGCCCCGAGCTTCACGAACTGCACGTCGTGCAAGCGCATGTGCCCGAGCATCGTGCTCAGGTAGTCGGGCGCGTAGACCTCGTCGTCGTCGAAATGCGCGATGACCTCGCCGCGCGCTAGCTCGGCCGCGAGATTGCGCTTCTCGCCAACCGTCAAACGCGTGCGCAGGTGGCGATACACCACGCGCTCGTCGTTCAGACTCGCCATGAAGGCGCTGGGCGTGTCGCTGTCGTCGATCACGATCCATTCGAGCCCGGGCGCGCGCTGCGACGCGAACGAGCGGTAGGCGAGCGGCAAAAACGCTTCACGGTTCCAGGTGGGCGTGACGACGCTCACGCAGGGCGCGTTCGCCGGAGCGGCGGACGAAGAGAACATGGCAGCGACCTCAGCAGCACAAAACCCGCATGCTAGGCGCGCGCTCTGGCTGCCGATATCGAACGTTGACTAAATGCGCTCACTTTTGATCGAACGCAAAGACACGGCGAGCGGCGCCGAGGCCAGCGCTCAACCTGGGTCGACGTTGAACCCACGCTGGCGCAGCAACTGGAGCACGCCTTTCGGGCCGCCCAGGTGCAAGGCGCCGACGGCCACGAAGAGCGGCTTGTTGGGCGCCACATACTGCTGCATGCGCGAAACGAAGCGCCGGTTGCGCTCGTAGACGATGCGGTTATCGACCGACGCCGCCACCCGCGCGTCGTGCGAGAGTTTTTCGGTACGCGCCGCCTCCCAGGCGGCGATCGCGTCGGCGTCGCCCACGCGCCACAGGTGCAGGAGCGTTTGCACGTCGGACACGTTTTGCGCCGGCGTTTGCGCAAGATCCTGAGCGAGCATCTCGCGCTGCTGCGCCAGGCTCAGGTTCGTGAAGGCGCGCATCTGCTCGGCAAGCGTCTCCAGCCCGACGATGCGGCGGCCCTTCCAGCGCAGGAACACGTTCTGCAGTTGCGCCTCGGTGCCGTATTCGGTCTGCAGGCCGGCGCTCAGCGAATCGTAGGTTTCCACGAGCAGCGAGGCGAGCCACGGCCGCATCTTGCGGATTTCGGCAAGCGCCTCGGGATTGCCGCGCATGCGCGCCTCGAGCTTCTGCCAGAGCGGATCGGGTAAGAGGCCCGGCAGGCAGGGCCGTTTGCACACCCCGTATTTCGAGACATCGTCCTGGGAAACGAGCAGATCGTCGGGGGAAAGCTCGAGCGCGAGAATGGGCGACGCGGCGAGCGCCGCGAGAATCGGCGGGCGAAACGGCTGTCCAGGCGGATAGTCGGCGGGGTCGCCCACATGGAGCGTGCCGAGCAGATAGATCGTGAGATTGCCGCGCGTGGCGACGTAGAACGGCATGCGCGCTGGCTGCGTGCGCACCGGGCCGCCAGCCGTCGTGCCGGAGGCATAGCTCGGCACGGCGGGCGCGGCGTGAAAGCCGGGAATGCCACCGCTCGAGCCGCGCGCAGCACCTGGCGGCACGGGGACGGCCGGCCGCACACCGGGCGTATTGGCGACGGCGCCACCGGCGAATGCCGTGTCCGGCGCGCCCGCGAGCACGCCGAGCGCGAGCGAGAGCGAGACCACCGCGCGTAGCGCCCTGCTCGACGCGGTCTTGAGCGCCGCGCACAGCGCTACCGCCAATGCCACACCGAATGCCAAACCCGAAGCCACACCGAATGTCACGCCACCAGCCGTAGACAGCCCGGCAACCACGGCAAAAGCGGCAGCCGGAACGATTGAAAAAGCGGCGGAGAAAACGGTAGGAAAATCAGTGAAAAGGGCGGCGCGACGGCCGCCCATCAACTGGCGGCGCGTAACGATAAAACGACGCGCCGCCGTCGCTTCAGGCCGGCATAGGCCGCCCATCCTCTTCCCCCACCTCCTCTGCACGATGGCAGGATACCTGACGGCCGTCCACTTCGCGAAGTACAGGAACTTCCTTACGACACCTGTCGATCGCGTATGGACAACGTTGGTGGAACGTGCAACCAGAAGGCGGGTTCAGCGGCGAAGGCAATTCGCCCTCGAGCTTGATCTTCACGCGGCGGTCCGCTTCGAAAATCGCGGGTGTGGCCGAGAGCAGCGAGCGCGTGTACGGATGGCGCGGCCGCGAGATCACCGTGTCCTTGTCGCCCAGTTCCGCCACGCCGCCCAGATACATCACCATCACGTCGTCGGCAATGTGCTCGACCACGGCCAGGTTGTGCGAAATGAACACGTAGCTCGTGCGGAACTGCTCCTGCAAGTCCATGAACAGATTGAGAATCTGCGCCTGGATCGAGACGTCGAGCGCGGAAACCGGCTCGTCGGCCACGACGATCTGCGGGTCGAGAATCATCGCGCGCGCGATCGCCACACGCTGGCGCTGGCCGCCCGAGAACATATGCGGATAGCGCTTGGCGTGCTCGGGCCGCAGGCCGACGATGCGCATCATGTGCGCAATGCGGTCCGCGCGCTCAGTCGCCGTGAGCCGCGTGTTGATGGCGAGCGGCTCGCCGAGCGTCTGCTCCACGGTCTTGCGCGGGTTGAGCGAGGCGAACGGGTTCTGGAACACCATTTGCACGCGCCGGCGCAGCGCGGCGATCTTCGCTGCGTTTGCGTGCGCAACGTCTTCGCCGTCGATCGTGAGCTTGCCCGAGGTGGGAGGCTCGATCATCGTGAGCTGGCGCGCGAGCGTCGATTTGCCGCACCCCGACTCCCCCACCACGGCGAGCGTGCGTCCGCGCGTGAGCGAGAACGACACGCCGTTGAGCGCCTTCACCGTACCGGTGCCGAACATGCCGCGCTTGACGCTGTAGTGCTTCTTGAGATCTTCCGCGACGAGAACCTTGTCATCCTCATGAGCCGCGTGTTGCTGGACTGCGTTCATCGCGCGCCTCCGTTGGATTGCGTCACCGCCGCGTTCAGCGGCCTGATACAGCGCACTTGCGCATAGCCGCTCTCATCGGTCACCGCGTTGAGCGCGGGCCGTGCCTTCATGCAGTCGTCCACCACGTATTTGCAGCGCGGCGCGAACAGACAGCCGCTTGGCCGGTCGTCGCGGCCGGGCACCATGCCGGGCAGCGCGGCAAGCCGCATCGCCCCCTTGTTGTGCTCGGGAATCGCCGCGAGCAGCGCTTCCGTGTACGGATGATGCGGACGCGAAAAGATGTCCGGTACGCGGTTCGTTTCGATGATCTCGCCCGCATACATCACGGCCACGCGCTGCGCGACTTCCGAAACCACGGCCAGATCGTGCGAGATCAGCACGAGCGCCATGCCGCGCTCCTTTTGCAGGCGCACGAGCAGTTCCATGATCTGCGCCTGGATCGTCACGTCGAGCGCCGTGGTGGGCTCGTCGGCGATCAGCAGCTTCGGGTTGCAGGCCACGGCCATCGCGATCATCACGCGCTGGTTCATGCCGCCCGACATCTGGTGCGGGAAGTTGTCGATGCGGTTCTTCGCGTCGGGAATGCCCACCTGGTCGAGCAGTTCGAGCGCGCGCGCATGCAGCGCCGAGCCGCGCAGGCCTTCGTGCAGCTTGAGCACTTCCTTGATCTGATAGCCGACGGTGTAGCTCGGGTTCAGGCTCGTGAGCGCGTCCTGGAACACCATGGCGATGTCCTTGCCCACGATGCGGCGTCGCTCCTTGCCCGTGGCGTTGAGGAGATCGCGGCCATTGAACGTGATCGAGTCGGCCGTGACCTTGCCCGGCGCGTCGATCAGGCCCATGAGCGCCATCATCGTCACGCTCTTGCCCGAGCCCGATTCGCCGACGATGCCGAGCACTTCGCCCGGCGCCACGGAAAGATTCACGCGGTCCACGGCGGGCAAGCCGTTGAAGTTCACCGCCAGATTGCGGATGGTGAGAAGTTCGTTATTCATGTCAGGCCATCCGCTTCAGCTTGGGATCGAGTGCGTCGCGCAGCCCGTCGCCGAGCAGGTTGATCGCGAGCACCGAGATCAGGATGGAAAGGCCAGGCATCGTGACGATCCACCATGCGCTGTCGATATAGTCGCGCGCCGAGGCGAGCATCGCGCCCCACTCCGCCCGCGGCGGCTGCACGCCGAGGCCGAGAAAGCCGAGCGCGGCGGCATCGAGAATCGCCGAGCTAAAGCCGAGCGTCGCCTGCACGATCAGCGGAGCCGTACAGTTGGGCAGCACCTGCGAGAACATCAGGCGCATCGTGCCGGCACCGGCCACGCGCGAAGCGGTCACGTATTCCTTGTGCAGTTCGCCCAATGCCGAACCGCGCGTGAGACGCACGTAACCGGGCAGCGCCACGATCGCGATGGCGAGCATGGTGTTCGTGAGACCCGGGCCGATGATTGCAACCACAGCGACCGCGAGCAGCAGCGAGGGCAGCGCCAGCAGCACGTCCATGAGACGCATGATCGGCGTATCGGCCCACTTCTCGAAGAACGCGGCCACGAGACCGAGCACGATGCCCGGAATCAGCGCGAGCACGACCGAAACGCAGCCGATCCACAGCGAGAGCCGCGCGCCGTACATGAGACGCGAGAGGATGTCGCGGCCCGCTTCGTCGGTGCCGAGAATGAACTTCCAGTTGCCGCCGTCGAGCCAGGCGGGCGGAATCTTCACGAAGTCGCGATATTGCTCGATGGGGCTGTGCGGCGCGATGAGCGGCGCGAAGATCGCGACGAAGATCAGCACGAGCACGATCACGCCGGCGCCCACGGCGCCCTTGTTGCGCGAGAAGTTCGCCCAGAATTCGCGCAGCACGAGCGCGCGGCCCGAAGGCGGCGTGACGGCGCGAGGCACGGTGTTCTGAATGTCAGCCATCATGCCTCCTGGTGTTCAATGGTGTGTTGTGGGGTTCGCATTTTCATGGCTCGCTTACCTCGTATGTCGAATGCGTGGGTTGAGCACGCCGTACAGCAGATCGACGAACAGGTTCACGACGATCACGAGCGTCGCGATCATGAGAATGCCGCCTTGCACCACCGGGTAGTCGCGCCGGCTGATCGCGTCGATCAGCCATTTGCCGATGCCCGGCCAGGAGAACAACGTTTCGGTAAGCACCGCGCCCGCGAGCAGCGTGCCGACCTGCAGGCCGATCACGGTCACCACGGGGATGAGCGCGTTGCGCAGCGCATGCACGACGATCACGCGCACGGGCGAAAGACCCTTGGCGCGCGCGGTGCGGATGTAATCCTCGCGCAGCACTTCGAGCATCGACGAGCGCGTCATACGCGCGACCACGGCGAGCGGAATCGTGCCGAGCACGATAGCCGGCAGGATCAGGTGGCTCACGACCGACTTGAACGCGCCTTCGTCGGTGCCGGGCAGGAGCGAGTCGATCAGCATGAAGCCGGTCACGTGCGGAATGTCGAATTCCACCGCGATGCGGCCCGACACAGGCGTCCAGCCGAGCTTCGACGAGAACACCATGATGAGGATGAGCCCCCACCAGAAGATCGGCATGGAGTAGCCGGTGAGCGCGGTGCCCATGACGCCGTGATCGACGACGGTGCCGCGCCGCAGTGCCGCGAACACGCCAGCGGGCAAGCCGACTGCGAGCGCGAAAATGAGCGCGCAGATCGACAGCTCGACGGTGGCGGGAAAGCGCGCGAGAAACTCGCCCATCACGCTCGTATTGGTGATGATCGAGGTCCCGAGGTTGCCGTGGATGGCGTGCCAGACGTAGTGGAAATACTGCATCGGCAGGGGCTCGTCGAGCCCCAGGCGGTGCATCGCCTCGGCGTGCATTTGCGGATCGACGCCGCGCTCGCCCATCATCACTTCGATGGGGTCGCCCGGAATCAGGTGGATGAGTGCGAACGCCAGAATGGTGATACCGATGAACGTGGGTATGACCATGCCGATGCGGCGCAATACGAAGCGGAACATGTGGTGTTCCCCCAAAAGCTTGAAATGAAACGCAACCGGCGACAGGGGCTCGTGACCCCGGTCGCCGGACCATATTTCGCCCGCTTTCCGATCAGGTGAAAGCTGGGCGAAAACTACCCGATAAACATTACTGCATGCCCACGCCGTCGAAGCGCGCGTAGCCGAGCGGTTCGATGCGCATGTCGATCACCTTCTTGCTGACCGGCTGATAGACGGTCGAGTGAGCGATCGGAGAGAACGGCAGTTGCTGCGCGAAAATGTGCTGCGCGTCCTGGTAGAACTTGGTGCGCTGCGCAACATCCGACGTCTGGCGGCCCTTCTGGACCAGTTCGTCGAACGGCTTGTAGCACCACTTGCCGAAGTTGTTGCCGTTCACGGCCTCGCAGCCGAGCAGCGTGCCGAGCCAGTTGTCGGGGTCGCCGTTGTCGCCCGTCCAGCCGATCAGCATCGAGTCGTCCTCGCCCGCGTGCGCGCGCTTGATGTACTCGCCCCACTCATACGTGACGATCTTCGCCTTCACGCCGATCTTGGCCCAGTCGGCCTGAATCATTTCGGCCATCAGACGCGCGTTCGGGTTGTAGGCGCGCTGCACGGGCATGGCCCACAGCGTGATCTCGAAACCGTTCGACTGGCCAGCCTTGGCGAGCAGCGCCTTGGCCTTTTCCGGGTCGTACGCGTTGGCCGGCAGGTTCTTGACGTAGGACCATTGCGTCGGCGGCATCGGGTTGGTGGCGAGCTGGCCCGCGCCCTGGTACACCGAGTCGATGATCGCCTTCTTGTTGATCGCCATGTCGAGCGCGTGGCGCACGTCCGCGTTGTCGAGCGGCTTGTGCGTGACGTTGTACGACAGGTAGCCCAGGTTGAAGCCCGGCTGCGACGGCATCGCGATGTTCGCCTCGGCCTTCAGCGGCGCGATGTCGGCGGGACGCGGATAGCTCATCACCTGGCATTCGTCGCGCTTGATCTTCTGCACGCGCACGCTGGCATCCGGCGTGATCGAGAAGATCAGCTTCGAAAGCTTCACGGCGCCCGGCTTCCAGTAGTCAGGATTGCCGTCGAAACGGATCGTCGCGTCCTTCGTGTAGCTCTTGAAGATGAACGGACCCGTGCCGACCGGATTCTGGTTCAGGTCGGCAGCCTTGCCGGCCTTCATCAGCTGATCCGTGTATTCAGCCGAGAGGATCGAGGCGAATTCCATCGCCATGTTCTGGATGAACGGCGCGTTCGGCTCGTTCAGCGTGAACTTGACCGTGTACGGGTCGACCTTCTCGACCTTCGCGATCAGCTTGTCGAGGCCCATGTCCGTGAAGTACGGGAACGAGACCGGGTACGCCTTGCGGAACGCGTTGTTGGGGTTGAGCATCCGGTCGAACGTGAACACGACGTCGTCGGCGTTGAATTCGCGCGAGGGCTTGAAGAACGACGTGGTCTGGAACTTCACGCCATGACGCAGATGGAACGTGTAGGTCTTGCCGTCCGGGGAAACGTCCCACGATTCTGCGAGGCCCGGTTCGACCTTCGTGCCGCCGCGTTCGAATTCGACGAGACGGTTGTAGACGGTGAACGTGTTCGCGGTGAAGTCGGTGCCGGTCGTGTATTGCGCCGGATCGAAGCCAGCGGGGCTGCCTTCCGAGCAGTAGACGAGCGTCTTGTTCGGAATGCTTTGCGCGGCGTGCGCGAGCGGGGCTCCAGCAATCGATGCCGCTGCGAGCGCCACGAGAGACGTCAATCGGGCAGCACGCAACAGTTTGTTTTCTTTCATGTTTCCTCCAGTTCAGTGCCGGCTTGCGCCAGCGTAGCGCGATCTTACTTGAGCAGGTGCCGCAGTCACAAGCAAGCCAAAAGTCCCGTCGCCTGTGGAAAACGCCGGGTTGACAGGATCGCTTGTTGCCGCATGGTGCGGTGCAGCGTACCTTTGCCCCTCTTTTATTGCGCCGGATAACGATAATCGCGCGCCGCTTTGACGCGCGCTCGAGGGCGGCCATGCGTTCCTGACGCACGTCAACCGCACCGTCCTACCCTCAAAAAAAAACCGCGCGGCCCGGGAGTCCGGGAACCGCGCGGTTTGTTGACGCCTGGCTCGTCGCCAGTGAGCGCCTTAGAACCCCAGGCGCTCGCAGATCGTTTTCGTGGCCTGCGCCGCGTTGAGCGTGTAGAAGTGGATGCCCGGCACGCCCGCCTCCATAAGGCGGCGGCACAGGTCCGTCACCACGTCGAGCCCGAACGCGCGAATCGACTCGCGATCGTCGCCGAAGCTTTCCAGACGCTTCGCGACCCAGCGCGGCACTTCGGCGCCGCACATCTCCGAAAAGCGCATGAGCTGCGAGTAGTTCGTGATCGGCATGATGCCGGGCACGATGGGAATATCCACGCCCAGCTTCTTCGCGTCGTCGACAAAGCGGAAATACGCGTCCGCATTGAAGAAGTACTGCGTAATCGCCGAATTCGCGCCCGCCTTCACCTTTTGCGCGAACGCTTCGAGGTCGTGGCGCGGCGAGCGCGCCTGCGGGTGGTATTCGGGATACGCGGCCACTTCGATGTGGAACGCGTCGCCGGTTTCCTCGCGGATGAAGGCAACGAGCTCCGACGCGTAGCGCAGCTCGCCCACCGCGCCCATGCCCGAGGGCAGGTCGCCGCGCAGCGCGACGATGTGGCGGATGCCGTGCGAGCGGTACTCGCCGAGAATCGCGCGCAGGCTTTCTTTCGAGGAGCCGATGCACGAGAGGTGCGGCGCCGCCTCGATGCCTTCCTTCGCGATGTCGACGACGGTGTCGAGCGTGCCCTGTTGCGTCGAGCCGCCCGCGCCGAACGTCACCGAGACGAACTTCGGCTTGAGCGTGGCGAGCTGGGCGCGCGTGGCGCGCAGCTTTTCCACGCCGTCCGGCGTCTTCGGCGGGAAGAATTCGAATGAGAGTTCGATCGGTTTCATGTTGATGAGGCCAGTGAGGCCAGGCCGCGTAGGTGAGCGGCCCGGGCCCGCATCAGCCGAGGCTGCGGTTGCCGAAAATCAGCGCCGAAAGCAGCCACGAGACGATGCTGTACAGGATCGAGCCGAAAAATGCCGACCAGAAGCCCGACACCTCGAAGCCCTTGAGGAGCGACGCCGCCAGCCAGAAGCACAGCGCATTCACCACGAGGATGAACAGGCCGAGCGTGAGGATGGTCACGGGCAGCGTGAGCACGATCAGCAGCGGGCGCAGCACGGCGTTGATGAGGCCGAGCACGATCGCGACGATGAGCGCGGTGCCGAAACTGCGAATATGGATCGACGGAACGAGCCAGGTGATGATCAGGAGCGCGAGCGCGTTGATCAGCCAGGTCAGCAGCACGGTCATAAGGACTCCTTTTGCGTCGTTGCTTTTGTATCGCCAGATGCCGGCGGCGGATGCCGCCCGCGGTCCCCACGCGTTGCGTGCGGGGATTGGGGTCAGCATCCGCTTGACCGCTTAAACGCGGCTTAAAACTTCAAGCCGCGTTTAGCGCGTTTGTATCGGGCTGTAACCAGCCCGCGACCGGCTTAGTAGCGATAGTGGTTCGGCTTGAACGGACCGTTCTTCTCGACGCCGATGTACGAAGCCTGCTCGTCGGACAGCACCGAGAGGTTCGCGCCGATGCGCGCGAGGTGCAGACGCGCGACCTTTTCGTCCAGGTGCTTCGGCAACACGTACACCTTGTTCTCGTACTTGCTGCCTTCGACGAACAGTTCGATCTGCGCGAGCGTCTGGTTCGTGAACGAGTTCGACATCACGAACGACGGGTGGCCCGTGGCGCAGCCGAGGTTCACGAGGCGGCCTTCGGCCAGCAGGATCACGCGCTTGCCGTCCGGGAAAATGATGTGGTCGACCTGCGGCTTGATGTTTTCCCACGTGTACTGGCGCGTCGAAGCGACGTCGATTTCCGAGTCGAAGTGGCCGATGTTGCAGACGATCGCGTTGTGGCGCATCGCCTTCATGTGGTCGTGGTTGATCACATGGTAGTTGCCCGTTGCCGTCACGAAGATGTCGGCCTTGTCGGCGGCGTATTCCATCGTCACGACGCGGTAGCCTTCCATCGCGGCTTGCAGCGCGCAGATCGGATCGATTTCCGTGACCCACACGGTCGCGCCGAGACCACGCAGCGATTGCGCGCAGCCCTTGCCCACGTCGCCGTAACCGGCCACGACAGCGATCTTGCCCGCGATCATCACGTCGGTCGCGCGCTTGATGCCGTCCACGAGCGACTCGCGGCAGCCGTACAGGTTGTCGAACTTCGACTTCGTGACCGAGTCGTTGACGTTGATGGCCGGGAACGGCAGACGGCCTTCCTTCTCCATCTGGTACAGGCGGTGCACGCCCGTCGTCGTTTCTTCGGTCACGCCCTTGATGTGCGCGAGGCGCTTCGAGTACCACGTCGGATCGATGTCGAGGTGCGCGGCGATCGACTTGTACAGCGCGACTTCTTCCTCGTTCGTCGGCTTGGCGATGACCGAGCGGTCCTTTTCAGCCTTCGAGCCGAGGATCAGCAGGAGCGTTGCGTCGCCGCCGTCGTCGAGAATCATGTTGGCGAATTCGCCGTTCGGCCATTCGAAAATGCGGTGCGAGAATTCCCAGTATTCGTCGAGCGATTCGCCCTTGAACGCGAACACCGGCACGCCGCCCTGCGCGATGGCGGCGGCAGCGTGGTCCTGCGTCGAGAAGATGTTGCACGAGGCCCAGCGCACGTCGGCGCCGAGCGCCGTGAGCGTTTCGATCAGCACGCCCGTCTGGATGGTCATGTGCAGCGAACCGGCGATACGCGCGCCCTTGAGCGGCTGCTGCGCCTTGTATTCTTCGCGGGTTTGCACGAGGCCCGGCATTTCGGTCTCGGCGATGTTGAGTTCCTTGCGGCCCCATGCGGCGAGCGACATGTCGGCAACGATGAAATCTTTGGCTTGATCTTGCGGAACTGCGGCGTTCATCACGCCCTCCTTTCTAAAAGTGACTAGAAATTAAAGACGTGAGCGCCGTTTTCAGTGCGGCGACTTCGCGGCATCGTGCCCTCGAATCAACCGTATTGAGCGCCTTCGAGCCTGGCGGGTTAGAGAAAACCCGTCGCAACGCTCCTCGAAGACGAGGCGTGATTGTAGCAAATTGAGACGGCCAGTTGGATGGCGGCTGCGTGACCGACCGGGGGCCGCGCGCCTCAATGGCCCTGGCCCCGCAACGCGAGTCCGCGCGTCTGCCGCACGCTAGCCATTGCCGTGGCGAGAAAGGCTTCCGAAGCGCGCAGCGTTTCACCCTGCAGGGCCGCCGGCACCGCGCTCAAGCCCAGCTGAAGGCTCAAATAGCGTTCCGCGGCCATCCCCGAGCGATAGTGCAGACGCACCCGCTTCGCGTCGATCAGGCGGCGCTGCCCGAAGGCCTCGCTCAGCGCCCATGCGAGCGCACCGTCTTCGCCGCCGTGGCGGCGAAAGGTTTCGTCCATGGGAAAGCCGCCCAGCGCGAGAAACGCGCCACGGCGGATCACGAGACTGCTCGGCGCCGTATTGCTGATCGCTTCGGCGTGCCTGGCGAAATCGGGGTGTGCGGCGAGCCGGTCCGGAAAGCCCGCATAGTCGACGTCAAGCCGAATCGCTGCTTCGTGCGGATGCTGCTCCAGATGCGAGTGCGCGGCGGCGAGCGCGCGGGCAAGCGTGGCCGCGCCGTTGTAGCACGCGACGATGATGGTGATCGGTTGCATGGAACAGGATGAGGGTGACCGACAACGTGCGTAAGCCACATCCGAGAGCGACCTACACGACGAGACGGCGAATCCTACCCGCGTCCGGCAAAGGTCCATCCTGATAAAGTCCGCCCGCGCCGAACGATCGCGCCGTGAATTAAACAGGCAGGAAACCCAGCGCCGGCGCGAGCAGCACCATCACCACGCCCGCGATCATCATCGTGAGGCTCGCCACCACGCCCTCTTCGCTGCCCAACTCGCGCGCCTTTGCCGTGCCGACGCCGTGCGCCGCCGCGCCAAAGAGCGCGCCGCGCGCAAGCCGCGTGCGCAGCGGCACGAGGCCGAGCACCAGCTCGCCGAACAGCATGCCGCACACGCCCGTGGCGATCACGAAGAGCGCGGTGAGGTCGCGCGGCGCGTGGATCTTGTCCGAAACCGCGAGCGCGAACGGCGTGGAGATCGAGCGCGTCATCAGGCTGCGCTGCAGATCAGGTGAGAGATGCAGGAGCTTGGCCAGCGTGAGCGAGCCGCCCACCGCCACGATGATGCCGACCGTCACGCCCACCGTGAGCGAAATCCAGTGACGCTTGAGCAGATCGCGGTATTCGTAGATCGGGACCGCGAAGGCCACCGTGGCCGGGCCGAGCAGCCACATGAGCCAGCGCGTGTCCTGGAAGTAGACGGGGTACGGAATATGGAGCACGAGCACGAACACGGCGAGCACCGCGGGCACCGCGACGAGCGGCGTGAGCCACGGCGAGCGAAAGCGCGCATAGAGCGCCTTCGAGACGAAATAGAGCGCAACGGTGAGGATGAAACAGCCGGCGGCGATGAGCCGCGCTGCGTCGTCGGCGAACAGGGACGCATAAAACGTGTTCATGACGGAATCACCCTCTCTCTGTTCAGTGCGTTGCAGCCTCAAGCCCGCGCCAGATGGCGCGAATCACGCACGCGGCGCAGCGCGAGACGCCGCTCGAGCTTTGCGGCCTGTTCGACCGCGAACGCCACGGCCACCATCACCATCAGCGTGCCGCCAACCACGACGAGCGCGAGGCGCCAGCCGTCGGCGCGAAACAGGCCGCCGTATTTCACGGCCGCCACGGCGGCCGGGATGAAGAACAGCAGCATGTCGGAGAGCAGCCAGTCGGCGCCCGCCTTCACCCAGCGCGGCGTGACGCCGCCGCAAAAGAGCAGCGCCAGCAGCAGCACGAGGCCGACCACGCCGCCCGGCACCGGCAGGTGCGTGACACGCGTGAGCAAGTCGGCGGCATACCAGACGCCCGCGAGCAGCGCCGACTGCACGGCAATGCGGCCGATACGGCGGCCGAGGCTCGCCACGCCGCCCACGTTGCGCGCGGCGCTTTCGGAAACTTTCGCGGTCGTGTTCGAGGTAGTCATGGCAAACCCTAAGTGACACTGGAATGGAAGTCAGTATAGGGTGCAGCGCAGCATAAACATAATGACTTAGAATCATCTGCTACATTCCATATTGGAATGCACCAACTCAGCACCCCGCTGGGCGTGCTTCCTGCACATTTGTGGAGTCCCGATCGTGGAACTGCGCGCGCTTCGCTATTTCATCGAGGTGGTGCGGCAACAGAGCTTCACCGCCGCGGCCGAAAAACTGCACGTCACGCAGCCGACCATCAGCAAGATGGTGAAGGCGCTCGAAGACGAGACCGGCACGCAGCTCCTGCTGCGCGACGCGCGCCAGATGGTGCTCACCGACGCCGGGCGGATCGTCTACCAGCGTGGCCAGGACGTGCTCGCCGCCCAGGCGCAGCTACAGGCCGAACTCGCCGATCTCGGCACGCTCGGGCGCGGCGAACTCACCATCGGCATTCCGCCGATGGGCGGCTCGCTCTTCACGCCCGCCATCGCCACATTCCGCCAGCGTTATCCGAAGATCGAGCTGAAGCTGTTCGAGCAGGGCTCGCGCGCCATCGAAGCCGCGCTGATCTCGGGTGAACTGGAGCTAGGCGGCGTACTGCTGCCCGTCGATCCCGCGCTCATCGACGTCCTGCCGATCGCGCACGAGCTGCTGTGGCTCGTCGCGCGGCGCGGCTCGCGCTGGGACAACAAACTCGCCGTGCCGCTCGCGGAACTGGCCGGCGAACCGTTTGTGTTCTACGGCGAAAGCCTCGCGCTCAACGACGTCGTGCTGAACGCGTGCCGCACGGCCGGCTTCGTGCCGCAGGTGGTGGGGCGCAGCGGCCACTGGGACCTGATGGCGGCGCTCGTGCTCGCAGGCGTGGGCATTGCGCTGCTGCCCGCGCCCTATGTGCGCCGACTCGACGCCGAGCGCTTCACCTGCCTGCCCGTGAGCGAGCCGCAAATCACCTGGGACATGGCGATCGGCTGGAAGCGCAGCGGTTATCTCTCGCACGCGGCGCGCGCCTGGCTCGACGTTGCGCGCGCGGAGTACGGCAAGCCGTTCACGTTTCTCGATGACTTCGTGCATCCGCCCGGGATGGAGAAGCAGCCGGGCAAGCCCGGCTGAAGCGGTGTGCAATGAAAAAAGCCGCCCGGCTTGCGCCGGACGGCATCTCGCACGCGTAATCCGTACTTCGGATTACTTCGCCACGAACTCGATGCGGCGGTTGTGGAAGCGGCCGCTTTCGGTGTCGTTGCTAGCCACCGGATTCGCGTCGCCATAGCCCTGCGCCGTCAGCCCGCTCAGCGACACGCCCTGCGACGCGAGGTAGGTACGCACCGCGAGCGCGCGCTGCTTCGAAAGCGCGAGATTCGCCGCCTTGTCGCCCAGGTTGTCCGAGTAGCCCGCCACTTCGAGCGAGACCGGCTGGCCGCGCTTAGAGCACGCGATCAGCGCACGCGCCGACTGGCGCAGATCGTCGGCTGCGGAAGCCGGCACGATCGAGCTGCCCGTCTTGAAGTTCACGACCTGCAGGTTGAGCACCTTCGCCACATCGGCGCCTGCGCACGAACTGTCCGTGCCAAACAGGCCCTTCACGGCGTCGCGGAACGACTGCGTCGCATCGGCCACGGCCTTCTGCACGTTGAACACGCCGATGTCGAAGCCCGAGCCGAACAGCGCCTTGAGCTTGTCGAGCCAGCCTGCCTTCGCGTCGGCGGCCGTGCCGCTCAGTTCGACGTGCGTGCCGTCGATCTTCACTTCCGCACCGGGCAGCGCCATGAGCGGCAGCAGGCCGTCGAGGTGCGCGAGCCACTCGGCGGGCTTCGTCGCGGCGTCGACGTTCACGTTGGCGGTGAACTTGCCTGCGCCGAACTGCTTCGTGAGGGCGTCGATGAGTTGCGTCTTCTCGGCTTCGGTGCCGACCGTCGCCGTGATCGTCGGCACGCCGGACTTGTCGACCGTGAACGACAGATGCGCGTCCTGGGTCGGCGCAGGAGCGGCATCGCTCGCGGCCGCGATCGGGCCGGAAGCGACCGTGGCAGAAGCGGCCGCGTCAGACGTGGCCACTGGCGCCGAAGCGCTATCCGCATCCGATGCGGCGACCGCACCCGGCGCGATCGTGCTGGCCGATGCAGGCTGCGCGGCGTCCTGCGTCGCCGCCTCATCGCGCTGGCACGAACGCAGCGCAAAGAACGCGATGATCAGCGCGAGCGCGGCGAGCAGCCACCAGAGCCAGTGATGGCGGCGCTTCTCTTCGGCGATGGGCGGCGTGGACTGGGCCACGGTCTGCGGCGGCACCGAGGCCGGCACCGGACGCACCACGGGCTGCGGATGATCGAGATGCGCGGAGACATCCTTCAGGCGGCTCATGATCGAGCCCGCAAACGCAGCGGCGCTGCCAAGTCCGACAGCGCTCGCCAGATGGTCGGTCAGGCTCGCGTTGACTGACGGGAGCTGATGGCCCAGCAGCGTCGGCAGTTGTCCGACGAAGCCCTGGGAAGCGGTGAAGTGTTGCTTGAGAATCCCCAAGACGGCCGCGCCAACCACGCCGGTGAGCGAAAAGGCCGTGGACTGCGGCGCGCCGGTTTGCGCGGCGACCGCGTCGGCGAGCGCGCCGACATTCGCGCCGGTCGCCTTCTGCACCAGTTCGCGGCCGGTGGCTTCGAGCTGGCCCAGGCCCGCCGTGCTCGCGAGCAACTCGGGCAGCTGCTTGCCGATCAGCGGGTTCGCGTCGGACGACATGATCGTGGAAAAGAGGCTGCGCGCGCCTTCGGGCGTCGCGCCGCGATGCATGATGGCGGCCATGATGGCCGGTGCGGCGGCGCCCGCGACCTTGCGCGTGAAGTCGGGCGTGAGCCCGTAGCGCGTTCCCATCGTCTTGACGACGTTGTCGCTCAGCACGGTTTCCAGCAGTTGAAAAACATTGATGCTCATCGAGGCGGACCCTCCAGTTCGCGGACGCGCCACCTGACACGCCCAAATGCGAGCGCGATTATAGGGAGTGCGAAATCTCGAAAAAGCACGCGAACGGCAAACCGCACATTGTTTGACGAAAAGCCCCGAAAATCTGGACTAGTCGCGACATTGCGCGATGTTGCGGTTGCAACGGGACGACGATGCGCCTCGCTGGCCAGCCTGCGATGAGCCCATGCAATGAAGTAGGAAAAAGCGAAATCGGGCGTCAGGCGTCGATGCGCTGATGCACCGTATCGCGCGCGTATCTCGCTTGTGCGATGAAGTCGGCCGCACGCTCGCCGATCATCACGCTCGGCGCATTCGTGTTGCCGCCGATGAGTGTCGGCATGACCGAGGCGTCGGCAATGCGCAGACCCTCCACGCCGCGCACGCGCAATTGCGGATCGACGACGGAGCGCGCGTCGCCGCCCATGCGGCAGGTCGCAACGGGGTGATAGATCGTATCGGCGTGGCGGGCGATCGTGTCGCGCAGTTGCGCGTCGCTCTGCTCGCCATGTGTGTAGAGTTCGCGGCCGCCCAACTGCGCGAGCGCGGGCGCGTCGAGTATGCGCCGCGCAAGACGCGCGCCCTGCACGAGCGCGTCGACGTCGCGCGTATCGGAGAGAAAGCGCGGATCGATCACCGGCGCCACGCGCGCGTCGGCACTCGCGAGCGTGACTGTGCCGCGGCTCGCCGGGCGCAGCACGCACACGTGCAGCGAATAGCCGTGGCCCCAATGCAAACGGCGGCTGTGATCGTCGACGAGCGCCGTGCAAAAGTGCAGCTGCAGGTCGGGCCGGTCGAGTTCGGGACGGCTCTTCAGAAAGCCGCCCGCCTCCGCCACATTGGTCGTGAGCATGCCGCGCCGCCCGCGCAGATAACGCACGAAGCCCGCGGTCATGCGCGCCGCGCCGCGCAGCGAGTAGCCCACGGTCTCGCTCGAATGCACGCGCTTGTTGAAGGTGAAATCGATATGGTCGATCAGATTGCGGCCGACTTCGGGCGCGTCGTGGCGCACTGCAATGCCAAGTGCGCGCAGATCGTCGGCGGGGCCGATGCCCGAGCACATGAGCACTTGCGGCGAGTTGAACGCACCCGCCGCCAGGATCACCTCGGCGCGCGCCTGGAGTGTCTCGGTCGCGCCGCCGCGCGCAAGCTCCACGCCGCTTGCGCGCGCGCCGTCGAAGGTCACGCGCAGGACCGTCGCGTTGGCGATCAGGTGCAGGTTCGGCCGCTCGCGCGCATACAAATATGCGCGCGCCACCGTGCAGCGTTCGCCGCCGCGCTGCGTCACCTGATAGAAGCCAACGCCCTCCTGCTCCTCGCCATTGAAGTCGTCGTTCAGCCGGAAGCCCGCCGCGCGCGCGGCCTCGACGAAGCGCACGGCCACCGGATTGCGCTCGCGCAGGTCGGCCACGCTTAGCGGGCCGCCCGCGCCATGCCAGGCGCTCGCGCCGCGCTCGTTGTCCTCGGCGCGCAAAAAGTACGGCAGCACGTCGCGCCACGCCCAGTCCGTGCAGCCGAGCTGCGCCCATTCGTCGTAGTCGAGCGGATGGCCGCGCGTGTAGATCATCGCGTTGATGGCGCTCGAGCCGCCGAAGCCTCGGCCACGTGGCTGGTAACCGCGCCGCCCGGCGAGCCCCGGCTGCAGCACGGTTTCATAGGCGTAGTTGTTTTTCGTGCGAAACGGGACGAGCGCCGCGACGCCAAGCGGCATGTTGACGAACGGATTGCGCGCCGTGTGCGGCCCGGCCTCGACGAGCGCGATGCTCGCCTGCGGACAACGATCGGCCAGGCGCCCCGCCAGCGACGCGCCGCCCGAGCCGCCGCCCACGATGATGTAGTCGTATTGCATCGTCTCCCTCTGTCGGCCGCAGTTAGCGCTTTAGCGCTTACTGCGGCCCCATGCAAAGCATCCGCGTCATGAGTAAGGTGGCGTGCTATTTGCACGCTCGTTCGTTTTCGGATTCAATGGCGCATTGTAGGAAGCGTCTGATTCCGAGGTCAGCTTTTATGTCAGAGCATCCCCTCTAAACCTGACGGCTAATCGCCGCCTATGATGGAAGGCGGTTCAGCCGCCAGCGCTGGAACCCGAAAGCGTCCGGACAGCATAAGCAGCACAGGGAGCGCTGGAGCGCACAAGAATCACTCACCTCACGGACGCTTCACATGGAGCGGCCGCTGCGCACGCCTCCCCGTCACGACGACAGCGAACACAACACGAACGGCCGCGCGTGAAGCACGCCGCGCCCGCAGCAGCAGCCTTGCATCGGAGACAGGCAGATGAACCCGACGGAAGCCACGCATCGCCCCGGCACGACCCACGAGGTCACGAATCAGGCGCCGCCGCTCGCCGACTACAACCTCTTCACCACCGACGCCGCGCTCGGCGAGGCCCTCGTGCGCGCGGGCGCGGACTGGCACCGCGAAACGCTCACGCGCCATGGCGAAACGCTCGGCAAAGCCGAAACGCTCGCGCTCGCCGACCTCGCCAACCGCCACGAGCCCGAACTGCACACGCACAGCCCGCGTGGCGAACGGATCGACGCGATCGAATTCCACCCCGCCTGGCACGAACTGCTGGCGCTGCTGCGCGAGCAAGGACTGCACGCCTTGCCGTATTCGGACCCGCAGCCCGGCGCGATGGCCGCGCGCTGCGCAGGCTACTTCCTGCATGCGCAACTCGAATCGGGGTCGCTCTGCCCGCTCACCATGACCTTCGCGAGCATTGCCGTGCTGCAGCGCGAGCCGGCGCTGTTCGACACGCTGCGCGCGCCGCTCTACACGCGCGAGCACGACGCGCGCGACCTGCCGCTCGCGCAAAAGCGCTCGATGATGATCGGCATGGGCATGACGGAGAAGCAAGGCGGCTCCGACGTGCGCAGCAACCGCACCGAGGCGCGGCCGGCTGGCGTCGAAACGGGACGCGGCGCGGCCTATCTGCTCACCGGCCACAAGTGGTTTTTCTCGGCGCCGCAGTGCGACGCGCATCTCGTGCTCGCGCGCACCACGGAGCACGACGGCTCAGGCGCCCCCGGCCTTTCCTGCTTCTTCGTGCCGCGCTACCGGCCCGACGGCACGAAAAACGCGGTGAATGTGCAGCGCCTGAAGAACAAGCTCGGCAACCGCTCGAATGCGAGCAGCGAAGTGGAATTCTTTGACGCGTACGGCGTCATGATCGGCGACGAAGGCCGCGGCGTGCCGACCATCATCGAGATGGCGAACTACACGCGGCTCGACTGCGTGATCGGCAGCGCGGCGCTCATGCGTGCGGCGCTCGTGCAGGCGATTCACCACGCGCGCCACCGCAGCGCGTTCGGCCGCGTGCTCGCGGAGCAGCCGCTCATGCAAAACGTGCTCGCCGATCTCGCGCTCGAATCGGAAGCGGCGACGGCGCTCTTCATGCGCCTTGCGCGCGCGTTCGAAGACAGCGCCGACGCGAAACCCGGCGACACGGACGACACGTCGCTCGAAGCACGCGCCTGGCGGCGCATCGTCACGCCGGCGGCGAAGTTCTGGGTTTGCAAGCGCGCGCTCGCGTTCACGGGCGAGGCCATGGAGGTATGGGGCGGCAACGGCTACGTCGAGGAAGGGCCGATGGCGCGCTTTTACCGTGAAGCGCCCGTCAATTCGATCTGGGAAGGCTCGGGCAACGTGATGTGCCTCGACGTGCTGCGCGCGCTGGAGCGCGAAGCCGACGCGGCCCAGGCGCTCTTTCTCGCGTGGCGCCGCGACGCCCAGACTCACCCGGTGCTTAACGCCGCGCTCGACCGCCTCTCGGTCCTGCTCAACGGGGCGCCCGGCACGCGCGAGGCGAGCGCGCGGCGCATCGCGCAGCAAATCGTGCTGATCGCGCAGGCCATGCTGCTGCGCGACGGGGCGCCGGAAATGGCGCAGGCGTTCATCGCCACGCGCCTCGACGAGCACGACGCCGACTGCGACCGCGTATTCGGCACGCTGCCCGCGCGCTTCGATCACGCCGCGATCATTGAGCGGGCGTTTCCGTCGCGTTCGGTTTGACTCCGCATGCGACCCGACTGCATGACCCGATTTTCCTGTTCGCGCACGCGGCACAGCGTGCGTGAACCCCACGAGGACCGACCATGAAGCAGGACCTGCCCGAAGACTTCGCCCGCAAGGCGTACGGCGCACCGGACGATCCGCGCGCCGCGCTCGACACGCTGCTCGCCGCGCAGCGCGAAGCCTTCCTGCGCGACCCGTTCCCGTCCTGGGAAGCACGCGCGCGCCATCTGAAGGCGCTGCGCGACGTGCTGTTCTCGCACCGCGACGCGCTTGCCGAGGCGATGAACGCCGACTTCGGCCAGCGCTCGAAGGCGGAAGTCGCGCTCGCGGAATTCGTCGTGCTCAAACAGGAGATCGATGCGGCGCTCAGGCACGGCGCGCGGTGGATGAAGCCGCGGCGCCGGCCGGTGGGCAAATGGCTGCTGCCGGGCCGCGCGAAGGTGGTGCCGCAGCCGCTTGGCGTGGCGGGCATCGTCGTGCCGTGGAACTACCCGCTGTTGCTCGCCGCGAGCCCGCTCGTGTGCGCGCTCGCAGCAGGCAACCGCGCGATGATCAAGATGTCGGAGCTCACGCCGCGCACGTCCGCGCTCTTCGAGGAACTGATCGGCAAGACGTTCGCGCGCGATCACGTGGCGGTCGTGAACGGCGACGCAACGGTTGGCGCCGCCTTCAGCGCCCTGCCGTTCGACCATCTGCTCTTCACCGGTTCAACGCGCGTGGGGCACGAGGTCATGCGCGCCGCAGCCGCGAACCTCACGCCGGTCACGCTCGAACTGGGCGGCAAGTCGCCCGTCATCATCGGCGAAGAAGCACGCCTGAACTACGCCGTGGACAGCCTGCTGCTCGGCAAGACGCTGAACGCGGGGCAAACCTGCATCGCGCCCGACTACGTGCTGCTGCCGCGCGGCAAGGAGGAGGCGTTCATCGCTCGCGCGCGCACGCGCTTCGCCCAGCTGTATCCGGACTTCGCCAACAACCGCGATTACACGTCGATCATCTCGGCGCGCCACTTCGAGCGCCTGCAACGTCTCGCCGACGAAGCGCAGGCGAGCGGCGCGCAACTGCACGCGCTCGGCACGCACGACGCCGCCACGCGGCGCTTCGCGCCCGTCATCGTGACGAACGCCGGTGCGCAAACGGCGCTCATGCAGGAGGAAATCTTCGGGCCGCTCCTGCCGCTCGTGCCCTACGACACGCTCGACGAGGCCTTGCGCTACGTGAACGCGCGCCCTCGCCCGCTCTCGCTCTACCTCTATGCCGACGACGCGCGCACGGTCGAGCGCGTGACGCGCGAAACGGTCGCGGGCGGGATGTCGGTGAACGAGACGCTCATGCACATCGCCGCCGAAGGACTGCCGTTCGGCGGCGTTGGCGCGAGCGGCATGGGCGCGTATCACGGCTACGAGGGCTTCGTCACGTTCTCGAAGATGAAGCCCGTCTTCACCCAGGCGCGGTTCAACGCGCGCGGGCTCATCGCGCCGCCCTACGGCAAGCGCTTCGCCTTGCTGATCAAGATGATGTTGAAGGGTTGAACGGCAGCGCGGGCGGCCCGCCGCGCGGGCCGCCGACCCGGCGAACGTCGCTGATGTCGTGCAGGGGACTGCCTGCTGCTGCGGCAGACGTGCCAGTTTGCGCTTGCGCGGCCGCTTTGGCTTTCGCGCCGTTTTCCGCTTCGAGGCGGTGCAGCCAGGCTAGCAATTCGGCCACCGCCTGGTACAGCTGCGGCGGGATCTTCGCGTCGAGGTCCACGCGCATGAGCAGCGAGACCATCTCCGGCGCTTCGTGCACATAGAGGCCCGCTTCCTTCGCGCGCTGCACGATCATCTCCGCGACAAGGCCGTAGCCCTTCGCGACCACGCGCGGCGCGCCGTCGCCTTCGGGGGCGTCATAGGCGAGCGCGGCAGCGCTCCTGCGGTGCGTGCGGCTCATCACAGCTCCCAGTTCTGGTCGTGGTTCGGGTGATCGCTAGTGTCGGCGCTCGTTCGCGCGGCGGACGCATCCGTTGCAGCGCCCGCCTGCGCGCTGGCCGCGGCGGATGTGTTTTGCGCGGCGTAGGCGTTCGCAGCGCTCGCGGCTCTCGCCGCCTCGGCCGGATTTGCCGCCGCGCCGCTGCCGATCTCGCGAATCGATAGCCCGGCGAGCGTGAGCCCGAGCGCTTCGAGCCGCCCGCGCAGCCACTCGCTCTCTGCAGTCAGTCGCGCGGCGCCGCCCGCGCTCGCCTGCACCCGCACGGCGAGCGTCGAGCCCGTGAGCGTGAGTTCCGCGTCGACTGTGCCGAGCTTCGGCAGCGCAAGCGTGAGGCGCGTGCGCCATGGAATGTCGTCGGCGTCGACACCGGCTGCGCCGGAGTGCGGGTCGCGGGCATCGTAATCGTCTTGCTGGATGCTCCAATCCACCCGCACGCCCGGCCAGGCCTCGCCATTCCACCGAAACTCGCCGGTCGCGAGCAGATCGAGCTGCTGGCGAACGAGCGGAATCACAGCCGGATGGACCGACGGGCCGGCGGCCTGCGCCGCGGCCTCGTGCATGGCGGGCAGCAAGGTGTCGGCGAGCGCCGCGCGTGCCTGGGTCTGTGCCGTGGCCGAGGCCGTCTCGCCGTGCGGCTCCGCCAGCCCGGGGAATGCACGCGCCAGTGCGGCATTGATCTGGCTTCCCGCGTTCGCAGCATTGCCCGCGTCCCCGCGTGCGCCGCCCGGCGCGTCCGCGAACGTTTCGCTCCATTGCACGTCGTCGATGTCGTCTGCGTCGTGGCTCCAGTCGAGCGACAGTTGCGAGTGGGCGCCGAGCAGACGGTTCTGGGGCTCGTCGGCGAGTTCGGCGGGCGAGAGCTGGCCGCGCAGCCATTGTGCGAGGTGGGCTTCGTAGAAGAGTCCGCTCGAGCTCACCGTTTGCGCGAGCGACGCGGCGAGCGCGGCGACCGGGCCGGCTTGTGCGGCGGCTGCGGTTTGCGTAG
This sequence comes from Paraburkholderia sp. J7, assembly GCF_905220155.1. Lineage (NCBI taxonomy): Bacteria > Pseudomonadati > Pseudomonadota > Betaproteobacteria > Burkholderiales > Burkholderiaceae > Paraburkholderia > Paraburkholderia sp. J7. The sequence continues at coordinate 625,736 of NZ_CAJMYZ010000001.1, read as the reverse complement.
TTTGTGCGGTCTGGGTGGTTTGCCCGGCTTGCGGATCTTGCGAGGATGCCGTCTGCGTGGAGGCCGCCGTCCCGGCGTCGGCCGCCCCGGTCAGCGCGCCGCCGGCCAGCCCCTGGGCCGCGAGCGCCACCTCCGCGAGCAGCGCGGCTTGCGCCGCCTGCGCCGCTTCGCCGGCGAGTCCCGGCAGCGGCAAAGCGCCGGCGCCGCCGGGCGCCGCATCGGCTTCGGGGTTGGCCCAGAGGGGGGCGCTGCCCACCACGGCGGGCGTCGCTTCGCCGCCCGAGCGGATGATGGCGTCGAGCGCCAGCGCAACCGCCGAAAGCACGGTCTGCGCGGAGTCCTGCGTACTGTTTGTGCTGGTTGCGGTGTCGGCGGGCGCGGCAGTGCCCGTCGCGAGCGCGGAGACGCCCGTTTGCGCCGCGCCGGAGGCGCCCTGCGGGCCGACCGGCGTGAGCGCCGCGATGCGGCTCGCGAGGAGCGCGGCGGCTCCGGTGTCGATTCCGTTCATGGTGTTCCGGATCTGCGCACAGCGCTGACCTGCCGGTTCATGGGGCGTTGCGCGCCGTGGCCTCCCGAGGCGCCACGCGCCGCGCTAACGGGCGCCGTAGATTTCCTGCAAGACCCGCGCGGGCTGCGCGGTGCCGTAAAAGAGCGCCGAAAGCCGCGCCATGCAAGGGCTGGCGAGATCGCGAATGGCGGCGTCGTCGGCGAGGATCTGGCGGATCAGCTCGTACTTGCGCGCCCGCTCGGAAACCGTGAGCCGTACCGCGGCCTCGGCGTCCTTCAAGGCATCGACGAGGACCCGGTACTCCTCCTGCAAGCCGATCAAATCGTTCCAGTGCGCATCGCGCGCCGCGTGGAGCATCTGCTCCGACACGGCCGCTATCGCTTCGTAGCGGGCGAAGTAGTCTGCTTTTGAACTCATCTCATCAATGAGCCGGGCGATGACGCGGATGACTGTTCGGCCATCCTCGCCACTTCCGGCCCTATCCCCAACCAGGCTTCTTCGAGCGTAGCCAGCAGTCTGTCGACCTCGACCAGCATGGTCTCGCTCTGTTTAATATTGGCTTCCAGCAGGCGCCGCGTCATGTAGCTGTACAGCGAATTCAGGCGTTGAGCGATCTCGCCGCCCGCCTCGACGTTCAACGCGAGCTGAAGTCCGCTCTCGACAATCCGGATCGCCTTGGCGATCGCCTCGCAACGCGGGCCGACGTTGCCGGCCTGCAAATGCATACGTGCCTGCGCGATGGCTTGCCGCGCTCCCTGATACAGGAGCACGATCAGCTTGTGCGGGCTCGCACCCATGACCCCTGTTTCGACGCCCACGCGTGCATAGGCGTTAGCTCCAGATTGGGCAGGGGAAAACATCGGCGCTTCTCCTTGATACGTTTGGCTTGAGTGCGGTCGTCCGGCGCTTGCGCGAAGCACGAGCGACGGACTCTTCTAGCCGGGTTATCGGAACGTAGGGGAGGAAGCTTTAGCGCATTGAAGAGGCGAAGGTCTTCACACCTGGATCTGCATGATGTCGGTGTAGGCGGCCACGAGCTTGTTGCGCACCTGCAATCCGAACTGGAAGCCGATGTTGGCTTTCTGCATGTCGACCATCACGTCGTTGAGCGACACGTTGTTCGCGCCGAGTTCGAACGCCTGCGACTCGCCAACGGCCTTCTGCTGGGCGTCGCTGATCTGGTCGAGCGACGACTTGAGCGCCGCCGCGAACCCGCCGGCCGTGGCCGCGGCGGACTTTTCGTCGGCTGCGGTGGGGCCGCCGGCCGCCTGGGTCGCCATCGACTGCATCTGGGCCAGGGCGGACGTGAGCGGGGATACTGGCACGGTCATGTTTGCTCCACGAAAAGGGGACATGCGGGGGACATGCAGGGTGTTCCGGGGACGAGCCCCAAGGCCGGAATTTCGGCATTCCCGCGGCAATTCAGCGGGCCCGGCCAGCACGGCGACCTGACAGGACGCCGAATCTGGAGGAGAGCATAGCAGCGGGTCCGATTCGGCAGCCCCGAAACTAGGGGGAAAACCCGGCTCTATTCGCGCAATCGGCTTGCCAGCGGCCCCGGATAATGCGTCTCGTGAAAGTCTCCGCCATGCAAGGCGAGACCTGGAAGCCTCCGGAGATACCCGTCGCATGGATTCGACTGCCAATTCTTTGATCAACCCCGACGCCCGCATGGGCCTCGCCACCTCTGGCGCGGGCGCCGCGGCCGGTGCTGGCGCGGGCGCAGGCCTGGGCGGCGCGGAAGACCTCGGCGGCGGTTTCGCGCAACGCCTCGGTTCGCTCTCGTCGCTGCGCAACGTGCGCGGCAACCCGCGCGCGCCGCTCATTTTTGCCGTGGCGGTGCTCGTTGCCGTGGTCGCCGGCCTCGTGCTGTGGTCGCGCGCGCCCGACTATAAGGTGCTGTACAGCAACCTGTCGGACCGTGACGGCGGCGCCATCATTACGGCGCTCCAGGCCGCAAACGTTCCCTACAAGCTCTCGGACGTCGGCGGCGCGATTCTCGTGCCTTCCGAGCAGGTCAACGAAATGCGCCTGCGCCTCGCCTCCCAGGGCCTGCCCAAGAACGGCTCGGTCGGCTTCGAGCTGATGGACAACCAGAAGTTCGGCATCAGCCAGTTCGCCGAGCAGATCAACTACCAGCGCGCGCTCGAAGGCGAGCTCGAGCAAACGATTCAGTCGATCGCGAGCGTGAAGACGGCGCGCGTGCATCTGGCCATTCCGAAGCCTTCGGTATTCGTGCGCGAGCGCGAAGCGCCCTCGGCCTCGGTGCTCGTGAACCTGTATCCGGGCCGCATTCTCGACGACGGCCAGGTCGCCGCGATCACGCACATGGTCGCTTCGGCGGTGCCGGACCTGCCGGTGCGCAACGTGACGGTGGTCGACCAGGACGGCAACCTCCTCACCCAGAGCGCCACGGGCGTTGGCCTCGACGCCTCGCAGCTCAAGTACGTGCGCCAGGTCGAACACGACACCCAGTCGCGCATCGACGCGATCCTCGCGCCCCTCTTCGGCGCCGGCAACGCGCGCTCGCAGGTGAGCGCCGACCTCGACTTCTCGAAGCTCGAGCAGACCTCCGAAGCCTACGGTCCGAACGCCAACCCGCAAGCCGCCGCCATCCGCAGCCAGCAGCAGAACATCTCGACGGAAATGCAGCAAAGCGGCGCGGGCGGCGTGCCCGGTGCGCTCACGAACCAGCCGCCGCAGCCGGCCTCCGCGCCGGTCAACGCGCCGGCGGGTGCGAACGGCGCGTCGGCCGCGGTGCCGGTTTCCGATCATCGCGACACCACGACGAACTACGAGCTCGACAAGACCGTGCGCCACTATCAGCAGGCGGCTGGCGACGTGAAGCGCCTGTCGGTCGCCGTGATCGTGAACTATCAGCAGAAGGTGGACGCCAAGGGCCACGCCACCATGCAGCCGCTCGACGCGCAGAAGCTCGCGCAGGTCGAGCAGCTCGTGAAGGACGCCATGGGCTACGACGCCAAGCGCGGCGACTCGGTGAACGTGGTGAACGCCGCGTTCCAGACCGACGTCGACCCGAACGCGAACCTGCCGTGGTGGCGTCAGCCGGACATCCTCGCACTCGCCAAGCAGATTGCGACGTGGCTCGGCATTGGCGCGGTGGCTCTGTTCCTCTACTTCGTGATGGTGAAGCCGGCGCTGCGCCGCGCGTTCCCGCCGCCCGAGCCGGTTGCGCCCGCGCTGCCCGGCATGGCCGACGGCGAGCCGCTGCTGCTCGACGGGCTCCCCGAGGCCGTGCGCATCGGCGGCGCCGGCGCGGAAGGCGAAGACAACGCGGAAAACGAAGCCGCCCTGCTCGCCTTCGAAAACGAGAAGAACAAGTTTGAACGCAACCTGGAATACGCGCGCAACATCGCGCGCCAGGATCCGAAGATCGTCGCAACCGTCGTGAAGAGCTGGGTGAACGATGAACGCTGAAGGCGCAACCAAGAGCGCGCTGCTGCTCATGTCGATCGGCGAACAGGAGGCCTCCGAGGTCTTCAAGTTCCTCGGTCCGCGCGAAGTGCAGAAAATCGGCGCCGCGATGGCGGCGCTCAAGAACGTCAAGCGCGAAGAGATCGAGGTCGTGCTGCAGGACTTCGTCAAGGAAGCCGAGCAGCACACCGGCTTCTCGCTCGACTCGAACGACTACATCCGCAACGTGCTCAACAAGGCACTGGGCGAGGACAAGGCCGGCGCGATCATCGACCGCATTCTGCAAGGCGGCGACACGAGCGGCATTGAAGGCCTCAAGTGGATGGATTCGGGGTCGGTGGCCGAACTCATCAAGAACGAGCACCCGCAGATCATCGCGACGATCCTCGTGCACCTCGACCGCGACCAGGCCTCGGAAATCGCTTCGTGCTTCACTGAGCGTCTGCGCAACGACGTGCTGCTGCGTATCGCGACGCTCGACGGCATCCAGCCGCAGGCGCTGCGCGAACTCGACGACGTGCTCACGAACCTGCTCTCGGGCAGCGACAACCTCAAGCGCAGCCCGATGGGCGGCATCCGCACGGCGGCCGAAATCCTCAACTTCATGACGAGCCAGCACGAAGAAGGGGTGATCGAGAACGTCCGCCAGTACGACGCGGAACTCGCGCAGAAGATCATCGATCAGATGTTCGTGTTCGAGAACCTGCTCGACCTCGAAGACCGCGCGATCCAGCTGCTGCTCAAGGAAGTCGAGTCGGAGTCGCTCATCATTTCGCTCAAGGGCGCGCCGCCCGCGCTGCGCCAGAAGTTCCTCGCGAACATGTCGCAGCGCGCGGCCGAACTGCTCGCCGAAGACCTCGACGCGCGCGGTCCGGTGCGCGTGTCGGAAGTCGAGGCGCAGCAGCGCCGCATCCTGCAGATCGTGCGCAACCTCGCCGAGAGCGGCCAGATCGTTCTAGGCGGCAAGGCAGAAGACGCTTATGTCTGACAGCAGCTCCGCGAACAGGCATCGCTCAGCGTACCAGCGCTGGGAGATGGCCTCGTTCGACCCGCCGCCTCCCCCGCCGCCGCCGCCCACGCCCGACGAAACGGCCGCGTTCGAAGCGCAGCTGCACGCGCTGCGCGACGCGGCGCACCAGGAAGGGCTCAAATCGGGCCATGTGGCGGGTCAGGCGCTCGGCTATCAGGCCGGGCACGAGCAAGGCCGCCAGCAGGGTTTCGAGCAAGGCCAGGCCGAAGCGCGTGCGCAGGCCATGCAGCTCGCGCTGCTGGCGCGGCGCTTTAGCGACGCGCTCGAAACGGCACAGGCCGGTGTGGCCGAGACGCTCGTCGAACTCGCGCTCGACATTGCGCAGCAGGTCGTGCGCCAGCACGTTCAGCACGACCCGACGGCGCTTGTCGCGGTCGCGCGCGAAGTGCTCGTGGCCGAGCCACAGCTTTCCGGCTCCCCGCAGCTCGTGGTGAGCCCCGCCGATCTGCCGATCGTCGAGGCCTACTTGCTGGACGACCTTCAAACGCGCGGCTGGAGCGTGCGCACCGACCCGACGATCGAGCGCGGCGGCTGCCGCGCACAGGCCGCGACGGGCGAAACCGACGCCAGCATCCGCACGCGCTGGGAGCGCGTGACGGCCGCGCTCGGCAAGGCGCGGCCATGGTGAACCACCCGCAACCGCCGAGCCATCAGGCCATCCACACGGGCGGCCTCACGCCGCTCGAGCAGGAACTCGCGCTCGCGTCGTTCGGCCCGCTCGCGAGCGACCCCGCGCAGCTTGGCGCGTTGCTGGTCGGCGACCTCGACATTCCCGACACGCGCAAGGCGCGGGAGCTGGGCGCCATCGACGCGATCGACGCCGCGCTGGCCGCGGACAGCCTCGAAGCGCCGCCAGGGCTGATGGATGAGGGCGCGACCGGCACGCCGGTCGAGGCGAAGGCGCCGCCCGCGCCCTACGTGCCGCCGGCGAACTACGACCCGGCCAACTCGTTCCTCACGACGTGGAACGCGCAACTGCGCAGCTTTCGCGAGCGCAACGCGCTCGCCCTGCCGCTGCGCGGCTGCGGGCGTCTCACGCGCGCGGCGGGCCTCGTGCTCGAAGCGGTGGGGCTGCGCCTCGCCGTGGGCGCCGAGGTGATGATCGAACTGCCGCCGGGCAGCTCGCTGCCGATGGCCGAGGCGGAAGTGGTCGGCTTCGGCGGCGACAAACTTTTTCTGATGCCGACGACCGAAGTCGCGGGCCTGTTGCCCGGCGCGCGCGTCTGGCCGCTCGAAACCGCGCCGATCGCCGACCCGAAGGCGGGCGCGAAACGCTTGCCGGTGGGCTGGGGCATGCTCGGCCGCGTGGTCGACGCCTCGGGCCGCCCGCTCGACGGCCTGGGTCCCCTGAACACCGAAGCCGACGCGCCGCTCACCGCGCCCGTCATCAATCCGCTGAACCGCGAGCCGATCCACAAGGTGCTCGACGTGGGCGTGCGCGCGATCAACTCGCTGCTCACCGTCGGGCGCGGCCAGCGCATGGGCCTGTTCGCGGGCTCGGGCGTGGGTAAATCGGTGCTGCTCGGCACGATGGCGCGCGCGACCAGCGCGGAAGTCATCGTGATCGGCCTGATCGGCGAGCGGGGCCGCGAAGTGAAGGAATTCATCGAGCAGATTCTCGGCGAGGACGGCCTCGCGCGCTCGGTCGTCGTGGCGGCGCCCGCCGATGTGTCGCCGCTGCTGCGTATGCAGGCTGCCGCGTACACCACGTCGCTCGCCGAATATTTCCGCGACCAGGGCAAGCACGTGCTGCTGCTCATGGACTCGCTCACACGCTATGCGATGGCGCAGCGCGAGATTGCGCTCGCCATCGGCGAGCCGCCCGCGACCAAGGGCTATCCGCCTTCGGTGTTCGCGAAGCTGCCGGCGCTCGTCGAGCGCACCGGCAACGGCCCCGAGGGCGGCGGCTCGATCACGGCGTTCTACACCGTGCTCACCGAAGGCGACGATCAGCAGGACCCGATCGCCGACTCGGCGCGCGCGATTCTCGACGGCCATATCGTGCTCTCGCGTGCGCTCGCCGAAGCGGGACACTATCCGGCCATCGACATCGAGGCTTCGATCAGCCGTGCGATGACCGCGCTGATCGACGACCAGCATCTGAACCAGACGCGCGCGCTCAAGCAGATGCTTTCGCGCTACCAGCGCAACCGTGACCTCATCAACGTGGGTGCGTACGTGAGCGGGCGCGACGCCGTGCTCGACCGCGCAATCGCACTGTATCCGCGCATCGAGGCCTTTCTTCAGCAGGGTTTTCGCGAAACCGCGAACTATGATCAGAGCGTCGAGATGCTCGGCCAGCTGATCGGAGCCAGGACATGACGAAACAGACCGCGCTGCAAACCTTGATCGGCCTCGCCCAGGACGACGTCGACGCCGCCACGCAAAAGCTCGGCCGCGTCCAGCGCCAGCGCGGCGAGGTCGAAAAGCAGCTCGAGGCGCTCATCACCTACCGCGACGAGTATCACGCGCGCTTCACCGAATCGGCGCGCAGCGGCATGGCCGCGGGCAACGTGCGCAACTTCCAGGCATTCATCGACACGCTCGACGCGGCGATCGAACAGCAGCGTCGCATGCTCGAGCAGGCCACCGCGCGCGTGGAGGCCGCCAAGCCCGAATGGCAGCGCAGCAAGCAGAAGCTCGGCTCGTACGAGGTCCTGCAAACCCGCCACGACGATGTGCAGGCCCGCAAGGACGCCCGCCGCGAACAGCGCGACGCCGACGAGCACGCCGCACGCGTGCTGCGCACGCGAACGTCGCAACACCCGTAATACGTTTTCGAGGCCGCCAGCATGTCGCTCCTCTCTTCCCTCTCCTCGATGTTCGGCGCCGCCGCCGACGCAGTGACGGGCAATTCCGCATCGAACGCCGCGTCGAATACGGCGTCGAACGCCATCAGCCAGGCCGACGCCGCCAGCCAGGGTTTCGCGCAGACGCTGCAACAGCAGATGAACGCGCAAAGCGCGCAGGCCAGCCAGAACGCCCAGGCGGCGCAAAGCGCGCAGTCGAATGCCGCCGCGCAGTCGAACTCGAATGCGTCGAGCAGCAATGCCTCGTCGCAAAGCAGCAGTAGCAGTAGCAGCGGCGCCTCGCAGACGTCGAGCTCGAACTCGAGCCAGGGCTCGCAGTCCACCTCGAGCGCCGATCGCCGCGCCGCCGCGCGCTCCCAGCAAAAGCAGGCCGCGGACGCAGGCGCGCAAGCCGCCGCGGCGCAGGCTCAGCAAGCCTTGCAGGCGCAGCAGGCGCAGAACGGCACGAGCACCGACGCGAACGACGACAGCAGCCAGACAGGCAGCCAGGCGAGCAGCGACAGCACGCTCGCAGGCGTCGCGTCCGCGGCCGCTGCGGCAGCCGCCACGGCCGCCGCCGGCGCGACGGGCGCTGCGGGCGACGGCACGGACACCGGCAGCACGACTAGTGCCGGCGTCACGTCGGTGCACGACGCGCTGCAAGCTGCGCTCGCGCAGCTGCGCGGCGGCGCGGGCGCGCTCGCCACGCGCGCGGCGAACACGGCAGGCACGGCGGCAAACAGCGCAGCCACGGCCACCACGGGCTCAGGCTCAGGCTCGGGCTCCGGCATCGCCAGCAGCTTCGCCTCGCATTTGAGCGCGAACGCCCAAAGCAAGGCATTCGGCACGGCAACGAGCAGCGGCGCAAGCGCCGACGCGGCCAAGGGCGTCACGACGACCGCCACCGACGCCGCGAAGGCCGCAACGGACGCGCTCACGGCAGCGGCGCAGCAGCAGGCAGGCGCCGCCACGCAGACCGACGTCACGGCGAGCACGGCCACGACCGATGCGCTCGCCGCCACCCAGGCCGCAGCGGTCGCCGCCGCGTCGGCCGCCCAGGCCCAGGCGGCTCAGGCCGCCAGCGCCAGCGCGAATCCGGCGGCCGCGGCCGCTGCCTCCGCTTCGATCGCGCCGCAGGTCGGCACAAACGACTGGGAAGACGCGCTCAGCCAGAAAGTGGTGTTCCTCTCGAACGCGCACCAGCAGTCGGCGGAACTCACGCTCAATCCGAAGGATCTCGGACCGCTCCAGGTTGTTCTGCAGGTCACGGAAAGCCACGCGCACGCGCTTTTCGTCTCGCAGCACCAGCAGGTGCGCGAGGCCGTCGAGGCGGCCCTGCCGAAGCTGCGCGAGGCCATGGAGCAGAACGGCATTGGCCTTGGCAGCGCGAGCGTGAGCGACGGCTTCTCGCGGCAGATGAACCAGCAGGCGCAGCAGGACGGCAGCGGTTCGGGCCGTTCCAGCGGTTCCGGCTCGGGCTCGGGCTCGGGCTCGGGCTCGGGTTCCGGCAGCACGCTGAGCGCGGCGGACGCCGTGGACGACGCGCTCGGCACCGCCGCGAGCGTCACGCAGCGCTCCGTCGGCCTGATCGACACGTTCGCCTGACGCGCCTCAAGCGCCTTCCCCACCTCCCGACCTCCCCAGCCGGACCTGCCCGGCATCTTCGGACAATGCAGCCGCGTACGCGGCTGCTTTACGTCTGCCCCACGCTCGCATGACGTGCCCGGCTTGCCGCGGCGCGCAACAAAACCACGAGATAGCCGGAATTCCCCCGTCTATTCCTCCCATCGCTGAAAGGCAAAAGCCGGAACAATGCAGCATGCCCGGACTGACCATCAGGTCGGCGCCCCGGACCCTTGCAAGCATCCCAGGCTGACTCTTCGACATGGCGACCACCACCGCATCCCAGCAAGCCGCGCCCCAAGGCGCGAAACCCGGACCGATGAAGCGCATTCTCCTCATCGCGCTCATTGCGATCCTCGCCGCCGCAGTGGCGGGCGGCGCGACGTGGTTCTTCATGTCGCGCCACGCGGCGAGCGCGCCGGCCACGCCGGCGGCAGCGCCCCCGGCCGTGCCCGTCTACTACGCGCTCGAGCCGATGACCGTGAACCTGCAGACCGACGACGGCGAATCGCACTACCTGCGCATCGGCCTCACGCTCAAGCTCGACAGCCAGGCCACCCAGGACGCGCTCGTCGCGCGCATGCCCGAGATCCGCAGCCGCCTGTTGCTCGCGCTCTCGAACAAACATCCGTCCGACCTCGCGCCGCTCGACGGCAAGCGTGCGCTCGCCACCGAGCTCGCCGTGCTGATCTCGCAGCCTTCGGACGCGAACGAAAAGCCGATGCACGTCGACGACGTGCTGTTCACCGAATTCGTCGTCCAGTGAGCGTGACTGAAATGATTCCCGCGATGGAGGGCCAGTCATCATGACGATGGGTCACGACGAGTTCATGTCCCAGGAGGAGGTCGATGCCCTCCTCAAAGGCGTCACCGGCGAAGTCGATTCCGATTCGAACGGCTCCGAGAAGCAGGGCGTACGTCCCTACAACATCGCGACGCAGGAACGTATCGTCCGCGGCCGGATGCCCGGCCTCGAAATCATCAACGAGCGCTTTGCGCGCCTGTTGCGCGTCGGCATCTTCAATTTCATGCGCCGCACCGCCGAAATCTCGGTGGGTCCGGTGCGCGTGCAGAAGTACAGCGAGTTCACCCGCAACCTGCCGATCCCGACGAACCTGAACCTCGTGCACGTGAAGCCGCTGCGCGGCACGTCGCTGTTCGTGTTCGACCCGAACCTCGTGTTCTTCGTCGTGGACAACCTGTTCGGCGGCGACGGGCGCTTTCACACGCGCGTGGAAGGCCGCGACTTCACGCAAACCGAACAACGCATCATCGGCAAGCTGCTCAATCTCGTGTTCGAGCATTACACGACCGCGTGGAAGAGCGTGCGGCCGCTGCAGTTCGAATACGTGCGCTCCGAAATGCATACGCAGTTCGCAAACGTTGCCACGCCCAACGAGATCGTGATCGTCACGCAGTTCTCGATCGAGTTCGGTCCGACGGGCGGCACGCTGCACATCTGCATGCCCTACTCGATGATCGAGCCGATCCGCGACGTGCTCGCCTCGCCGCTGCAAGGCGAAGTGCTCGACGTGGACCGCCGCTGGGTGCGCGTGCTCTCGCAGCAGGTGCAGGCCGCCGAAGTCGAACTCACGGCCGACCTCGCGCAGGTGCCCGTGACGTTCGAGCAGATCCTGAACATGAAGAAGGGCGACGTGCTGCCCATGAACGTCGCGGAACACATCACCGCCAAGGTGGACGGTGTGCCCGTGATGGAGTGCGGCTACGGAATTTTCAATGGTCAATACGCGTTGCGGGTCCAGAAGATGATCAGCGCAGCCGACACGATGAAGGAAGGTGGATATGAGTGACGTAAACGGCACGAGCGCAGACGAGCCGGTGCTCGACCCGGGCTTTGCGGAGGCCGCGGCGCAGGATGCGGGCGGCGAGTCGTCGCTGGACGACTGGGCGAGCGCGCTTGCCGAGCAGAACAGCAACGACGCACCGGCCGCGCAGCCCGCGGCCGTGTTCCAGCCGCTCTCGAAGGTCGATTCGACCAAGACGGCCAACGACATCGACATGATTCTGGACATTCCCGTCCAGATGACCGTGGAGCTTGGCCGCACCAAGATCGCCATCCGCAACCTGCTGCAACTCGCGCAGGGCTCGGTCGTGGAACTGGACGGCATGGCCGGCGAGCCGATGGACGTGCTCGTGAACGGCTGCCTCATCGCCCAGGGCGAAGTGGTGGTCGTGAACGACAAGTTCGGTATTCGTCTCACCGACATCATCACGCCGTCCGAGCGGATCCGGAAACTGAACCGATGAAACGCGAGGCTGTTCCCGGCGTCGCGACGAGCGTGGCTTCTCGCGCCAACGCACGACGCGCGGGCAAGTCCCGCGGCGCGCAGGCGCTGCGCTTCGCGTGGCGCCTCGCCGTGCACCTCTCGCTCGCCGGCGCCGCGGTTTGCGCCGTCATGAGCGCGCGGGCCGCCGACCTTCAGGCGGTCAACGAAGCCACGCGCGCGGCCGCCGGTGCCGCGGGTACGTCGGGCGCCTCCGCCGTGATCGCCGGCAGCGCGGTTCCCGCGCTCGGTTTCGGCGCGGTCGTGCAGACGGTGCTGGGTCTCGCGCTCGTGATCGGCGTGGTGTTCGGCTGCGCCTGGCTCGCACGGCGTCTCGGCCTGCAAGGCGGCCCGAAGAACGCGCTCGTGAAGACCGTGGGCGGCGCATCGCTCGGCGGCAAGGAGCGCGTGGCCGTGGTCGAGATCGGCGACACCTGGCTCGTGCTGGGCGCCGCGCCCGGCAACGTGCGCCTGCTTCACACGCTGCCCGCGGGCGAGCTTCCCGCCGGCGTCGCGGCGGCGGCTCCCAACGCCCCCGCCCTCTCGGGCACTTTCGCACAGCGCTTTCGTGACGCGCTGAAAAGCGAAGCGAATAAACGCATCCACGCGCGTTTCATGCGTCACGACGGCGGAGCGCAGTAAATGCACGGCAGTTCCCTTCATGCGCCGGGCGCGGGCGGCGAAGCCCACGCACGCGCGGCTACCCTCGCCAAGATCGCCAGAACGGCGCTCCCTTTTGCGCTGATGCTCGGCGCGGGCGCCGTCGCCCTCGCGCTGCCGCACCTCGCGCACGCCCAAAGCGTGGCCGGTCCGCAAGGTCTGCCCGCCTTCAACACGAGCCCGGGCCCGAACGGCGGAACGACCTACTCGCTGAGCGTGCAGACGATGCTGCTGCTCACGATGCTGTCGTTCCTGCCGGCGATGGTGCTGATGATGACGAGCTTCACGCGCATCATCATCGTGTTTTCGCTGCTGCGCCAGGCGCTCGGCACGACGACCACGCCGCCCAACCAGGTGCTCGTGGGCCTCGCACTCTTTCTCACGCTGTTCGTGATGTCGCCCGTGCTCGACAAGGCCTACAACGACGGCTACAAGCCGTTCTCGGCCGGCACGATTTCGATGGACGACGCCGTGGCGCGCGGGGTGGCGCCGTTCAAGACCTTCATGCTGCGGCAGACCCGCGAGTCCGACCTCGCGCTCTTTGCGCGCATCTCGCACGCGGCGCCCATGCAGGGGCCCGAGGATGTGCCGCTCACCCTGCTCGTGCCCTCGTTCATCACGAGCGAGCTGAAAACCGGCTTCCAGATCGGCTTCACCATCTATATTCCGTTTCTCATCATCGACCTGGTGGTGGCGAGCGTGCTGATGTCGATGGGTATGATGATGGTCTCGCCCGCGACGATTTCACTGCCCTTCAAGCTCATGCTGTTCGTGCTGGTGGATGGCTGGCAACTGCTGATCGGCTCGCTCGCGCAGAGCTTCAGCTAAGGAGCTCACGATGACACCCGAAATGGTCATGACGATTGCCCACGAGGCAATGTACGTCACGCTCCTGCTAGCCGCGCCGCTGCTGCTCGTGTCGCTCGCCGTGGGTCTCGTGGTGAGCCTCTTCCAGGCCGCCACGCAGATCAACGAAACCACGCTCTCGTTCATCCCCAAGCTGATTGCCATCGGCGTCACGCTCGTGATCGCCGGCCCGTGGATGCTTTCGACGATGATCGACTACATGCACCGCATGTTCACGAGCATCGTCTCGGTCGCGGCGGGCTAGCGCCGCCGCCGCGCGGCTTTTCGGCACGCTCCATGTTCACCGTCACCTACGCGCAGCTCAACGCCTGGCTCACGGCATTCCTCTGGCCGTTCACGCGCATTCTGGCGCTCGTGGCGGTCGCGCCTGTGTTGGGCAACCGCTCCGTGCCCACGCGCGTGAAGATCGGCCTCGCGGGGTTCGTCACGCTGATCGTCGCGCCCACGCTCGGCGCCATGCCGCAGGTCACGGTGTTTTCCGCCGAGGGCGTGTGGATCCTCGTCAACCAGTTCCTGATCGGCATCGCGCTCGGTTTCACGATGCAGCTCGTGTTCGCGGTCGTGACCGCGGCGGGCGACATGATGAGCCTCGGCATGGGGCTCGGCTTCGCGAGCTTCTTCGATCCGCAGGCCAACACCAGCACGCCGGCGCTCTCCTCGTGGCTGAACATGATGGCGATGCTCACGTTCCTCGTGTTCGACGGCCATCTGCAGATGCTCGCGGCGCTCGTCGCCACGTTCCAGACGCTGCCAGTCACGGCGAGCGTGCTGGGCGCCTCGGGCTGGAACCTCATGGCCAACTATGGCGCGACGATACTGACCTCGGGCCTGCTGCTGTCGCTGCCGGTGGTGGTCGCGCTGCTCATCACCAATCTTTCGCTCGGCATTCTCAACCGCGCGGCGCCGCAGATCGGTATCTTCCAGATCGGCTTCGCGCTCACGATGCTCGTGGGCATGCTGCTCGTTCAGCTCATGATGCCCAACCTGATTCCCTACTTCGCGCGCCTGTTCGACAGCGGCATCGACCAGATGGGCCGCGTGGCTGCCGCGCTGCGGCCGCCAGCTTGAAGCCCGTTTCGCGACAGCGGGCAAGGCAATAAAAAAGCGGACCGAAGTCCGCTTTTTTTTTCGACCGCTCAATGCCTCGCGTTCAAGGATTGATGTACTGGAACAGCGAGAGATTCTGCGTCGCGGCAAAACTCTTCTGCGAAGCCGTGAGCGCGTTCGAGAGCTGCTCGAACTGGCTGATCGCGGCCACCGTGTCGGTGCTCGTGAGGTCGGAGAGGTTCGAGGTGACCTGCAGCGAGCTGGTCGAGGTGACCGTTTGCAGCGCCTTCACTTCCTGCTCGCGGCCACCCACGGAAGCCTGCACCGTGATCACGTTCGAGAGCGAGTTGCCGATCTGCGAGAGGCCGGTGTTCAGCGCGTTGCTGAGGTTCGCGACCGCAGCCTGGGAGCCGCTCGTGGGCGTGTTCAGCGCGGCGATGATGCTGTCGATGCTCGCGAACACGTCGGTGTTCTGCGACGCCGTGGCGGGCGTGACCGAGAACGAGTCGCCCGCGGCTGGCGTACCCGAGAACGTCACGTTCATGCCCGAGCCGAGCGAAACGGCGCTGCCCTCCGTGTAGTTGGCTGCAGCCGTCGTCGTCGCCGGGTTGGCGCTGTTGTCGGTCACCGTATAGGTGAGCGCACCGGTCGTCGGGTCGGTGGCGAACGCGATGGAGTAGTTGTCGTTGTTGGTCGCCTGCGTCGGATCCGTCACCGTCACGCTGCTGATCACGCCCGTACCCGTGTTCGACGAACTGCCCGAGGCAATATTGACCGAACCCACGGCCTGCACGCTCTGGAACACCGTCGTGCCCGTGTCGCCCACCGCGATGTTACGCGTGCCGGCCACCTGCATCACGCGCTGGCCCGCGTCGCCGTTGTAGGTCACGCCGCCGCCCGACTTGTTCGAGAACACCTGCGAGGTGCTCTGAAAGCCGGAAAAGATGTAGTTGCCCGCGCCGTCCGTGGTGTTGGCGAGCGTGAGCAGCTGGTCGCGGTCGCCTTGCATCTGCTGGGCGATCGCCTGGCGCGCCTGGTCGGTGAGCGAGCCGTTCTGGGCTTCGATGATGAGCGAATGGATGCTCTGCATCGTGCTCGTCACGCTCGAGAGCGTCGTGTCCTCGAGCTGCAGCGCGGTAAGCGCCGTGGTCTGGTTCGACGAATACTGCGTGAGCGTCGCGCTCGTGGTGGAAAGCGTCACCGCCTGCGCCGCGCCGAGCGGATTGTCGGCCGGGTTCGAAATGGCCACGCCAGTCGAAATCTGCTGCTGGACCTGGAGGATCTGGGACTGCTGGTTCTCCATCGTCGACACGCTGGAGGCAAAAATCTGGGAAGTCGCGATACGCATGGATTAGCGCCTCACTGGAAAATGCCGATCAGGGTCTGGAACAGCGAGGCCGCCGTCTGGATCACCTTGCTGTTGGCCTGATAGAGCTGTTGGTACTGCAGCAGGTTTGCGGCTTCCTCGTCGAGGTTCACGCCCTGCACCGACTGCTGCTGCGACGTGAGCTGCGTCACGAGCGACTGCTGCGAGGTGTTCGACGCCTTCAGCTGGCTAGCGGAGTTGCCGATCGTGTTGACGTAGTTCGCGTACGCCGTGGTCAGCGTGGTCGATCCGCTGAACGCCGTGCTCGACGTGAGGTTCGCGATCGCGAGCGCGTTGCGGCCGTCCTGCGTGCCGCTCACGTTGCCCGCCACCGTGAACGAATCGCTGTTCGAGGGCGTGCCCGTCATCGTGAAGCTGATGTTGGTCGCGGTGCCGTTGGCGCCGGTCGAATCGGTGAGATTCGTGATGGTGTACGTCGCGCCCGTGGTCGGGTCGTACGGTACGCCGGTGACGGGCGGCGTGGCGGTGCTGTCGATCGTCACGGAACTCGTCGTGCCGCCTGCCGTAATCGACACGGTCGTGCCGTCCGGCAGGCCCGTCAGCGTGCCCGTGGTCGAATCGTACGAGAGCGTGACCGGCAGATTCGTCGTCGAATAGCCCGTGCCCACCGTGCCTTGCGTGACGTTGGCCGTGCCTGCATTCGTCGTGCCCGCCGAAACGACCACCGGCGTCGCCGCCGCGATCGACGCGGGGTCGCTGGTGGCGACAGAAAAACTCGCGAGCGCGCCGGCCGTCGGCTGGATCATGAACGAGTCGCCTGCGCTCACCGTGCCCGAAGGCGTGATCGAGAAGCCGCCGATCGTGATCGGCGCGGTGCCGTTCGGCTGGCTATCGACCAGCGTGTTCGTCGCCGTGTCGGTGAGGTTCCAGTTCGTGCCGTCGTAGCTCAGCTGGTAGTTGTCGGTGAGCGGCGCCGTGCTGTTCGTGAGCGTCGCGCTGACCGTGGTCTGCGTGTCGGGGTTCGTCGAGCTGGCCGTGACGAGCGGGTTGCCCACCGTGAACAGATTGCCGCCCGCGCCGCCCGAGAGCGTGAGGCCGAGTGCGTTCTGCGAGTTCACCTGCGCGGCGAAGCTCGTGACGATCGCGCCGAGCTGCGACTCCGCCGGATCGAGCGTGGTCGAGACGAACGAAAGCAGGCCGCCCACCGTGCCGCCTTGCAGCGCGGCCGAGTTGAGCACCTGCGGCGTGCCTTGCGACGCGGCGCTCGCGCCGTTCAGGCCCTGCCACGCCACCGTGAGTTCCTGAGGATTCGTGCTCGAAGGCTGTGTCGTGAGGTTGTAGCTATTGCTGCTCACCACGAGCGGCTGGCCGTTGCCAAGGAAGACGCTGTAACTGCCGTTGCTCTGGACGACCTGCACGCCAACCAGCTGCGAAAGGCTCGCAACGGCTTGATCGCGCTGGTCGAGCAACTGGTTCGGCTGCTGGCCGCCTGCGCTCGCGGACGTGATCTGCGCGTTGAGGTTCGCGATCTGCTGCGTATAGGAGTTGATTTGCGTGACGGCGCTCGTGAGCTGCGTGTTCACGCTCTGGCGCATGGAGTCGTACTGCGAGCTCGCGGCGTTGATCTGGGTGGCGAGCGTTTGCGCGTCGGAAAGCACGGTCTGGCGCGCCGCGGTATCCGAAGGCGAATTCGAAACGTTCTGCAGGCCCGAGAAGAAGTTCGTGATCGCGGTCGCGATACCCGAGGTCGGGCTGCCCACGAGATTCGAGAGCTGCGTGGCGAGGGTGTACGACGCCGAGTACGCGCTGCTGGTCGACTGCGCGTTGTTGAGCGCCGTCGTGAGGTACTGGCTGTAGGCGCGTTGCACGGTCGCGGTCGTGACGCCGCTGCCGATATAGCCGCTCGACGTGTACTGGCCCGTCGATTCCTGGTACACCGGCGTCTCGACGGTGTAGCCCGCGGTCGTCGAGTTGCTGATGTTCTCGCCGGTGGTCGAGATGCCAATCTGCGCTGCCTGCAGGCCGCTCAGACCGATCGAGAAAATGTTGGACATGCGTGATCCTCGAAAACGGCCCGCCCCCCTGGCAAACCGCGTGATGTACTCACGGTATAACGGCAGCGCCCTTCAAAAATTGAGCGCCTGATGAGCCCGAAAACGTTAGCGCGCGTGCGTGTGCACATGCGCGCCTGTCCCGTGGCGCAGCGAACCGGCGCAATCTGCATTGCGCCGGCCGGATGATGCGGATCGTGCGGGTGAGGCGGTACGGATCAGGCGCGAGCGAGCGCGCGGCGCTTCATCTCGAGCTGCGTGATATAGCGCTGCAGCGTGTTCTCGGCGGAGCCGGGCAGCGCGTCGAAGCGAAAGCCCATGTGATAGCGGCGATCGCCGTTGGGCAGGTCGATGAAGCGCAGCACGACGAGCCCGAGATCCACGCGCAGCTTGCCGTGCGCGCGCAAGTCGAGCTCGACGTCGGGCAGCACGAGGCCCATGGAGAGATCCGCCACACGCGCGTCGGTCGTGCGCAACCCGAGGCCGCCAAGCGAGAGGTCATGCACCTCGTAGGCGAAGCGCGGGCCGCCGCTCGGCAGTTCGCCGCGGCAGATGCACGGCTCGAGCACGGGCGTGTCGACGCGGAAATACTCGCGCCGCTGCACGTAGAACAGCACTTCGGGGAAGTCGGCTTCGAACGCGGGGCGCCCTTCGAACTCGGTGCGCCGCGGCGTGGCCGTCTTGAACTCCACGCGCACGCCGTCGGGCGAAGCGTGGAAGTGGGACTCGGGCGCGGCGAGCACGCCCGTGTTCTGCTCGGGCAGCGCGCCCCAGTCGAACACGAAAGTGCGCTCGCGTCCGTTGACGGCCAGAATGCGCGTGACGAGCTGTCCGCCGCGATACTGGAGCGTCAGGAAGTCGCCGCGATTGACGAGATTGCGTAGCTGGACGCCGATCTCGAGCGGGTTGCGGCGCCCAAAATCGTGAGCGCCTTCCGCGTCCCCGCCTGCTTCCTGTGGATTCGACTGAACGGTATTCATGGGCCTGCCGGAAATTCGTGAACGTGCCAGCGCGCCTGCGGACCCTTTCCGCGCGCGCCGTTCGGGCGGTCTGACTGCCCGATTGCTTTTCCATCTCGCCTGCATTAGCGGCAGGCATTACGAAAAATTTAGGGATTCGGCCTAAAAAAAGTGGGCTTTATCCCTGCATGAAACACGCGTGTGCAGCTTCTTCCGGCAACTGCGCCGAGGCAACGTTTGCGGCGGCCCATGTGACGCGAACCGCGACGCCAGCGGCGTTGCCCGCCGCCTAGCCGGCCGTCAGGCCATCCGCTGCATGATGGTCAGCAGCTTTTTCGCGTAGTGCGGGTCGGTGGCGTAGCCCGCGCGCTGCATGCCGTGCGCGAAGCCCTCAGCGCTCTTCGAGCCGTTGATCACCGACGCGTAGCGCGGATTGCTCTTGAGCAGCGACGCGTAGTCGGTCATCGCCTCCTCGTACGAGTCGTAGGCGCGGAACTTCTCCACCACGCGATGCGGCTGGCCGTTCACGTACTCGGTCGTGACCGTCGAGACGGTCTTGCCGGTCCAGTCCTTGCTCGCCTTGATGCCGAACACGTTGTGGCTCGTCGAGCCGTCGGCGTTCTTGATCTCGCGCTTGCCCCAGCCCGATTCGAGCGCGGCCTGGCCGAGAATGAAGCGCGCAGGGATGCCCGTGGTCGAGCTGGCCTGCTGCGCGGCGTTGGCGAGCTTGTCGACGAACGCGTCAACCGAGGCGTCGCCGTTGCCCTTGACGGGCGGCGTGAGCGCACTGTTGCCGCTGTAGCCCGAACCGTTGGCGAGCGCGCCGTTGGCCGCCGCGTTGCCGTAGGCGCGACCGAGCGCATTGAGCATCGCGAGGTTGCCCTCGTTCGCGTCCTTGCCTGAAAGCCCGGAGATCGCGCCCGCCATGCCGCCCGCGCCGCCTGCCCCGCCTGCGCCATCGGCACCGGCCGCGCCGCCCATGCTGCGCATGAGCTGCTTGAGCATCGCGTTCGCCACGCCAATGCCCTTGTTCGACATCTGCTGCGCGAGCTGCTGGTCGAGCATCGACGTGAACTGCTTGCTGTCGTTGGACTCGAGCGGGCTGTCGTCGGGCGTCGCGTCGCGCATGCTCTTGAGCATCATCTGCGTGAAGACGGCGTCGAACTGCTTCGCGGCCATCTTCGCGCCCTGCTGGGGCGAAGCGTTCGCCGCGGCGCGCATCGAGTCGAAGCCCTGCACGTCGAGTGCAAAGCGGTTGGTGAGGTCGAGGCTGCCGCCGCCGATGTTGTTCGTATTATCCAAGTTACACCCCTTAGATGATCTCGAGGTCGGCGCGCAGTGCGCCTGCTGCCTTCATCGCCTGCAGGATCGACATCAAGTCCGCCGGCGTCGCGCCGAGCGCGTTGAGCGCCTTCACGACCTCGGCGAGATTTGCGCCCGCCGTGACGAGCTTGAGCGATCCGTTGTCCTGCTTCAACTGGATCTGCGACTGGCGTGTCGCCACCGTCTGGCCATTGGAGAACGCGCCGGGCTGGCTCACCGCCGTTTGCGTGTTCACGACGACCGAGAGATTGCCGTGCGCGACCGCGCAGCTCTCGAGCGTGACCATCTGGTTCATGACGATCGAGCCGGTGCGCGCGTTCAGGATCACCTTCGCAGCCGGCGTGGCCGGGTTCACGTTGAGGTCCTGGATCTGCGCGATGAAACCCACCTGCGAGGCCGGATCGGCCGGGCCGTGCACCTGGATCGTGCGGCCGTCGAGCGGCGAGGCCGTGCCCGGGCCGAACATGTTGTTGACGGCCGAGACGATGCGCTGCGTCGTGTCGTAGTCCATGTCGTTGACGGTCAGCGTGAGGAGGCCGCCCTGCTGCGAGACCGGCGAGATCACCGAGCGCTCGATGATCGCGCCGCCCGAGATGCGGCCCGCCGCGAGCTGGTTCACCTGCACCTTGCTGCCGTTGGCCGAGGCGCCCGCGCCGCCAACGGCCACGTTGCCCTGCGCGAGCGCATAGACCTGGCCGTCCGCGCCTTTGAGCGGCGTGAGCAGCAGCGTGCCGCCGCGAATGCTCTTCGCATTGGCGAGCGACGACACCGTGATGTCGATTTGCTCGCCCGGCCGCGCGAACGGCGGCAGCACGGCCGTCACCATCACCGCGGCGACGTTCTTCAGCTGCATGTTGTTGAGCGTCGACGAGGAACCCGACGAGCTCGACGTGTTGTTGATCGAGATGCCGAGGTTCGCGAGCATGTTCGCGAGCGTTTGCGTGGTGAACGGCGCCTGGGTCGTCTGGTCGCCGGTGCCGTCGAGACCCACCACGAGGCCGTAGCCGATGAGCGGGTTGTCGCGCACGCCCTGGAAGGTCGCGAGGTCTTTCACGCGCTCGGCGCGCGCGGGCGTCGCATAGGCGACGAGCGCGCCGCACGCAACGACGAAACCGAACGCCACGCCCAGGGCGGCGAGCACGTCCTTCATGCGCGAGCGGCGCGAACGATGGAAGCGGATCTTTACCATGGCGCGATGTTCAGGAAGAAGCGTTGCAGCCAGCCCATCGTCTCGGCTTCGTCGATCACGCCTTTCGCGGAGTATTCGATCTTCGCGTCGGCGACGTCGGTCGAGAGCACGGAGTTGTCTCCGGCAACGGTGTTCGGATTGACGACGCCGGAAAAGCGCACGTATTCATTGCCCTGGTTGATGAGCATCTGCTTCTCGCCGGACACGACGAGATTGCCGTTGGGCAGCACGTTCGTGACGGTCACGGTGATGACGCCCGTGAATGTGTTCGAGGCGTTCGCGCCGCCCGTGGCGTCGAACTGGTTCGCGCCCGTCGTATTCAGGTTCGCGCGGTTGAAGAAGCCCGGCAGGAAGTTCGCGGTGCCCGCTACGCTCGTGCTGGTGCCGCGCTTGGTGTTCGCGCCCGATGACTTGGTCGCGTTGATGTTTTCGGAAATGACGATCGTGAGGATGTCGCCGGTATTGCGCGGACGCTGGTCCTCGAAAAGCGGCCGACCCGCGTAGCCCGGGTTGTAGATGGCGCCCGGCGAATTGTTCGTGGGCGGCGGGGGCGGCACGGCCGTCATCGGCTGCTGCACGATGGGCTGCCGGTTGGGAATGTAGGCGCAGCCCGCCAGCATCGCGAGCGCCACACCCGCCACGAGCGCTCGGGCATGGCCCGGCCGCCGTGCGCGGATGCGAGGATGGTTTCGAACGGACTGCGACATATTCTTCACCGACTTGATTAACCAGGGACTCAGCCTCAGACCTGCATCTGGCTGAGGGTTTGCAGCATCTGGTCAGAAGTGGTGACCGCCTTGCTGTTGATTTCGTAGGCGCGCTGCGTCTCGATCATGTTCACGAGCTCTTGCACCACGTTCACGTTCGACGATTCCACGTAGCCCTGGTTGAGCGTGCCCGAACCGTTCTGGCCCGGCGTGGAAACCGTGGGCGCGCCCGACGACGCCGTTTCCGACAACAGGTTCTGCCCGTTCGACTGGAGACCGGCCGGGTTGATGAACATGGCGAGCTGCAGCGTGCCGATGGTCGTGTTGTTGGCCGTGCCCGGCGTCGTGACCGTCACCACGCCGTCGCTGCCGATGGTGAGCGAGGTGGCGTTGGCGGGCACCGTGATCGCCGGGATCACCTGGTAGCCGCTCGCCGTCACGAGCTGGCCTTGCGAGTTGGTCTGGAACGAGCCGTCGCGCGTATAGGCGGTCGTGCCGTCGGGCATCTGCACCTGGAAAAAGCCCGCGCCGTTGACCGCCACGTCCTTCGAGTTGCCGGTCTGCTGCAGGTTGCCCTGCGTGTAGAGACGCTCGGTCGCCACCTGCTGCACGCCCGTGCCCACCTGGCTGCCCGAAGGCAGTTCGGTTTGCTGGGTGGAGTTCGCACCCGGCTGGCGCAGCGTCTGGTACATGAGGTCCTCGAACACCGCGCGCGAGCCCTTGAAACCATTGGTGCTCACGTTCGCGAGGTTGTTCGAGATCACGTCCATCTGCGACTGCTGGGCCTGCATGCCGGTGGCGGCGATGTAAAGCGATCGGTTCACGGTGTCTTTCTCCCGGTCCGGCCTCGCGCGCGTCGTGCGTCGCGAAGCGGCCTTCATTTAACTTGAAATGGCTTAGCTGAAGTTGAGCAGCTGGTTCGCGCTCTGCTCGTTCTGGTCGGCGTTCTGGAGCAGCTTGGTCTGCATCTGGAACTGGCGCGCGTTGGTGATCATCGAGACCATCGCCGCAACCGGGTTCACGTTGCTGCCCTCGACCGACTCGGTCGCGACCTGGACGGTCTGGTCCGCGTCGGCGGGATTGCCGTCCGACGTGTGGAACAGGCCGTCGTCGCCGCGCGTGAGCGCACCGGCCGGCGGGTTGACGAACTTGATCTGGTCGATCATGGCGATCGCGTTGGCGGGGCTGCCCGGCGCGATGGCTGAAACCGTGCCGTCCTTGCCGATCGTGATCGCCGAGCCCGGCGGCACCGCGATCGGGCCGCCGCCGCCGATCACCTGCTGGTTGGCGGCGGTGACGAGCTGGCCGTTCTCATCGACGTGCAGGTTGCCCGCACGCGTGTAGGCCTCGTTGCCGTCCGCGGTTTGCACGGCCATGAAACCCTGGCCCTGGATGGCGATATCGAGCGGGTTGCCGGTGTGCGAGATCGCACCGGGCGTCATGTCCGAGCCAGGCGTCGCCGACAGCACGAAGGTGCGCGTGGTCTGGTCGTTCACCGTCGAGCCGTCGCCGAACGACATCGGCACGGCGCGAAAGTTGGCGAGCTGCGCGCGAAAGCCCGTGGTCGAGACGTTCGCGAGGTTGTTCGCGACGACGGCCTGCTGCTCGAGCGCCTGGCTCGCGCCCGTCATCGCGGTATAGATCAGTCGGTCCATGATGTGCCCGGTACGTGGTTAGGCGCGTTACATCTGCAGCAGCGTCTGGTCGACGGTCTGCTGCGTCTTGATGGTCTGCGCGTTCGCCTGGTAGTTGCGCTGTGCCGTGATCAGGTCGACGAGCTGGTTCGTCAGGTCGACGTTCGACGCTTCGAGCGCGCCGCCCGTGAGCGTGCCGTGGTTCGTGCTGCCCGGCGTGGAGATCTGCGCCACGCCCGACGCCGTCGTTTGCTGGAACTGGTTGCCGCCCAGGTTCACGAGGCCGTTCGGGTTGTTGAAATTGGCGAGCACGATCTGGCCGAGCGCCATGGTCTGGCCGTTCGAGTAGTTGCCGGTGATGGTGCCGTCCGCGCCGATCGAGAAGTTCGACAGCGTGCCGCTCGGGTAGCCGTCCTGGGCGAGGTTGTTCACGCCGTCGGCCGAGCCGTACTGCGTCGTGCCCGAGAGGTCGAGCGTAAGCGACTGGGGCTGCGTGGAGCCGTCCGTCGGCGTAATGCTGAAGGTGAACGACGAGGTGCCGTTGGTCGACACGGGGTTGGTCGCATCCGCGGTAATGCTCTGGAGCGCGCCGGACGAGCTGAACTGCGCCGTGCCGAGCCGCTCCACCGAGCCGGCCTGACCCGCGTAGACGTCCCACTGGCCGCTCGTCGCGTCCTTCACGAAGTACATGTTGACCGTCTGCGCGCCGCCCAGCGTGTCGTATCCCGTGATCGACGTCGAGTAGTTGTAGCTCGTCGAGTCGGTCGCGCTGAACGTCGCGGTCGTCGGCACCGTGTCCTGCGCGTTCAGGTTCAGCTGCGCCGTGATGTTCGACGTCGCCAGCGGCGCGATGTTGGTGGTCGGCACCTTCAGCGCCACGGTCTGCGCCGAATTGATCACGCCGGTCGAACTGGCGGCATAGCCCATCAGGTCATTGCCCGAGGCGTCGGTGATATAGCCGTTCTTGTCGAGCTGGAACACGCCGTTACGCGAATACGTGATCGTGCCGTTGTTCGACATCTGGAAGAAGCCGTTGCCGTTGATGGCGACGTTCAGCGCCTGGCCCGTCGTATTGATCGTGCCTTGCGAGAAGTCCTGCTGCACGGTCTGCAGCGACGCGCCGAGGCCGATCTGGTTGCCCACCGACGTCGCGATGGTGTTCGCGTAGACGTCGGCGAACTGCGCCGTGCTTTCCTTGAAGCCAATGGTGTTCGCGTTGGCAATGTTGTTGCCAATCACGTCGAGGTCGTTCGACGAGGCGGCGAGGCCGCTCAATCCTTGCTGGTAGCCCATGGTTGTCTACTCCGCGCTTATTGCGTTGATTGTCGTGTTCAGAGAATGGCGCCCACGCTCGAAAGCGGGACCGTCTTGCCGTTGGCGAGCGAAAGGCTTGCAGTGCCGTCCGACTGCTGGACCACGCCCTGCACCTGGCTCGCGACGAGCGCGGTGGCCGTGGCGGACTGGCCGTTGGTCGTCGCGCTGGCAGTGATCGTGTAGGTGCCGTCCGCGACCGTGTTGCCCGAGCTGTCCTTGCCGTTCCAGGTGACGGGCACGGTGCCCGCCGACTGCGCGCCGAGGTCGAGCGTGTTGACGACCTGGCCTGCCGAGTTCGTGATCGTGAGCTTCACGTCCGACACCGCCGAAGGCAGCGTGACGCCGAGCTGCGGCGCCGTGCCGCTCGACACCGCGGCGCTGCTGCCAGCCGCGAGCACGGTCGAGCCGATGAGCAGCGCAGCCTGCGCGTTCTGGCCCGCCGAGAGTTGCGTGGAAAGCGACGACAGCGACGTGTTGAGCTGCTGGATGCCCGACACCGTGTTGATCTGGGCGAGCTGCGAGGTCATCTGCGAGCTGTCCATCGGATCGGTCGGATCCTGGTTCTGCAACTGCGCGACGAGCAGCTGCAGGAAGGTGGTCTGCAGGTCGCTCGCGCTCGTGCCGCTCGACGACGACGAACTCGACGAGCTCGTGCCGTTCATGGTGTCGAGCAGTTGCTGCGACACGGTGGCGGTGCTGCCGCCGATGGTTGTGTTGCTGGAACTCAACGCGTTCTCCCTCGATTGCGCTTCGTGCTTGGCGTGTGGTGGTGGCGGGCGCGGCTTCGTCTCGCGCCCGCTGGTCTCTGTATTACTGCGTCGTGCGTGCTGTGCTTCAGTTCGCCGCTTCAAGTACCCGCTCTAGGTGCCCGCTTTACGTACCGATGGTGAGCGTCTTGAGCATCAACTGCTTGGCGGTGTTCAGCGTTTCGACGTTGGCCTGGTACGAGCGCGACGCCGAGATCATGTTCACCATCTCCTGCACCGGATCGACGTTGGGCATCGTCACGTAGCCGTCCGCGTTCGCGGAAGGGCTGTCGGGGTCGTAGGTCTGCTTCATGGGCGTGGGGTCGTCCACCACACCGGTCACCCTGACGCCGCCCACCTGCTGGCCCGAGGCCGTGCGCGCGCCGCCGAGCGGGTTGACCGCGAACACGACCTGCTTCGCCTTGTACGGCTGGCCGTCGGGGCCGGTCGTGCTGTCGGCGTTGGCGAGATTGGACGCCGTCACGTTCAGACGCTGCGATTCCGCCGTCATGGCGGAGCCCGCAACGCTGAAAATGTTCATCAGGGATGGCATGGTTTCGTTGACCTCACATCAGGTGCGCGTCGCGCGCGCGTTGGTCGTTCATGGCTTCGTTGTTGCGTACGTATTGCCGCTTCGCTCGCGCGTCGATCAGCTCGAACCCGAGGTGATCGCGGACAACATCGTCTTGATCTGCTGCGAGACCACCGTCATGCCCGACTCGAAGTGCAGCGCGTTGTCGGCGAACTGCACGCGTTCGGTGTCGAGATCGACCGTGTTGCCGTCGAGCGCGGGCTGCACCGGCGTGCGGAACATGAGCTGGCTCTTGTAGGTGTCGGCCGGGCCGCCGGTCGGGATCAGCTTCGCGTCGCCGGCCATGTGGCCCGACTCCGTGGACGCCATCTGCATGCCGCTCGTCACGCCCGCGGGCTGCGCCATGGCGAGCGGCTGGACGTTGCCGCCCGAGGTGGCCGCCATGCCCGCCGTGCCGCCGGCGCCTTGCTGGCGCAGCGCGCCCGCAAGCGAAGCCGAGAAGTCCACGTCGCGCGCCTGGTAGCCCGGCGTGTCGGCGTTCGCGATGTTCGAAGAGATCAATGCCTGCCGCGTGGCGCGCACATCGAGCGCTTCGCGCCCAAAGGCGAATTCGGCATCGAGTTTGTCCAGCATCGGGCGTTCTCCGTGAAGCGAAAAAGGATTTGGCGTGAGCGCGGCAGGCTCGCCATCGGCGAGGAATCCGGTGCAAGCGCGGCGCAAACGTTAGGCGCGTGACCCGAAGGCCTTTGCGCATGGAGTGGAATATTAGGCGGGGGTGGCAAGAACCAATCGGACGAATAGCCGGTAAAGCGCCCCTCTATTCGACGCAAGCGCGCGGGGGCGGCCGCCTAGAATGCGAGGCGTGTCAATGCATTCGATGGAGAACGACGATGCCGCAAACTGCCTCTTTGCGCAGGCCCGACGCGGGCCTGAAGCGGCGTGCGCGCGCGCTGTCGTGGAGCGTGTCCTGGACGTGCGTGCTTGGCTGCGCCCTGGGTGGCGCGCTCGCTTATGGGCAAACTGCGGCGCAAACGGCGGCGCAAACCGCACCGCAGCCCGAGGGCGCGGGCGGCCAGATCTTTATTGCGGGCAACGGCGACCGCGCGGGCGCCGACGCCGCGCAGATGAACGCGCTGCTCGCCAGCAACGCGAAGAAGCCTGCGGCGGCTATGGCCAGCAATACCGTCACGAATGCCGCCAACAACGCCGCCACCAATGCACCCGCCAGTGACGCCGCGCCGTTGCGCGCGGCCAGTTACGCCGATCTGAATTCGCGCGGCGTACCCGAGGACGCGCGCGCGGGCGTCGACTCGAACGGCATGATCACGATTCCGGGTCCCGGCGAGCGCGTGCCCCAAGGCAACGCGCCGCGCATCGTCACGATTCCCGCGCCGGGTGCGAGCGCCCAGCCCGTGCGCGTGCCGCCGGCCAACCCGAACAACGCGGGCACGCTCCAGCGCGTGAACTTGCCAGGCACCGCTAACCGCGTCGCCGCCGTAGTCGTGGACGCTGGCGCGAAGCCGGTGGCCAGTGCAAGCGCCAGCGCGCCGCCGAATCCGAATACCAGCGCCGCCGCCACGAACGCGCAGACCGTACCGCCCGGTCAGCAGGACGGCGAATCGATCCGCGCCGTCGCACTCACCTTCCTGCAGCAGCAGTCGGCGGGCTTGCCGGGCCACGTGAACATTACGGTCGCGCCGGTGTTCCCGCGCGGCCTCGCGGCCTGCACCTCGCTCGAGCCGTTCATGCCGCCTGGCGCGCGCACGTATGGCCACACGACCGTGGGCGTGCGCTGCATCGGCGCGAAGCCGTGGACGCTCTATGTGAGCGCGCGCATTGCCGTGGACGTGACTTACTACGTGGCCTCGCGCCAGATCGGCGCGGGCGAAGCCCTCTCGGCCGCGGACTTCATGCCGCGCGCGGGCGATCTCGCGAACCTGCCGCAGACCATCATCACCGATCCCAACCAGGCGACGGGCGCCGTCGCGCTCGCGCGTATTGCCGCGGGACTGCCGCTGCGCACCGACATGCTGCGCAGCGCCGCCTCGGTGGTGATCGGGCAAACCGTCAAGGTGATCGCCGTGGGCAGCAACTTCACGATCTCCGCCGAAGGCAGCGCGCTGAACAACGCCGAGCCTGGCCAGCAGGTGCGCGTGCGCACGAGCGGCGGCCAGATCATCTCGGGCGTGGTCAAGGACGCCGGCACCGTGCAGGTGCAAATCTAGGCTCAGCAAGATCTGGTAAGGGCCGGATCGAGGCGGTTTCAGCCCCGTCCGGCGGCCCGATCCGGCGGTTTACGGCTTTGTGCGCCAGCACACGTAACAGCATGTAACGGTGGGATTTTCGGCTAAAGTTCGGCCCGACCTATGCCGTTATCAAGGTCAAATCGATCAGGAAAGCCCATCGTGAAAGTTGACTCCTCCACCCGCAATGATCCGCGCCCGCTGCAGGATGGCGTTGCGCGCTCGCAAGCCGATTCGAGCGGCGTAAGCGCCGCCAGCACCGACAGCGCGGCCACCTCCGGCGCGGCAAGCAGCACGAGCGCTGCGGGCGCGAACGTGAACCTCTCGTCGCTGTCGTCGACGATGCGCTCGCTCGCCGCGAGCGGCTCCGCCGACATCGACACGGCGCACGTGCAATCGATCAAGGACGCGATCCGCAACGGCACGCTGCAGATCGACTCCGGCAAGATTGCCGACGGCGTGATCCAAACCGCCCGCGACCTCGTGAAGCCGACGTCTGGCAACTGACGTCCGACGCACGAGCGCCGCGTAAACTTCGCTTTTTTGGTGCCTTGCAATGAAAGATGCCCTGTTGGCCACACTGATCGACGAACACGCCACGGTTGAGGCGTTCGCGTCGCTGCTCGCCTATGAAGAAAAGGCGCTCGTGTCAGCCGACGGCATGGAGGCGCTCCCGCAGATCGTCGAGCAGAAGACAACGCTCACGCAGCGTCTCGCGGGCCTCGAAAAGGCGCGCGACGCGCAGCTGGCAGGCCTCGGCCTCCCCGGCGGCCGCAAAGGCATCGAAATGGCCTGCGACGGCGACACGCGTCTCGCGAGCCAGTGGGAGTTGCTCAAGGGTTCGACCGAGCGCGCGCGCCGCAAGAACCTCACGATCGGCATGATGATCCGCACACGCATGGAACATAACCGCCGCGCGCTCTCGATCCTGCGCGGCGAAACGGGCAACGGCGCGATGCTGTACGGTCCCGATGGGCGGCTGCCGGCGTTCGGGCTGTAAGCGGCGCTCACCAGGGATTCGCCAAAGACAAAAGCCGAAGCGTTGCCGCTTCGGCTTTTTTGTTTGAGGCAACGAATCGCCTTCAGATTTTCATGCTTGCTTGATCGTAGCGACCGGCAGGAAAAGTCTGCGCGGCGCATCGGTGAACGGCACGAATCCGTATTTCCGATAGAACCCTCCTGCGTTCTCATCGAGCGCGTCGACGAGAACACACTGCACGCCCACCGACTCCGCCGTTGTCAGAACAACATCCAGTGCGTGCATCAGCAGATATTCGCCAAGGCCCAGGCCCTGGTGCCGCCTGTCTACCGCCAGTCGGGCGAGCAGGACTGCGGACACGCTCCTCGGCAGCCGTGCGGCCGGCATTCCCTGCGTTTCTACCGCTGTCGCCGCAAGGGCGTAGTAGCCCGCAATCGTGCGCGGCGCGGACGACACCGCAGCAACGTAAGTGCGAGATAGATTCTTCTTTTGGTGCTGACTCGCTACGTGGCGAATCCATTCGCTCATCGAATCGACGCCGCAGTCGAAGCTGCTGCGGTCATCGCTCTCCCTCAGCTGACGAATCTGCGTTTGCACTCTTGTTCTTCCTGAAGCGAGCCATCGCGCGCTGCAGCGCTTCATTGGGCTTCGGCGGCTCGTCCAGCAAAGCGAAGAAGCGCTTCGATTCGTCCATCGTCAGGCGGATGGAACGAATGACCTCTTCCTGCTCGATAACCTGCTCCGCGGCCCTAAGCGCGGCCTGCACAATAAACTGGTTGAGGGTGCTGCCCGAAAGGTCTGCAGCAAGCTGCAGGATTTCCTGTTTCTCCGCGCTCAACCGGGCAGTGATTCGCCCGCGGCTGGAGTTTTCCATACCGTTGTTGATAGCCATTGTTCATCCTTTTTTCGGGCCTGGCGCACGCCTACATCGTTTGGCGGATGCGCGGCCCGAGGTTCTCGTTCGAGTCGATCTCCATTGACGGAGTGGAGTCACTATATCACGCATGGTGCCAAATTGGCACCATGTGATTCGAACCGCCCGCCAAACAAAAAAGCCGGAGCGCTCCCGCACCCCGGCTCTTTCACCGCAACCCAGCCCACGCCAGCCAAGGCGCGGCGTCTACCGCCTCAAGTCTCCTGGCCGGCCCACGCCATCTC
Source organism: Paraburkholderia sp. J7 (assembly GCF_905220155.1). Classification (NCBI taxonomy): domain Bacteria; kingdom Pseudomonadati; phylum Pseudomonadota; class Betaproteobacteria; order Burkholderiales; family Burkholderiaceae; genus Paraburkholderia; species Paraburkholderia sp. J7. The sequence goes on along the minus strand of NZ_CAJMYZ010000001.1, from coordinate 595,330 downwards.
GCGCAGCCGCGTGCGCAAGCGCGCCACCGCCTGGCTGTGCAGCTGGCACACGCGCGACTCGCTCACCTCCATCACCGCGCCGATTTCGCGCAGGTTCATGCCGCGCTCGTAGTAGAGCGACATGAGCAGCTTCTCGCGCTCGGGCAGCCGCTCGATCGCTTCGACGAGCGCGCCGCGCAGGCTGTCGTCGAGCAGCGCCGAAAGCGGGTCCGAGTGATCGACGCAATAGCGGTCGAGGAACGGTTCGTCCTCGGCGGAGCGGTCGAAGTCTTCGTAATAGATGAGCTGGCTGCCATGCAGGTCCTGCAGCATGCTCTGGTATTCGTCGAGCGGCATGCTCAGATGCTCGGCGATCTCCGTTTCGCTCGCCGAGCGCCCGAGCCGCTGCTCCACCTGGTGCACCGCGCTTTCCACTTCGCGCGAGGTGCGGCGCAGGCTGCGCGGCAGCCAGTCGTTGCTGCGCAGCTCGTCGAGCATCGCGCCGCGAATGCGCTGGCTCGCGTAGGTCTCGAACTGCGCGCCCTGATCTTCCTTGTAGCGGTTGGCCGCGTCGAGCAGGCCGATCATGCCGGCCTGGATCAGGTCGTCGAGGTCCACGCTCGCCGGCATCTTGGCCACGAGCTGCAAGCCGAGCCGTCTGACGAGCGGCGCGTACTTCGCAAGCACGTCGGCCTGCGAAATTTTTCCTTGAGCGTTATACATCGTGCTCTCCACTTCTCATGTCCCTGATTGGCGTCGTCGTGAGCACGTCAAACGTGCTGCGGCGACGTGCGCTGCGCGGGCGTATCGGTCCGCCAGCCCACATGGGCCGGTGCGGACGCAGATGTTGCGTTGGGTGCGGGATGCACACCCGTCACGCTGGCTACGAACGAATCGGCGTTCGCGGCGAGCGCGCTGTGTGCGGCGTTTGTTGCATGCGTAGCGTGTAGCTGGACGCCGTCTCGCGGCACGCCGTCCAGGTCGTCGGCGGGTGCGTCGCCCGCCGCTTCGTGTGCTTCGTCCGTGGGGACGAATGCGGCGCTGGCGCGCGCCGTGGCCGGCGAGCACGCCGAAACCGCGGGTCGCATGGGCCAGTGCGGCAGTTCGGCGGCCACGTGCCGGAAGTCTCGCGCGGCGTTCGTCGAGGGAAACGCATCGACGATGCAGCGTGCGAGTTTGAGCGCCTGCGCCATGTGCTGATCGGCGGCGACGCATCCGGCGCTTTCGAGCGACACGCTCAGGTAGCGGCTCGCTACCCCGGCGAGGTTTTCGATTGCGGTGTGCGCGTCGCTCGCGTTCGCCACATGATTCGCAAGCACGCGGAACTGTGCGATCGCATGCGCGAAGTGCAGCCGCTTCATGCACGCATACGCGTCCGTGATCGACTGCGCACCGATGCGCATGACGATCAGCACGTCATGCGCGTGCATGGCGAGCGGCGAGAGCGCGCCTTCGGCATCGAGCTGCGCGTCGATCAATACGATGTCCGCGGGGCCCGAAATGACTTTTTGCAGTTGCGCGGACGTGTACTGCGCGCGGTTGTCGCGCGAGGCGGCCAGCACGCCGAAGCCGAGCGCGTGACGCCCCACGGCTTCGTCGAGCGTGCGCTCGCCGCGCATCACGGCGGCGAAGTTGCCTGCGCCGCGCACATTGCCCACCAGCGAGCAGACCGAGCGGGGTCCGAGGCACTCGTCGATCACGAGCACGTCCTTACCCTGCGCGGTTAGCGCCGCCGCGAGATTGACCACGGCGGTCGTGCGGCCGGGCGAACCCGCGCCGCCTGTCACCGCGACCACGCGCGAGCCTTCGCGCGCGAGGAGCCGCCGCAGCCCTTCAGCCTGATCGATTACGAACTTATCCAAACCTGACCTCGGGAGCCTGCGAATTCGAACGCGTCGAGAGTGCCGACAGCAGCGCCGGGATATCGTCTTCGTGCGGCACGAACGGCGAGCTCTCTCGCGGTATGCAGAACGCGCTGCGGATCAGGAAGCGGCGCGTCGCCACGTAAAGGTTCTCGGGAACCTTCTGGCCCGTCGAGACGTAATGCACCGGCAGCTTGTAGCGCAGCACCGTGTCGAGCGCGCTGCCGAGATTGGTCGCCTCGTCGAGCTTGGTGAGGATGCAGCCCGTGAGCGGCGCGTTTTCCGGGCCGCTCTGGTAGGCCTGCACGACTTCGTTGAGCGTGTCGCCGTGGTTGGTCGCCGAGAGCAGCAGCAAGCGCTGCACCGGGCGGCCGGCGCCGCACAGCATGGCGATCTGGTCGGCCACGGCGCGGTCGCGCTGGCTCATGCCGATCGTGTCGATCAGCACGATGTGCTTGTTCTTGAGTTCGGTGAGGGCGAGCTGGAGGTCCGCGCCGTCGCGCACCGCGTGCACCGAAACGCCGAGGATCTTGCCGAAGATGCGCAGTTGCTCGTGGCCGCCGATACGGTAGCTGTCGGTGGTGAGGAGCGCGACCTTGCTCGCGCCGAAGCGCATCACGCAGCGCGCGGCGAGCTTCGCCGTGGTCGTGGTCTTGCCCACGCCGGTCGGGCCCATCAGCGCGAACACGCCGCCGCGCTCCATGAGCGCCTCTTCGTCTTCGAGCACCGGCAGGTTCGATTCGAGCACCGACTGGAGCCATTCCATGCCGGCTTCTTCGGTTTCGACTTCGGGCAGGCGGTCGATCATCATCTTCACGAGCTGCGCCGAAAAGCCCGCGGCGAACAGCTGCTTGGTGAGCGCGCCCTGCACCGGGCTACGGCGCTGGCGTTCGCCCCACAGGAGGCCCGCGAACTGCTCTTCCATCATGCCGCGCATGGAGGCGAGTTCGTTCATCACGGTTTCGTTGACGACCTGCTCGATGCGCGCGCGGATCGCTTCGCTCACGGTCTGGGCCGCGTCGGCGCCCTGCGCGTTGCGGCTGCCGGGCGCGGGACCCGCGGCTTCCGGGCCGTGGCCGAGGCGCTGCGCGGCGCGGCGCGCGGCGACGTGCGCGGCCTCGAGCGCCCAGTCGGGCGTGCTGGCGTCCACGTCGGGCGGCAGCACCGGATCGGCGACATTGCCAAGACCGCGTGCCGCTGCGGCCGCGGGCGTCATGCCCGGCACGCGCGGAGCGTTCTGCTGGTTCGCGATACGGCGAGCGTGATCGATGAGCCAGGGGTTCGACTCGGCCATCGTGCGCGACGCATCGCTCGCGCTCGCGGCGGCGGCCTGCTCGAGGCGCGCAGCGGCTTCACGGGCGGCGGCCGGGGCGTTGGCGTTCGCGGCCTGGGTCATGGACGCAAACGATGGCGCAAAGGCGGACGAGCCAAGCGACTCGGTTGCGGCCTGCAACGCCATTTGCAGCGGCGAGTGCGCGAGCGGCACCGTTTGCTGCGATTGCGTTGCCTGCAGCGCGGCATGCAGCGTCGGCGGCATCGCCGATTGCGCGGCCTGCTGGCCTGCCGCGGCGCGCGATGAAGGCGAAAGCGACGCCCCTGCAGCGGACGCTGCCGCCGGTGCCTGGCCCGTTGCCTGGCCGAGCGAGACAGCGGTGTCGGCGGCGTGATCGCCATCCGGCGTATCGGCGTCGGCATTCGCGCCGCCGTTTTCGGCGCCCACTTCCGGGCTCGCGCCGAACACCGATGAGAACACGTCGGGCATGCCGCTCGCGTAAGGGTTCGCCGCGCCGATCGGGGCGGCGAGCGCAGCCGGTGCGCCGGGCGCAGCGCGCGGTGAGCGCGGCATTTGCGTCATGGCGGAGGGCTGCGCGAACGCGCCGCCTTGACCACCCTGGCCACTCAAGCCAACCAGCGCTTGCGCCGCGGCAGCATCGGCCGGCGCGATCGCCGCGAGATCGCGGTCCGCGAGCGCGACGATTTCAACGCTGCCGTCGTCGAGCGTGCGGTTCGACAGAACGACGGCGTCCGCACCCAACGCTTCGCGTACGAGCCGTAACGCGTCGCGGCTGGTGCCACCGATGAATTTGCGAATGTTCAAGCTGAGCCCCTGAAGAGGTAAGCGGCCGATGCCGCCGCCGGTCGTCTGTTGCTGGAATGGCGCTGGATTGCTGCCGGCCGTGCGTCGCTCGCAAAGCCTTTTCCGATGTTGGAATTATTTCGAAGGTGGGGCACCCATGATCGATGGATCAGGGCGGAGAAATGCGGGTAATTCACGGAATCGGCGCGGAGGGCGCGCAGGAGGGAGAAGTGGCGTGTGGAGGCCTCCAGGCTGGCTTTGCGCCACGCCCACACGCGGCTCGACTAACGAAAAAGCCCGCAAAAGCGGGCTTTTTCTCGATCCGGTGCGGCAACGCGCCCGGCGCGATCAATGCGTCCCGATCACATTCACCACCTTCACGTTGCGCGTATCCGGCACTTCGGCATACGACAGCACCTTGAGCTGCGGCAAGCTGCGGCGCAGGAAGCGCGAGAGCATGGGGCGCAACGCGTGCTGCACGAGCATCACGGGCGAGAGGCCCAGCGCCTGCTGACGCGCCATCGCCTGCTCCGTCTGCGTGAGCAGCGTATGCGCGAGACCGGGTTCGAGGCCGGGGTTCGGGCCCGAGGTGAGCGTTTGCGAAAGCACGCGCTCGAGGTTCGCATCGAGACCCATGACCTGCATGTCGGCGTTGCCGGGGAACCATTGCTGCGTGATCGCGCGGCCAAGCGAAATGCGCACCGCCGCCGTCAGATCGTGCGCGTCGGTAATGCGCGGCGTGTGCTCCGCGAGCGATTCCATGATCGTGCGCATGTCGCGAATCGGCACGCCTTCTTCCAGCAGGTTCTGCAGCACCTTCTGCAGCGTCGTGACCGGCAGCACCTTCGGCACGAGGTCGTCCACGAGCGAAGGCGTGTCCTTCTGCACGCGCTCGAGCAGCGCCTGGACCTCGCGGCGGCCGAGCAGTTCGGCCGCGTGCATGACGACGAGGTGATTCAGGTGCGTTGCCACCACCGTGCTCGAATCGACCACCGTGTAACCGAACACCTGCGCCTGCTCGCGCACGTTCGAATCGATCCACACGGCGGGCAGCCCGAACGCCGGGTCCGTGGTCGGCGTGCCCGGCAGCACCGCGCTCACCTGGCCCGGGTTGATCGCGAGCCACTGGCCCGGATAGGCCTCGCCCGTGCCCACTTCCACGCCCTTCAACGCAATGCGGTAGGCGTTCGGTCGCAGTTCCAGGTTGTCGCGAATATGGATGACCGGCGGCAAGAAGCCGATTTCCTGCGCGAACTTCTTGCGAATGCTCTTGATGCGCTTGAGCAGCTCGCCGTCGGTGTTCTTGTCGACGAGCGGAATGATGCGGTAGCCCACTTCGAGGCCGAGCGTGTCGATGAGCGCCACGTCGTCCCAGGTCGCCTCGGTGTTCTCGGCCGGCGCAAGCGCAGCGGGCGCGGTATCCGCGACCACGGCGCTCGCCTTCTTGGCCTCGGCGTTCTTCTTCATCGTGCGGCCAAGCTGGATCGCGCCGCCGCCGAGCAGCAGAAACGCAAAGTGCGGCATGCCCGGAATCAGACCCATCATGCAGATGATCGAGCCCGTGATCAAAAGCACGCGCGGATTCGTAAAGAGCTGGCCGGTCAGCTGCGTGCCGATGTCTTCGTTGGTGCCCACGCGAGAAACGATCACGCCGGCCGCCGTCGAAATGATGAGCGACGGGATCTGTGCGACAAGGCCGTCACCGATCGTGAGCAGCGTGTAGGTCTCGGCCGCCGCGCTGAACGGCATGCCGTGCTGCACCACGCCCACGATCAGGCCGCCGGCGATATTGATGACCATGATGAGCAGGCCGGCAATGGCGTCGCCGCGCACGAATTTGCTCGCACCGTCCATCGACCCGTAGAACTCCGCCTCCTGGGCGATCTCGGTCCGGCGCTTTCTCGCCGCATCTTCGTTGATGAGACCCGCGTTCAGGTCGGCGTCGATCGCCATCTGCTTGCCGGGCATCGCGTCGAGCGTGAAGCGCGCGGACACTTCGGCAATACGCCCCGCGCCCTTCGTGATCACCATGAAGTTGATGACCATGAGGATCACGAACACCACGATACCGACGGCGAAGTTGCCGCCCACGAGGAAGTGGCCGAACGACTCGATCACCTGGCCAGCTGCCCCCGGACCGGTGTGGCCATCGAGCAGCACGATACGCGTGGAGGCCACGTTCAGCGAAAGCCGAAGCAGCGTGGAGAACAGCAGCACGCTCGGGAAGGCCGCGAAGTCGAGCGGCTTCATGGTGTACATGCTGACGAGCAGCACCATCACCGAGAGCGCGATGTTGAAGGTGAACAGCAGATCCAGCAGGAACGGCGGCAACGGCAGGATCATCATGCCGAGGATCATGCAGATCAGGATCGGTCCCGCCAGCGCGCGCAGATTCGTGCCTTGCAGCATCTCCGGGCGCCGCGCGAGAAAACCGGTGCGGGCGTTCATTCTGTTGCTCCTTCAGTGCCGTCGCGCGCCGGGTTCGTGTCGGTGCGTCCGGCGTTGTTCGATGCGGTATTTGCGTTGGTGCGATTCGCGGCCTCGGCGGCCGTGCGCTCATCTGGCGTGAGGGCTTCGTCGGCTTCGCTCGCTTCGTCTTCGTCGCTCAGGGCGCCCTTGTCCATATCGGGCGGCACGTCGAGATCGGTCGGCTCCATCGGCACGTCGCCGCCATGTTCGCGAAAGCGCTTGAGCTGATAGACCCACGCGAGCACCTGCGCAACCGCGCCATAGAGCGGCCCCGGGATTTCGCGATTGAGGTCGACGTTGTAGTAGAGCGCGCGGGCAAGCGGCGGCGCTTCGAGCAGCGGCACGTTGTTCTCGGTGGCGATCTCGCGGATGCGCGCGGCCACGAGGTTCACGCCCTTCGCGACGACCTTTGGCGCGCGCATCTCGCCATCGGCGTACTTGAGCGCGACGGCGAAGTGCGTCGGGTTGGTCACGACCACGTCGGCCTTGGGCACCTGGGTCATCATGCGGCGGCGAGCGGCGGCGCGCTGCTGCTGGCGAATGCGACCCTTCACGTGCGGATCGCCTTCGTTCTCGCGGTGCTCGCGCTTGACCTCTTCCTTGGTCATACGCAGCCGGCGGTAGTACGACCAGACCTGGTAGGGCGCATCGATTGCCGCGACAAAGAACATGCCCGCGACCGTCATGCCGCAGCACACCGCGATCAGATGCATGCCGTCGGCGAAAGCGCGCGGCGCAGGCTGCATCGCGAGGCCGAGGATTTCGTCGCGATGGTTCCACAGCGCAGAGCCGCCGATCACCCCGACTACGGCCGTCTTCACGGTCGACATGCCAAGCTGGATCAGCCCGTTGACGGAAAAGAGGCGGCTAATGCCCGTAATCGGGTTCAGGCGTTCGAATTTCGGTTCGAGCAGCTTCGTCGAGATCAGCCAGCCGCCGAGCGCCATGGGCGCGACGAGCGCCGCCACGCCCGTGAGCGCGAGCACCGGGATGACCGCGAGGAACCCCTCGCGCGCAGAAAGCCCCGCGCCAATGAGCATGCGCCGCGTTTCGAACGCGTCGGCATGGTTGAACGTGAAAGCCGAGCGCAACATGGCTTGCAGATGAGTGCCGATCGTTCCCGAGAGCATCCACGCGCCAAAGAAGCCCGCCGAGAGCAACGCGAACGTGGATAGCTCTCGGGAACGCGGAACCTGCCCCTCCTCCCGCGCCTTTTCCAGGCGCTTGGGAGTGGCGGATTCGGTTTTATCGAGGTCGCTGTCCTCAGCCACGCATGCTCCGGTCGTGGGCGCGCGCCGCTCGTCGCGGCTGCGCGGCTCGCGCGCGCCCTTTTTCAGTGACAGCGATTATTGCCGCGCAAGGCAAGCGGCGATTGACGGAGTAAGCCGGGTAAATCAGGGTATTTCGGCCGATGGAAACGGGGCGCCATCATCGGCGAGCGGCAGCGCGCGACGCGCAAAGCGCTCGCGCGCCGCCAGGCGCGCTCGGTGCGCCGCTTCAATGCGCCGCTTCAGTACGCCACAAACGGCGCCTTGCCACCGGAAGCGGTCATGTCCATGCCGTAGTAGACATAGCGGCCGTAGAAAAACGACAACCCTAGGTCGAGCGCTGCCGACGACCCGAACTGCCCGGCCAGGTTGTTGGCCGCATAGTTCGCGCCGCTGCCGAGCAGGCTGTTGGCATTCGCGACATTGAAGGCCGCGGTGCCGGACGTCGCGCCGTTATTGGAAACGAGCGCCGCGCTGAAGGACTGCGTGGACGAGGGGCAGTAGAACGTGCCGAGATTGCCGCCGCACTGCGGCAGGCTGCTGTCGGCGAAGAAGATCGCGTTCGAACCCGAGTCGAGGAAGGTCTGAAGCGTGCGCCCGTTGAAGGTCGAGCTGAGCCTGCCCGATGAGTCCGTGACGAAGCTTTGCGAGGCGGTCATCGCGTTGTTCGACTGCGTGCCGATGCCGAACACGAGCGTGCCCGTCGCGCTCGGCGCGCCGCTGTCAGACACGGGCGCCATCTCCAGAATCACGCCATTGCCGTCCGTGCCGAACTTGGGCACGGGGTTGGCCACGAGCTGCGTTTGCGCGACCGTGGCCGAGACGCAGTTCGTGTTGTTTGGACAAGCGTAGTAGTTGCCGAAGGTGTCGTAAGGCGCCACGCCGATACCGAGAATGCCGTTCGCGCCCAGTTCCTGCACCGTGTTCTGCGCGTTGCCGAAACCCGCGCAGGCCTGCGGCACCGTGTTCGAGGCCAGGTCGCCGATCACCTGGATCGGAATGTTGGACGCCGTCTCCTGGGCGAGCTTGACGTCGGCGGAACGCACGGTGCCCCACGTAAAGCCGTCCGCAAAGGCCGTGCACTCGGCGAGCGTGCCGCCGCTGACCGTGGTGGTGGGCAGCGAGTTCAGCACGTTCGGCAGCGCCGACGCGAGCAGACGCAGGCCGAACGACGCCGTATCCACCTGAACGTTGTCGACGGTCTCGCAGGTGCTCGTGCCCGCCTTGCAAATCGTCACGCTAACGGTGGGGATGTTGGGCAGCGTGCCGGTCAGTCCGCTGTTCACGGTGACGGCCACCGTGTTCGCGGCGGTGGACGCAGTGGGCTGCTGCGTGGGACTGGGCACCGCGGAGCCGCCACTGCCGCTGCCGCCACTACTGCCGCCCGAACTGCTGCTATTGCTGCTGCCGCCCCCGCCTCCGCAGGCGGCGACAAGCGAAACGAAAGCCACGAGCGCGACGGTCGAAAGGAACCGGAAAGGGCGCAGCCACACGCTGCGCGAATCGCGTGAAGTCAGCACTGAAGTCAGCACGTTCGGCCTCCGCTCGTCACTGGATATCGGAGCCGCTGACGCCTGCAGGCAGTGCCTGCGGCAGCCATGCCTGCCCGGAGAAGGCGCCCATGTGGCCGCCCGAATGCACGATGACGTTCGAGTTTTCGACCACGCCCGGCCCGCGCACGAGACCGGCGGCGTGGCTCGCCTTCACCCCGGCCGTGTATTGGGGAAAGTAGCTGCCTAGCAGCGTGGCGAGATTGGGCATCTGCGGACCGTCCCAGGCAACGCCGAATACCGTGCCGGCCGGCGTGAGGTACTCGCGCACGACGGTGCCGTTGGCGAGCGTGGTCTGCTGGACGGTGTAGGTGGAGGTCGCGGAGGCGCCGGAAGTCGCTGCCTGCACCGCTGCGCGCGCAACGGCGGACGCGTTGCCGGTCGCGGCGGCCGCCGAGGCGGCGCTCAGGGTGCTCGCGCTCGCGCCCGCCGGTGTGGGCATGGGTGCGCCGCCGAGCGCGGCTTGCGCCGGGGGCGCCGCGAGCAGTGCGCAAAGCAGTGAAGCGGGAAGCGCCGCGCGAGGCGCGCAGCGGGTTGCGGCGCGGCGCGCGAACCGACGCGCCGCCTTGCCACAGAACGATGTGTATGGATACAAGGCGTCCCCTCCCTCCGGCGATGGCGCGTTGCACCATGCGCTGTCGGGCCGCGCGGGAACGTCGCGGCGAGGGGCAGCAGGACGGGCAACGGCTGGCTCAGCTTCGTTCCACCACCGCGACGCTCGTCGCGGCAGGGCACGAAGGCATGTGCACTAGTATGCCCGCCTTGGACGCCGTGCGGCAGCTAACCGAACGGCTAGCTGCCGGTCGGCCAATCGCGCCAGGTCAGAAGCCGAGGCTAGCGAGCAGATCGTCGACCTGCGCCTGGTCCTGCACCACGTCAGTCTTGCCTTCCGGATTGATCTGCGGGCCGTTGAGCAGGCCTTCGGGGCTGCCCGTGCTGCTCTGGGTCTCGGCAAGCGCCGCCGCCGTCGCCGCGAACTGCTCGCGCCGCTCCGGCGCGATGTTCTCGACCAGCACGGTGAGCAACTGCTGCTCGATCAGATAGACCACGTCCATGATCTTCTTGATCACCTGACCCGTCAGGTCCTGGAAGTCCTGAGCGAGCATGATCTCGAGCAGCTGCTGGTTGGTCGCCGCCGTGGCTTGCGGCACGCCGTCCACAAAGGCGCGCGTGTCGTCCATCAGCTGGCGCACTTCCTCGCGGCCGATCGGCGCGTCGTACCACGTCGCCCAGCGGCTCGTCAGCTCCTTCGCGTCGTGCTCGAGCGTTTCCTGCAGCGGCTTGGCGATATCGATTGCGGTCAGCACGCGCTCGGCGGCCTGCTCGGTCATGTTCGCGACATAACGCAGCCGGTCGCGCGCGTCGGGCACCGCCTCGGCGGCGCGCTCCACGTGCTTGTCGAGACCGAGCTCGCGCATCGAGTCGCGCAGGCTGCGAGTCAGGTGGCCGATGCGCGCGAGGATGCGGTCCGTCGCCAGCTCGCTCGCCTCGCCCGCGGCGGGCGGCGCGAAGTCGAACTCGGGAGGCTGCGGGAGCGGTTCGGCGCCCTCGCCTTCCGGCCACTCATCGGGTTGCGCACTGATGGGCTCGTTCACGTCAGCTCCCCGTCTTGGCCAGCTTCTCGAGAATCTTGTTGAGCTTCTCGTCGAGCGTGGCGGCCGTGAACGGCTTCACCACGTAGCCGCTCGCGCCTGCCTGCGCCGCTGCGATGATGTTTTCCTTCTTCGACTCCGCCGTCACCATCAGCACCGGCAGATGCGTCAGGTTCGCGTCGGCGCGGATCTCCTTGAGCATGGCGAGACCGTCGAGGTTCGGCATGTTCCAGTCGGAGATCACGAACTCGTAGTTGCCGCCGCGCAGGCGTGCGAGGCCCGCTGCGCCATCTTCGGCTTCGTCGACGTTCGAGTAGCCCAGTTCCTTCAGCAGGTTGCGGACAATCCGGCGCATCGTCGGAAAGTCGTCCACCACCAGAATCTTCATTCCCTTATCCATCACGTTCCATTCCTCCAGGCGAAAACCCGGGCAATTATCCAGAGAAGCGCACTGCCTATCCAGATAAATTAATCGCGAGCGATCGTGCAAGCGTTTGCGGCCAACACGATCTCTCGATATTGGTTGTTCATCAGACGCGCTGGACCCGGTCGCCCATCGAGGCGAGGCGGGTCATCACGCGCCGGCTCATATCTGCAAGCGAGGCGATTTCGTCGGCGCCGCCCATTGCAATGGCTTCGCGCGGCATGCCGAACACGATGCAGCTCGCCTCGTCCTGCGCGAGCGTGTACGCCCCGGCCTGACGCATTTCGAGCAGCCCGGCCGCACCGTCGCGGCCCATGCCCGTCAGAATCACACCGATGGCGTTCTTGCCCGCATGCAGCGCCGCCGAGCGAAACAGCACGTCGACCGACGGACGGTGCCGGTTCACCGGCGGGTCGTCGGACAGATGCGCGATGTAGTTCGCCCCGCTGCGTGCGAGCAAGAGGTGGGCATGGCCCGGCGCGATGTAGGCATGGCCGGGCAGCACACGTTCGCCGTGCTCCGCTTCCTTGACGGTGATGCGGCACAGCCCGTTCAGGCGCTGTGCGAACGACTTCGTGAACCCCGGCGGCATGTGCTGCGCGATCAGCACCGCGGGCGCGTCGGGCGGCAGCGGCTGCAGCACTTCGCGGATCGCTTCGGTCCCGCCCGTCGACGCACCGACGATCACGAGCTTTTCGGTCGAGACGAGCCGGTTGTTGATCATCGGCGCCGGGCTCGCTGCCTGCGCGGCGGCGTGAGCGGGCGCGGCGCCTCCCGCTGCGGCAGCGGCGGGCGCATGGTGCGCGCGCACGCGGGCGCGGGCGGCGGCGCGCACCTTGTCGGCGAGCTTTTCCGCGTAGTCGAGCATGCCGTCGCGAATGCCGACCTTCGGCTTCGTCACGAAGTCGACCGCGCCCAGTTCGAGCGCGCGCAGCGTGATTTCGTTGCCGCGCTCAGTCAGCGACGACACCATCACGACCGGCATGGGCCGCAGGCGCATGAGCTTCTCGAGGAAGTCGAGGCCGTCCATGCGCGGCATTTCCACGTCGAGCGTGAGCACGTCGGGGTTGTGCTGCTTGATCAGCTCGCGCGCGACGAGCGGATCCGGCGCGGTGGCGACGACCGTCATGTCGGGCTGACTGTTGATGATCTCCGTCATCAAACTGCGGATCAGCGCCGAATCGTCGACGCAGAGAACCTTGATTTTTTGCACAGCGTTCACGCCTCCTCTACTGTCCTGGCGTTGTCTTGACCGGATGCACGCAGCGCGGACGACCCGCTCGAGCCGAACAGCTCGATTCGAGGACGCGCGCCCTGCGGCTGGGATTGGGAAATCTGGGACGCCGCGGCGCCCGGGCCCGCGCGCCCGGCGCTGCCGACTCCGAACAGTTCGACGCGTGCACGCGCACGCGCGAGCCGTTCGGCGCGCGCCTCGGCGGTTTGCGCGGCGAGCTGCTGTTCGCGCTCCGCCACGCTCGTGTCCTGCGAAAGGCGCAGCTTCTTCACCATCACCTGGCCCGTGCGCGGCAAAAACGCCACCTTGCGCGGATGCGAGCCTTGCAGGTCCTCGGCCACGATGCGAATGTTCTCGGTCGCGAGATAGCGGCGCACGAACGCGGCGTTGCGATCGCCAATGTTCATCGTCGTCATGCCCGCGAGCACCGCCGCGCCGCCGAACACCTTGGCCTCGAAGCGCTCGCGCCGGCCGCCCGCCTTGATCAGCTCGTTGATGAGCACTTCCATCGCGTAGGCGCCGTAGCGCATCGCGTCGGAGGCGCCGGTGAGCGCGTGGGCGGAGTCCGCGCCGTCGTCGGGCAGCATGAAGTGGTTCATGCCGCCAATACCGGCCGAGCGGTCCTGGATGCAGGCCGCCACGCACGAGCCGAGCACGGTGACGAGCACCATGTCGTCGCCCGTCGTAAAGAACTCGTTGGGCAGCAGCTTCACGCCCGGGCGCTGGAAATGCGTGTCGAAATAGCGATTCGTCGCGATCGGGAGGCGGGCGCTCATGCGGGCACTCCGATCGCGTCGTTCGCGCGGCGCGGCGCGGCATGGGCGCCGCGCGTGAGTTCGTACACCGTCTGGCCGCGCAGACGGAACGCCTGCGTGACGTAGGTGAAGTTCTCCGAGTGGCCCGCGAACAGCAGGCCGTCCGGCTTCATGAGCGGTTCGAAGCGCGTGAGGACCTGCGCCTGGGTCGGCTTGTCGAAATAGATCATCACGTTGCGGCAGAAGATCGCGTCGAACGTCGTGCGCAAGCCGTAGTCCGCGTCGGTGAGATTGAGCTGCTCGAACTTGATCATCGCGCGCAGCTCCGGGCGCACCTTCACAAGCCCCGCGTGCGAGCCCGTGCCCTTGAAGAAGAAGCGCTTGAGGCGCTCGGGCGACAGATGCTTCACCTGGTCGAACGAGTAGACGCCCGCGTCGGCCTTGGCGAGCACCTGGGTGTCGAGGTCGGTGGCCAGCACGCGCGCCTCGCGCGCGGCGCGGTCTCCCAGCGCTTCGACGAGCGTCATTGCGATCGAGTACGGCTCTTCGCCCGTCGAAGCCGCTGAGCACCAAACCGAAACCGGCTGCGCACCCGGCGCCCCGCGCCGCTTCACGAAATCCGCGAGGATCGGGAAGTGATGCGCCTCGCGAAAGAACGCCGTGAGGTTCGTGGTGAGCGCGTTCGTGAACGCTTCCCACTCGTGCGCGTCGTTGCGCGCTTCGAGCTGGTCGAGGTACTCGCGAAAACTGTCGATGCCGAGCGTGCGCAGGCGCCGCGCGAGGCGGCTGTATGCCATGTCGCGCTTATGGTCCGAGAGCGAGATGCCCGCGCGGCGGTGAATGAGCGCGCGAATGCGCTCGAAGTCCGCCGAGGTGAAATCGAAATCGCGGTTGCTCTCGACGCCCTGAGTGCCCGAACCGCCCGGATCACCGTCGTGGCGTGAATTTCGCAGCGCTTTCATGCTGATGCTCCTTCGCATTGCGCGCCGCCCACTGCATGGGATACCGCGGCGCAGGACTGCTGCGCGCCGCGCCTGCCCGGTTGCAATGCGTGCGGCGCATGGGCGGCCTGCGCAACGCGCGTGGACCCGTGGGTCCGGCGCGGCAGGTCTTGCCGTTGTGTAGCGCTCATGTGCATTGCAGTTGCTCGTCGTGTTCAGTTACTTCACTACTTTTCTATGCCGCGTTCGATCAGAACGTTTCCCAGTCCGAATCGTCCGAAGCCGATGCCGCCGTGCTCACGTGCGTCTCGGCGCGCGCAGGCGCAGCCGGTTTCGCTGCAGGCGTTGCTGCGGATTTCGCCGCGGCCTTCGCTGCCGGTTGCGCCGCGGGCTTTGCGGCTGCCTTTGCCGTGTCCGCCGATGCCGTCGGCGCCGCCGCCGCGGGCTTCGCAACAGCCGTTGCCGAAGAGGGCGTCGTGCGTTTCGCGGCGCCCGGCGCGGCCGGCGTCACACGCGCCGGGCTTGCGCCCACGCTGCGCGCTTGCGCGCCACCCGTCGTCCACGTGCCGAGCACGTTTTGCAGCTGACGCGTCTGCTCTTCGAGCGACGCCGCAGCCGCAGCCGCCTGCTCCACCAGCGCGGCGTTCTGCTGCGTGACGGTGTCCATCTGCGTAACGGCCCGATTGACCTGCTCGATACCGCCCGACTGCTCCTCGGACGCCGCGCTGATCTCACCCATGATGTCGGTCACGCGACGCACGGCCTGAAGGATTTCTTCCATCGTCGAGCCGGCGCGGCCCACCAGCTGCGAGCCGCTTTGCACCTTCTCGGCCGAGTCGTTGATGAGTTCCTTGATTTCCTTCGCGGCGCTCGCGCTGCGCTGCGCGAGGCTGCGCACTTCGCCGGCCACCACCGCGAAGCCGCGGCCCTGCTCGCCCGCGCGCGCCGCTTCCACGGCCGCGTTGAGCGCGAGAATGTTGGTCTGGAACGCAATGCCTTCGATCACGCTGATGATGTCCACGACCTTCGCCGAACTCACGGCGATGCCCTGCATCGTGTTCACCACCTCGCCCACCACCTCGCCGCCGCGCGTCGCGATGTCCGAAGCGTTGACGGCCAGCTGGCTCGCCTGACGCGCGTTCTCGGCGTTCTGGCGCACGGTGCCGGTGAGCTGCTCCATGCTCGACGCCGTTTCCTGCAGCGAAGCGGCCTGCTGCTCGGTGCGCTGCGACAGGTCGGTGTTGCCCATGGCGATTTCACGCGCGCCCACGTCGATCGAGCTTGCGCCCGTGTGCACCGCGCTCACGAGCGTGACGAGGCTTTCCTGCATGCGCTTGATGGCGCCGAAGAGTCGCCCGATCTCGTTGTCGCTGTAGACGGTGACCGTCTGCGAAAGATCGCCCTGGGCGATGCGCTCGAAGCACGTCACTGCGTCTTCGAGCGGCTGCACGATAAGGCCGCGCATGGCGAAGCGGATCGCCACCACGAGCACGAGCGCGATGGCGATCACCGCGCCGATGGCGATGCGCATCATGTCGATACGCTCGTTCGCCGTGGCCTGGCGCGCCTGCGCGCCGTCCTGCATCGCTTGCGCGAGCGGCGCGGCAACGTTGTCGTAGTCGACGAACATCGGGCTGATCTTCGTATCGGCCACGGCGTGGTAAGCCACTTGATCGTTTGCGCGCAGAGCCGCGAATTCGGGCTGAACGCCGTCTTGCATCAGCGCCGCGCGTTTGGCTGCGAGCGCATCGAGCATCGCGGTGTCGAGACCGCTCTTCGGCACGCCCTGGAAGACCTGCCATGCCTCGTTGGATTTCGCGAGCAGTTGATCGGCGCGATCGAACGCCTTCTTCGCGTCATCGGCCTGGCCCGCCGCCGCGAGCGCGCTGCCGCGTTCGAGTGAGACACGCGTGCGCAGCAGATACGACGAGGCGTCGTTGAGCGCATGCATAGCGACGAGATCGCCGCGCGCCATCGTGCCGAGCGCGTCGCTCGCACGCCCGAGCGCGACGAGCCCGAGTCCGCCGACCAGCACGGTCAGCGCAACCAGAATGACCCCGACGCCCGTGAGCGTCGTGCGGATCGACCATCTTTGCAGCATCTCGTTTGCTCCTGTCCTGTGCAAATCGGGGCGGGCTATCTGCCCAGGCGCGGCAACGCCAAAGGCCACGCACGAAGCGCGCGCGAAAACGAAGGCGGCTTGCCGCTCTTTGGCGGCGGCTTATCCGCTCTCTCTCACGCTGGCCTCGCGGCCCCCCGGTTTTACCTCTCGGCGCGTTAAACCAACGCCTCGATCAGAGCCATTTCCCGGCTCGTCATCAGCTTTTCGATGTCCATCAGGATCAGCATGCGGCCTTCCACGGTGCCGAGGCCCGTGAGGTACTCGGTCGTGAGCGTCGCGCCGAATTCGGGCGCGGGCATGATCTGCTCCATCTGCAGCGTGAGCACGTCCGAGACGCCGTCCACCACCATGCCGACCACGCGATGCGCGACGTTCAGGATGATGACGACCGTCTGGTGGTCGTACTCGACGCGGCCCAGATGGAACTTGATGCGCATGTCGACGATCGGCACGATGATGCCGCGCAGGTTGATCACGCCCTTGATGAAGTCGGGCGCGTTCGCGATGCGCGTCACGCTGTCGTAGCCGCGGATTTCCTGCACCTTCAGGATGTCGATGCCGTACTCTTCCGCGCCGAGGGTGAAGACGAGGAATTCCTGACCGCCTGCGTCGGCCTGCAGCGCGTCGCGGCGTTGCGCGCCGGCAAGGGCGCCGTGCGCGCCGTTGCCTTGAATCGATTGGACTTCTGCCACGTTAGCCCCTGAACGGTTGGGAGATGATGGATTGAGTGCGTCCGGACTTCATAACGATCACGCGAATTCGGCGAACGCACCCGAATTAGCGCTGGCGCTCACGCCGTGTGTGGCGCGCGTCTCGCGATTGAGCGCGGCCACGTCGACGATCAGCGCGACGCTGCCGTCGCCGAGAATGGTCGCCGCCGAAATGCCGTGCACCTTGCGGTAGTTCGTTTCGAGGTTCTTCACCACGACCTGCTGCTGGCCGACCAGCTCGTCGATCAGCATGGCGAAGCGACGGCCTTCGGTTTCCATGATCGTGACGATGCCCTGGGTCGGGTCCGTGCGCGCGCCTTCCACGTTGAACGCCTGGTGCAGCGCCACGAGCGGGAGATATTCGCCGCGCACGCGCACCACGCGGTCGCCGTTGGTGACCGTGTAGATGTCTTCGTGGCGCGGCTGCAGCGACTCCATCACGAAGTTCAGCGGCAGGATGAAGATCTCGCTGCCCACCTTCACCGACATGCCGTCGAGAATCGCGAGCGTGAGCGGCAGCACGATGCGCGTGGTGCTGCCCTTGCCCGCGTGCGAGGTGATCTCCACGTGGCCACCCATCGCCTGGATGTTTCGCTTGACCACGTCCATGCCCACGCCGCGGCCCGACACGTCGGTCACTTGCTCGGCGGTCGAGAAACCCGGCAGGAAGATGAGGTTCCAGACCTCGTCGTCGCTCATGGTGTCGCTGACCTGCATGCCCTGCTTGATCGCCTTGGCGAGAATCTTGTCGCGGCGCAGGCCTGCGCCGTCGTCGCTCACTTCGATCACGATGTTGCCGCCGTGGTGCGCAGCGGACAGCACGAGCTGGCCCGTGGCGTCCTTGCCCGCGGCGCGGCGCGCTTCCACGGTTTCGATGCCGTGGTCGAGCGAGTTGCGCACGAGGTGGGTGAGCGGGTCGATGATGCGCTCGATCAGGCTCTTGTCGAGTTCGGTCGCTTGACCGAAGGTGACAAGCTCGACTTCCTTTCCGAGCTTCGCCGCGAGATCGCGCACGAGGCGCGGGAAGCGGCTGAAGACGTAATCCATCGGCATCATGCGGATCGACATCACCGCTTCCTGCAGGTCGCGCGCGTTGCGCTCGAGCTGCGCCATGCCGTTATAGAGACGGTCGTGCAGCGCCGGGTCGAACGTGCTGGTGGTTTCCGCCAGCATGGCCTGCGTAATGACGAGTTCGCCCACGAGGTTGATCAGCTGATCGACCTTTTCGACGCCCACGCGAATCGAGCTGCCTTCGGCCGAAGCCGCCGCGGCGGCCGGACGCGCCTTGCGCTCGCCTTCGGCTTGCGCGGGCGCGCTCGCCGGAGGGCGAGGCGCTTCGAGTTCCGGGTGCGGCGCAGGCGGCGCGGCGGGCACCACGGCGCTCGCCGCCGCGGGCGCTGCCGGTGCGGGGGGCGCAGCAGGCGTCAATGCAGCCGCCGGTGCTGCGGCGGGAGCGGCTGCCGCTGCCGGTTGGGCGTCGCCCTGCGGCGCGGCGCCACGGCCGATCGAAATCTGTTTCTCGTCGATCACGAAGCAGCACACCGCGATGATGTCGTCGGACGTCACATCGGTTTCGAGCCACAGCGTAAGGTCGTCGCCGGTCTTCACCTGGCCGATGATGCGGCCGAGGTTGCCGAGCTCTTCGACGAGCAGCTCCTGGTCCTTCGCGTCGACCGCACGCAGCGTGACGCGCAGGTGCGGGCCTTCGGCGCCGGCATCGCCGCTCGCCGCCGGCGCTGAGGCTGCCGCGTCGATCGCCTCGCTCACGACGTGTTCGGGCGCGCCAGAACCGCCAGCCGACAGCGTGCTGTGCATTTCGAACGCGGCTTCGAGATCTTCTTCCGAATCGCCGGTGCTCGCCTGCGGGGCCGGCGCGGGCGCGGGAGCCGGTGCCGGCGCCGGTTCAGGCGCGGCTGCGGGTACGCCGCGGCTTTCCGCATAAAGGCGCTCGAGCTTCGCGCGCACGGCGGCAGCCGCTTGCGCGTCGGGCTCGGCGCTCGCGCGGTACGCGCCGAGCTGGTCGGAAAGCACGTCCTTCGTTTCGAGGAACGTGTCGATCATGTCCTTGCGCAGCACGAGCTCGTTGTTACGCGCGCGGTCGAGCAGCGATTCGAGAATGTGGGTCGTCTCGGTCAGGGCCGTGAAGCCGAACGTCGCCGCGCCGCCCTTGATCGAGTGCGCTGCGCGGAAGATCGCCGCCAGATCCTCGGGATCCGGGCGACCGACGTTCAGGTTCAGGAGGAGCTGCTCCATCTGCGCGAGCAGCTCGTCCGCCTCGTCGAAAAACGTCTGATAGAACTGAGTGATGTCGAGAGTCATTGCTCTTTCACCGCGTTAATTGCCTGGGGGGTGCCTGGTCGGTCGCCACGCGGCACCTCAAGGGTGGGCCTCGCCGAGTGCGCTCGCCAGATCGACGAGCAACTCGGGGTCCACCGGTTTTTCGATCCAGCCGGTCGCACCTGCGTCGCGCACGGCTGCCTTGAAGCCTTCGTCCGATTCCGTGGTCAGCACGAGGATGGGCGTTTCGAAGTACGAAGGATTCGCCCTTAGCTGCTTGATCAGGTCGAGTCCGCCCATGCGCGGCATGTAGAGGTCGGTGAGCACGAGATCGAAGCGCTGGGCGAGCGCATGCTCGAGCCCTTCTTCGCCGTCGCTCGCCACCGTCACTTCATAGCCTGCCGAGCCGAGCGCCGCACGCAGGATCTCCCGCATGGACACCGAATCGTCGATCGCCAGAATGTTCCTGATCATCCGTTCCTCGTTGTCATTGCGCTGCCGGCGCTGCCGTTGTTGCCATCGCCGGCGCCACGCTCACCGCGGGCGCCACCGACGGTACGACCGACGTGGCCACCTTCGGCGCGATCGCCACCGGGGCCGGCGCCGCCCTGACCGGCACTGCGTCCGGCGTGAGCGCGGGCAGGCTCTTGCCCGAACCCGCTGCGTCGTCGGAGAGCGTGGTGGCGGTCGAGTCGTCGTGCATGAGCGCGTCTTCGGACTTCCTGTTCAACACGATGATGCTGATACGGCGGTTCTCGGGGTCGAGCGGATCGGCCTTGTTCAGGTTCTGCGTCGAAGCGAGACCGAGCACGCGCAACACCTTCGATTCGTCCATGCCGCCCGCGATCAGCTCGCGGCGCGACGCATTCGCGCGGTCCGCGGAAAGCTCCCAGTTGCTATAGCCCTTGTCGCCGCCCGCGTAAGGCACGGCGTCGGTGTGGCCCTGCACGACGATGCGGTTGGGCACGTCGTTGAGCGTCTTGCCGATCGCCTGCAGGATGTCGCGCATGTACGGCTCGACCACGTCGCGCGCCGTCGCGAACATCGGGCGTTTCTGCGAGTCGACGATCTCGATGCGCAGGCCCTGCAGCGTGGAGTCGATGCGGATCTGCTGCTTGAACTGGCGCAGCACCGGGTTCGCTTCGATCGCCGCCATCAGCTTCACCTGCAGGTCGTGCAGGCGCACCTGTTCCTTGCGCTCGAGCGAGCCTTCGAGCTGCTTCGTGGCGTCGTCGTCGTTGTGCTTCGACTGGTTGCGCTCCGAGCGCTCGGTGGCGCCGTCGCTGCGGCGCGTGACGCCCTGGTCCTGCGACGAGATGTCCCGGCCGCCGCCCTTCAGGATGCTCGAGTCTTCGGCACTGCGATCGCCGCCCCAGAGCGTGATCTTCATCGGCTGGTTGAAGTAGTCGGCGATGCCCTTCAACTGCACCGTCGTTGCCGACGAGAGCAACCACATCAGCAGGAAGAACGCCATCATCGCGGTCATGAAGTCCGCGTAAGCGAGCTTCCACGCGCCGCCATGATGGCCGGCCTTCTTCGGCGCGGCGCGCTTGACAACGATTGCGCGG
Organism: Paraburkholderia sp. J7; assembly: GCF_905220155.1. Lineage (NCBI taxonomy): Bacteria > Pseudomonadati > Pseudomonadota > Betaproteobacteria > Burkholderiales > Burkholderiaceae > Paraburkholderia > Paraburkholderia sp. J7. Next base: position 574,502 of record NZ_CAJMYZ010000001.1, on the reverse strand, counting down.
TCCTTGTTGTTGCTCATGGGCCGTTCCTTACTTCGCCTTCACGCGGCGCACGTGCTCTTCGAGCTCGGTGAACGACGGACGCTCGGTCGAGAACAGCACCTTGCGGCCGAACTCCACGGCAATGGCCGGCGCGTAGCCGTTCAGGCTCGCGAGGATCGTCACCTTGATGCACTGAAACATCTTGGTCGACTCGGTCACGCGCTGCTCCGCGAGGCTCGAGAGCGGGCCGATCAGGCCATACGAAAGCAGAATGCCGAGGAACGTGCCCACCAGCGCCTGCGCGATCATCTCGCCGAGCACCGCGGGCGGCTTGTCGGCGGACGCCATGGTGTGAACCACGCCCATCACCGCAGCGACGATACCGAACGCCGGCATCGCGTCGCCCACCTTCGCGAGCGCATGGGCGGGCGCCTCGCCTTCGGCGTGGTGCGTTTCGATTTCCTCGTCCATGAGGCTTTCGATTTCGAAGGCGTTCATGTTGCCGCCCACCATGAGACGCAGGTAGTCGGTGAGGAATTCGACGATGTGGTGGTCGGCCAGGATCTTCGGATACTGCGTGAAGATCGGGCTTTTCTGCGGATCGTCGATATCCGCTTCGAGCGTGAGCGTGCCTTCCTTTCGCGCCTTCGCGAGCAGGACATAGAGCAGCGCGAGCAGCTCCATGTACACGTCCTTGTTGTATTTGGCGCCCTTGAACAGCGTGGGAAGCACGCGCAAGGTGGCCTTGATGGTCTTGATGCCGTTGCCGAGGATGAACGCGCCGACGCCAGCACCGCCGATCATGAGCAATTCCATCGGCTGCATGAGCGCGCCGAGATGGCCGCCCTCGAGTGCGTAGCCGCCGAAGACGCAAAGGATCGTCAAGAGGGTTCCAACGATAATCAGCACTGCCGGGTCCTCACTAGAAATGCGCCGCGAACCGCCGTCGGCCCGCGCCCTTAGCTGGGTTTACGGCAACGGCGCGAAAAACTTTGGGATTGAATGGGCGCGGATCGCAAGCCGGCCGGGCGTCTGCCGTCTGCCTTGCCTGCGCATGACGGATGGATGTGGGGCCGGTTCGTGAAGCCGCGTGGGAAGGGGGTGTCGCGGGCGCCGGTGTCTGGCCGCGGCCGCCAGCGACGATACGTTCGCGGTTTCGGCAATCGCCGTTTGGAGTCGCCTTGCGGTGCCCAAACAGGGACGGGCCGGGTTTATCCGGAGTCCCGGCCTGCACGGACAGCATCTGGCACCATCAAGCGGCATCGAGCGTGCGTCCAGCCGCGTCGATTCGCCTCAGGCCGCGATCTGCGAGGCAAGCGCGTTGCGCCGCGTGCGTCCGGCCCGCGAAGGCGGCTGGCACAGCCCGCACACGAAGCCGCGCTGCGGGTCGTGCGCGTGGGCCACGTAGCGGCCGCCGCAACGGCTGCACGGCGTCATCTGCAAGAGGCCCGAGGCGAAGTAGCGCACGAGCGTCCAGGCGCGGGTGAGGCTCAGCGCGGGCGTTTCGTCGTGCAGGCGCAGGTGCTCGAGATAGAGCCGGTAGCTCTTCACGATGGCGTGAATCGGCTCGCAGCGCGCGTGGCGGTTCATGAACACGAACGTGTTGTAGAACAGCGAGGAATGAACGTTGGGCTGCCAGGTCATGAACCAGTCGGTCGAAAACGGCAGCATGCCCTTGGGCGGCGACTCGCCCTTCACTTCCTTGTAGAGCCGGATGAGACGGTCGCGCGAGAGCGAGGTCTCCGCTTCGAGCAATTGCAGGCGCGCGCCCAGCTCGATCAGCTCGATCGCAAGCGCGATCTCCTTTACCTCCTGCACCACACTCTTTGTCGCCATAGACACCCGTTGGAAGCCGCAAAGGAATGCGCGTGGCCCCTGCCGCCGTTTGCGCGGCAGCAAGGGTCAATGCGCGGCCGCGCGCTGCGGCGCGGGGTGAAGCGGTTCAGCCGATCTGCTCGACGTCCTGGCCCGCCATGACGATCGCCGAATGGGTCAGCGCGGTTTTGCCCTTGTCGGCAAGCGCGCTCAGAATGGCGTGGTCGTCGAACCGGAAGCGGCAAAGCAGCTGGTTCGAAGCGGCAAGGCGTACGGTCTGTGCGAAAGAGAGATTGGCGAGCACCTCGGCGGACTGCTCGGAAATGCCCATGCGGAACATGCCCGTCGGCTTGTCCTCGCGCAAAAGACGTTGCGCGAGCAACAGGTACGACAGGTTCACTTCCTTGATCTCATTGAGCATGTCGCTGTGCGTCGTCGCGCTCATGGATTCCCCCGAATCAAATCGCGGCGGCTGGTCAGACCGCCTGCGGAAAACGTTTGCTCGCCCAGATGCAACCCAAGTGCATCCAAACGGCCTGTTTATGGTCGTGGTTGCATTGTGGCTGGGGCGGGAACAAATGGAAATCGGACGGATGCCGCGACGCGTTGCGAGAAAAACCTTCGCTAACGTGTAGGAATTATTCTGACAAAGAGGCGGGAGCAGCGGTGGGAGGCGGCGCGCGCCATGTCATGCGCATAAGCTGCTTATTTGTCTGCTGATTATAGGCTTTTTCATGGATGCGTCACGTGCGCATGCTAATGGCGCACACCAGGACCTTGGGTCAACGCCTTGCGACCCTTGTTCGGACGCCTCGGGCACGAGACTTGCGCAGTGCGCGGCCAGGCCACGTCACGCTTTGCAATGGCCGCTTACACAGGCTGTATCCCGCTGTAACAACTTTAAGCGTTTGCAAAACCGCGTGTATCGGGCTGCGAATTGCCCATAATCGGACTCAGGGATAACCCGATACCGTAGTACCGCCGCAGTGCCGCATCACAGCGTTCGTTGCACACGCGGCTTTTTGCCAGGAGATCGAACAATGCGAATCGCACAAATTGCGCCACTTTATGAAGCCGTTCCGCCCAAGCTTTATGGCGGCACCGAGCGCGTCGTGTCCTATCTGACCGAAGCGCTGGTCGACCTCGGCCACGACGTGACGCTGTTCGCCAGCGGCGATTCGGTCACCTCGGCAAACCTCGAGGCCGCGTGGCCGCGCGCACTGCGCCTCGACTCGACGATCCGCGACGCGCTGGCGCCGCACATGGTGCTGCTCGAGCGCGTGCGCCGCGTCGCGCACGAGTTCGACGTGCTGCACTTTCACCTCGACTACCTGCCCTTCCCGCTCTTCACGACCATGGACACGCCGTTTGTCACGACGCTCCATGGCCGCCTCGACCTGCCGGAGCTGCAGCCGGTTTTCGAGCAGTTCCCGAACGCCCCCGTGATCTCGATTTCGGACTCGCAGCGCCAGCCGTTGCCGCAGGCCGCATGGCAGAACACGATCTATCACGGACTGCCAAAGAACCTGCTCACGCCGCAGGCCGACCGCAAGCCCGAGTACCTGGCCTTCCTCGGCCGGATCTGCCCGGAAAAGCGCGTGGACACGGCAATCAAGATCGCCGCGCTCTCCGGCCTGCCGCTGAAGATCGCCGCCAAGGTCGACAAGGTCGACCAGGAGTACTTCAAGACCGAGATCGAGCCGCTGCTCTCGCAGGCCCATGTCGAATTCATCGGCGAGATCAACGAAGAGCAGAAGCCCGAGTTCCTTTCGGGTGCGAAGGCGCTGCTGTTCCCGATCGACTGGTCCGAGCCGTTCGGCCTCGTGATGATCGAAGCCATGGCGTGCGGCACGCCGGTGATCGCCTTCAATCGCGGTTCGGTGCCGGAAGTGATCGACCCGGGCGTGACGGGCTATGTCGTCGAGGACGTGCAAGGCGCCGTGGCAGCGCTTCAGAATATTGATTCGCTTTCGCGCGAAGCGATTCGCAACCAGTTCGAACGCCGCTTCACGTCGCACATCATGGCCGGCAATTACGTCGACACTTATACGTCGCTCATCGAAGCCGCACAGCGCCCGGTACTGCGACGTGTCGCCGCCGGCTGAGTGCGAAGCATTCCAGATTTCGTGATAAATCCAGACAAATGCAGGGCGTGAATCGTTTGCGAGTCGTCAAATAACGTCATTACACGCCGATTACGGATGACGCACAAAAAAGAGCCGCATGGATCATGCGGCTCTTTTATTGCATTTGCGGTTGTGGCGATATGGCGGCCCGGTCGTTCCTCGCCCGCCACGTGCCTCACGCGATCAGGTAGCGTTCGCGGTTCTTGCCTGCGATCCACTTGGGCGGCTTGCCGCGCCCGCTCCACGTCGCGCCGGACTTGGGGTCCTGATAACGCGCCGGCAGCGGCGCCTTTTTCGGCGGACGGCCGCGGCGCGCGGCCTCGGCAAAGCCGAGGTCCTGGGCCGAAAGGCCGTACTCGGCGATCTTTTCCCTGATCGTGGCGATGACGTCCGCGATCTCCGCGCGCCGCGCCTCTTCGGCCTGAGTCTGAAGCTTTGCGATCTGCGCCTTGAGTTCTGAGTATTGCGACATTTCTATTCCCCCTTCATTGCTCATGAAACCGGCTCGATCGGAGATTAGACGTAAATAACGGAATTCGCAATCGCTATTAATACTGCTTTATCACTCCATTTCCCATTTAACGATCGACCACTTCTGGCGCAATTGCGCACACATCGATCGCAATAATTCGATCAATTACGTCAAAATTGACAATCCTTGACAGCACCGAAAAAAGCGACTGCCTAGAATCTGGCATTTCCCGGTGCCGGTACTTTACGCGGCCCCTTCAAAAATCGACTTTTCGAGGTGTCACGCAATGCACTTATCCAAGCGACTCATTGCCGAACTGATTGGCACGTTCTGGCTCGTTCTGGGCGGCTGCGGCAGCGCCGTGCTCGCGGCCAACTTCGCCGGCCCGCTTCACGGGCTCGGCATCGGCTTCGTGGGTGTCTCGCTCGCGTTCGGCCTGACCGTCCTCACCATGGCCTTCGCCATTGGCCATATTTCGGGCTGCCATCTGAATCCCGCCGTGAGCGTGGGGCTGACCGTGGCGGGCCGCTTCCCGGCGCGCGACCTCGTGCCCTATATCGCCGCACAGGTGGTGGGCGCGGTGATCGGCGCGTTCGTGCTCGCGCTCATCGCCACGGGCAAGCCCGGCTTCGACCTCGTCGCGAGCGGCTTCGCGACCAACGGCTATGGCGAGCACTCGCCGGGTCATTACGCCATGGGTGCCGCGTTCGTGTGCGAGGTCGTCATGACGGCGTTCTTCCTCTTCGTCATTCTCGGCGCAACCGACAAGCGCGCGCCTGCAGGCTTCGCACCGATCGCCATCGGCCTGTGCCTCACGCTCATTCACCTGATCTCGATTCCCGTCACCAATACCTCGGTGAATCCGGCACGCTCGACCGGTCCCGCGCTCTTCGTGGGCGGCGAGGCCATCTCGCAGCTTTGGCTGTTCTGGGTCGCGCCGATCGTCGGCGCGGCGATCGCGGGTATCGTGTACCCGGCGGTGGCAGGGCGCCGCGAAGCGGTAGCGGCCGTCGCCGTGCGCGAAACGGCCTGACGCGTTCTTACACGCCTGCGCGGCTCGGAGCACGCCGAATCGCGCCACTTTGATCGTGCAGCAAGACAAACGGGCGCTTCGGCGCCCGTTTGTCTTGCTGGCCCGGGCGCTGCAGGTGCGCGCCCGGTGTGCGGCTGAGCAGGCCGACCGCGGCCGCGCTGCTAGAATCGGACGACTTTCCCACTGTCTTGTCACCTGGAGCATCACGCCCAGCATGAAGCGCTCATGCCCCTGGCCAATCCGGCTCGCCCCGACGCTCGCCGCAGGCCTGAGCGCACTGGTATGCGCCTGCGCGCCGCTGCCGCAGGCAAGCGGGACCGCCAACGGCGGCGAGGCTACACAAACGAACGCGAGCAGCGCGCCCGCCACGCGCAGCCCGCAGGACGCGCGCAACGTCGAGACGCTCATCTTCGTGAGGCATGGCGAAAAGCCGCCAGAGGGATTCGGCCAGCTCAACTGCAAAGGGCTGAACCGCGCGCTCGCGCTGCCGGCGGTGATCGCAGCCAAGTACGGCAAACCCGACGCCATCTACGCGCCCGACCCCGGCGAGCAGAAGGAAGACAACGGCCATTCCTACTATTATGTGCGTCCGCTCGCGACCATCGAGCCGACCGCGATTCAGTTCGGCATGCCGATCCAGACGCCGTACGGCTTTTCGAAGATCGACGCCCTGCAGACAACGCTCGTCGATCCGCGCTGGCGCGGCCGCACCGTGCTCGTCGCCTGGGAACACCGGGAAATCGAGACGCTCGTGCGCCGCGTCGTCGCCACGCATGGCGGCAGCGCGAGCGACGTACCGCGCTGGGAGAGTGCGGACTTCGACAGCATCTATGTCGTGCGCATCGACTGGAGCGGCGGCGCCGCACGCGCGCGTTTCTCGCACGAACGCGAAGGGCTGGACGGTCGCGCAGACGATTGCCCGTGCGCGCAACTGCCCGCCGCGCAATAACTGTCTGGATTCAATCGCGAGGGCCGTAAAGGCGCGACTGGCGCCGCGCCTTTACGCCATCTAACGCTTACGCCCGTGTGAATTACGACGCGAGTTCGTCGTTGAGCGCGAACAGCTTGCGCAGATGATGCGCGACACCGGCCTCGAAGTTATTGCCGATGCGCGGTACCGAAGGCAGCCGCTTGATGAGATCGGGATTGGCGTTGTTCATCATGAACGGATGACCCGCCGTTTCGAGCAGATCGATATCGTTCATGTTGTCGCCGAACGCGACGCAGCCCGCGGCGTCCATGCCGAGCCGCTCGAGCACGACGCGCAGCGCGCGTCCCTTCGAAACACCGGCCACCATCACTTCGAGACAATCAGGCAGGGAATAGGTGACGTAGAGCGCATCGCCGAATTCGCGCGCGAGATTCTGCGCCACGTGTGCGAGATCCGCCGGATCGCCGATATAAAGCGCCTTGGCAATGCCCGCGCCCGCGTAGTCGCGCAGATCCGCCACGCGGTACTCGAAGCCCGAGTCCTGGTGATACGCGAGTAGCTCAGGCGCATCGCGGTCGATGAGCCAGGCGTCGTCGGTATAGATACTCACGATCACGCGGCCATGCTCGCCCACGGTGTCGGCGGCAACGAGGCGCTCGACCATCGGGGCGCTCAGATTGCTCGCGTGAATGAGCGTGTCGTCGGGCGCGTGCACGCGCGCGCCGTTCGCGGTGATGAGATACGGCCGGATGCCGAGCACGTCGCGAATGCCGGCGACGTCGCAGTAATGGCGGCCGGTCGCGATCACGAACGGGAGCCCCTGCGCCTCGAGGGCGCCCAGCGTGGCAACCGTGAACGGATCGACCTGATGGTCGCTATTGAGCAGCGTTCCGTCGAGATCGGTTGCAATGACCTTGTACATGGTGAGCAGGCGGCTAGCGGAAAACGTTCAATCGTAGCATCTGTGGCCAGGCGCCGCCCTTGGCCTACGTTCCCGCCCCTTGCAACGCGCCGTTCAGTTGCCTGCGGCGGCGTGCGCGAGCCGCTGGGCTTCGAGTTGCGCAAGCCGAAGCGCGCCGGTCGTTGAGTCGGCGAGCGGGGCGCGCAGGCGCTCGCGCACAGCTTGCGGCACCCACTCGCGCAGCGGCTGCCCGAGGCCGCCCGAGAGCGCCGCAGGCAGGCTGCCCGACGGGTCGAGAGCGGTAATGAGCTTCGCGATCTCCACGCCGGCTTCGCCGAGAAGCCTCGCGACGAACGGATGTTCACGGTGCGCGAGAACGACCGGCGCGAGGCTCGCGTAGGCAGTCTGGTTGGCTGCGCACTGCCACACGATGAGGCTGTCGCGATCGGTCGCCCGCGCGTGTGCGAGCAGGGCCCGCGCGAAATCGTCCATGGGCCCCCGCGCGTCGAGCGCCTGCTGGGCCCAGACGATCGCGCGCAGGCCGAACCACGCACCGCTCGCTTCGTCGCCCGAGGGAAAGCCGAAACCGCCCGCAATGCGGCACTGGCCGTCCTCATCGAGCACCGCTGCAATGCTGCCCGTGCCCAGGGCAACCACGACGCCCGGCGCGCCGCCGTGCGCGCCCAGCAGCGTCGTGTAGGCGTCGCTTTCCACCGCGAGTCCGGCCACCGGCGGCGCGGTCGTGCGAAACGGCGCCAGCCAGTCGGGGTTGTTCACGCCTGCGAGCCCGCAGCCGAGCACGCATTGCGACCAGTCGAACGCAAGCCCTGCCTGCGCGAATGCAGCGCGGCACCCTTCCTCGATCGATTGCCAGGCGCGTTCGATACCGAGTCCGAGCCCCGACGGCCCCGCGGCGGCCCGCGCGAGTTCGACGCCATTCGTGTCGCCAAGCGCGATGCGCGTGCCCGTGCCGCCGCCATCCACGCCAATCAGCCAGGTGTATTTCTGCATGATGTCCGCCGCGCCTCGCGCGCCTGTGTGCTCGGCTCGAGAGCCAAAAATTTCGTCGTGCCGCAGAGACTAACGGCTTCCCTCGGTTCGCACAATCGGCCATCCGGCCAGGGTGGCGGCACGGCACCGTTCCGCTATGCTTGCGTGGCCTGAACGACGTCTCGCAAGGAGAACTTACCGTGACACACCGCTGCAACTGGGTATCGGCCGGCGCGTCGCCGCAGTATGTGCAATACCACGACGAAGAGTGGGGCGTGCCGTCGCGGGACGACCAGCATCTGTTCGAAATGATCGTGCTCGAGGGCGCGCAGGCCGGACTCTCGTGGTCCACGATCCTCAACAAGCGCGAAGGCTATCGCCGCGCCTTCGCCAACTTCGACATCGAGAAGGTTGCGCGCTTCACGCCCAGGCACGTCGAAACGCTCATGCAGGACGCCTCGATCGTGCGCAACCGCGCCAAGATCGAAGCCGCCATCGCCAATGCCCGCGCCGTGCAGCAAATCCAGGCCGAACACGGATCGCTCGCGAAGTTCGTCTGGTCGTTCGTGAACGACACGCCTGTCCAGAACGACCTGGCATCGTATCGGGACGCACCGGCCTCCACCGAAGTCTCGGACGCCCTTAGCAAGGCACTCAAAAAGTACGGCTGCAAATTCGTTGGCACGACGATCTGTTACGCGTTCATGCAGGCAGTCGGCATGGTCAACGACCACGAGCGAGATTGCATGCGCCGCGAGGCTTGCGCAGCACTTGGCAAGAAGAAGCGCCGTGCCTGAACGCAACGAAGCACGGGCGCAAGCACGTCACGCAGTGCGCACCCCGGGAATGTGCCGCGCGGGCCCCGCTTCGCCAATTATTGTTGGACACGGTTTTGCCAGATGCCAGAACGATTGAGTGCAACACCGGCTCGGGGAATTTCTCATCGCTATAGTGCGCAGCCCCACGGTTTTCCGCTGGCATGCCGTTATAACGGGAAGTGAATGCAGGCGCGTCAGGGGAACGGGTAGTGATGTCGGCCGGAAGGCCGGCGGCGCCGCATTAGAAGGGAATTAACCTGTGCCCGGCGCCTGGGCCGCAGGGGGCTGAAATGAAAAACGTCCACTTCCTGACCCATCAGGAGATCTTCGACCGCGCGGTGGCCCATCTCTTTGGCCAGGGGCGTGCGGCCCTTCTTCCACGCGGCGGCGGCGCCTACCGGGGCGGTGGCTGTGGGGGCGGCTACGGCAGCGCACACAGCTACGGCGGCTGCCCGGTCGGCAGCTTCATCCGGCCACGCGACTATATGAGCGCCATGGAAGGCATACCCGTGCGCTTCATTGGCCGCGAAACGAGCGAAGTGCCGCTCTATATGGACGTGGGCGTCGCCGCGTTGAAAAAAGCGCTGCTGCGGGCCCATATCAACATCTACGATCCCGCTACGATCAATCTGCTCAGTTGCCTGCAGAACGTGCACGACGTGTTTGGCGTGTGGGAATGGCGCGAGCGCCTTTGCTCGATTGCCGCGCAGTTCGGTCTCTCGCCCGGGCACCTCAAGGACGCCGCGTAGCGCCACCCGGCACGCACGATCGACACATAATCGACGCCAAATCGGACGCCCAAACGCAAACGGCGGCGCAGCTTCTTGCGAAGCATGCGCCGCCGTCTGGCGGAACACCGAAAAGCGAAAAAGCTTAGTGGAGCTTCTTCGGCAGCATCTGGCTGCGCAGGCGCTTGTGCAGGCGCTTAACAGCAGCTGCCTTCTTGCGCTTGCGAACGGCCGTCGGCTTTTCGTAAGCTTGACGCTCACGCAGCTCGGCGATCAGGCCGTTCTTTTCGATTGCACGGCGGAAGCGGCGAATCGCCACTTCGAACGGCTCGTTTTCCTTCAGAAGAATCGTCGTCATGTATTTCCTAACTCAAATCGCTTAATACGGTTCAAAGGCGTGAGCGTCAAAGCCGCTCACGCGCCGGCCCTCCGGTCGTTCGCCACGCTGGGGCTAAACGAGAGGCAAGGCGGCCACGGAGGCCGGAAAAGAGAAGTAGGGGGTTCACAGCGGAACGCGATCAGGTCGACCTTGCTGCAACACACCTGACCGCCGGTTTGCGGCCGCCAACAGTAACGAACACGGCAACAAAACAGGCAAAGATCTCAATTCACTCTCAATGATATCAGGAAACAATCCGCCCGACCAGGGTTTCTTGATTCTAGTCAGTCACTTGCGCAGCGAGCCGCAGCCGCCGCGCAAGTCCTGTCAATCAGGACACCTGGATAAATGCCCTGCTGGTCAGGCGCTCGCGTCATTGAGCGCCTGGATGTCCGCCGGATCGAGCTTCAGCCGCACGGCGGCGGCCAGGCTCTCCAGCTGATCCAGCGAGGTCGCGCTCGCGATCGGCGCGGTAATGCTCGGGCGCGCGATCAGCCACGCCAGCGCAACGGCCGCGAGCGTGCTGCCGTGACGCTCGGCCACGTAGTCGAGCGCCGCGAGGATCCGGATGCCACGGTGATCGAGATACTTCTCGACGCGCGAGCCGCGCGTGCTCTTCGCAAGATCCTCGCGCGAACGGTACTTGCCCGAGAGAAAACCACTTGCAAGGCTGTAATAGGGTACGACCGCGAGCTTCTGCGCCATCGCCACCGGTTCGAGATCGGCCTCGTAGTGGGCGCGGTCGTACAGGTTGTATTCGGGCTGGATGATCTGGTACGCGGGCAGGCCCGACTTCTTCGACACCGCGAGCGCTTCCTCGATGCGTGCGCCCGTATAGTTCGACGCGCCGATCACGCGCACCTTGCCGGCCTCGATGAGGCGCTGGTACGCGCCGAGCGTTTCCTCGAACGGGACCTTCTGGTCGTCCTCGTGCGAGAAGTACACGTCGATGTAATCGGTCTGAAGGCGGCGCAGCGAATCCTCCACGGCGGCCGTGATGTTCGCGGCGGAAAGACCCGGGCGGCGCGCATCTTTTGCGACCTTCGTCGCGATCACCACCTTGTCGCGCTTGCCGCTCTTGGCCATCCACTTGCCGATGATCGTCTCCGATTCACCGCCCTGGTTGCCGGGCACCCACGCGGAGTACACGTCGGCGGTATCGATGAAGTTCAGGCCGGCGTCGGTGAAGGCGTCGAGGATCGAGAACGAGGTGGCTTCATCAGCGGTCCAGCCGAAGACGTTGCCGCCGAACATGAGCGGGGCGACCTGCAATGAAGAAGTGCCGATCCTGCGTAGTTCCATGGGGCCTCCAGAAAAAGGGCGAAAGGGAAAGCGTTGAGGATACGCCGCCTCGCCAGGCGCTGCAGCCGGCACGGGCGCACGGCCAGGATCGCGCCGCCGGCGGCGTTCGCGCTAAACCACGCGCAATACCTGCCGTAAACACGCTTGCAAACGGCATTACGCAGTCGTAGGTGCGGGGCGGAGTGGCAAGCGTGCAGCGGCACAACAGCATTTTGTATGCGCCGCGCAAATGAGGTCTCGATTGTCGATGCTTCCCCTCAAGTTTTTTTTACCCACGCCGACAACCTTCACTGAGGCGGCCAGCAATGAGAGATTGCTTCCGCCGCGGCCATAGTGGCTTGTAACGGGCTTCCAGCCCGCTTAGGAGAATTTCCATGCTCGGAATTAACAGCAACATCAACTCGCTCGTCGCGCAACAAAACCTGACGGGCTCGGGCAGCGCGCTGTCGCAAGCAATCACGCGCCTGTCGTCGGGTAAGCGCATCAACAGCGCAGCTGACGATGCCGCAGGCCTCGCGATCTCGAACATCATGCAGACCCAGATCAACGGTCTGAATCAAGGCGTGTCGAACGCGAACGACGGTACGTCGATGACGCAAACGGCATCGAGCGGTCTGGCATCGCTCACGAGCAGCCTGCAGCGTATCCGCGAACTGGCCACGGAAGCATCGAACGGCTCGATGACCTCGGACGACCGCGCAGCACTGCAGCAGGAAGTGAACCAGCAGATCTCGGAAGTGAACCGTGTCGCGTCGCAAACGACGTACAACGGCATGAACCTGCTCGACGGTTCGCTGGGCAACGTGTCGTTCCAGGTCGGCGCAAACGTCGGTCAGACGATCAGCCTGAACCTGTCGCAAGACATGTCGGCTGCCAATCTGGGCACGGGCCTCGTGCAAGCTGGCAACACGCTCGGCACCTACAGCAACCTGGCCCTCGCTTCGGACGGCTCGCAAGCTTCGACGGGTACCGAAATCACCTCGGTCACGGCGTCGATGGACACGGCCGGTAACGTCAAGTACACGGACCAGAACGGCAACGACATCACATCCAACACCGCGCTCGTCACCGCTTCCGGCCTGACCACGACCGGTCTGACCGCTGGCGGCAGCATCAGCACGTCGGGTCTGGAACTGGCGACGGACGGTAACGCGTACACGGAAGCATCGATCACCTCGATCAACGTGATTTCCGACGGCAACGGCGGCTTCACGTACACCGACCAGAACAACGAAGCGCTCAGCAGCAGCGTTGTCACGACGCTCGGCCTCAGCGGTGCTACGGGTGCGGTGACTTCGGGCGCTGAATCCGCTGCCCAGACGCTCGCCGCCGTCTCGTTCACCGACGCAAACGGCAATTCGGAAGCTTCGGTCACGGCACAGATCAACACGCTCAACACGCCGAACAGCGTTGCGAACATCGATATTACGACTCAGAGTGGCGCGAACATGGCGATGGAGTCGATCGACAACGCACTGACCTCGCTGAACAACCTGCAAGCAACGATCGGTGCAGCACAGAACCGCTTCACGGCTATCGGCACGACGCAGCAAGCTCAATCGACCGACCTTGCGACCGCTCAATCGTCGATCCAGGACGCCAACTTCGCAGAAGAAACGGCTAACCTGAGCAAGGCGCAGGTTCTGCAGCAAGCGGGTATCTCGGTGCTGGCGCAAGCGAACTCGCAGCCGCAGCAGATCCTGAAGCTCCTCCAGTAACGAGCTTCCCGCAGCAGGCATCGGGCACGCAGCGCACCGCGCGCCCGCTGCAAACCAATCGGGAGGCTCGCCTCCCGATTGGCGTTTCCAGCACTAAGCCGCCTTTTACGCTTGCCAGTTCGTTAGTTAAGTTAAACCGTTTTAACCGGCCTAGCCGACGCACGGAGTCTATTCATGTCCACCGTAACCGGATCCACCACTGCCGCGATCTCGAGCGCAGTCGCGACCACGACCGCCGCCGCCCAAGCCTCTGTGGCGTCTGCCGCCCAGTCGATCATCAGCGGCTCGACCGGTTCGACGATGGACACGGGTTCGCTCGTCACTGCACTCGTCAACGCCAAAACCGCTGGCCAGGCCGCGACCATCGCCGCCGAACAGACCGCGGACAACACGCTGATCTCGGCTTACGGCACGATCTCCGCGGCACTGGCCGCGTTGCAGTCGGCTGTACTGCCACTCAGCGACGACGCCACGCTCAACACGTTCTCGACCACCCTGAGCGGCACCGGCGTCACGGCTTCGGCCGGCACCGGCGCCGTGACCGGTTCGTACTCGCTCAACGTGTCGCAGATCGCCCAGTCGCAAGTGCTCACCTCGGCGGGCTATACCGCGACCACGAACCTGGCTTCCGGCTCGTCTTCGATGACCCTGACGGTCAACGGCAAGAGCACCACGATTTCCCTGGACGGCACGAACAGCACGATCTCCGGCATCGCATCGGCGATCAATTCGGCCAACAACAACCCCGGCGTGACCGCAACCGTGGTGACCGGCTCGGACGGCGCCCACCTCGTGCTGCAATCGACTTCGACCGGCGCCTCGAACGGCATCAGCATCACGGTCAACGACTCGAATTCGAGCGATGCGCTGAACGCGCTCGCCGTGACGACTACCGCTGGCACGGCAGCGACCAGCACGAGCGGCCTTAGCGTCACCTCGACCAGTGGCGGCACGACCACGACGACCAACCCCACCCAGTCGACCATCTCGAGTTCGGGCTGGACCCAGACGCAGGCGGCGCAGGACGCCTACCTCACGCTCGGCGGCGTCCTCGTGACCAGCTCGTCGAACACCGTGACGACGGCGCTGTCCGGCGTGACGCTGAACCTGACGGCGGCTGCGGTTTCGAGCGGCACGCAGACATTCACGATTGCGCAGGACACCGATGCGGAGTCCTCGTCGATCAACAACTTCGTCACGCTCTACAACACGCTCGTCACGACGATGAACGCGATGACGGCGTTCAGCTCGACCTCGACCTCGCAAGGCGTGCTGCTCGGCGACGCCACCCTGAGCACCATCCAGAACACGCTGGCCAGCATCGTGGCGAGCGGCGTGGGCAAGGGCTCTTCGGCGAACACGCTCGGCACGCTCGGCATCGAGTTGCAGGCAGACGGCACGCTGTCGATCGACAGTACGACGCTCAATAACGCGCTGCAGAGCAACCAGTCGGCCGTGGCTTCGCTGTTCAATCCGACCAACGGCATCGCCGCGCAACTGGACGATCGCATTACGAGCTACACCTCCGCAGGCGGCCTCATCCAGAACCGCACGGATGGGATCAACGCCGACCTGACGAGCCTCACCAACCAGCAAACGCAGCTGACGTCGTGGCAATCGCAGCTCACCAGCATGTACACTGCGCAATTCACTGCGCTCGACACGCTGATGGCAACGATGAACAACAACGCGAATTACCTCACGCAACTGTTCGGTGGCACCAATAGCGCGGGTGCGCTCGCCACCGCCGCAAGCTGAGCACGGCTCGGAGTCCGTCATGCAGACCATTGCCCCCATCGAGCGTATCTGGCAAATCACGAAAGACCTCGAACTCGCGGCCGCCGTTGGCGAGTGGGAGCGGGCGGCACAGCTCGCGGACGAGCGCTCGCCTCTGTTGACGGCGCTCGTTGCGCCGCAGCCGCCGGCGATCATGGCGCGGCTTCAGGCTATCCGCGAGATCGACAACCGTATCGTCGAGACCGCGCAGGCTTCGCGGCAGGCGCTCGGGGCCGAGTATCAGGCCAGCATGCAGGCAAGCCGCAACGCCAGTCAGTATTTGAGCATCGCGAGGACTTGACTCGGGATTGCCCGTTCATTTCGCGCTTTGTACCGCATTCGCCTACCCAAACCCGCCTTGCGCGGGTTTTTTCTTGCCTTCGCTTCCTGCCCTCTTTTCGCAGCGGGCGACTGGATTTGCCCTGCGGCGGCAATGCGCGCAGACCACATGCTGCCAAATTGACGGCCGTTTTGACGTTAGCTCGGGCCATCGGAGCGACGGGCCGCCCCTCATAATCTGCGGGTCCCGACTTCCATTCGCGCACGCGCGCCTTCGTCATGACCGCTTTCCCCACATCAGACGACATCGTCACGCTCGCACCCGCGTCGCCGCGGACTCGCGACCTCGCGCTCGTCATGCAAACCGCGATCGAGCATCACCGAAAACAGGAATATGACGAAGCCACCGCGCTCTATGCGTCCGTCCTGGACTCGGAAAGCGATCATCCAGACGCGCACTACAACTTCGGCGTGCTGCTCATGCAGACGGGGAAGCCCAACGATGCGGTACAGCATTTCGAAGCCGTGCTCGGGCAAGCACCGAAAAACGGGCAAGTCTGGATTTATTACATCAACGCCCTCGTCGCCAGCCAGCAGACTGAAGCGGCACGGCTCGCACTCGAACTTGCACGGGGACAAGGGCTGTCCGACGCGATAGTAAAGACGCTGCGCGCGCGAATCGATGGCGTAGAGGAACCGGAGCCTGAAGCCAAACCGGAGCAAGCGGCAGCAATC
Organism: Paraburkholderia sp. J7; assembly: GCF_905220155.1. Taxonomy (NCBI): domain Bacteria; kingdom Pseudomonadati; phylum Pseudomonadota; class Betaproteobacteria; order Burkholderiales; family Burkholderiaceae; genus Paraburkholderia; species Paraburkholderia sp. J7. Next base: position 558,520 of record NZ_CAJMYZ010000001.1, on the reverse strand, counting down.
GCTCCCCAGCCGGCCGCTGGCGACGACGCGGCGCCCCCCGCGAGCCCAGAGGCGGGCACGCGCACCAAACTCAATTTGCGCCGTGCCAGCCTCAAGGAGATGCGTCAGTTTCAGCACCTCTTCAACAACGGGAAAGTCGAGGCGGCACTGAAGGTCGCCCGCCGTTTGACGGAGCGATATCCCGCGCATGGGGAATGCTGGTTCGAGCTAGGTCGTACCCTCCATCGCCTGGGCTACCAGACGGAGGCCATCGAGGCTGCTCAAAACGCCGCCCGCCTGTTGCCCGACCATATCAGCGTCCATGTGCAGTTGACAAACTGGATGTACACGGCTCGCCGGTATCGCGAAGTCGAGGCACATTGCCTTCAGGCACTCGAAAGATTTCCCGAAAACGCTCAACTCCGCCGCAATCTGGGTATCGCCTTGCAGGAGTCGGGCCGATATGCGGACGCTATCGTCCATATCCGCCGTGCTGTCGAACTGGCTCCGAACAGCGCTCACGAGTGCGACGCACTGGCCAACGCGCTGCTCAAACAGGGATTGTTCGAGGAAGCCGATACTGCCTTTCGCCGCGCACTCGAACTGGAACCGATGCAGTCCATCACGCACAGCAATATGCTGTTCTGCCGGATGCATAAGTACGATCTCGATGCAGACGTCGCCTTCGCGGAACTCCGTGAATTCGCCGCACGCCACGAGGTGGAGTTCCGCGCCCACCCGCCCCGTCACACCAACGATCGCAACCCATCGCGATGCCTGAAGATCGGGTTCGTATCGGGCGATCTGGTCAACCACCCAGTCGCATACTTCTTCCTGTCAATACTGGAGCATCTGGCGCACGACCCTGGCCTGTCGGTGCATATCTATTCGAACTACGCGGTGACGGACTCGTTCACCGAGCGGGTTCGCGTCCATGCAAAAACGTGGAGCGAGGTTTCGGGAATGACCAACGATGCGGTTGCGCAGAGGATCCGCGACGACGGTATCGACATCCTCGTTGATCTGACCGGCCATACGGGCCGCAATCGCCTCGTCGCCTTCGCGCGCAAGCCCGCGCCAGTTCAGGCGAGCTGGATCGGCAATCCGTGCACGACGGGTCTCGACTCCGTTGACTATTACCTGACGGATCGCTTTGTCACGCCGCTCAAACAGTTCGAAAACCTGTTTTCGGAGAAACTTGTTTTCCTGCCCGCGCTCGCGCCGTTCAAGCCGCACCCGAAAGCCCCGAAGGTCAATGAGCTGCCCGCGCTCAAAAACGGCTTCATCACATTCGGCAGCTTCAGCCGCATCATCAAGATCGGGCCGGAAGTGGTCGCGCTCTGGGCGCGCGTGCTACGCGAGATACCGAATTCGCAGATGGTGATCGGTGCAATTACGTCGCAAGAACAGATGGCCAAGCTCACGGGGCTGCTCGTGAGCGAAGGCATCGACGTGAGCCGGATCAAATTCCTGATTCGCGGTAGCGTCGAGCACTACCTGCGCCAGCACCATCTCGTTGACGTGTGCCTCGATACCTTCCCCTTCGGTAATTCGACTACGACCATGCAGGCCTTGTGGATGGGAGTGCCCACCATGACGCTGCCCGGCGTGTCGATGGCAAGCCGCAGCAGCACGGGGTGGCTCTCGCACCTCGGGCTGGACTCGGCTTTCGTTGCGCAGGACAAGGACGACTTCGTGCGCAAGTGCATTGCTCTCGCCGCCGACCCGCACGCGCTCGCGGTCGTGCGACGCGAACTGCGCGAATATTGTCGGCAGTCGGTTCTGATCGACGCGCACGCAATCGCGGATTCCGCAGCACGCGCGTTTCGCATCATGTGGCAGCGCTGGTGCGATGGGCTCAAGCCCGAGCATTTCGAGGTGCTGGCGCAGCTCAGCGAGGCACCCGCAGCGGGCCTGGACCTGGAACAGGAGCAGCCCGATGCGGCAGCTAGCCTCGGCACCATCGCGAATCATATCTACCAGATCCATTACTCGGACGAGACCCGTGAGCAACTCGAACCGGGCTTCATTCCGCTCGACAACACCGGACTGCGGCCGGACTGGCGTGAATACTGGCCTATCCGGCGATTCCTGCTTGAAGAGCCGCTGGACCCCAACGCGCGCTATGGTTTTATGTCGCCAAGATTCGCGGCAAAAACCGGCTTGACTTCTGGCGACGTGCTCCCGTTCCTCAGCGAAGTGCCGGACGATGTTGACGTCGTGACTTTTTCGCCGTTTTGGGATCAAGCCGCGTTCACCCTCAATGTCTTCGAACACGCGTCACTCGTTCATCCGAGCATTGCCTCCGTTATCGACGAAGTCGCCAATATCGTTTCGCCAGGTGTACAGGTCGGCGACGTGATCATGAGTTCGGTAGAGACCGTCTTCTGTAATTACTTTGTCGCAAAACCCGCGTTCTGGGCGCGGTGGCTGGAACTGTGCGAGCAGATCTTCAAGATCGCCGAAGCGGGCGATACGCCGCTTGCCCAGCGGTTGAACGGCAACGTGGATTACGAGCGAGTCGACGTCGGGGCGGCACCGGCAAAGGTGTTCATCATCGAGCGCATTGCTTCACTGATTCTCTCGACAGAGCCGGGATGGAAAGTGCACCAGTACGACCCTGTCAAAGTGCACATGTCGAACGCATTCGTTGCCCGCTATCGCGACGAACTGCTCGCACTCGACGCACTGAAGCACATGGCGCGGACAACGGGCTTTTCTCACTACCTCTCGGCTTATCGCGAAAGGCGGACACAGCTTGAGATTTGCGTGCGTGGTCGACGGCTTGCTCCGAAAGCCTGAAACCGAGATGAACCAGGCAGCGAAAGTCCGTTCTTCTCCATCTTGGTCACGACGGGCACACCGATTTCCCCAAGACTAACAACGGCCTTGCAGTCGTCGTCGAGCAATCGATGCAGCTCAAACCGTTCGCGTGGGCAGTGTACGTGCCAGCAATCAGCGTCGTGATCGTGACAAAATGCCGCCGTGGGAGCACAACGGCTTCTGGGTATTTGGGCCGCCGAATTTGAACGCCAAATGGAAAAGCATGTACCGATTCGGGGTTCGCGCGTGTACGAAGTGCCGGAGGGCCCCCGACCGGCGTGGTTCGTCCGAGGCTGTAGATGACTTCAACGCGGCGCTCGACTATCTCTGCGGCTATCGCCGCCGTCGCGCGCCGAACCTCGCCTTGAAGGAAAAGTGTTCGGATTTTCAGCGGCGGAATACGACCTTGAGCTTTCCCGACAGTGCGCTGTGACACGTCGGCCAGCGTTGCTGATCGAGCACACTTGAGCGAGAGAACGTAAATCGAGGAGCAACAGGCTAGCTCAATGACTTTCTGAGGGCAAAGCCAAGAAAAGTGGGGGCAAATGGAGCCCCCGTTTTTATTTCAGCGCGAAGAAGTTCGCTTGCCGGGCTGGCGAAATAGAAACGTTGACCGGCGCTGCCCCATCGGTAGCCCGCGTCGCGTGCGCCGGCGTGGCGATTCAGGTCCGGTCAATTGCAACCGGCGCAGGTCCTAAGCGAGCGCCCCAACCAGGCCCTTGAACTTCTGCTCGAGCGCTGCCGTAAAGCGAGGCGTATCGAACAGCACGCCGTTTGCCTTGACCTCCTTGAGTACCACACGCATCTGCTGTAGCTGCTGCGGCTCCTCTGCCAAGGCCACGGCCTTATCTTCGTATGCCTGCAAATTGGCGGCGATCAATTCCGGCAAACCCGCCGCCGTCAACAGGGCGCCTGCCATACGCGAACCGAATGCACGTCCCGGTACGGTCAAGACCGGCAATTCGGACCACAGCGCGTCGTTAGCGGTCGTACCCGCGTTGAATGGGAACGTATCGAGGAACAAATCGGCCACTGAAAGCCGCGCAAGAAAATCCGACTGCTGCGCACGCGAGGCGAATACGAGCCGGCTTGCATCGACACCGCGCTCCGTTGCCTCACGACGCAAGTTCGCCTCGGCCCATTCGTTGTCGGCTAGCAACCAGAGCACGCTGTCCGGCACACGTTTCAGGATGTTCATCCACGTGTCGAACATCGCCGGGTTGATCTTGTAGTTGTTATTGAACGAGCAGAACACGGTGCCGTGCTCCGGAAGCCCACAAGCGGCGCGCGAGGGAGGCGCGCCGATGACACGCTGGCGATCGCTGACCTGATAAACGTCAGGCATATACAGCATGCGCTCGCTGTAATGGGACGCCAACGCTGGCGGAATCAGATATTCGTCGGCAATGACGTAATCAATAAACGGGTACGCGGTTGTCGCCGGCAGCCCGAGATAGGTGATCTGGATAGGCGCAGGACGCGCAGCCAGGACGGTCGGGCGAGCGCCCGCGGTTTGCCCCTGAAGATCGACGAGAATGTCGATTTCGTGCGCGCGAATCAGTTCGGCGGCCTGAGCGTCGTTGAGCCCATTGATGCGATGAAACTGATCGAATGCCTGAATGACGCGCTGCCTCAACGCCGATCCATCCTCGGGGGACCAGCAATACCCGTAGATTTCGAAATCGTCGCGATTGTGAAGCTCGAACAGCTCCACCATCAGCATTGAAACAGGGTGCTGACTATAGTCGGAAGACAGGTAGCCGATACGCAACTTCTTGTGCCCATACGCCCGGCCATTCGTCAGCGTGGGCACCGCGACATTCACTTTTCCGTCGACATATCGACGCGCCGCAAGCAGTTGTTCTGCTGGATCGTCGCTTTGCGAAATCATCGCCAGCGCGGATGTCGCCGAGCGCAGTTTGTCGACATTCACCGCATGCCATGGTGCATAAACCGGCCAGATGCACGTCTTGGCACGCAGAAATACCCAGTGCTGCATGACATCAGGCTGATCCGGCTGAATAGCCAGACTCTGCCCGAGCCAGTCGAGTGCCTCGGAAAACCTTCTCTGCAGCTCTGACAATCGCCCGAGGTTGTTCAGGGCTTGAATACGTTGCGGGCGAGCGGCCGCGTCGTGATCCGAGATCGTGCGCGCAACCCACATCCATTCTGCCAACGCCGCGTCGGGATTTCCCTCGCGCTCATACAACAATGCGAGACTCAGACGCGGATGCGCGAACGACGGTGCGAGTTCAATCGACTGCTTGAGTGCCGCTTTCTCGTCGGCAGCACGTCCGAGCCGGTTGTAAGTGACAGCAAGATTGAACCACACCAGATGCTTGAGCGGGTAGTGGGGATGGTCGAGCCACGCCTTGTAAATCACCATCGCAAGCTCAGGCAAACCAGCCGAATCAAGCTGATCTGCGTAGCCAATTAGGTCCGTGATTGGCAGCTGTCCGCGACTGGAAAGCAAGACTTTTGATGCGTATTCGTTTTCCACGGAAAGGTCTGTCGTTGATTGATGCGCGCGGCGCCCAAACTCGGCCCGGAAAATATAAGGCGCCCATTCTCGAGGCCGACGCAAAGAATGGGCAGGGGTGTGACTCTGCCGCCATCATGTTTCGATGGCAACAAAGTCACTCTGGACGACGTATGCCCGAAGGCATCCGGTTAGCTTGACGCAATCAAGGCAGAAGAACGTTGATTGTATCCGTCGTCAGTGCTTGAACCTGGGTCGTCGTCATCTTGGCGAGGTCTGCCGTGTTCAACAGCGTGGCAGTCGAAGCGGACAGGCTGTTCAGCTGGCTCGTGGTCAGACTTGCAACCTGCGAAGTCGACAACGTCACGCTATTGCCCGCCAGCGCAGCCAGCGAGTCAGTGCTGAGCGTGCCGACCTGGCTTGCCGTCAGGCCTGCGGCACCTGCCGTGCCCAAGGCCACGAGGCTATCGGTCGTAAGCGACGTCACCTGCGCCGTCGTCATCTTCGCCACCTCCGCTGCCGTCAGGCCTGCGGCTTGTGCCGTGCTCAGGTTCGCCACTTCGTCCGTCGTGAGACCTGCGACCTGCGACGACGTGAGCGAGCTCAGCGCGTTCACGCCGGCCGAGCCAATCGCGCCAATCTGCGCCGACGTCAGGCCCGTAGCGGCCGTGCCCATCGCCACCAGGTTAGCGGTCGTAAGCGCCGACGCCTGTGCCGTCGTCATCTTCGCCACTTCCGCTGCCGTCAGGCCAGCGGCTTGTGCCGTGCTCAGGTTCGACACTTCATCCGTCGTGAGACCTGCGACCTGCAACGACGTGAGCGAGCTCAATGCGTTCACGCCGGCCGAGCCGATCACGCCAATCTGCGCCGACGTCAGGCCCGTAGCGGCCGTACCCATGGCAACGAGGCTATCGGTCGTTAGCGCCGACGCCTGTGCCGTCGTCATCTTCGACACTTCCGCTGCCGTCAGGCCAGCGGCTTGTGCCGTGCTCAGGTTCGTCACCTCGTCAGTCGTGAGACCTGCGACCTGCGCCGACGTCAGCGAGCTCAGTGCGTTCACGCCGGCCGAGCCAATCACGCCAATCTGCGCCGACGTGAGGCCCGTAGCAGCCGAACCCATCGCCACCAGGTTGGCGGTCGACAGCGACGACACTTGTGCCGTCGTCATCTTCGATACTTCCGCCGACGTCAGGCCAGCGGCTTGTGCCGAGCTCAGGTTCGTCGCTTCATCCGTTGTGAGACCTGCGACCTGCGACGACGTGAGCGAGCTCAGCGCGTTCACGCCAGCCGAGCCGATCGCGCCAATCTGCGCCGACGTCAGGCCCGTAGCGGCCGTGCCCATCGCCACCAGGTTAGCGGTCGAGAGCGCCGACGCTTGCGCCGTCGTCATCTTCGACACTTCCGCTGCCGTCAGGCCAGCCGCCTGCGCCGTGCTCAGGTTCGTCACTTCATCCGTCGTGAGACCTGCAACCTGCGCCGACGTCAGCGAGCTCAGTGCGTTCACGCCAGCCGAGCCGATCACGCCAATTTGCGCCGACGTGAGGCCCGTAGCAGCCGAACCCATCGCCACCAGGTTATCGGTCGACAGCGACGACACCTGTGCCGTCGTCATCTTCGACACTTCCGTCGACGTCAGGCCGGCCGCCTGCGCGGTCGTGAGGTTCGTCACTTCATCCGTTGTGAGACCTGCGACCTGCGCCGACGTCAGCGAGCTCAGCGCGTTCACGCCAGCCGAGCCGATCGCGCCAATCTGCGCCGAAGTCAGGCCCGAAGCGGCCGTGCCCATCGCCACCAGGTTAGCGGTCGAGAGCGCCGACGCTTGCGCCGTCGTCATCTTCGCCACTTCCGCTGCCGTCAGACCAGCCGCCTGCGCGCTGGTGAGGTTCGACACTTCGTCCGTCGTCAGGCCTGCGACCTGTGCCGACGTCAGCGTGGTGGTCAGCACGCTCACGCCAGCCGAGCCAATCGCGCCGATCTGGCCGGACGTCAGGCCCGTAGCAGCCGAGCCCATCGCCACGAGGCTATCGGTCGTGAGCGCCGATGCTTGCGCCGTCGTCATCTTCGATACTTCCGCCGACGTCAAACCAGCCGCCTGCGCGGTGGTGAGATTCGCCACTTCATCCGTCGTGAGACCTGCGACCTGCGCCGACGTCAGCGTGGTGGTCAACGCGCTCACGCCAGCCGAGCCAATCGCGCCAATCTGGGCGGACGTCAGGCCAGTAGCAGCCGCGCCCATTGCAACGAGGTTATCGGTCGACAGCAACGACACTTGCATGGTCGTCATCTTCGACACTTCTGCCGACGTGAGGCCAGACGCTTGCGCCGTGCTCAGGTTCGCCACTTCATCCGTTGTGAGACCCGCAACCTGTGCCGATGTCAGCGAGCTCAGCGCGTTTACGCCGGCCGAGCCGATCGCTCCGATCTGAACGGCCGACAGCACCGCTTGAGCCATGGTGTTCAGATTGCTCACGTTTGCTGCAAGCGCCGAAAGCTGCGCGGTCGTCATGCTCTTGACCTGGCTGGTCGTCAGCACGCCGATGTCATTGCTGCTGAGGTTGACGATGCCAGCCGAGCCGATCGCAGCGATCTGCGACGCCGACAGGCTCACGACATCCGCAGTATTCAGGCCGGCAGCAAGGCCGTTGGCAGAACTAGTGAGCGCCTGCAGCGCTGCGGTACTGATGCCAACGATCGACGATGCCTGAATGGCACCAACCTGATTGCTGTTCATTGCCGCTATGTCGGCCGTGTTCAACGCTGCAACGTCGGCTGACGTCATGGACTGAAATTGCGACGTCGAAAGAGCCCCTATTTGCGTCGCACTCAGCGCGGAATAGATAGATGTCATCCATTTTCCTTACGTTTCGCTGGAAGTAAGATCCGCCAAGGTAGCGCCCCCCGCCACCTCGACGAACACCACGATCATTCCCTTAGTCCATACCCCCACCGAATCGGCCCGTTCCTTCCGCCAGGCCGCCATTAAACGCTACGGATACGGCTAGATGATCTCTTATGGATATCGGCCTGCGCTGCCTTAACTTTAAATACGCAATTACGCCGCTGGACTCCCGGAATAAAGAGCTTTGATCTGTGTCCACGTCACGCGATTGGTGTTACGGCGGGCAATCGTTTTCGGTCGAGCGGGCTCACTGTGTTGGCAATCTATCCAGCCTCGCGGTTGCAGCCGCAGGTCACGCCGGAAGCTCGACCCGTTCGGCTGTTGCGCGTTTGCCACGCTCTGCAGGTTGTCCACAAAAACCAACCATTCGGACGCCGTTTTGGCATTTCAAGCGTCGCGCCGAAATGATGCCTGTTTGCCCCGTTTCTTATCCGATCAGGCACTTACCGTAGTCCGTATGATCTAGTTTGGCCTGTCCATAAGCTCACAATAAGCTAATGCCGCAAACGTTTTACTGCCATTCGCCCTAACACGGCACGCATTTTCGAAGGAAAATCTGCTGAGGAATACTGCAAATAATGAAAAGGTCTCCATTCTTCTCCGTCGTCATTCCCACGCACAAGCGCGCATCCTTGCTTCGCCGCGCGCTTGAATCGGTCAAGGCGCAACTCTCTCCCGTTGCCTTCGAAGTCCTGGTGGTCTCCGATGCCAGCGACGCCGCAACCGACGTCGTTTGCCACGACTTGCTGGACGACACCGATCTCTATTTGAGGCGCAACGGCGAGGCTGGGCCGTCGGAAAGCCGCAACCTCGCACTTGACCAGGCCAAAGGTCGCTATGTGCTGTTTCTCGATGACGACGATGCCTGGCACCCCGGCTTGCTGGCGCAGTTGCACGCCCATCCGCTAGTGCAACAAGGCCAGCCGGTGTACTTCAATTGTTCGATTGTTCAGGAGCGACGCCTTCACGATCGCACCGAGATGCTCGAAGAAGTACAACTGGACCTAAAGACCCAGTTGAACGAGGATGTCTTCACCAAGAACCGGGTGCACATGTCGTGCTATGCGCTCCCGCGGGAGCTGCTTCGCGGACTGCGCTTCGATCCGTTCATGCGCAGCTACGAAGACTGGGAATTTCTGCTCGCCGTGCTTGAACGACAAATGCCGCAGCACGTACCGATCATGGGTTCACGCATACATGAGGTCCCGGATGCGACCAGCGACAGACGCGGCTCATCCACAGCGGCAAACGACTTCAACGCCGTGCTCGATTACCTCTACGTCTATCGACGCCGTCCAGCGCCGAGTCTGGAGCAACAGGAAAAGCGCGCAGCCCTCGTTGCGCTTGTGACCGGGTTAAACATCCCCGCGAGCATGCTTTAACACCCGGGCCTGCTCGCGCCGCTGCACTTCACAACCCGACGCGCCCCTACGGGCACACGCTGGCCGCTGAAATCGCGCCCAGCGTGTCGGCTCACCCGCCCAAGGCTCAACGTTCTTGAGCACTGGCCTTGATGAACTGCTTTTGAAAATCCGCCTCAATGTTCCGGAGAAGAACGCCAAATCCGCTTTTACGCAAATTCCGATAGGCCAGATCGTACGAAAACAGATTTCCCGAATCGGTAATCTCAAAGTCGAGCTCGAAATCCAGTGGATCTGTATATATTTTACTGAGCAGATGGGCCAGATTACGGTCTGCGGGAGCAAACTTGTCATCGCAAATTAGATTGAATATGTGTTTCCAGTGAGACGCGATCCGGGTATCGATGCCGAATCTCTGTACGTTCGAAAGCCAGCCACACACGAATTTTCGGTATGCTTGTTCCGACGATCGCACTGGGACATGAATATAGCCGAGCAAATCTTCGTTTGCTTTTTTCTCGACGACATTCCCATCCAGGATGACGTTATGATTTCCCTGACAGACAAGCAAGCGATCCACCAAGCTCGGATCGGTTATCTTTATCGCAACCTTCGAATACTGGTGATCCACGCTTCGCCAACGCTGAAGTCGATTCAACGATTTCGGCACGTCAGCTAACAGCGATTCCGCGCAGTCTGGAACAATCGGCATATTTAAATGCGGAACAGAAAATACCCAGTCCTCAGATTCTTCGACCATCTGACGAAACGCGTCCATATCTTTGCGTGGATGGAGAAATTCGTCCGCGTCAATCGGAAAATAAATTGCCGCACCATTGTCCGCAACCGCAAATTTTATCATGGTCGTCATGACTTCCATTTGCGCATGACCGATCAACGAATCAAGATGCGCACTGTATAACGGAATAACCGGAAGCCCCTCCTGATTGAGTGATCTTAGAATTTCGCCAGTGCAATCGACCGACCCGTGATCGAACACATATAGTTTTTTAAAAAATCGAATGTTGTGTCGAACGAATTGCTCAACGATATCCTCTTCATTGCGCATCATCGAAAAGCCGATCAAATCCATTCCAACTCCACTGACTCAATTAAGACGTCAAAATTGCTCGATATCTCGGGATATCGATACGATCAACACGATAGCCCCACCCTATTTTAGGCGAGCTATGTATTCCGCTTCGAACGGAACAGAACCGTGTTTCACTGCCAGTTCCAGATTTCACAAACAAACGGATTCCGGTGTGAACGTCTGCAAGCAAGCACAACGGTTGACTAGCTTCATCAGTCGGTGGAACGCATCATAGGGGCGACATTCCCTGCGGGTTTCCTTGCCGTGGCGCGGTGAATTTGAATAGGAAACCTGACGAGCAGGGCTGCGCAGGTGTTCGACACCGCCAAGGCGCTCAATCCATCGCTGGATGGTGAGTTTGCCCAGAAGCTCACAGCGTTCGTTGGGGAGGTGAGTGCGCGGTTTGGGACGTGCGGAAAACGAGTGGAAGTGTGGCTTATTGCTTTCGCCGGCGATTTTGGCGCGCCCGGCTGGGATCGAACCAGCAACCCCTGCCTTCGGAGGGCAGTACTCTATCCATTGAGCTACGGGCGCATTGACTTGCTGGCACCGCCGTCTGCCCGAAGAACTCGGGAAAAGCAGCGCCGAAGAGAGACCGAGAGAATAACCGGTTTCAGTTAAACCGTCCACCGCGCGGCCTTGGCGCCGGTTATTCGGGGCCACATTGAATTCTAGCGCGCCGCGTAGCCCCGCCAGCCCTCCCGCTTCGGGTAAACGCCCGCTGAACTACGCCCGCACACGCCCACCAGCCGGAAAACCTTCCGTTTATAATCGTCGGTGTTTGATCCGCCGCATGGCCATTGCCGTCCTGCTGTACCGCTCACCATAAAACCAACGGGAGTCGAGACAAGCATGAGCGAAGCACCCCACGGAGCCCCGATCAAAACGCCCGGCCAGCTGATCGCCGCTGTCATCGCCGGGTTTGCCGTCCCCATCGTCATCATCATTCTGCTCGCCTATTACGTCGACAATACGACGCGCACCGGCGCGGGCACCGACGAACTCTCGACCCAGCAGGTCGCCGCGCGCATCGCGCCCATCGCGCAGGTCAACGTGCGCGACGCCAACGCGCCGCGCGTCTACAAGACCGGCGAGCAGGTCTTCCAGGCTGTCTGTTCCGCATGTCACACGTCCGGAGCCGCTGGCGCACCGAAGTTCGGCAACTCGGGCGACTGGGCGCCGCGCATCGCGCAAGGCTTCGATACGCTGTGGAAAACGGCGCTTTCGGGCAAGGGCGCGATGCCCCCGCGCGGCGGCACGAATCCCGACGACTACAGCGACTACGAAATCGGTCTGGCTGTGGCCTATATGGCGAACCACGCCGGCGCGAACTTCCAGGACCCGCCCAAGCCCGCACCGGGCGCGGCCAATGCGGCCAATGCCGCTTCGGGCGCGCCTGCCGCTGCGCCGGCGGCAGAAGCATCGGGCGCCGATGCGAACGCGGCCCAGGCGCAAGCCGCCGCAGCGGCGATCGCGGCCATTCCGCAGGCGTCATCGGCGGCCGCGGCAGGCGGCGACTCGCAAAGCGCCGACGCCTCGCAAGCGGGCAAGGCGCTCTATCAGCAGGTCTGCCAGGCGTGTCACGCCGCGGGCGTGCTGGGCGCGCCGAAGTTCGGCAACAAGGCCGACTGGGCGCCGCGTCTGAAGGACTCGATGGACACCGTCTACAACTATGCGCTGCACGGCAAGGGCCAGATGCCGCCGAAGGGTGGCTCGACCGCGTCGGACGCCGACGTGAAGGCCGCCGTCGACTACATGGTCAGCTCGGTGAAATAAGCCGTCGCAGCGCCAGCGCGCGCAACGATCCCCGCCCGTAGCGATACGGCGCGGGGATTTTTATATCCATCGATAGAAAGGCCGTCGCGCGTCAGAGTACGGGATGCGCAAATGCGCGCGCGAATTCGAACGCACCCGACGCGTCCTGCGCAAGCGCACCGTAACGCGCGGCGAGCTCGCCAGGGGCGAGCCACGGATAGCTCAAGCCGTCTTGCAGGCGCTCAAGTCGCGCGCCGTCCGGATCGTCGATCACGTCCATCCGCGCAATGTGAATGTGGAATGCCGATACGCGCGGCGCGGCGTCGTTCGCATCGAATGTCCAGCGATAGGTGCCGTGACCGATGCGCAGCGCGCCTGCCGCGTCCTCGCGCATCACGACGAGCCAGGGCAGCGCATCGATCGTGCGCTCGCGAACAACGAGTGCATCGGCTTCGCAAAGGTAGTACGTGCGGCAGCGCGAATAACGCTCACCGAAATCGCTGACCAGCGTCGTTGCGATCGCCTCTGTGCCGACGCTACGCGCCGGGAACGTGATATTCGGTGTGGCCAGCGAGAACGTCAGCTCCGCATCCGGCGCAAACGCCTCGTGAATCCGTGCGGGCTTCGTGTTGTCCTTCGCGTCGATATACGTTTCAAGCGCGTGACGGTAGTGCGGCAATAGTGGGTTTTCCATCGGCGGCAGCGAGCGGAACAGGGGCGTTCACTCTACTGCCGCCCGCGTCCCAATAAACCAAACACCCGCTGCACGTCAGGGTCATCACCCCTTCTGCAACAACGCCTTCAAACTCGCCAACCGGTCCTTCGGCGTCATCGGCGCTTCTTCGGCGGTTGGCGGCGGCGCGTCGTCGAGGCCCATTTCCGGAATGAAGCGCGACGCCTCGCACACCACCGTCTCGCGCGCCCGCTTGCGCTTCTTGCACCAGTTCAGATGCAGGCTGCGCTGCGCACGCGTGATCGCCACGTACATGAGGCGGCGCTCTTCTTCGATGCGCCCTTCGTCGATCACGTCGTCTTCCGAGCCGCCACGGTGCGGCATGATGCCCTCTTCCACGCCTACGAGGAACACGTGCGGATACTCGAGCCCCTTTGACGCGTGCACGGTCGAAAGCCGCACGGCGTCCGGGTCCTCTTCCTTGCCTTCGAGCATCGACATCAGCGCGACGGTTTGAATGAGGCCCATGAGGTTCTTGCCGGTGTCGGCGAGACCGTCGGCGTTGTCGTAGCCGGTCGCCTCACTGTCTTCGCCAAGTTCCTGCTCGGGCTTCGTGCCCTTGCGCTTGAGCCACTCCATGAATTCGAGCACGTTCTGCCACTTCGACTGTGCCTGGCGCTCGTCGAAGGCGTCGTACAGATACGCTTCGTAATGGATCGCGTCCATGAGCTCGTCGAGCACGACGGTCGCCGGATCTTTATGCGCGCGCTCGGCGAGGCGCTGCATGAAGTCGCAGAACACGCGCATCGGCTCGACCTGGCGCGCCGAAAGCCGCGCCTCGATACCGCCCATGTACACGGCCTCGAACAGCGACACCTTCGCCTGCCCCGCGAACGAGCCGAGCGCTTCGAGCGTGGTGTTGCCCACGCCACGGCGCGGCGTGGTGATCGCGCGGATGAACGCGGGATCGTCGTCGTGATTGGCGATCAGGCGCAGGTAAGCGCAGATGTCCTTGATCTCGGCCTTGTCGAAGAACGACTGGCCGCCCGAGAGCACGTAGGGAATGCGCTCGCGGCGCAGCACCTGCTCGAAAATACGCGCCTGAAAGTTGCCGCGATAAAGAATGGCGTAGTCGCGAAACTGCGCGCGCCGCTCGAACTTGTGCGCCGAAAGCCGGAACACGACCGACTCGGCCTCGTGCTCTTCGTCGTTGCAGGGCGTGACGGTGATGGTGTCGCCCATGCCGTGCTCGGACCAAAGCTTCTTTTCGAAGAGCTTCGGGTTGTTCGCAATGACGTTGTTCGCTGCCGTGAGAATGCGCACCGTCGAGCGATAGTTCTGCTCGAGCTTGATGACGTGCAGCTTCGGAAAGTCCTTGCCGAGCTGCGCGAGGTTTTCGAGCGTAGCGCCGCGCCAGCCGTAGATCGCCTGGTCGTCGTCGCCCACGGCCGTAAACGCCGCGCGCGGGCCCGCCAGCAGTTTCAGCAGCTCGTACTGGCAGGCGTTGGTGTCCTGGTACTCGTCGACGAGCAAATAGCGCAGCTTGTTCTGCCACCGGTCGCGCACCTGCTCGTTCTTCGCGAACAACTCGGCAGGCAGGCGGATCAGGTCGTCGAAGTCCACCGCCTGGTAGGCATGCAACGTCGCCATGTAGTTGCGGTAGACGATGGCGGCCTGGTGCTCGTCCTCGTTCGAGGCCGTGGCCAGCGCCTGTTCGGGCATCACGAGACCGTTCTTCCAGAGCGAGACGATCGACTGGATCTTGCGGATGAAGCCTTTGTCCGTCGAGCCCACCTGTTCCTGGATCATGGCGAAGCAGTCGTCGGAATCCATGATCGAGAACTGCGGCTTCAGGCCCAGGTGTTCGGCTTCCTGGCGCAGGATCTGCACGCCCAGCGAGTGGAACGTGCAGACGGTGAGCTGGTTGGCCGGCACCTTGCGGCCTTCCTTGCCGGGCGTGGTGAGCGTCTTGCCTTCGAGCAGCTTGCCCACGCGCTCGCGCATTTCGGCGGCGGCCTTGTTGGTGAAGGTGACGGCGGCGATATGGCGCGGCTCGAAGCCTTTCGCTTCGATGAGGTGCGCGATCTTCTGCGTGATCACACGCGTCTTGCCACTGCCCGCGCCGGCGAGCACGAGACAGGGACCGTCGAGGTAGCGCACCGCTTCGTTCTGGGCGGAATTGAGGCCTGCGGACATCGTTGCTGGATTGGAAAAACGGGTGGTACGGCTGGGATGCGGGAATTCGTGGCGCCAAGGCTTCGGGTAATAACCGCCGAAGCGCGGCGCACCGCACGGCGCGAGGCGTGCGAACGTCGCAGCGGCCTCTCACGCGGGAGGTGCGATGTTAACACGGCCGGCGTTACGCCGATGCCGCCCCTCATGCTGTGTCGCCTGCTCCCTTGCTTCGCCCCCATCCGTCCCTCGCCGCGTTCCGCACGCTCTGCGCGCCGTGCCACAATAACGGGCTCCCGCCACCCGCACTCGCTGGAAAAAGGAAGCGCTAAATGACTGCACCGCTGCAAATCGGCCTGATGGGCTACGGCTTCGCCGGCCAGACCTTCCACGCCCCCGTGATCGCGCATAGCGGCGCCGCGCAGCTCGCGGCCATCGCAACGAGCCAGGGCGAGCGCGCCCAGGCCGATTATCCCGACGCCGCGATCGTGCCCGACCTCGACGCGCTGCTCTCGATCGACGCGATCGAATGCGTCGTGATCGCCACGCCCAACGACACGCACTACGACCTCGCGCGCCGCACGCTCGAGCGCGGCAAGCACGTGCTGGTCGACAAGCCGGTCACGCTCACTGCCGAGGAAGCGCACACGCTCGCGTCTATCGCGAAGCAACGCGGCCTCGTGTTCGCGCCGTTCCACAACCGCCGCTGGGACGGCGATTTCCTGACCGTGCGCGAGCTGATCGCGGGCGGCGAACTCGGCCGCGTCACGCACTACGAATCGCATTTCGACCGCTTCCGCCCGCAAGTGAAGCAGCGCTGGCGCGAAGACGCCACGCGCGGCGGCGGCCTGCTCTACGATCTCGGCCCGCATTTGATCGACCAGACGCTCGCGCTCTTCGGCGCGCCCGAGTCGATCACCGCGTTCGTCCACACGCGCCGCGAAAACGCGAGTGCGCCGGACTACGTCCACCTCGTGCTGCGCTATCCGAGCCACGACGCCGTGCTGCACGCCAGCGCGCTCGCCGCGTACGCACCGCGTTTTGCGATTCATGGCACGCGCGGCAGCTATTTGAAGAACGGGCTCGACACCCAGGAAGATCAGCTCAAGGACGGCCTGCGTCCGGGCCAGCCCGGATTCGGCGCGGGCAACGAGGCCGGCCGCCTGCATGTGCTTCGCGACGACGGCCAGGAAGCCGATATCGAAGTGCCCAACGCAGCCGGCAATTACGCCGACCTGTACCGCGCGCTCGCTGCCGCGATCCGTGAGGGCAAGCCGTTCCCGGTGAGTCCGCAGGACGCCATTGACGTCATGGCGCTCATCGAGCTCGCCATGCAAAGCGCGCAGGAAGGCCGCACGCTGGCGTTCGCGCGCCGGTCCTGATCGCCCTGGCTTGCGCCTTCGGCGGCAGCGTCGACCTTGCATGGCGCCGACGCTGCTGAAAGGTCCACACAAATGGTTACATCTGGTTGCCGCTGCCGGGTCATCACGCGGCAATAGCCAGACGTTTGTAGACGTGCAGGCAAAAAAGCTGCAACGACAAGACAAAGGAGAGTCTGAATGACCCGCTACACCCACGCGCTACGTCTTATCGCCGCTGGCGCGCTCGTCTCGACCCTCGCCGCGTGCGTGGTGAACCAGCCAGCGCCGCGCCCCGCACCGCCTGGCCCCGCTGCGGGCCCAAGCGCGCACGAAGTCGCCGTCGATCGCCTGCATCAGGTCGATGGCCGTATCGACAACCTGGGCCATCGCATCGACATGCGCGTGAATCAGGGCTACTACCCGCCGCCGCAGGGCAACGCACTCCATCACCGCCTCGAAACGATCCGCGGTGAGGCGCACGACATGGCCGCCCAGCATGGCGGAGGCATTTCGCCCGACGAGCAGCGCGTGCTGAACGAAGAACTCGACACGGCCGCCCGCGCCATCGGCGAGTAAGCATTACACGCGTTGGCGCGCCGGCCACGCAGGCACGGACCGCGCTCGCGGTTCGTGCACCGCTTGCGGCCCTATCCGAACCGCCCCCGTTTTTAATCTGCGACGCACAACGCGTGCTGCCGCCGGGCGCAAGCCAATACCAACACGGCTCACGGCCCGCTACCCGCGCTGCACGCAGAATTTTTCCGCATTGACATAGCCCCGAGGCGTCGCGCACAATCGCTGCGCGCGCCGGGAGAGCGCGCCGCTTGTCTTAGCTTGTTTTCGCTAGTGCAATCGGCGCCGCCGAAGGGGCAACCCACAAACTCTCAGGCAAAAGGACCGTGCGCGCCGGACCGCTGATTCGCCTTCTTTGCGCTTTTTGCGCGACATAACGCGAAGCAGCTAATCAGTCCGCAACTCTGGAGAGCGGCAGTAGAACGAACGGTGGCGGAAAAGTCCCCACCACGCGTTCAGGCTGCCCACCGAAGGGGCGCGCGCCAGCATCAACGGCGCAATCTCTCAGGTACCGAGGACAGAGGGGCCATGCAAGAACCGACCACGGGCATCGTGCCTGCGGCGCTTCCTGCATGGCCTTTTTCGTTTTCGCGCGACTATTCGCGACCGCCTGAGGCCCCATGACCGAACTCAAACGCACCCCGCTGAACGACACGCACCGCGCGCTGAACGCCCGCATGGTCGACTTCGGCGGCTGGGACATGCCCGTCAACTACGGCTCGCAGATCGACGAGCATCGCGCCGTGCGCACCGACGCCGGCATGTTCGACGTCTCGCATATGTGTGTCGTCGACTTTTCGGGCCCGAAGGCGCGCGAGTTCTTCTCGCGCGCGCTCGCCAACAACGTCGCCAAGCTCACCACGCCGGGTAAGGCGCTGTACTCGTGCATGCTGAACCCCGAAGGCGGCGTGATCGACGACCTGATCGTCTACTTCTTCGCCGACGACCAGTTCCGCACCGTCGTCAACGCCGGCACGGCCGAAAAAGACATCGCCTGGTTCGAAAAGCTCAACGCCGAAGGCGGCTTCGGCCTCGCCATCACGCCGCGCCGCGATCTCGCGATCGTCGCCGTGCAAGGCCCGAACGCACGCGAAAAGGTCTGGCAGGTCGCGCCCTCGTCGCGCAGCGCCACCGAAGTGCTCAAACCCTTCAACGCCGCGAAGATCGAAGCGACGCCGTTTGGCGAGCTGATGATCGCGCGCACCGGCTACACCGGCGAAGACGGCTTCGAAATCGTGCTGCCCGACGCCGCCGTGTGCGAATTCTGGGACGCCCTGCAGCGCCAGGGCGTGAAGCCGTGCGGCCTCGGCGCGCGCGACACGCTGCGCCTCGAAGCGGGCATGAACCTCTACGGCCAGGACATGGACGACGGCGTCTCGCCGCTCGACGCCGGCCTCGCCTGGACCGTCGACATGAAGGAGCCGCGCGACTTCGTCGGCCGTCCGGCGCTGGAAGCGAACGGCTCGCGCTCGGCCTTCGTCGGCCTGATCCTGCAGAAGGAAAACGGCAAGGCCGGCGGCGTGCTGCGCGCGCATCAGAAAGTGCTCACGCCGCATGGCGAGGGCGAGATCACGAGCGGCACGTTCTCGCCGAGCATGCAGGAATCGATCGCCTTCGCGCGCGTGCCGCAAGGCGTGCAGCCGGGCGATGTCGTGCAGGTACAGATCCGTGACAAAGCCCTTCCCGCAAGCGTGGTAAAACTGCCGTTCGTGCGCAACGGCAAGGTGCTCGCCGCCTGATCCGCGAGGATCCTGCCGCCGCGCACGCCCTCCCCCTTTCAAGCAACAAAAACCGAACCACGCACTGGAGCAACCATGAGCATCCCGGCCGATCTGAAATACACCGAATCGCACGAGTGGATCCGCACCGAAGCCGACGGCACGCTGACCATCGGCATCACTGACCACGCGCAGGAAGCGCTCGGCGACATCGTCTTCCTCGAGCTGCCGGAAGCCGGCCGCGCGGTCGCCGCTGGCGACGCCGTTGCCGTGATCGAGTCGGTCAAGGCCGCCTCGGACATCTACGCGCCGGTCGCTGGCGAGATCATCGAAGCCAACACGTCGCTCGTCGACACGCCCGACCAGGTGAACGGCGCGCCGTACGAGTCGTGGCTCTTCAAGATCAAGCCCGCCGCCGACGCCAAGCTCGACTCGCTGATTGACGCCGCCGCCTACGAAAAGGCGATCGGCGCTTAAATCGCAACTTCGCCTCAACCGCCACGGCGCGGCGGCGCGCTCAGAACGCCGCCCGCGCCCGCAGGAATTCCTATGAAGCTCGAACACCCGGATCGTCTGATGAACTCCCCGCTCTCGCTTGCTGCGCTCGAAGCGCACGACGCTTTCGCCGCCCGCCACATTGGCCCCGACACGGCCGACCAGCAGGCGATGCTCGACGCGCTCGGCTTCGCCTCGCGCGCCGCGCTGATCGATGCGGTGATTCCGGCGAAGATCCGCCGCACCGAGACGCTGCCGCTCGGGCCGTTCTCGCAGCCGCGCTCGGAAGCCGAGGCGCTTGCCGCCCTGCGCGCGCTCGCGGACAAGAACCAGGTGTTCCGCTCGTATATCGGGCAGGGCTACTACGACACGCACACGCCGGCCGTCATCCTGCGCAACGTGCTCGAAAACCCGGCGTGGTACACCGCGTACACGCCGTACCAGCCGGAAATCTCGCAGGGCCGCCTCGAAGCCCTGCTGAACTTCCAGCAAATGATCACCGACCTGACAGGCCTCGCGATCTCGAACGCGTCGCTGCTCGACGAGGCCACCGCCGCCGCCGAAGCGATGACGCTCGTGCAGCGCGTGGGCAAGTCGAAGTCGAACGTGTTCTTTGTCGCCGACGACGTGCTCGCGCAGACCATCGAAGTCGTGAAGACGCGTGCGAAGCCGATCGGCATCGAGGTAAAGGTCGGTCCGGCCGCTGAGGCGGTCAATGCGGGCGCGTTCGGCGTGCTGCTGCAGTATCCGGGCGTGAACGGCGACGTGCGCGACTACCGCGCGCTCGCGCAAGCCGTGCACGCTGCCGGCGGCGCGGTGATCGCCGCCGCCGACCTGCTCGCGCTCACCGTGCTCACGCCTCCGGGCGAATGGGGCGCGGACGTGGCCGTGGGCAACTCGCAACGCTTTGGCGTGCCGATGGGCTTCGGCGGTCCGCACGCCGCGTATCTCGCGGTGAAGGACGAATTCAAGCGCCAGATGCCGGGCCGTCTCGTCGGCGTGACCATTGACGCACAGGGCAACCCGGCGCTGCGCCTCGCGCTGCAAACGCGCGAACAGCACATCCGTCGCGAGAAGGCCACCTCAAATGTGTGCACGGCGCAAGCGCTGCTCGCGATCATGGCGAGCATGTACGCCGTCTACCATGGCCCGCAAGGCTTGAAGCGCATTGCGCAGCGCGTGAACCGCGTCGCCGCGATCCTCGCCGCGGGCGCGAAGCAACTGGGCTACACGCTCGTCAACGAAGCATTCTTCGACACGCTCACGTTCGAAGCCGGCCCGCGCACCCAGGCGCTGCACGACGCAGCACTCGCGCGCGGCATGAACCTGCGCCACGTGAGCGAGACGCGTGTGGGCGTGTCCGTCGACGAAACGACCTCGCGCGCCGATCTGGCCGACCTGCTCGCCGTGTTCGCGCAAGCCGCATTTGCCGGCGAAGTGCCTTCGCTCGACAAGCTCGACGCCGAACTCACACAGAGCGCCGCTCTGACGTTCCCGGCCGCGCTGGCGCGCGAAAGCGCTTACCTCACGCACCCGGTGTTCAACCGTCACCATTCGGAAACGGAAATGCTGCGCTACCTGCGCAGCCTGTCGGACAAGGACCTCGCGCTCGACCGCTCGATGATTCCGCTCGGCTCGTGCACGATGAAGCTGAACGCGACCTCGGAAATGCTGCCGGTCACGTGGCCCGAGTTCGGCCGCATCCACCCGTTCGCGCCGGCTGAGCAAACCGTTGGCTATCGCGAGATGGTCGATCAGCTCGAACAAATGCTCGTGGCCGCTACCGGCTACGCCGCCGTCTCGCTGCAGCCGAACGCGGGCTCGCAGGGCGAGTACGCGGGCCTGCTCATCATCCAGGCGTACCACGCCTCGCGCGGCGAAGCGCATCGCAACGTCTGCCTGATTCCCGCTTCGGCGCACGGCACGAACCCCGCATCGGCGCAGATGGCCGGCATGCAGGTGGTCGTGGTCGCCTGCGACGCGCAAGGCAACATCGATCTCGCCGACCTGAAGGCCAAGGCCGAGCAGCACGCGGCGAAGCTCGCGGCGATCATGATCACGTACCCCTCGACGCACGGCGTGTTCGAAGAGAACGTGCGCGAAGTCTGCGAAATCGTGCACGCGGCGGGCGGCCAGGTGTACGTGGACGGCGCGAACATGAACGCGATGGTCGGTCTCGCGGCGCCCGGCCAGTTCGGCGGCGACGTCTCGCACCTGAACCTGCACAAGACCTTCTGCATTCCGCACGGCGGCGGCGGCCCGGGCGTCGGTCCGGTCGCGGTCGGCGCACACCTCGCGCAATTCCTGCCGAACCAGCTTTCGTCGGGCTACAAGCGCGACGATCACGGTATCGGCGCGGTGAGCGCGGCGCCCTACGGCTCGGCTTCGATCCTGCCGATCTCGTGGATGTACATCGCCATGATGGGCGCGGCCAACCTGACCGCCGCGACCGAAAACGCGATCCTCAACGCGAACTACGTGGCAAACAAGCTCGCGCCGCACTTCCCGGTGCTCTACAGTGGCCCGGGCGGCCTGGTCGCGCACGAGTGCATTCTGGACCTGCGCCCCATCAAGGACGCGAGCGGCATCACCGTGGACGACGTGGCCAAGCGCCTGATGGACTACGGCTTCCACGCGCCGACCATGAGCTTCCCGGTGCCGGGCACGCTGATGGTCGAGCCGACCGAGTCGGAGTCGAAGGAAGAACTGGACCGCTTCATCGACGCGATGGTTGCCATCCGCGAAGAAATCCGCGCCGTGGAAGACGGCCGCGCGGACAAGGAGGACAACCCGCTGCGCCACGCGCCGCACACGGCCGCCGTCGTGGTCGCCGACGACTGGAAACACGCCTACTCGCGCGAGCAGGCCGCGTACCCGGTCGCGTCGCTCGTCGCGCGCAAGTACTGGCCGCCGGTTGGCCGCGCCGACAACGCGTATGGCGACCGCAACCTGTTCTGCTCGTGCGTGCCCGTTAGTGAATACGCGGGCGAATATGCCGATGAAACGGCGGGCGAATAAGCCTGGTCCCGGCCGCTGCGTTATCCCCGGATAACGCAGCGGCAGTCATCCCTCTCACATTTGCCGCCGCAAACCGCTAACATCACACACCTGTCAGCCTTGAATCAGGGAGTCGCGCATGGCGCGGAAGGTGGGAACGGATCTACTGCGGGTTCCACTGCGGGACTTGCCGCATACCGCAACGCGCAACTCGGTCCGGCAGACCCGGCACGCGCGCGGCACGTTGCAACGCCACCCGCAACGCGCTGCCGCCGCGCTGGCGTTCGCCTGCGCAACGCTTACCGCCACGTTCGCCGGCACGGCCCACGCGGCCATGAACTTCTGCGCGGCACCCGCGCTGCAATCGAGCGAGCGCACCAACGCCGACCCGGGCGTGAAGGCGCTCGTCGCCGAGGTGCTGACGCACGTGAACGACACGCCGCGTCCGCTGGCGCGCCTTCACACCGAGGGCACGCTGCCGCACGAGGACATCTACGATCAGAGCGTCGAGGCCGCGAAGGAACTCGACCTCATGCGCAACGCCGCGCTCGCGTGGCGCGCAACGAGCGACGAACGCTTTCTGAGGCTCGTGGACCGCTTTCTGCTCGCGTGGGTCACCACGTACAAGCCGAGCTTCAATCCGATCGACGAAACGCGTTTCGAAGGGCTGATACTCGCCTACGACATGACCGCGAGCGCGCTGCCCGTGAAAACGCGCAACGCGACCATGCAGTTCCTGAACAGCTTCGCGAACGGCTACATCGCGCAGATCGACGCGCAGCCTCGCCCGCTCAAGGGAACCTTCGCGAACAACTGGCAGAGTCATCGGGTCAAACTGGTCGCGATGATCGCGTTCACGCTCGACAACCGCAAGATGATCGCGACGGCGCAGCGGCTTTTCGTGGAGCATCTTGGCGACAACGTCGCGCCCGACGGCTCGACACTCGACTTCACAGAGCGCGACGCGCTGCACTACGTAACCTACGATCTGCAGCCGCTCGTGACGGCCGCGCTCGCCGCGCGACGCCACAACCGCAACTGGCTGACCGAGCGCGCGGCCAACGGCGCCACGCTCGCAGCCGCGCTCGACTGGCTTACGCCCTATGCGCTCGGCCAGAAAACGCACGAAGAATTCGTACATTCGAACGTACCGTTCGACGCGAAGCGGCGCGAAGCGGGCCTGCCCGGCTACACCGGACAGTGGGACCCGAAGAACGCTGCGGAACTGTTTCACCTGGCCGCGCGGCTCGACGGCCGCTTTGCGCCAGTCGCGCTGAAACTCGCGCCCACGCCACCCGCGTGGCTCGCCGTCTGTCTGCCGTTGCCGGCGCGCTAACAAGCGCGCGGGTTGCGGCGGCGGCACGGAACTAACGATGCCGCCAAAAGCGTCGCATCCCCACAAACGTCAGACAAGCAGGAGCAGTACCCATGGCAGTAAGCGTTTTCGATCTCTTCAAAGTCGGCATCGGGCCTTCCAGCTCGCACACGGTCGGGCCGATGCGCGCGGCGCTGATGTTCGCCGAAGGACTCGAGCGCGACGACCTGCTCGCGCGCACCGCCGCCGTGAAGGTCGAGCTGTACGGCTCGCTCGGCGCAACCGGCAAGGGGCACGGCACCGACCGCGGCGTCATGCTGGGCCTCATGGGCGATGCGCCCGACACCGTCGATCCCGACACCATCAACGCGCGCCTCGAAGCGGTGCGCACCTCGCGCCTGCTCGCGCTGCTCGGCCGCCATACGATCGGCTTCGTGCCCAAGGAGCACGTGGCGTTTTATCGCCAGGCGCTGCCCGAGCACCCGAACGGCATGAAGCTGCGCGCGCTCGACGCGACCGGCGAAACGCTGCGCGAAAGCACGTATCTCTCGGTGGGCGGCGGTTTCGTCGTCACGGCCGGCGCGCCGAACACGAAGGTGCTCGCCGCCGCGCAGCAATTGCCGCATCCGTTCACCACGGGCGCGCAGCTGCTCGCGCTGTGCGCCTCGACGGGCAAGAGCGTCGCGCAGTTGATGCTCGAAAACGAGCGTGTCTGGCATAGCGACGAGCAGATTCGCTCAGGTCTCCTGCGCATTTGGGACGTGATGCAGTCGTGCGTCTCGCGCGGTTGCGGCATCAACAATCCCGACGCCGACGGCACACTGCCCGGCCCCTTCGCCGTGAAGCGCCGCGCGCCGCAGCTGTATCGCGCGCTGACCAGCAACCCCGAACGCGCGCTGCAAGACCCGCTCTCGATGATCGACT
Organism: Paraburkholderia sp. J7; assembly: GCF_905220155.1. Lineage (NCBI taxonomy): Bacteria > Pseudomonadati > Pseudomonadota > Betaproteobacteria > Burkholderiales > Burkholderiaceae > Paraburkholderia > Paraburkholderia sp. J7. Next base: position 533,903 of record NZ_CAJMYZ010000001.1, on the reverse strand, counting down.
GGATCAACCTGTACGCGATCGCCGTGAACGAGGAAAACGCCGCGGGGGCTCGCGTGGTGACCGCACCGACCAACGGCGCAGCGGGCATCATCCCTGCCGTGCTGCACTACTACGTGCGCTTTACGCCTGGCGCGAACGAGCAAGGCGTGATCGACTTCCTGCTCACCGCAGCCGCCATCGGCATTCTCTACAAGCTCAACGCGTCGATCTCCGGCGCGGAAGTGGGCTGCCAGGGCGAAGTGGGCGTGGCCTGCTCGATGGCCGCGGGCGCGCTCGCAGCCGTCCTGGGCGGCACGCCACTGCAAGTGGAGAACGCCGCCGAAATCGGCATGGAACACAACCTCGGCCTCACCTGCGATCCCGTTGGCGGCATGGTGCAGATTCCCTGCATCGAACGCAACGCCATGGCTTCGGTAAAGGCCGTAAACGCCGCGCGCATGGCGCTGCGCGGCGACGGCGCGCACTATGTCTCGCTCGACTCCGTCATCAAGACGATGCGCGAGACCGGCGCCGACATGAAAACGAAGTACAAGGAGACCTCGCGCGGCGGCCTCGCGGTGAATATCGTCGAGTGCTGATGCGTTAAAGCGCTGTCGCCTTGCCTGAGCTATCCAGACGTAATCACGTAACGATTGAAGGAGACTTGACCGCCATGCAGCAGCCGAACGCGTTCGCCACCACTGAAGCCACCACCACCGGGGCTCGCCTCGTCGTCGATGCCCTCGTCGCCAATGGCGTCGAGCGCGTGTTCTGCGTACCGGGCGAGAGCTATCTCGCGGTGCTCGATTCGTTATCCGACGAAACCGCGAAGATCGAAACCGTGGTGTGTCGTCACGAGGCGGCGGCGGCGAACATGGCGGAAGCGATCGGCAAGCTCACGGGCAAGCCGGGCGTTGCGCTCGTCACGCGCGGGCCGGGCGCCACGCACGCCTCGATCGGCGTGCACACGGCGTTCCAGGACTCCACGCCGATGATCCTGCTGATCGGCCAGGTCGCGCGCGAGCAGATGGACCGCGAGGCGTTCCAGGAAATCGACTATCGACGCATGTTCGGCCAGATGGCCAAGTGGGTCACGCAGATCGACGACGCGCGCCGCGTGCCCGAATATCTGAGCCACGCGTTCCATATCGCGATGTCGGGCCGGCCGGGCCCGGTCGTGCTCGCGCTGCCCGAAGACATGTTGAGCGGCGCCATTCCCGCATCCGAAGCGCAACCCATCGCGCCGCCCGCGCAACGCGTGCAGGCCTCGCCTTCGGCCGCGCAGATGGAGCGCGTGCGCGAACTGCTCGCGGGTGCGAAGAAGCCATTCGTGATCGCGGGCGGACATGGCTGGAACACCCAGGCGTGTGCTGATTTCCAGCGCTTCGTCGAAAACTGGCAATTGCCGGTCGGCCTCGCGTTCCGTTTCCAGGACACGCTCAACAACGAGCATCCGAACTACGCGGGCGACGTGGGCCTCGGCGTGAATCCGGCGCTGGCCAAACGCATTCGCGAAGCGGACGTGCTGCTCGCGCTCGGTCCGCGTCTGGGCGAATCGACGACGGGCGGCTACACGCTCTTCGACATTCCGAAGACGAAGCAAACGCTCATTCACGTGCACCAGGGCGCGGAAGAACTCGGCCGCGTGTATGCAGCGGATCTGCCGATCGTCTCCGGCCTCGCCGAAATTGCGGCGCTGCTCGCCGAACTGCCCGCACCGGCTCAACCCGCGTGGGCCGGCAGCGCCGCCGAAGCACACGAGGCATGGCACGCATGGCGCAAGCCGCTGCCGATGCCAGGCGACGTGCAACTCGGCGAAATCATGCAGCAACTGCGCGCACGCCTGCCCGACGACGCGATCGTCACGAACGGCGCGGGCAACTACGCGACATGGCTGCATCGCCACTTCGCGTATCGCCACTTCCGCTCGCAACTCGCGCCCACGAGCGGCGCGATGGGCTACGGCGTGCCGGCCGCGATCGCCGCGAAGTCGCTCTATCCTTCGCGCACCGTGGTCGCGCTCGCGGGCGATGGCTGCTTCATGATGGCTTCGTCGGAACTCGCCACGGCGATGCAGTACGGGCTCAATGTCGTGTTCATCGTCGTGAACAACTCGCACTACGGCACGATCCGCATGCACCAGGAGCGCCACTATCCGAATCGCGTGCACGGCACTCAGCTCACGAACCCCGACTTCGCTGCGTTTGCGCAGTCGTTCGGCGCACACGGCGAAGTCGTGACGACCACGGCGCAATTTGCGCCCGCGCTCGAGCGCGCGCTCACGGCCGGCAAACCTGCGCTGATCGAGATCCGTGTGACGAAGGAAGCGAGCACGCCTGCGGCGACGCTCGAACAGATTCGCGAAGCGGGTAAGAAAATGCGCGGAGAGTGACTGAAAAGGAATCCTGAATAAGCTCACCTTTCGAGCCGGACGGGTAGTCCTGAGCGCGCAAACAAAAGCCCCGCGGATCTTTCGAATCCGCGGGGCTTTTTTACTTCAGCCGAACGTCAGGCGCTTACTTGCCGCCCACGCTTTGCAGCGTCGTCCACTTGCCGTCGACAACCTTGTACAGCGTGATGCCGCCGTTCTTCAGGTCGCCGCGCTGGTCGTACGCGAGGTCCGACGTCGTGACAGCCGGCATGCTCGTCTTCGCGAGGAACGGCAGGTACTTCGCCGGGTCCGTCGAGTTGGCCTTCTTCATTGCCGCGAACATGGCCATTGCGCCGTCATAGGCGTACGGCGAGTACGTCTGGACGTCTTCGCCGAAGCGCTTCTTGTACTTCGCGACGTAGTCCTTGCCACCCGGCATCTGGTCGAGCGGCAGGCCGGCGAGCGATGCCACCGTGCCGTTCGCCGCGTCACCCGCGATCTGCAGGAAGGTCGGCGTGTGCACCATTTCGCCGCCCATCAGCGGAGCCTTGATGCCGAGCGACTTCATCTGCTTGACCATCGGAGCCGCTTGCGAATCCGCGCCGCCGAAGTAGACCAGGTCGGGGTTCATCGCCTTCGCCTTCGTCAGGACCGACTTGAAGTCGACGGCCTTGTCGTTGGTGTACTCGCGGTCGATGATCGTGCCGCCCGCAGCCTTCGCCGCCTTCGAGAACTCGTCGGCGAGACCCTGGCCGTAAGCCGTGCGGTCGTCGATCACGACGATCTTCTTCATGCCCAGGCTCTTCACTGCGAACGCGCCCGCGACCGAACCTTGCTGCGTGTCCGAGGTCATCATGCGGAACGTCGTGTTGAAGCCTTGCTGCGTGTACTCAGGCGCCGTCGCCATGGCGATCTGCGGGATGCCCGCGTTCGCGTAGATGCGCGAAGCCGGGATCGTCGTGCCCGAGTTGAAGTGACCGAGCATGCCCTTGATGCCGTCGTCGACGAGCTTCTGTGCGACCGTCGTGCCCGTGCGCGGGTCGGCCTGATCGTCGGCCGAGTCGAGCACGAAATGAACCGGCTTGCCGCCGATCACGGGCTTCGTCGCGTTGATGTCTTCGACTGCGAGCGTGATGCCGTTCTGGAAGTCCTTGCCATAGTGCGCCTGCGCACCCGTCATCGGACCGGCGAAACCGATCTTCACGTCTTCGGCTTGTTGTGCGTGCGCAGTCCCCGCCAGCGACAGGGCGGCGACAAGCGTCGCGCCTGCCAGCTGCTTCATCGTGTGTTGCATTGCTTCTCCTTGGTACCAGGTATCGAACGAGCGGCTTCGGATTCGTGAGCCTTGCCGCTTCCTTGTCTTGAGACGACCGACAGTATGGCTTGTGGTTAACCGATCGTCATCAAATTTGCATTACCGCCTGCTGCTGCCGTATTCACGCTGACCGAACGTTCCGCGAGCAGTCGTTCGAGCGCGTAATCTTCATCGCCATTGGCCAGCGCGTGTGCTGCCACGCCTTGCACCGAGACGATCGGGCCAGGACGCTTGGCCACTTCCTTCACGAGTGCGAGCAACTCGTCGCTGTCGCCTTCGAAGAGGACCGCATCGAAGTCGGCGTCGGCCGTCTTCTTGATTGCGACGTGCGCCTTCAGCGCTGCCGGGAGCGCGTTCACCAGCGCTTCGCCCGCCGCGCCCTGGAACAGCGCGCGGTTGCCCGTTGCCAATGCAACGGCGAGTTGTGCGCGTGCGCCGGTCGCCGTGGAAGGCACGCACAGCACCGTGCCGCGCGCCGAAAGCGTGTACGTGTTGCGCTCGCCCGTCGGGCCCGGCAGAACCGCCGTGGCGCCCGCGAGCACGTATTCGAGGTAGCCGTCGCAGCGTGCCGCGAGTGCGGGCTCGCGCTCGGCGATGAGCCAGTCGCGCAGCGTCGTGAGCGCAGTCTGCGCCGATTGCGGCGCGCCGTTGTTGCCTTCGGCAGCTTGCGGCGCATCGACGACGAGCACATCGGCGAGCGACTTCGGCAGACCGGCCGGACGCTTCGCGAGCAAACGCGAGAGATACAGCGCGCCACCCGCCTTCGGACCCGTGCCCGACAGGCCCTCACCGCCGAACGGCTGCACGCCCACCACCGCGCCGATCACGTTGCGGTTCACGTAGATATTGCCCACATGCGCACGACCGATCACGTGCGCGATCGTTTCGTCGATACGCGTGTGGATGCCGAGCGTGAGGCCGTAGCCCGTCGCGCGGATCTGCTCGAGCAGCTTGTCGAGCTGGCTGCGGCGGTAGCGCACCACATGCAGCACCGGACCGAACACTTCGCGCTTGAGTTCGTCGAGGCTGTCGAGCTCGATTAGCGTGGGCGGAACGAACGTGCCTTGTGCGCAGGTCTCGGGCGTCGGCATCTGCTGGACCTTGCGGCCCTTCTCACGCATGCCGGTAACGTGCGTGTCGATGCCGCGCTTCGCGTCGATGTCGATCACGGGGCCAACGTCGGTCGAGAGGCGGTCGGGGTTGCCCACCGCGAGTTCCTTCATGGCGCCCGTGAGCATTTCGAGCGTGCGGTCCGCCACGTCGTCCTGCAGGCACAGCACGCGCAGCGCGGAACAGCGCTGGCCAGCCGAGTCGAACGCGCTTTGCAGCACGTCGGCCACGACCTGCTCCGCAAGCGCCGACGAATCGACGATCATCGCGTTCTGGCCGCCGGTTTCGGCGATCAGCGGGATCGGGCGGCCTTCGGAGTCGAGGCGCTCGGACAGCGTCTTGTTGATGAGGCGCGCCACTTCGGTCGAGCCCGTGAACATCACGGCACGCGTGCGGTGATCGGCGACGAGCGCCGCGCCCACGGTTTCGCCGTTGCCCGGCAGCAGTTGCACCGCGCCCGCCGGCACGCCGGCTTCGCGCAGGATGCGCACGGCTTGCGCGGCGATCAGCGGCGTTTGTTCAGCGGGCTTCGCGAGCACCGTGTTGCCGGCTGCGAGCGCGGCGGCCACCTGGCCCATGAAGATCGCGAGCGGGAAGTTCCACGGGCTGATACACACCACGGGGCCGAGCGGACGATGCGTGTCGTTCGAGAACTCGTCGCGGATCTGCGTGGAGTAGTAGCGCAGGAAGTCGATCGCTTCACGAATTTCGGCCACGGCGTTCGGCAGCGACTTGCCCGCTTCGCGCACGATCAGGCCCATCAGCGTGTGCATCTGCGCTTCGAGCAGATCGGCGGCGCGCGCGAGGCAATCGGCGCGCGCTTCGACGGGCGTGGCCTGCCAGATCGGCGCGGCGGCCACCGCGTGCGAAAGTGCGGCGCTCACATGCTCGCTCGTGGCTTCCACGACGGTCCCGACGAGATCGCGATGATCGGCCGGATTACGCACGTCGCGTGCGGCGCTGTCTGCGATGTCATTGTCGGCGAGCATCGGGGCGGCGCGCCACGGGTGATGGGCGCTCGCCAGCAGCGCCGATGAAAGCGACGCAAGGCGATGCTCGTTCGAGAGATCGAGACCCATCGAATTGGAGCGCTCGTTGCCGTACAACTCGCGCGGCAGCGCAATCTTCGCGTGCGGCGCGCCGAGCGGCACGACCTTCGCGGCTTCGTCGATCGGGTTCGCGACCAGTTCGCTCACCGGCACCGTCTCGTCGGCGATGCGGTTCACGAACGACGTGTTCGCGCCGTTTTCGAGCAGGCGGCGCACGAGATACGCGAGCAGCGTTTCATGCGTGCCGACCGGCGCGTAGACGCGGCACGGACGGTTGAGCTTGCCTTGCGCGAGCGGGCCCGTGACTTCTTCGTACAGCGGCTCGCCCATGCCGTGCAGGCACTGGAATTCGTACTGGCCGGGATAGTAGTTCTGGCCCGCGAGGTGATAGATCGCCGAGAGCGTGTACGCGTTGTGCGTGGCGAACTGCGGATACACGGCATCCGGCGCGCCGAGCAGCTTCTTCGCGCAGGCGAGGTACGACACGTCCGTGTAGATCTTGCGCGTGTACACCGGGTAGCCTTCGAGGCCATCCACCTGCGCGCGCTTGATTTCCGTATCCCAGTACGCGCCCTTCACGAGGCGCACCATGATGCGGTGACGGCTGCGGCGCGCGAGATCAACGATGTAGTCGATCACGAACGGGCAGCGCTTCTGGTAAGCCTGCACCACGAAACCAATGCCGTTCCAGCCCGCCAGTTCCGGGTCGAAGCACAGCGCTTCGAGCAGATCGAGCGAAAGCTCGAGACGGTCGGCTTCTTCGGCGTCGATATTGAGGCCGATGTCATAGCGGCGAGCCAGCACGGCGAGCGCGCGCACGCGCGGCAGCAGTTCGCCCATCGTGCGCTCCTGCTGCGCGCGCGAGTAGCGCGGGTGCAGCGCGGAGAGCTTGATCGAGATGCCCGGGCCTTCGTAGATCCCGCGCCCGCCCGCAGCCTTGCCGATGGCGTGGATCGCCTGCTCGTACGATGCGTAGTAGCGCTGAGCATCGGCTTCCGTCGTTGCGGCTTCGCCGAGCATGTCGTACGAGTAGCGGAAACCGCGCGCTTCGAACTTGCGGCTGTTGGCCAGCGCTTCGGAGATGTTCTCGCCCGTCACGAACTGCTCGCCCATCAGGCGCATGGCCATGTCCACGCCCTTGCGGATCAGCGGCTCGCCGCCCTTGCCGATCATGCGCGTGAGCGCCGACGACAGGCCGGTTTCGCTGTTCGTAGTCACGAGCTTGCCCGTGATCATGAGGCCCCACGTGGCGGCGTTCACGAACAGCGACGGCGCGTGGCCCACGTGCGACTTCCAGTCGCCCTTGCTGATCTTGTCGCGAATGAGCGCGTCGCGCGTGGCGCGGTCGGGAATGCGCAGCAGCGCTTCGGCGAGGCACATCAGCGCCACGCCTTCCTGGCTGGACAGCGAAAACTCGTGGATCAGGCCTTCCACACCGCCGCCGGTGCCCTTCGCGCGCAGCGTTTCCACGAGCTTGGTGGCGAGCTTCGTCACGTCGCCGGTGAGGTTGGCCGGCAGGCGCGCCTCGCCGATCAGGAACGGCACGCACTCCGGCTCCGGGCGGCGGTACGCAGCCGTGATGGCCGCGCGCAGCACCGACTGCGGTTGCACGTTCTGCGCGAATTCGAGGAACGGGTGCGAGGCTGCGTCGTCGTCCTCGGCGGTAGCACCTTCCGCGAGATCGGTCGCACTGACATGCCCATTGAGTTCGGGAGGCAGCTGGCCGTGCTCGATTTTCTCGAGGTAGGCAAAGATGGCTTGCTTGATGAGCCAATGCGGCGTGCGCTCGAGCCGCGTGGCGGCGTCCTTGAGGCGGGAGCGGAGGAGATCGTCGACTTTGACGCCAAGTGTGGTGCTAGCCATGTTTCCTTCGTATGCCGGTAGATCCGCACCGGCGGTGACTAAAAAGTTGGCGAATCGTAACCCTACAAATAAAAAGGTGCAACCACTCCCTCAATATGGTTGCACCACTGCAGAAACCTTGTGCAGCCTGGCTTTGCGGCCGATGCCCGCCCACCGGGCCGCGCGGGTTGCGCTCGGTATTTTCCCTGGTCCAGCAACACGCAGGACAACCCTAATCGATTCCGCGGCCGTGCCGTTATACAAACAAAGCGGGGGTTGTTCACAAGAAAGAGCGAAGGGACCGGAAAATGGAAAAGCTGCTTGTAATCGCTGGAATCTGGACGATGTGCGCCATGTGCGCCGTATTTTTCATGCGCGGTGCGACGGCGCCGGATGAACGCCGCATGAGCTTGAAGCGCGCGGCGCATAGGGACGCGGCCGATACGGTCGGCCAGTAAGGAAGGAAACGGGAAGTCGATGCCGGGTGGCGCCGCTGTTGCCTTAGGGTGCACGTCAGCGGGGCCACGTCCGCGGCTAGATGTCGAGCGGATCGACTTCGAGATTCCAGCGCAGCACGCCGCGCAACGCGCGCAGCGCGGGCTGCCACGCGCGCAGCGTCGCCTGCAGCGCGGCGCGCGACTGGCTTTCCACGAGCAGTTGCGCGCGATGCACGTTCATCACCTTCACGATGGTGAGCGGCACCGCGTCGTAGGCCATGACGCGCTCGGCGCCCGGAATCGCGGCGAGCGCTTCTGCGGCTTGGGCAAGAAACGCCAGCGCGGCGTCCAGCGTGCGCCCTTCGGCGCGCAATAACGCCTGATAGACGAACGGCGGCAGGTGCGCATCGCGCCGCTCCGCGATCTGCGTATTCGCAAAACCCACATAGTCCTGGCGCGCCAGCGCGTGATAGAGCGCATGGCGCGGATAGCGCGTCTGCACGAGCACCTCGCCGGGCAGTCCGGCGCGACCCGCACGCCCGCTCACCTGCATCAGCTGCGCGAACAGGCGCTCGCTCGCCCGGAAATCGTGCGAGAAGAGCGCATTGTCGGCGTTCAGCACGCCAACTAGCGACACGCGCTGGAAGTCGTGCCCTTTGGCGATCATCTGCGTGCCCACCAGGATGTCGACTTCGCCCGCGTGCACGTCGGAGAAAAGCGCCTGCGCGCTGCCCTTGCGGCGCGTGCTGTCGGCGTCGATGCGCAGCACCCGCGCGCCCGGCACCGCACTCGCGAGCGCCTCCTCGATACGCTGCGTGCCGCGCCCCATGGGCGCGATGTCGACGTTGCCGCACTCGGGGCACGAATGCGGAATGCGCGATTCCCAGCCGCAGTGATGGCAGCGCAGCGCGCGCTCGGGCTTGTGCAGCACGACGTAGGCGCTGCAGCGCGGGCAACCCGCCACCCAGCCGCAGGCATCGCACGCGAGCGTGGGCGCGTAGCCGCGACGGTTCAGGAACACGAGGCTTTGTTCGCCGCGTTCGAGACGCGCCTTCATCGCCGCGACCAAAGGCCCGGAAAGCCCCTCGAACGAGGCTCGGCCGCGCCGGCGTTCCTCTTCGAGGTCGATCAGCTTGACGGTGGGCAGCACCGCGTCGGCAATGGCGCGGCGCGTGAGCGTGAGGCGCGTGTAGCGCCCCTGCTCGGCCTGCCACCAGCTTTCGAGCGACGGCGTGGCCGAGCCCAGCACGACCGGCACGCCGAGCTGCTTGGCGCGCCATACCGCAAGATCGCGCGCCGAGTAGCGCAGCCCTTCCTGCTGTTTGTAGGCGGGGTCGTGCTCCTCGTCGACCACGAGCATCCTGAGACGCGGCAGCGAGGCGAGCACCGCGAGCCGGGTGCCGAGCACGATGCGCGCGCGGCCCGTGTGCGCCGCAAGCCAGTTGCGGGCGCGCTCGCCTTCGGCCAGCCCACTGTGAAGCGTCACGATGGCGTCGCTCGCGAGCGTGGCCGCGAAGCGCGTGCGAAAGGCCGCCTCGAACTGCGGCGTGAGATTGATTTCGGGAACGAGCACGAGCGCCTGAGCGCCCGGATCGCGCTCGAGCAGCGCCGCGAGCGCGCGCAGATAGACTTCGGTCTTGCCGCTGCCCGTCACGCCATGCAACAGGAACGGTGCGAACCCGCTCGCCGCGCCGATCGCCTCCACGGCGTCGGCTTGCTCGTCGCTCAGGCGCGGGATCTCGACAGCGGCGGTAGCGTCTGCGGCGCTGCTAACCATGCTTGTGGCCGAGCCGAACTCGATGCATTCATGCTCGACCCAGCCAGCGTCGCACCAGGCTTCGAGTGTCGCGATCGCCTTGGGATGCAGCGCGCGCGCCGCGGCTGCGTCGAGTTCGCCCGCATCGGTTAGCGCCTGCGCGAGACGGCGCAGCGCCTGGGCGCGCGCCGGCAACGCGTCGGGCAGCGCGGCGCGCCCTTGCGGCAACAGCCGGTAGCGCTCCTCCGGGGCGAGGAGACGCGCCCAGCGCGACGGATCGCGCAACGCCTGAGGCAGCGCAGGCAACGCGACCTCGCCCAGGCCCCGCTGATAGTAGTCGGCGGCAAAGCCTGCCAGCGCGAGCCATTGCGCCGAAAGCGGCGGGCAGGCGGCGCACACCGCGCTCGCGTCACGGAGCTTGTTCGCGGGCACATCGCTGTGAGCGTTCACTTCGAAAATGAGGCCGACCACATCGCGGCGTCCAAACGGCACACGCACCAGCATGCCGGGTTCGGGCGCGGTATCGAGGCTATAGCGATAGTCGTAGAGCGCGTCCAGAGGATGGTCCAGCGCCACGCGCACGAACGGCCCTGTCATGCTGCGCTCCCAGGGAAGTTCCGTACGCTAGCGCACAGACACGCAAACCTAAAGTAATACTTGAGATTTCGCGCTAAGTTTTGGATTCCGCAGAACAATCGCGCCCCCGAATCTGCGCCTGTGGATAACTTTGTTGAGAACTCGCCGGGCGTCGTCGCAGGGCGCCCGCGCAGGCTCGTTATGTGGGATACCGCACAGAGCGCCGTGGAGCGGCGAAAGCCTTGTCTGTCAAGGGTCTGATTGATTCTGCTCAGACTTAAGCGGGCGCCTGCGACAACCTTTCCCTCTTGCGCGCCGCAACGAGGCAAGTGTGCATAAGTCAAGTCTTGACAGGACCGCAATGGCGTCTGGGTGGCCTCTTGAGCCCGGTCATACCCTGATGCCCGGAGCCCAGCTTGATGCGGCGCACCAAAATGTCACGCACCGGCTGCGCGAATCGCGCGGCTGTGACGATGCACTTCGTCCACGAGTTCAGCCACGCTTTCGGGCGGCGTGAACTGCGAAATGCCGTGACCGAGGTTGAACACGTGCCCCGGGTGCGCGCCAAAGCTGTCCAGTACCGCGCGCGCCTGCTCGCGAATCGCGGCAGGCGACGCGAACAGCACCGTGGGGTCGAGGTTGCCCTGCAGCGCCACGCGATCGCCCACGCGTTCGCGCGCGCGGCCAAGATTGACGGTCCAGTCGAGACCCACTGCGTCCACGCCCGTGTTGGCGATTTCATCGAGCCAGAGGCCGCCGCCCTTCGTGAACGTGATTACCGGCACGCGCTCGCCGTCGTGCTCGCGCTTGAGCTGCGCCACGACCTGCGCGATGTACGCGAGCGAAAAACGCTGATAGACGCCGTCCGCGAGCGCGCCGCCCCAGGTGTCGAAAATCATCACGGCCTGCGCGCCTGCTTCGATCTGCGCGTTCAGGTAAGCCGCCACGGCCTGCGCGTTGACTTCGAGAATGCGCTGCATGAGGTCCGGGCGCGCGTACAGCATCGACTTCACCGTGCGGAAGTCGTCCGAGCCGCCGCCCTCGACCATGTAGCACGCGAGCGTCCACGGGCTGCCTGAGAAGCCGATGAGCGGCACGCGCTGGCGCCCTTGCGCATTGGTGAGCGCGCGGCGAATTTCGCGCACGGCGTCGGTCACATAGCCGAGCGTCGCGCCGATGTCCGGCACGGCGAGGCGCGCCACGTCTTCTTCGGTGCGCACGGGGTGCGCAAACTTCGGCCCTTCGCCCGCCTGAAACGAGAGGCCTAGGCCCATTGCATCCGGGATCGTCAGGATGTCGGAAAACAGGATCGCGGCATCGAGCGGATAGCGCTCGAGCGGCTGCAGCGTGACCTCGGTCGCGTAATCGGGATTCTTCGCGAGGCCGAGGAAGCTGCCCGCGCGGCTGCGCGTGGCGTTGTACTCCGGCAGATAGCGGCCTGCCTGGCGCATCAGCCAGATTGGCGTGTACTCGGTCGGCTGGCGCAGCAGCGCGCGCAGGAAGGTGTCGTTCAGGAGAGTGTGGGCCACGTGCTGGATGCGCGAAGTCGCGCCAAGGTTCGAAAGCGAGCGCCCATTTTACCGGAGCGGCCGCCGTGCCATACCGCTGATGGGCGGCATCAGAAAGCGCAATAACACCGAAGTATAGGTCCTTGCATACCCAGGTAAGTCCGCGCTTATCTGTCAGGGCAAGCGAGGACTATGATCAGACGGCTTTCTAAAAAATTACATCGATCAAAACCATAGAAGGAGACACGATGAAAAAAGTCGCCCTCGGCCTGACGATCGTTAGCGCCGTTTTGTTGAGCGCATGCGCCACGAGCCAATCGGCCGGCACGCCAACCAACGGTACGCAGGCCGCCGCTCCTGCCGCTAACGCTTCACGCCTCGATGAAATCCTCGCGCGCGGCACGCTGCGCGCCTGCACGACTGGCGACTACAAGCCCTACTCGTTCTACAGGCAGGACGGTACATTCGAAGGCATCGATATCGACATGACGGAGTCGCTCGCGAAGTCGCTCGGCGTGAAGGCCGAGTTCGTGAAGACGTCGTGGTCGAACCTCATGACCGACTTCCTCGCGAAGTGCGACATTGCGGTGGGTGGCGTCTCCACGACGCTCGATCGCCAGAAACGTGCGTTCTTCACCGATGCATATCAAGTCGACGGCAAGACACCAATCGTGCGCTGCGACGACGTCAAGAAGTACCAGACCGTTGCGCAGATCAATCAGCCTTCCGTGCGCGTGATCGTGAATCCGGGCGGCACGAACGAGCGCTTTGCGAAGCAGTTCTTGCCGCATGCGAACCTCATCATGTATCCGGACAACGTGACGATCTTCAAGCAGATCCTCGCAGGCAAGGCCGACGTGATGGTGACCGACGCTTCCGAGACGATGCTGCAGCAAAAGCTCAACCCGGGCCTGTGCTCCGTGCATCCCGACAAGCCGTTCCAGTATGGCGAGAAAGCGTGGATGGTGCCGCGCGGCGACGTGGTGTTCCAGCAGTATGTGGATCAGTGGCTGCATCTTGCGCGCGCGAGCGGCGAATATCAGGCAATCTCCGACAAGTGGCTGAAGTGACGTGTTGACCCGCGCCACGTTGTTATGGCCCTTCGAATTGCTACGATGAGTTGCAAGACGATGCCGTAACACGAGGCGCGCAAAGTTTGCATTTCGCGCATGCGAGCGATGTCGACGCATTGCGCATGTGCGCAACCGGTAATTCCGTACGAAGCGCGTCACGCGCAAAAGGCCCATGCTGTGGGCCTTTCTTCATGCGATACGAATCCTCTTGCGCGAACGGCGATTCGGGCTGTCAAACCGCCTCGGAAAATAGCGGTAAAAATGACTTCCGTAAAACGCTCAGGATGGCAAAAAGAGGCTCTAAGCCTTATCTGGCGGGCGTTACAACCTGAAACACTTTGTTACCGCGAAGCCATCTTAATTCGCCCACAATGGCCTTCAACGGTTTCAACACGGATGTGGCTCGGTGCCAGTGTGAGCGGACACAAAACACCTGCCGGTCGGCACTACGCCGAAGCCCTCTCGAGGGGCATCCTTGTTGGAGCCGTGACCGGCGTCGAAGACGTTTCATGACCCGGCTCCTCCTTTGGTCTCCTCGCGCTAACCCCGTAGCGTGTGGTTTTTAGCGGGCTCCAGGCCCGCTTTTTTTTCGCCTGTATGTTTCGTTATTCAACAGGCATCGTTACGCACCCACTCCCTCCACCGCCAGATAATCGTTCGGTTTCCCGATTATTTTTGCGCGCTCGCGCATCGCGCCGCGACGGGGTGATCTGTCCGCCGCGGCATGGCATCAAATCAGGCGTCAAGCCGTCTTCTGCTCGCTGATCTTGAGTTCGTCGATCATGCGCGCGCGCATCACGAACTTCTGCACCTTGCCTGTCACGGTCATCGGCAGCTCTTCGACGAAGCGGATGTACTTCGGGATCTTGTAGTGCGCAATTTGCCCCTGGCAGAACGCCTGAATGTCTTCCGCCGTTGCCACCTCGCCCGGCCGCAGCACGATCCACGCGCACACTTCCTCGCCGTACTTCGCATCGGGCACGCCGAATACCTGCGCCGATTGCACCTTCGGATGGCGGAACAGAAACTCCTCGATCTCGCGCGGATAGATGTTCTCTCCGCCGCGAATGAGCATGTCCTTCAAGCGGCCGACGATGTTGCAGTAGCCTTCGGCGTCGATCGTGGCGAGATCGCCCGTATGCATCCAGCCGTCGACGATCGACTCCGCCGTCTTCTCCTCATCGCCCCAGTAGCCCTGCATCACCGAATAACCCTTCGTACACAACTCGCCCGTTTCGCCCACAGGCACGGTGTTGCCGAGCGCATCGACGATCTTGACTTCGAGATGCGGCTGAATGCGGCCCACGGTGGTCGTGCGCTTGTCGAGCGGGTCGGTTGTCGAGCTTTGGAACGACACCGGGCTCGTTTCCGTCATGCCGTAGGCAATCGTGATTTCGGCGAGATGCATCTTCGACACTACGCGCTTCATCGTCTCGATCGGACAAGGCGAGCCGGCCATGATGCCCGTGCGCAGCTTCGAAAGATCGAAGCTCGCGAACTCCGGATGATCGAGTTCCGCGATGAACATGGTGGGTACGCCATGCAGTGCCGTGCAGCCCTCTTCCGAGACGGCTGCGAGCGTCGCGCGCGGATCGAAGGCCTCGCCAGGGAACACCATGTTCGCGCCCACCGAAACGCACGCGAGCACCGCGAGCACCATGCCGAAGCAGTGATAAAGCGGCACCGGAATGCAGAGCGAGTCTTCCTCCGTGAGGCGCATTGCCTGGGCGATGAAGCGCCCGTTGTTGAGCACGTTGCGGTGCGTGAGCGTCGCGCCCTTCGGATTGCCGGTCGTGCCGCTCGTGAACTGGATGTTGATCGCGTCGTCGGGCAATAGCGCCGCATCGATCGCGTCGAGCCACGCCGTGCCGTCGCGGGCAATGCGCTCGCGGCCCATCTCCACGAGTTCGCTGAAGCAGAGCATGCCGGGCGTGGCCGTGTCGCACATGCGCACGACCGCACGCAGCTCGGGCAGGCGCGCGGCCTGCAGCTGGCCGGGGGCAGCGGTCGCAAGCTCCGGCGCAAGTGTCTGCAGCATCTCCAGATACTTCGAGGTCTTGAAGCTCTCCGCAGAAACAATGGCCTTGCAACTCACCTTGTTCAGCGCGTATTCGAGTTCGGCGAGGCGATACGCGGGATTGATGTTGACGAGCACCGCGCCGATACGCGCGGTCGCAAACTGGGTGAGCAACCACTCGACGCGATTGGGCGACCAGATGCCAACGCGATCCCCCTTGACGATGCCGAGCTCGGCGAAACCTGCGGCGAGCACGTCCACTTCGGCGGCAAACTCACGCCAGTTCCAGCGAATGCCCTGCTCGCGGAACACCACGGCGGGCCGCTCGGGAAACCGCTTCGCCGTCTCCTGCAGGAAGGTGCCTAGGGTCGCGTCGCTGAGCGGCACGTCGATCGTGCCTCGCACGTATGAAAGCCCGTCTTTCGGCGCGATGAGCGGCTCATGTACACCGGGCGCTGCGGGCGCGCCTGCTGCGTCGATTGCCATGATGGCTGTCTCCTGGGGAGCATCACTCCCGCGTTTGAAATGAATTTGAAATCCATTGTGCCACCGGCTTTCCCGGGGGCGGCATCAAGTCTTACCCGCGGAGCACGCATCTGGGCCGGCCGCGAACGCATGATTTGGCATTACCTTTCCGTAAACGTCAAGTATGTCAGAGCGTTTTTGTCGACCACCGTGGCTCAGGGCATTTATGCCGCGTTTTTCATCGCGATACCATCGGGCCGTGCCCGTTCAGCTGCGCGCAAATGCAAAAAGGGCTCCCCGATTGGGGAGCCCTTTTTGCTTCGGACTACGCGCCGCAAAGGCGCGTGTACGAGAACCAATTAATGCTGGTTCATCTTGCGCAGGCGCTGGATCGCCGCGAGCTGCGCGACCGCGTAGGCCAGTTCGGCCTGGGCAGTGGCGTACTCGAGGTTCGAGCCGGCGTTCTGCAGCGTCTCTTCAGCGCGCTTGCGCGCTTCCGTGGCCTTCGCCTCGTCGAGGTCCTTGCCGCGGATCGCCGTGTCAGCGAGCACCGTGACGGCGCCCGGCTGCACTTCGAGAATGCCGCCTGCGACGAACACGAACTCTTCACCGCCATCTTCCGCCACGATGCGCACGGCACCCGGACGAATACGCGTGATGAGCGGCGTGTGGCCCGGCAGAATGCCCAGCTCGCCCGCCTCGCCCGGAAGCGCGACGAACTTCGCCTGGCCGTCGAAGATGTTCTCTTCGGCGCTGACGACGTCTACCTTGATGGTTGCTGCCATATGTGTCGACTCCTGTGAATTGGTTGCGGCGGCGGATAAGTCACACGTGACTTATCCGCCCGTTGGCAACTCAACCCTTACTGGATCTTCTTGGCCTTTTCGAAGGCTTCGTCGATCGTGCCGACCATGTAGAACGCCTGCTCCGGCAGGTGATCGCACTCGCCGCCGACGATCATCTTGAAGCCGCGGATCGTTTCCTTCAGCGGCACGTACTTGCCCGGCGAGCCCGTGAAGACTTCCGCGACGTGGAACGGCTGCGAGAGGAAACGCTGGATCTTGCGTGCGCGGGCGACCGACAGCTTGTCTTCCGGCGACAGTTCGTCCATGCCCAGAATTGCGATGATGTCGCGCAGTTCCTTGTAGCGCTGCAGCGTTTGCTGCACGCCACGCGTGATCGAGTAGTGCTCTTCGCCAATCACGTTCGGGTCGATCTGACGCGAGGTCGAGTCGAGCGGATCGACTGCCGGGTAGATACCCAGCGAAGCGATGTCACGCGACAGCACGACGGTTGCGTCAAGGTGGCCGAAGGTCGTAGCCGGCGACGGGTCGGTCAAGTCGTCCGCAGGGACGTACACGGCCTGAACCGACGTAATCGAGCCCTTCTTGGTCGACGTGATGCGCTCTTGCAGCTTGCCCATTTCTTCAGCCAGCGTCGGCTGATAGCCCACTGCCGAAGGCATACGGCCAAGCAGTGCCGACACTTCGGTACCGGCCAGCGTGAAACGGTAGATGTTGTCGACGAAGAACAGGACGTCGAGGCCTTCGTCACGGAAGTACTCGGCCATCGTGAGGCCCGTCAGCGCGACGCGCAGACGGTTGCCCGGCGGCTCGTTCATCTGGCCGTACACCAGCGCGACCTTGTCGAGAACGTTCGAGTCCTTCATTTCGTGGTAGAAGTCGTTGCCCTCACGGGTACGCTCGCCCACGCCCGCGAACACGGAGAAACCGCCGTGTTCCTTAGCGATGTTGTTGATGAGCTCCATCATGTTGACGGTCTTGCCCACACCTGCACCACCGAACAGACCGACCTTGCCGCCCTTTGCGAACGGGCAGATCAGGTCGATAACCTTGATGCCGGTTTCGAGCAGTTCCGCCGAAGGCGACAGATCTTCGAACGCCGGAGCCTTCTGGTGGATCGCGCGCGTGTTTTCGCTAACGATCGGACCGGCTTCGTCGATCGGACGGCCCAGCACGTCCATGATGCGGCCAAGCGTCGGCTTGCCGACCGGCACGCTGATGGGCTTGCCCGTGTTCTTCACCACGGTGCCGCGGCGCAGACCGTCCGAAGCACCCAGACAGATGGTACGGACAACGCCGTCACCCAGCTGCTGCTGCACTTCGAGGGTCAGGTCCGACCCTTCGAGAATCAGCGCGTCGTAGATCTTCGGCATGGTCTCGCGCGGGAATTCCACGTCGATCACCGCGCCGATGCACTGTACGATCTTGCCTTCTACCAAAGCAGTTGTACTCATCGATTTTCCTTTAGATACCTGAATTCTTCACTCGCTCACCGGTTCAACACCGGCGCGGTTTCGCAATCGGTTCGCGACTATCAGACGGCTGCTGCGCCGCCGACGATTTCCGAAAGTTCCTTCGTAATCGCGGCCTGGCGGCTCTTGTTGTACGAGAGCTGCAGTTCGTTGATGACCGTCTTCGCGTTGTCCGACGCCGCCTTCATCGCCACCATACGGGCCGACTGCTCCGAAGCCATGTTTTCCGCCACGGCCTGATAGACCAGGGCTTCGACATAGCGCACCAGCAGTTCGTCCACGACGGTTTGCGCGTCCGGCTCGTAGATGTAGTCCCACGCCGACTTCGGCGTCGTGCCGTCGTCGTTCGCTTCGAGACGCTCGGCCGACAGCGGCAGCAGTTGCTCGATCACAGGCTCCTGCTTCATCGTGTTGACGAAGCGCGTGTACGCGAGGTACACGGCGGAAAGCTTGCCTTCCGAGTACTGGTCGAGCTGCACCTTGATCGCGCCGATCAGCTTTTCGAGGTGCGGCGTGTCGCCGAGTTGCACAACGTTCGAGACGACCTTCGCGCGCAGACGGTTCAGGAAACCGAGGCCCTTGCTGCCGATCGCAGTTGCTTCGATCGACGTGCCGGATGCTTCCAGATCCTTGATCTTCTGCAGCGTCGCGCGCAGCACGTTAGTGTTCATCCCGCCGCACAGACCCTTGTCGGTCGTGACGAGAATCACGCCTGCGACCTTCGCACCGGTGTTTTCCACCATGAACGGGTGGCGGTACTCGGGGTTCGCACGGCTCATGTGCGCAGCGATGTCGCGGACCTTGTCGGCATACGGGCGGGCGGCGCGCATGCGCTCCTGGGCACGGCGCATTTTCGACGCCGCGACCATTTCCATCGCCTTGGTGATCTTGCGCGTGTTTTGCACGCTCTTGATCTTGCCGCGAATTTCCTTCATTCCAGCCATTGCTTGCTCCTTTGTCGACCCGAGTCAGCGCTTGCACGCTTACCCGGGTCCCAGTCCGATTATCTAGATTGATTCCCGGACGGATCAGTATGCGCCGGACTTCTTGAAGTCCTTGAGAGCCGCGTGGAGCGCGTTCTCGTCGTCCTTCGAAAGGTCCTTCTTGTCCTCGATGCGCGCGACGAGGTCAGCGTGCTTCGACTTCAGGTATTCGCGCAGGCCCTTTTCGAACGGCAGGACGTCCTTGACGTCGATGTCGTCGAGGTAGCCGTTGTTCGCCGAGAACAGCGCAACAGCCAGTTCCCACACTTGCAGCGGCTGATACTGCGGCTGCTTGAGCAGTTCCGTCACGCGGCGGCCGCGCTCGAGCTGCTTGCGGGTCGCTTCGTCGAGGTCCGATGCGAACTGGGCGAATGCAGCCAGTTCACGGTACTGCGCGAGGTCGGTACGGATACCGCCCGACAGCTTCTTCACGACCTTCGTTTGAGCCGCGCCACCCACACGCGACACCGAAACGCCGGCGTTGATTGCCGGGCGGATGCCTGCGTTGAAGAGGTCGGTTTCCAGGAAGATCTGACCGTCGGTAATCGAGATCACGTTCGTCGGAACGAATGCGGTCACGTCGCCGGCTTGCGTTTCGATGATCGGCAGTGCGGTGAGCGAACCCGTCTTGCCCTTCACTTCGCCGTTCGTGAACTTCTCGACGTAGTCGGCCGACACGCGTGCAGCGCGCTCGAGCAGACGCGAGTGGAGATAGAACACGTCGCCGGGGTAAGCTTCACGGCCCGGCGGGCGGCGCAGCAGCAGCGAGATCTGACGGTATGCCCAGGCTTGCTTGGTCAAGTCGTCATAAATGATCAGGGCGTCTTGACCGCGGTCGCGGAAGTATTCGCCCATCGTGCAGCCGGCGTACGGCGCGAGGTACTGCAGCGCGGCCGATTCCGAAGCCGAAGCGGCGACGACGATCGTGTACTCGATCGCGCCCGTTTCTTCGAGCTTGCGCAGCACGTTCTGGATCGACGAAGCCTTCTGACCGATGGCAACGTAGATACAGATCAGGTCCTTGCCCTTCTGGTTGATGATCGTGTCGACGGCCACTGCGGTCTTGCCGCACTGACGGTCGCCGATGATCAGCTCACGCTGGCCACGGCCGATCGGCACCATCGAGTCGATCGACTTCAGAC
This sequence comes from Paraburkholderia sp. J7, assembly GCF_905220155.1. Classification (NCBI taxonomy): domain Bacteria; kingdom Pseudomonadati; phylum Pseudomonadota; class Betaproteobacteria; order Burkholderiales; family Burkholderiaceae; genus Paraburkholderia; species Paraburkholderia sp. J7. Next base: position 514,005 of record NZ_CAJMYZ010000001.1, on the reverse strand, counting down.
CCGTTTGCACCGGCTGCGACACGCCTTCACGCCAGATCACGCCCGGAGCGATCTTTTCGATCGCGTCGGTCATCTTGGCGTTGACCGGGCCCTTGCCGTCGATCGGGTTGCCGAGGGGATCGACCACGCGGCCGATCAGTTCCGGGCCCACCGGCACTTCGAGAATGCGGCCCGTCGTCTTGACGATGTCGCCTTCCGAGATGTGCTCGTACTCGCCGAGAATCACGGCGCCGACCGAGTCGCGCTCGAGGTTGAGCGCGAGGCCGAAGGTGTTGCCCGGGAATTCGAGCATTTCGCCCTGCATCACGTCCGACAGGCCGTGGATACGCACGATACCGTCGGTCACGGAGATCACGGTGCCCTGGTTGCGAACGTCGGCGCTCGCTTCAAGGCCCTGGATCCGGCTCTTGATCAGCTCACTGATCTCAGAGGGATTGAGTTGCATTATTCGCTCCTGATGTTCAATTCTGTTGCGTGCCAGCCGCCGCGCCCGATTTTTGTAATCGAGGCGCTCAGGCGGTCAACGCCGCCTGCATGCTGGCGAGCCGCGCGCGGACCGAGGTATCGAGCACTTCGTCGCCGACCGTGACGCGCACGCCGCCGATGAGCGAGTTGTCGATCTCGACGGTCGGCTTCAGCTTGCATTTGAACTTGCGTTCGAGGCTGGCGACGAGGTCGTTCAACTGTGCGCCTTCGAGCGGGAACGCGCTGACGATCACTGCGTCAGCAGCACCTGCCTTGGCGTTCTTGAGCGCTTCGAACTGCGTCTGGATTTCCGGCAGCAGCGCCAGGCGATGATTCTCGATCAGCATCTGCACGAGGTTCTTCACCTCGGCCGATTCCTTGACCGGCGACTTCACCGCCGCGAGCAGCAGCTCGACGACCTGGGCATGGCTCACCTTCGGGCTCGTCGCGACCGACTGCACCTCGGGCAAGGCCGCAACCTGTGCCAGCTCCGAAACGAGCGTGGACCAGGCGGCGGTGTCACCAGCTTCGGCCACGCCAAACAGGGCTTCTGCGTACGGGCGGGCGATGGTTGCAAGTTCGGCCATGATCAGAGCTCGGCTTTCAGTTGATTCAGCAGTTCGGCGTGGGCCGACTGATCGACTTCGCGCTTCAGGATCTGCTCGGCGCCTTGCACAGCGAGTGCCGCGACTTCGGAACGCAGTGCTTCGCGCGCCTTGACGACCTGCTGGTCGGCGTCGGCTTTCGCTTGAGCGATGATGCGTGCCGCTTCGGCGTGTGCCTGGGCCTTGATTTCTTCTGCGACGGCCAGCGCGCGCTTTTCGGCGTCGGCGATACGGCTTTGACCCTCGTTACGGGCCGTGGCGAGCTCTTCGCCGACGCGCTTGTGCGCCGCTTCGAGTTCCGCCTTGCCCTTTTCCGCAGCGGCCAGGCCGTCTGCGATCTTCTTCGAGCGCTCGTCGAGGGCGTTGATCAACGGCGGCCACACGAACTTCATCGTGAACCACGCGAGGATCAGGAACACGACCATTTGCGCAAACAGGGTTGCGTTGAGATTCACGGTGTTTCCTTAATCGTTGCTATTCCGGGGAATTGAAACGGCAAGGCGCTCATCGGTTGTGAAACTCGATCAGCGCCTCGTCTCCCGTTCCGCCATGCGCCCACTACCCGTTATAGGTCAGGCGCAACCTTCCAGGGAACTTAGCCCGCGAGCTTCGAGAGCAGCGGGTTAGCGAACGCGAACAGCATTGCAACACCCACGCCGATCAGGAACGCTGCATCGATCAGACCAGCCAGCAGGAACATCTTCGTCTGCAGCGGGTTCATCAGTTCAGGCTGACGTGCGCAGGCTTCGATGTACTTGCCGCCCATCAGGCCGATACCGATACAGGCGCCGATTGCACCCAGGCCGATGATGATGCCGATACCGATGGCCGTGAAACCCTGGATGTTGGCGATGAAAGCTTGCATGATCACTCCTTTGTGAGATTTTCTGGAACTGGGGATTTAAAACTGCAAATCTGGTTTGACGAGCACTTAGTGCTTGTCGTGTGCCTGGCCGATGTACACCAGCGTCAGCATCATGAAAATGAACGCCTGCAGCAGAACGATCAGGATGTGGAAGATCGCCCAGACGCTGCCCGCAATCACGTGGCCGATGAAGCCAAGCACCGTCGTGTCCGCGCCGAAGCTCCACAGACCGCCCAGCAGCGCGATCAGCAGGAACAGCAGCTCGCCTGCATACATGTTGCCGAACAACCGCAGGGCGAGCGAAACCGTCTTGGCGACGAACTCGATGATGTTCAGTGCAAGGTTCGGGATCCACAGCAGCGGATGCGCGCCGAACGGGGCCGAGAGCAGTTCGTGTGCGAAGCCGCCAGGACCCTTGATCTTGAGGTTGTAGTAAATCATCAGCACGAACACGCCGAGCGCGATGCCGAACGTGCCGTTGAGGTCGGCCGTCGGAACGATGCGCTGGTGCGGCAGCACTTCGGACAGGCCGAGCCAGCCGATCACGCGCGTGGGCAGGTCGACCGGAATGAAGTCGAGCGAGTTCATGAGCGCGACCCAGATGAACACGGTCAGCGCGAGCGGTGCGATGAATGCGCGGTTGCCATGGACGATGGACTTGGACTGGTCCTCGACCATCTCGACCAGCATTTCGATGGCGCACTGGAAGCGGCCCGGTACGCCCGGGGTCGCTTTGCGCGCTGCGAGGCGCAGGATGAGGATCGTCACGACGCCGCACAGGATCGACCAGAACAGCGTGTCGATGTTCCAGACGCTGAAGTCGACGATCGACGTCTGGTGCGAGGTCGCAAAGTTCTGCAAGTGGTGAGCAATGTACTCGGACGGACCCGGTCCGCTCGTTCCTTCGCTAGCTGCCATATCGTTAATGCCACCCAAATTGTCGAAAATCGTTTTCGGCCGCTCCCGCCGCAATACTGTATTGCGGGAACGCACCGCCGTGGATCGTGTCTTATCTGCTTCGCTTCGGCCGGCCGACTTCCACCTGCATCGCTTCGACGCCCTGAATTGAGGCGGCGCGATGTTGGTGGATCAGCGCCAGGCGAGCGCGATCCAATATGTCTTTAGTGCGATCAGGTACGTGACGAGCAAGGGAATCCACTGCACGTCGTGATACCAGAACGCGATGGCGACGAACATCGCAATCGTCGCCCCCATCTTGAAGGCTTCACCGAGCATCCAGTTCAGCACGGTGCCTGCACGACTCAACTGCTTGAGGCGCGCCGCGAACAGCGCACCAGGAAACCAGCAGATCGCTCCGCCCAGGAACGCCGACAACGCAGCACTGCCCGGCGGCTTATAAAACAGCCACCACGCCAACGTTGCAACCAGGGACAAAACCACTTGCGCCGCCACGACACGAAACGGCGTGACGCGCGATGGGCGACTCACCTGCGCGCCGAAGATCTGCTCGGCTTCGGCCCGGGTGAGCGGAACGATGTCGTTATTATCTTGCTGGCTGGCGTCCAGCTCATCCCAGCGCGCGTTGTGATCAACGCGTCCGGAATGTTTTGCCGCTGCGTCCTGCCCCCGGCTGGATGCTTCGACTTTGCCCGGCGGAACATCGGGCCCTTCATGCGCCTGCGGCGCTTCGTCTGGCCTCTGACCCACCATCGCTTTATTCCGGAAATTCGCCTGGCACGCTCTTTATTACAGCGCACTTACAGCATCGCCAACCAAATAAATCCGGGCGATTGTAAGCGATAGTTGCAGGCAATTCAAGACTTTAGGCCCTTCAATAACACCTGTGAAATGCGACTTCATGATGCGGGAAACGCGGCGCCGCGAAGGTGTGACCGGTAACTGTAAGGGACGAAGCGGCGATAAAATAATCGTCAGGATGACCTGGTAATTTCGGGACCATCTGACGCGCAAACCTGACTATGCGCAGGATGTGGGATGTGGCGGCGTCAGAACAGATGCAACAGCAGCGCGCCGCCTAGAAAGGCCGCGATCCAGAACGGCACGGCGATCAGGTGAAACGGCAGCCACACGCCGCGCTCGCCGGAAAGACGTACGGCGATAAGGTTTGCGAGCGAGCCGATGGCGACTCCGAAGCCACCGACGCTCACGCCGAACGCGAGCGCGCGCCAGTCGTGCGTGAAGCCCGCGAGCACAATGGCGGCGGGCACGTTGCTGATAGCCTGCGACAGCACCGCACCTGCGGCAAAAGCGCGCATAGGCGTTTGCAGCGACAACGACGTCAGTGCGTGATGAATGGCGGGCAGCGCGGCCACACTGCGCAGCACGATGAACATCAGCACGAAGATCAGCAGCAGCAGCCAGTCGATCTTGAGCACGATGCGAATGCGCCAGATCACGAAACCCGCCGCGACGGCGGCCAGCGCGACGCCTGCGTGGTGTGCATCGGCGAGCAGCACGAACGCGACGAAGAGCACGGCCGCGACGCTCGCCAGCGCGCGATCGACACGCTGCGGCGCGGCGTCTTTCGAGAGGTCGAGCGGCGTGGACTTGAAGAGAAATGCGGCGAGCAGGATCAGCATCGCCATGAGAAACGCGCAAAGCGGCGCGAGCCCCACGACGAATCGTCCGAACGACACCCCGCTCACCTGCCAGAGGAACAGATTCTGCGGATTGCCGAGCGGCGTGAGCACCGAGCCCGCGTTCACGGCAAGCGCAATGACGATCACGAGACGTTTGAGCGGCAGCGGTGTGAGCTGGTGAAGCGAAAGCACGAGCGGCACCACGACGAAAAGCGCCACGTCGTTGGTCACGATCATCGATAGCACTGCGGCCAGCACGACGAGCAGCAACGCGAGCCCGCGTTCCGAGTGAATGTGGTGGACGAGCTTGTGCGCAAGCCAGGTCAGCAGTCCTGAATATTCGATGCCCTTCGTCAGAATGAGCAGGCCCGCGAGCGTCATCACCGTTTGCCAGTCGACGAGTGCGGGCAACGAGGCGACGGGGCGCGGCGCGTAAATCTGCAACGCCACGAACGCCACGACAAGAATCGCGAGCACGGGCTCCGATGCAGCGAATGCGCCGATACGACGCAACAGGCTGAAGGGCTCGCGCGCGCCCTGCTCCGATTCACGCACCGGCTTTATGCGCCGGCGCGCGGGTTTGCCGTGGCGACGCGCATCACGTCGCCGTTTCGCCGCGCAAACGCAGCAGGATGCCGTCGAGCGCGTCGAGGTCGCCAAAGTCGACCGTGAGCTGCCCTCGCCCGCGTCGGCCGAGCTTGATCTTCACCGATGCGGCAAGCAGGTCCGACAACTCTTCTTCGAGGCGGCGCGTGTCGCGGCCACCGTCGTGCGCGGCCTTCGCCTTCACTGCCGGTGCGGCCTTCGTCGTCGCCGAAACGAGCTTCTCCGTTTCACGCACCGACATGCGCCTGTTAACCACCTGGTTCGCCAGCGTGATTTGCGTGGCAGCGTCCACGGCGAGCAGCGCGCGGGCGTGGCCCATGTCGAGATCGCCAGCCAGCAGCATGGTCTGCACGGGCGCCGCGAGATTGAGCAGACGCAGCAGGTTCGACACCGCGCTGCGCGAGCGGCCCACCGATTCGGCCGCCTGTTCGTGCGTGAAGCTGAACTCGTCGAGCAGGCGCTGGATGCCCTGCGCCTCTTCCAGCGGATTCAGGTCCTCGCGCTGGATGTTCTCGATGAGCGCCATCGCGGCGGCGGCCTGGTCGGGCACGTCCTTCACGAGCACCGGCACTTCGGTCAGCCCGGCGATGTGCGCCGCACGGAAGCGTCGCTCACCGGCGATGATTTCGTAGCGCCCCGTCGCAATCGGACGCACGAGAATGGGCTGCATCAAACCCTGCGCGCGGATGCTCGCGGCCAGCTCCTGGAGCGCGCCCTCGTCCATGCGCGTGCGCGGCTGGTATTTGCCGGCCTGCATCTGCGTGAGCGGCAGCGTGTTAGGCGCGCCTTCGATCTTCACCGCTTCGGTGATGTCCGCGCTGCCGCCGAGCAATGCTTCCAGCCCCCGGCCCAGCCCCTTCTTCCGTGCTACTGCATTCATCGTGCTTCCCCAGTCTCTCGTCAGAGTGCGCGCACGCGCTCGATCATTTCCGCGCCGAACTGCACGTAGGCTTGTGCGCCGCGCGAGGCGCGATCGAATACCACACCCGGCAAGCCATAGCTGGGCGCTTCGGCAAGTCGCACGTTGCGCGGGATCACGGCGTCGAAGACCTTGTCGCCGAAGTGCTCTTTCAATTGCTCGGAAACCTGCTGCTGCAGCGTGATGCGCGGGTCGAACATCACGCGCAGAAGACCGATCACCTTCAGGTCGCGATTCATGTTCGCGTGGACCTGCTTGATCGTATTGATGAGATCCGAGAGCCCTTCGAGCGCGAAGTATTCGCACTGCATCGGGATCACCACGCCATGTGCGGCGCACAGACCGTTGAGTGTGAGCAGCGAAAGCGCCGGCGGGCAGTCGATCAGGACGAAGTCGTACTCGGCGTCGACTTCGGCGAGCGCGGCCTTCAGGCGCCGCTCACGCTGCTCGACCGTCACCAGTTCGACTTCGGCACCGGCCAGTTCACGGTTGGCCGGCAACACGTCGTAGCCGACCTGTTCGGGCCGCGTGCGCGCGGTGTTCACCGTGACACCGTCGACCAGCACTTCATACACCGTGTTCTCGCACGCGGCCTTGTCGATGCCGCTGCCCATCGTGGCGTTGCCCTGCGGGTCGAGGTCGATGAGAAGGACACGTTGTCCCTGCGATGCGAGGCTCGCGGCGAGATTGACCGTTGTCGTCGTCTTGCCGACGCCGCCCTTCTGGTTCGCAACGCAGAAGATTTTTGCCATCTTTCGTGTGTCCCTTTTACTGCCTTAAAAGTTTGCTTACGTTATGACGCAACCGCCTCGCGCACCATTCGGCCGATTGGCCATCGCCGGGTCGGTTCAGGCCGCGGCGACCGGTTCAACCGACACTTCGGTCAGGTGACGCTCCGCGTCGAGCATCGGCACGTTCAGGCGAATCGTATTCAACGCCTTGGTGCCCGACGGCAAGCGCTCGATCTCGCCTTCGGGGTGCACACCCTTCATCGCCCAGATCGCGCCGCCGTCCGCAACGAGATGACGGGCCAGTGTAACGAAATCGGCGAGATCCGCGAATGCCCGGGACACGATCAAATCGAATTTTTTTGGTACTTCCACGCCAGGACGCAGCGATTCGACTCGGCCGGTCACTACCGCCAGGTTCGTGAGACCGAGTTCGGCCTTGGCTTGCGACTGGAACGCCGACTTCTTGTGCACGATATCGTTGAGCGTGACCTGCCAGTCCGGCCGTACGATCGCGAGCACGATACCCGGCAGCCCGCCACCGGAACCGACATCGAGTACGGTCGCGTCGGCGCGCGCCGGCAGATGCGGCACGATCGACAGCGAATCGAGAATGTGCTGGATCAGCATCTGATGCGGATCGCGGATCGCCGTGAGGTTGTAGACGGCGTTCCATTTCGCGAGCAGCGCAACGTAGTCGAGCAACTGTTCGTGCTGGCGCTCGGTGAGTTCCACACCCAGCGCCTCTGCGCCCTCTTTCAGCAGACGAGCCAGCGCGTCACGGTCCGCAATACCGGGTTGCCTCGAGCGGCCCGTCATTGCGCCACCGGCGTCGAGTCGGTGCCGCTCTCGTCCGCAGCGCCCGGATTCTGGCGACGGCGGCCAAGGCCACGCTTGAGGTGAACCATGAGCAACGAGATCGCGGCGGGCGTGATACCGGAAATGCGAGATGCCTGGCCAATCGTCTCGGGACGGAACTGAGTTAGCTTCTGACGCGCCTCAAACGAAAGACCGCGTACTTCCGCGTAATCGATACCCTCCGGCAGACGCGTATTCTCTTGCGCGCCGTTGCGTTCGATCTCGTCGGCTTGACGATCGATATAGCCCTGATATTTGATGCCGATCTCGATCTGCTCCTTGATCTGAGCGAGCAGAACTTCGTCGTCGGCAAGCGGGGCGTCTGGCGCGCAGGCGCCTTCACGCAGACCGCAAACGCCGTCATAGCTCACGCCCGGGCGGCGCAGCAGATCTGCGAGGTTGTACTCGCGGTCGATCGACTTGCCGAGGAGTGCCGTTGCTTCTTCAGCCGACAGCGTCTTCGGATTCACCCACGTCGACTTCAGGCGCTCTGTTTCACGTGAAACAGCATCGCGCTTGCGGGAAAATGCGTCCCAACGAACGTCATCGATTACACCCAGCTCGCGGCCAATCTCAGTCAAACGCATATCCGCGTTGTCTTCACGCAGGCTCAAGCGATATTCGGCTCGGCTCGTGAACATCCGATATGGCTCGGACACGCCACGCGTCACCAGGTCGTCGACCAGCACGCCGAGATACGCCTGATCGCGGCGCGGGCACCATGCGTCCTTGCCCTGCACCTGCAGCCCTGCATTCATGCCGGCCAGCAAGCCTTGCGCTGCCGCTTCTTCGTAGCCCGTCGTACCATTGATCTGGCCCGCAAAAAACAGGCCGTTGATCACCTTGGTTTCGAGCGAAGCCTTGAGCCCACGCGGATCGAAGTAGTCATATTCGATCGCGTAGCCCGGACGCAGGATGTGCGCGTGCTCGAGGCCGCGCATCGAGTGCACGAGTTCAAGCTGCACGTCGAACGGCAGGCTCGTCGAGATCCCGTTCGGGTAGAACTCGTTCGTCGTCAGACCTTCCGGTTCGAGGAAGATTTGATGCGATTCCTTCGACGCAAAGCGGTGAATCTTGTCTTCGATCGACGGGCAATAGCGCGGCCCTACCCCTTCGATCACGCCCGTGTACATCGGCGAGCGATCGAGACCGCCGCGGATAATGTCGTGCGTGCGCTCGTTCGTATGCGTGACCCAGCACGGAATCTGGCGCGGGTGCTGCTCCGCGCGGCCCAGAAACGAGAACACCGGCACCGGGTCGAGGTCGCCAGGCTGTTCTTCCAGCACCGAGAAGTCGATCGTGCGGCCGTCGATACGCGGCGGCGTGCCCGTCTTCAGGCGCCCCTGCGGCAGTTTCAGCTCCTTCAGGCGCGACGAGAGCGTCACGGCAGCGGGGTCACCAGCGCGGCCGCCCGTGTAGTTGTTCAGGCCCACGTGGATCTTACCGTCGAGGAAGGTCCCCGCCGTCAACACGACTGCGCGGCTGCGGAAGCGGATTCCCACCTGCGTGACGGCGCCAACAACGCGGTCGCCTTCGACCATCAGATCTTCCACGGCCTGCTGAAACAGCCACAAATTCGGCTGGTTCTCGAGGCGTCGGCGGATCGCCGCCTTATATAGAATGCGGTCTGCCTGCGCGCGCGTCGCCCGGACCGCGGGGCCCTTGGACGAATTGAGAATGCGGAACTGAATCCCGCCCTCGTCCGTCGCAGCGGCCATCGCGCCGCCGAGCGCGTCGACTTCCTTGACCAGATGGCCCTTGCCAATGCCGCCAATCGACGGATTGCAGCTCATCTGGCCGAGCGTTTCAATGTTGTGCGTAAGCAGGAGCGTCTTGACGCCCATGCGGGCGGCGGCAAGCGCAGCCTCGGTTCCGGCGTGACCGCCGCCGACGACGATGACGTCAAACTCTGTGGGATAAAGCATGGCGGGACCTCACGCATGGACGGAAACGACCGCGTGAGCCTTCTCAGAAAAAAGTGGTATGCGCGAATTATAACGGCTTACGGTTTAAGGCCGTTCACACCCGAGATTCGTTCCACGCAAGGGCAAAAAAAAGCGGCGTGTTTCACGTGAAACACGCCGCTCATTTCTACAGCCATAGACGAAGTCAGACCGGTTTCTTCGCCAACCCCAGATACGTTTCGATCACGCGTGGGTTTTGCGCCAACTCCCCCGCCGGCCCCTCGAGCGCCAGATCGCCAGTTTCCAGCACGTAGCCGTAATCGGAAATCTGCAGTGCGGCACGTGCATTCTGCTCGATGAGCAGCGTCGCAACGCCGGTTTGCCGCAGCGCGCTGATGATGTGGAAGATTTCCTTCACGATGAGCGGCGCCAAACCGAGGCTAGGCTCGTCGAGCATCAGCAGATCGGGCTTGCCCATGAGCGCTCGGCCGACTGCGAGCATCTGGCGCTCGCCGCCCGAAAGCGTGCCAGCCGCCTGGGCGCGACGCTCCTTCAGGCGTGGAAACAGCGTGAAAACCGGCTCTAGCTGATCGAGGAAATTACGTTCACCGGCGCGCTTTCGCCGGTAGGCGCCGAGCACGAGGTTGTCCTCCACCGTCATCGAGGCAAACAGCTCGCGCTTTTCCGGCACGAGACACATGCCGCGCGCCACACGCCGCTCAACTGGCAACGCGCCGATCTCGTCACCCATGTAAGCGATACGGCCGCTAGCGTGCCCCATTACGGGCAGCGCGCCCATGATGGCATTGAGCAGCGTGGACTTGCCCGCGCCGTTAGGCCCGATCACGGAAACGATCTGCCCTGCGCCCACCTTGATCGCCGCCTTGTGCAGCGCCTCGATCTTGCCGTAGCGAACGGCGAGTCCCGAGACTTCCAGTACGGGTGTCGTCATCATTCCACCCCGCCCAGGTACGCTTCCAGCACAGCCGGATCTTTCTGCACCTCTTCCGGCAAACCTTCTGCGATGCGCGTGCCGAACTCCATCACCACCAGGCGGTCGGTGAGATTCATCACAAAATCCATGTCGTGTTCGACCAGCAGCACACTCATCCCCTCTTCCCTCAGCTTGCGTAGCAGTGCCGCCAACTGTTGCTTTTCCTGGTAGCGCAGGCCGGCCGCCGGCTCGTCGAGCAGCAGCAAGGTCGGATCGCAGCACAGCGCGCGCGCAATCTCCAGGATCCGCTGCTGTCCGAGCGCGAGGCTGCCCGCTTCGTCATACATATGCTGCTCGAGGCCCACGCGGCGAATTTGCTTCGCCGCCTCGCTCATGAGCCGCCCCTCCTCCGCCGCATTGAGCTTGGCGACGCTGCGCAGCACGCCCGCGTGGCCACGCAGGTGCGCGCCAATGGCAACGTTCTCGAGCACCGTCATCGTCGGCAGCAGTTTGACGTGCTGGAACGTACGGCCAATGCCGCGTGCGACGATTTCACGTGAAGTCAGGCGGTCGATGCGCTCGCCACGGAACGTGATCTCGCCGCTGGTCGGCTGAAGCACGCCGGTCACGAGATTGAAGGTCGTCGACTTGCCCGCACCGTTCGGACCGATCAGGCCGATGATCTGCCCCGCCTTCACCTCGAAACTCACGTCGTTCACGGCCACGAGGCCGCCGAACTGCTTGCGCGCCTTGTTCACCGTCAGCAGCATCTCGCCCGTAGCCGGCTTGCTGCGCTGCGGCAAAGCCTCGGCCTGCTCGGGCACATGCGCCTGCGGGCCGCGCGGGAAGAAGCGCGCCACGAACGGCCAGACGCCGCGCCGCGCATATTGCAGCAGCAGCACCATCAAGATGCCGAATACGATGATCTCGAAGTTGCCGTTTTCGCCCAGCAGCTTCGGAAGCAGCGTCTGCAGCCAGTCCTGCAGCACGGTCAGGATTGCTGCGCCCAGCACCGCGCCCCACACGTGCGCCACGCCGCCCACCACGGCCATGAAGAGATACTCGATGCCGTGATTCAGACCGAACGGCGTCGGGTTCACCGCACGCTGCAAATGCGCGTACAGGAAGCCCGAAACGGCCGCGAGCACGGCCGCATAGACGAAGATCACCACACGCATCCAGCCGGTGTTCACGCCCATTGCCTCGGCCATCATGCCGCCGCCGCGCAGCGCGCGGATCGCCCGGCCCATGCGGCTATTAAGCAGATTTTGAACAGACAGCACGGACAGGAGCACCACGACCCAGATCAGGTAGTAGATATGGCGGCCCGATTCCAGATCGATGCCCAGCACGTTCAGCACGGGAATGCCGTTGATGCCGTCGTACTTGCCGAGCATATCGAGATTGCCGAACAGGAAGAACAGTGCGAGGCCCCAGGCAATCGTACCGAGCGGCAGGAAGTGGCCCGACAGACGCATCGTGACGAGCCCCAGAACGAGCGCCACGAGCCCCGTGATCACCACGCCGACAATAAGCGCGAGCCACGGTGAGACGCCGTACTGCGTCGTCAGATACGCGGTCGCGTAAGCGCCAAGCCCGACGAACGCGGCCTGCCCGAAGCTCGTCATCCCGCCGATGCCGGTGAGCAGCACGAGGCCGATCGCGACGATCGAGTACAGGCCGATATAGTTGAGCAGCGTGATCCAGTATTCGGGCACGTGCACCGGATGAGGCAGCACCGGCAATGCGAACATCACCACGAGGAACAGCCAGAAGAAGCGGTTGTGCATGACGAATCGTTTCATCGCGTCACTCCTCTTCCTCTTCGGCGTGCGGCGTCGAGAGCGAGCGCCACAGCAGCACGGGGATGATCAGCGTGAACACGATCACTTCCTTATAAGAGCTCGCCCAGAACGACGAGTACGACTCCAGCAGCCCCACGAGCACGGAACCTGCCGCAGCCAGCGGATAGCTCACCAGGCCGCCAATAATGGCCCCGACGAACCCCTTGAGGCCGATCAGGAAGCCCGAGTCGTAGTAGATGGTGGTGAGCGGCGAGACGAGGATGCCGCACAGCGCGCCAAGGCCCGCAGCGAGCGTGAACGCGAGCCGCCCGGCCTGCGTGGTGCCGATGCCGACGAGCCGCGCGCCGAGCCGGTTCACCGACGTCGCGCGCAGCGCCTTGCCCGAAATCGTGCGGTCGAAATACAGATACAGCGCGACGATCAGCACGGCGGCCGTGCCGATCACCCAGAGGCTTTGCCCCGAGATCGACAGGCTGCCGATGTTGAACGTGGCGTCGGAGAACGCGTTCGTGCGCGAGCCTTCCGCGCCGAACATCACGAGCCCAAGACCCACCATCGCGAAGTGCACGGCCACCGCGACGATCAGCAGCAGCAGCGTGGTCGCCTCGGCGATGGGCTCATACGCGAGGCGATAGATGAACGGCCCCATCGGCACCACGATCGCGAGCGTGAGCGCGATCTGCACGAGCATGGGCAGTGGCTGGCTCGCGACTCCGCGCGTCACCGCATAGAGCGCGATGGGAAAGAGCAGGTACTTGCCCGCGAGCGTCACAAGCGTGCGCGCCGCGTGGCGCCGCCGTTCGGCGTGCCGCGCGAGCCCGGCGGTCTCGACGATGAAGCACGCCGCGCCGAGCGCGACGAGCAGCCAGCACGTGGCCGGAAACTTCTGGGACTGCAGCGCGGCGAGCGTGAGCGCGCCATACGAAACGAACTCGCCCTGCGGAATGAAGATCACCCGCGTGACGGAGAACACCAGCACCAGAGCGAGCGCTAGCAGCGCGTAAATCGCACCGGTGGTGATGCCGTCCTGCGCGAGGATCGCGGCGATCGATAAATCCATACTCCCCTCTTCCTGAAACCTTCTGGAACCTGGAAAAACAGCGACGTCGAAAAAACGGAATGGCTCGCGCGAACCGTCAGATGCACGGTTCGAACTTCATGTGTGAAAAGCCGGTGCACGGCGATCAAGCCATGCACCGGTCATGCTTGTGCGTCATTCTCAGTGGCCAGAATGACGCCGTGACAAGCGCGTGTGTTTCACGGGAAAACGCGCAGCGCTTTCCCGTGCGCCGCACGTCATTCGCTCTGCAGCTTCCACTTGTTGTTGACGATCTCGACGATCACGCGCGCGCGCTGGTCGAGGCCCGCATGATCCGTTGCGCTCATGTTGAAGATGCCATGCGCGCCCGCCACGTCCTGCGAGCTTTCGAGCGCGGCGCGCAGCGCCACGCGGAACGCCTCGGTGCCAGGCAGGCCCGCCTTCAGTGCGATCGGAATTGCGCGCTGGAGCAACTGCCCTGCGTCCCACGCATGGCCGCCGAAGGTCGCCACCGTGCCCACGCCATAGGCCTTCTCATAGGCCGCCTTGTAGGCCAGCGCCGACTTCTTCACAGGGTTCGAATCGGGCAGCTGGTCGGCCACCAGAATCGGGCCTGCGGGCAGCAACTCGCCTTCGCAGTCCTTGCCGCAAACGCGCAGGAAGTCGTTGTTCGCCACGCCGTGCGTCTGGTAGATCTTGCCCTTGTAGCCGCGATCCTTGAGCGTGGTCGCAGGCAGCGCCGCCGGCGTGCCGGAACCTGCGATCAAGATCGCATCGGGGTTCGCCGACATCAGCTTGAGCGCCTGGCCCGTGACCGACGAGTCCGTGCGGTTATAGCGCTCGGTCGCCACGATCTTGAGGTTATGCTTCGCGGCCGCGCTCGTGAACTCCTTGAGCCAGCTGTCGCCATAGGCGTCGGTGAAGCCGACGAAGCCCACCGTCTTCACGCCTTGCTTCTCCATGTAGCTCGCAAGCGCGTCGGCCATCAGGCTGTCGTTCTGCGGCGTCTTGAAGGCCCATTGACGCTTCGCGTCGATCGGCTCGACGATCGCGGCGGACGCGGCGAGCGAGATCATCGGCGTTTTGCCCTGCGCGACGACGTCGAGCATCGCGAGCGAGTTCGGCGTTACCGACGAGCCGATGATGGCGTCCACATGGTCTTCGTCGATCAGCTTGTGCGTGTTCTGCACGGCCTTGCTCGTGTCCGAGGCGTCGTCGAGCACGATGTACTGCACGCTCTTGCCTGCGATCTCCTTGGGCAGCAGCGCGATGGTGTTCTTCTCCGGAATGCCGAGCGACGCCGCCGGTCCCGTTGCCGAAAGCGTCACGCCGATCTTCACCTGCGCGGCGGCTACGCCCGCCGTGCCCATCAGCGCCGCTGCGAGTGCAGCGCTAATCGAGCTCAAAACCCACTTCTTCGTTTTCATTGCGCGTCTCCAAACGCTTGGTCTGCGTGTTGTCGATTGATCCTGCGCCGATTACTAGGATGTTCGTAAATCGGCGCTGGCCTTTGAGTGTAGTAATCGGTTTCGCGCGTGTAATGCATGGTTTTCCCTGCCTGCGGCGCTGCACAAGCCGCCGCATGTCTGGGTGCGCTCTCCGTTTTTTTCGACTGCTGAACTGCTGTACTGCCCTCTTCCCCTGCTGCTGCGAAGCCGTTGTCACGGCAACAAAAAAGGCACCTCGAATGAGCGTGCCTTTTTCATGTTCCGTATGTCAGTCAGCCGGCGCTCAATCGCCGGCGAGTTTCCACTTTCCGCCGACGATCTCCACCATCACGCGGGCACGTTGATCGAGGCCCGCGTGGTCGGTCGCGCTCATATTGAAGATGCCGTGCGCACCGGCCACATCGTGCGAGCCCTCGAGCGCCGCGCGCAGCGCTTCGCGAAATGCCTTCGTGCCCGGCTGGCCGGCCTTCAGCGCAACCGGAATCGCATGCTGAAGCAGGAGGCCCGCGTCCCACGCGTGACCGCCGAAAGTCGAGATCGAACCCGCGCCATAGGCCTTTTCATACGCAGCCTTGTACGCAAGCGCCGATTGCTTGACGGGATTCGAGTCAGGCAATTGATCGGCGACAAGCAGCGGCCCGGCGGGCAGATACGTGCCGTCGCAGTCCTTGCCGCACACGCGCAGGAAGTCGTTGTTGGCCACGCCGTGCGTCTGATAGTACTTGCCCGTGTAGCCGCGCTCCTTGAGCGTTTTCTGCGGCAGCGCGGCCGGCGTGCCCGCCCCCGCGATGAGCACCGCGTCGGGGTGCTGCGAGATCATCTTGAGCGCCTGGCCCGTGACAGAGGCGTCGTTGCGCGCGAAGCGCTCGTTGGCGACCACCTTGATGTTCTGCTTCGCGGCGGCTGCGCTGAATTCCTTGTACCAGCTCTCGCCATAGGCGTCCGAGAAGCCAATGAAGGCCACCGTCTTCACGCCGTGCGCGGCCATGTGCTGTGCGATGGCGCCGGCCATCAGCGCGTCGTTCTGAGGCGTCTTGAAGACCCACGCGCGCTTCGCGTCCATCGGTTCGACAATGGAGGCCGCGGCGGCCATGGAGATCATCGGCGTGGACGTTTCCGCGGCCACGTCGATCATGGCGAGCGAGTTGGGCACGACGGTCGAGCCGATCAAGGCGTCGACGTGATCTTCGCTCGTGAGCTTGCGGGCGTTCTTCACCGCCTGCGTGGAGTCCGTGGCGTCGTCGAGCACGATGTAGTCGACTTTCTGGCCCGCGATTTCCTTCGGCAGCAGCGCAACCGTGTTCTTTTCCGGAATGCCGAGCGAGGCAGCCGGCCCCGTGGCCGACAGCGTCACACCGATCTTCACGTCTGCATACGCCCCACCGGCCGTCGCCGCGAGCACCCCGGTCGCGACGCAAGCCGCCCACACCCAACGCAAAACCAACTGCATCTCCACTCCTTCGATATTCGTTTTCTTTATTGCTACGGATTTTGTGGCGCACCGCGGCCGATTACCTCATGCGCGAATCGATAATCCGCTGCGGGAAATCAACGCAAAAATGCTGACCGCATGGTCGGTGATTGGCGAGTGTAGCGGTCTGCGTATTCAGATGGCAAGTGCTTTCCATCAGCTTACAACGCAGGGGATTAAGCGCGTTCTTTGCGTAATGCGCAAACGCTTATGCAGCGCGGGAAGCCGGCCGCACGGTCCGATTTGCGTAATTTGGGAAGGGATAATCTGTGCGTGCGAAGCGACGTAAATCGCACGCCACGGCAGCGGGGAAAAGATAATCGCCGTGCCGTTGAAAGAAGGTGCGTAGAAATATAAAAAGCGCTGTTGGACTCTCATCCAACAGCGCTTCCTTGTCCGGGCACTTGGTGCCTCAGTTGTCTCCTCGTTCTCCACCTGCAAATTCGGTGCATCAGAACTAGGTGAAACTTTAAACTTCAGCCCCCTTAGCAGCAACTAGCATTTACCCTAGTGGTGCAGTGCGGCACCGAAATGGGGCGCGGTGCCACCGATTTGTCGCACGGCGGGGCGCTCCGGCATGCCGCAACGCGACATGTATGCCTGCCTTTGCCCGTTCCGCGCAAGGGCCGCTCATTCTATCGCAGTCCCGAGCAGTCATGGCACGCCAGTTCGTCACGCGCGCAAGGGCCGCACGCGCGCCACGATCTCGCCGACAATACCGCGCCGGAACGCCAGCACGCAGGCAATGAAGATGATGCCCGTGACGATCGTTGTGGACTCACCGAGTGAGCGGAACCACTCCACGCCCGTCCCTCTTGCGAGCGCCGTGCCGATATCACCCAGCCGGTCTTCCAGCGCGACGATCAGCGTTGCGCCAAGCAGCGGCCCGAACAGCGTGCCCATGCCGCCCACGAGCGTCATGAGGATCACGAGGCCGGACATGGTCCAGTATGCGTCGCCGAGCGTTTCGAAGCCGAGCACGAGCACCTTGAGCGCACCGGCCAACCCTGCGAGCCCCGCCGACAACACAAACGCGAGCAGCTTGAAACGGTCGGTGTCGTAGCCGAGCGAAACCGCGCGCGGCTCGTTCTCCTTGATCGCGACGAGCACCTGCCCGAACGGCGAATGCACAATGCGCACGATCAGACCAAACGCCAGCACCATCACGACGAGGACGACGTAATAAAGCGTGAGATCGGAATCGAGCGAAACCACGCCGAACAGCTTGCCGCGCGGCACGCCTTGCAGACCGTCCTCGCCATGCGTGAACGGCGCCTGCAGGAACACGAAGTAGACCATCTGCGCGAGCGCGAGCGTGACCATCGAAAAGTAGATGCCCTGCCGGCGAATCGCGAAGATACCCACCACCAGCCCGATCAGCGTGGCCACCGCCGTGCCCGCGAGCACGCCCAGTTCGGGCGTGAAATTGAGCGACTGGATCGCGTAGCCGGCCGTGTAGCCCGCACTCGCGAGAAACATCGCGTGGCCAAACGAAAGCAGGCCCGTATAGCCGATCAGCAGGTTGAAGGCCGCAGCAAACAGCGCGAAGCACAGCACCTTCATGACGAAGAGCGGATAGGCGCCGGCAAACGGCGCGACGATCAGCCCGATCAGCAACAACCCATAGAGCGCTTTTCTTTGCATCATCGTTCCTTGCCGAAGAGGCCAGCGGGGCGAATCAGCAGCACGATCGCCATGATTACGAACACCACGGTCGCGGAGGCTTCGGGCCAGAACACCCGCGTGAAGCCTTCGATCACGCCGAGCATGAGGCCCGTGAGGATCGAGCCCATGATCGAGCCCATGCCGCCGATCACGACCACGGCGAACACGGTGATGATCATCGACTGCCCCATGAGCGGCGACACCTGGATCACCGGCGCGGCCAGCACGCCCGCGAACGCCGCGAGCGCCACACCAAAGCCGTAGGTAAGCGTGATCATGAGCGGCACGTTGATGCCGAACGCCTCGACGAGCTTGGGGTTCTCCGTGCCCGCGCGCAGATACGCACCCAGGCGTGTTTTTTCAATCACGAACCAGGTGGCGAAGCACACGGCAAGCGAAGCGACCACGACCCACGCACGATAGTTCGGCAGATACATGAAGCCGAGATTGGTCGCGCCCGCGAGCAGATCGGGGACGTTATAGGGTTGCCCGGACGAACCGTAGATCGAGCGGAACACGCCTTCCACCACGAGCGTGAGCCCGAAAGTCAGCAGGAGTCCGTACAGATGATCGAGCCGATACAGCCAGCGCAGCATCGTGCGCTCGATCACGATGCCGAACGCCCCGACCACGAGCGGCGCGACGACGAGCATCGCCCAGTACGGCAGATCGAAGTACGCGAGCCCCATCCACGTGAGCATCGCGCCCAGCATGAACAACGCGCCGTGGGCGAAGTTGATCACGTTGAGCATGCCGAAGATCACCGCGAGGCCAAGGCTCAGGATCGCGTAGAACGAGCCGTTCACGAGCCCAAGGAGCAACTGGCTCAGCATTGCCGGAAGCGGAATGCCAAAAATCATCATGAAAGCCGCCCATCGAGGCAATGACGCATTAACGGATTACGCAATCGCGCCGCGCCCGGCACACCCAACTCGGGGCGCCGGGCGCGGCATAAGACTGCAGCATTTACGCGCTCGCGCTTACTTCCACAGCGCGCACTTGCTCTCCTGCTTCGTCGTATAGGCCTGCTCGCCCGGAATCGTCTGCAGCACCTTGTAGTAGTCCCACGGCTTCTTCGACTCGGACGGCTTCTTCACCTCGACCAGATACATGTCGTGAATCAGCACGCCGTCCTGGCGGATATAGCCGCCCTTGGTATAGAAGTCGTTGACCTTCGTCTTCTTCAGTTGCTCCATGACCTTGTCGGAATCCGTCGTGCCGGCCGCCTGCACCGCCTTCAGATACGTGGTCACCGCCGAGTAGTCAGCCGCCTGCAGTTCCGACGGCATCTTCTTCGTCTGGTCAAAGTAGCGCTGCGCCCACTTGCGCGTGTCGTCGTTCTGGTCCCAGTACCACCCGGTCGTCAGCACGAGGCCCTGCGTGGTGTCGAGCCCGAGGCTGTGCACGTCGGGCAGGAACATCAGCAGCGCCGCGGTCTTCATCGACTTGTTGATGCCGAATTCCTTCGCCGCCTTGATCGCGTTGACCGTGTCGCCGCCCGCGTTCGCGAGACCGAGAATCTGCGCCTTCGACGACTGCGCCTGCAGCAGGAACGACGAGAAGTCCGACGCCGAGAGCGGATGGCGCACTTCGCCGAGCACCTGGCCGCCGTTCGCCTTCACGACGTCCGCGGTGTTCTTCTCGAGCGACTTGCCGAACGCGTAGTCGGCGGTCAGGAAGAACCAGGTCTTGCCGCCTTGCTTGAGCACCGCGAGGCCCGTGCCCTTCGCGAGCGCGACCGTGTCATAGCCGTAGTGAACCGTGTACGGCGTGCACTGCTCGTTCGTCAGCGCGTCCGTGCCCGCGCCCGTGTTGAAGTACACCTTCTTCTTCTCTTGCGCGACCTGGTTCATCGCCAGCGCCGTTGCCGAGTTCGTGCCGCCGAGCAGCATGGTGAGCCCGTCACGGTCGAACCATTCGCGCGCCTTCGATGCGGCGATGTCAGCCTTGTTCTGGTGGTCGGCGTACTCGATCTGGATCGGCTTGCCGAGCACCTTGCCGCCGAAGTCCGCGACCGCCATCTTGATCGCCGTGAGGCCGCCCTGGCCGTCGTCGTCGGCATAGAGGCCGGACATGTCGGTGATGAAGCCGATCTTTACCGCGTCGTCGGCGGCCTGCGCGCTCCCCGCGCTGAACGCCATCGCAGCTGCCGAGGCGGCAAATAGGCCCGCGAGCCGCGCGAACGTGGTTTTCTTCATTGCAGTCTCCTTCCTTGGTTGCGTAGTTATTCAGGAACACTCCATGAACACTGGAGGCAAAGCGATTCGCGCCGCGCCCGTGCAACGCCGCGCAAAATCAGACCGAAAATTAAACGCCCAGCAGGTCGTGCAGCACCGGCATCTTCCCCTCGAGCTCGGCAGTGCCGAAGTGCTCGACGATGCGCCCGTGCTCCATCACGTAAAAGCGGTCCGCGAGCGGCGCCGCAAAGCGGAAGTTCTGCTCGACCATCACGATCGTGTAGCCGCGCGCCTTCAGGGTGAGGATCATGCGCGCGAGCGTTTGCACGATCACCGGCGCGAGACCTTCGGATATCTCGTCGAGCAACAGCAGATTCGCGCCCGTGCGCAGAATGCGCGCCACGGCCAGCATCTGCTGCTCGCCGCCGGAAAGCCGCGTGCCCTGGCTGTGGCGACGTTCGGCGAGATTGGGGAACATCGCGTAGATCTCGTCGAGCGACATGCCCTCGGCCAACTTCGCACCTTTGGCGCCGATATGCGGCGGCAGAAGCAGATTTTCTTCGCACGAGAGGCTCGAGAAAATGCCGCGCTCCTCGGGGCAATAGCCCACGCCGCAGTGTGCGATGCGATACGTCGGCATCTGGATCGTCTCTTGTCCGCCAATGCGGATCGACCCCGTACGCCGCCCGGTGAGCCCCATGATGGCGCGCAGTGTCGTGGTGCGGCCCGCGCCGTTGCGCCCGAGCAGCGTCACGACCTCGCCGCGCCCAACGGACAGATCCACGCCGTGCAGAATGTGCGACTCGCCGTACCACGCCTGCAGCCCCGCAATCTCCAGCGCCTTCGCGCTATCGGCCGCGCCTGCAGTGGCGGCCGCCTCGCGTTCGGTGACCGTGTTCATGCGTGCGCCCCCGTGAGCGCCGCGTCCGCGCTGCCCATATAGGCTTCGGCGACGAGCGGATTCTTCGAGACTTCGGCGTAGCTGCCTTCGGCGAGCACCTCGCCGCGCTGGAGCACCGTGATGGTGTCGGAGATGCCCGCAATCACGTTCATGTTGTGCTCGACCATGAGGATCGTGCGGCCACTCGAGACTTTCTTGATCAGCGCCGTCACGCGATCCACATCTTCGTGGCCCATGCCCTGGGTCGGTTCGTCGAGCAGCATCAGCTCGGGCTCCATGGCGAGCGTCGTGGCGATTTCCAGCGCGCGCTTGCGGCCGTAGGCCAGTTCGACGGTCGGCACATCGGCGAAATCGGTGAGGCCCACTTGCGTGAGCAGATCCATGGCGCGGTCGTTGAGCTCCGCGAGCGTGCGTTCGCTTTTCCAGAAGTGGTAGGCGGTGCCGAGCGAGCGCTGCAGGCCCACGCGCACGTTCTGGAGCGCCGTGAGGTGAGGAAACACGGCGGAGATCTGGAACGAGCGGATAATGCCGCGCCGCGCGATCTGCGCGGGCCGCTCATGCGTGATGTCGATGCCGTTGAAGACGATGCGCCCCGCGCTGGGCACGAGGAATTTGGTGAGCAGATTGAAGCAGGTGGTCTTGCCTGCGCCGTTCGGTCCGATCAGCGCATGGATCGAGCCGCGGCATACGCGCAGGTTCACGCCGTTCACGGCCGTGAAGCCCTTGAACTGTTTCGTGAGGTCGCGCGTCTCCAGAATCGTGTCGCCGAGAATCATGTCCCCTTCCGAGCGTGGTAAGGCGTAACACTGCAGACCATCCGTGACTTGTGGTGCACGGTCAGGTCCGGCGCGGACGGTGCGGCGCGCCTCCCGATGCGCGCAACGCGCGCCTGCCGACTTTCGCGTCATTGTCTCGCCAATGATGCAGCGCAATCATTGGGATTTGCACTTAAGGGAGCGTCACAAGGACAGTGAACGCTTAAATCGACAATTGACGACAGTTCGATGAAAATTAGCCGCACGTTAGCCGCACAATCACCGCAAACCCGCCTCTGACAGACGTACAGAAACACGCGCGCGGAAGCGCTTCCGCGCGCGTCTACTATCTTTGTCAGAACGACGCTATCTTGCGCGCCGCTCCATGCCCTCAGGCGGTCGTCAACGTCGCACCGGCGGCGGCCTCCGTTTGCGCACGTGCACCTTCGCGACGATCGGCGCGCAGCATCTCGGCGGCGCGCTCCGCGATCATCAGCGTCGGCGAATTCGTGTTGCCCGAAGTAATGGTCGGCATAACCGAAGCGTCCACCACACGCAGGCCCTCCACGCCGCGTACGCGCAGGCGCGCGTCGACCACGGCGTCTGGATCGTCGGCGCGGCCCATGCGGCACGTGCCGACCGGGTGAAAGATCGTCGTGCCGACGTTGCCCGCTGCCTCGCGCAGTTGCTCCTCGCTCTGAAATGCGAGTCCGGGCAGGATCTCTTGTGGCTCGTAACGCGCAAGCGCTGCGCTGGCCGCGATGCGCCGCGTCAGCCGTATCGAGTTTGCCGCCACGCGCAGGTCGTGATCGGTCGAAAGATAGTTGGGCGCGATGGCGGGCGCCTGCGACGGGTCCGCCGAAACCGCGTGGATACTGCCGCGCGACGTGGGCCGCAAATTGCACACCGACGCCGTGAACGCATTGAAGCGATGCAGCGGCTCGCCAAAGCGATCGAGCGAGAGCGGCTGCACGTGATACTGGAGGTCGGGCCGCGTGAGCGCGGGATCGTTTGGGTCCGACTTCGCGAATGCTCCGAGCTGCGAGGGGGCCATCGACATAGGCCCGCTCTGGAAGAACGCGTACTCCATGCCGATCATCAGCTTGCCCCACCAGTGCGCGGCAATCGTGTTGAGCGTACGCACGCCGTTCACGCGAAACGCCATGCGCAATTGGAGATGGTCCTGCAGGTTCTCGCCCACGCCGCGCAGATCCTGCACCACGCCAATGCCGAGCTGCGCGAGCCGCTGTGCGTCGCCGATGCCGGAAAGCTCGAGCAGTTGCGGCGAATTCACGGCGCCGGCGCTCAGGATGACTTCGCAACGCGCGCGCGCCACGTAATCCACATCGCCGCGATACTCCACGCCCACGCAGCGCTTGCCTTCGAAAATCACGCGCTGGGTGAGCGCGCCGGTCACGACCGTCAGGTTGGGTCGCTTCATCGCCGCGCGCAGGAACGCCTTCGACGCGTTCCAGCGCACGCCGCGCTTCTGGTTCACCTCGAAATAGCCCACGCCGCTGTTGTCGCCGCGATTGAAGTCGTCGGTGGCGGCAATGCCCTGCTCCTGCGCCGCGTGCGCGAACGATTCGAGAATCTCCCACTTCAGGCGCTGCTTCTCCACACGCCATTGACCGCCCGCGCCGTGAAACTCGCTCGCGCCGCCGTGATGGTCTTCGCTGCGTCGGAACACGGGCAGCACGCTCTCCCATGACCAGGCGGAGTCGCCCGTCTCGCGCGCCCAGTTGTCGTAGTCTTCGCGCTGGCCGCGCATGTAGATCATGCCGTTGATCGACGACGAGCCGCCCAGCACACGCCCGCGCGGATACGAAAGCGCGCGCCCGTTGAGGCCTTTTTCGGCGGCGGTCTTGTAGAGCCAGTCCGTGCGCGGATTGCCGATGCAATACAGGTAGCCGACGGGAATGTGGATCCAGTGATAGTCGTCCGTGCCGCCCGCTTCGATGAGCAGCACGGAAACGTCCGCGTCTTCGGTCAGGCGGTTGGCGAGCACGCAGCCCGCGGTGCCCGCTCCAACGATCACATAGTCGAATTCGCCTTCGAGGCGGCGCGCGGGCGCGCCGCGTGCTCCTTGACCTTCACTCGGTGCAGGCATGTTGTGTCTCCAGCCACTACGTTTTCTTGGTGTTGTGATTTTCGAACTGCGATTGCGGCGCCGGGCGGCACAGAATACTTCGTCATGCTTGATAAACGACCCGGCTCCTGCCCACCTATTTCGCCACCGGCATCGTGAACTCCGCGCCCTTGGCGATGCTGTCGGGCCAGCGCTGCATGATGCTCTTGTAGCGCGTGTAAAAGCGCACGCCCTCCTCGCCATAAGCATGGTGATCGCCGAACAGCGAACGCTTCCAGCCGCCGAACGAGTGCCACGCCATCGGCACCGGAATCGGCACATTGATGCCCACCATGCCCACCTTGATCTGGCGCGAGAACGCGCGCGCGACGCCGCCGTCCGAGGTGTAGCACGACACGCCGTTGGCGAACTCGTGCGCATTGATCAACTCGACGGCGCTCGCGAAATCGGGCACCCGCACGACCGAAAGCACCGGCCCGAAGATCTCTTCCCTGTAGATCGTCATGTCGGTCTTCACGTCGTCGAACAGCGTGCCGCCGAGGAAGAAGCCGTCCTCATGACCGTCCACCTTGTGGCCGCGCCCGTCCACCACGAGCCTCGCGCCCGCCGCCACGCCCGCCTCGATATAGCCCTGCACCTTCGCGCGATGCACGCCCGTGACAAGTGGGCCCATTTCCGAGGCGCCGTCCATGCCGCTGCCGATCTGCAGCGCCTTCACGCGCGGCGTGAGGCGCTCGACGAGTTCGTCCGCGATATGGCCCACGGCCACCGCCACCGAAATCGCCATGCAGCGCTCGCCGGCCGACCCGTATGCCGCGCCGATCAGGGCGTCGACGGCCTGGTCGAGATCGGCGTCCGGCATCACGACGAGGTGATTCTTCGCGCCGCCCAGCGCCTGCACGCGCTTGCCGTGCTTCGTGCCTTCCGTGTAGATGTACTCGGCGATCGGCGTCGAGCCGACGAACGACAGCGCCGTGACCTCGGGATGCGCGAGCAGCGCGTCCACGGCCACCTTGTCGCCGTGCACGACGTTGAACACGCCGTCGGGCAAACCCGCTTCCTTGAGCAGTTCGGCAAGGCGCACGGAAGCCGAGGGATCGCGCTCCGAAGGCTTGAGCACGAACGTGTTGCCGCACGCGAGCGCGATGGGGAACATCCAGCACGGCACCATCATCGGGAAATTGAACGGCGTGATGCCCGCCACGACGCCAAGCGGCTGGCGCAGATTCCAGTTGTCGATGCCGCCGCCGATCTGGTCGGTAAAGTCCGTCTTCAGCAGGTTGGGAATGCCGCACGCGAATTCGACCACCTCGATGCCGCGCATCACCTCGCCCTTCGCATCGGAGAACACCTTGCCGTGTTCGCGCGTGATCAGTTCGGCGAGTTCGTCGTGATGCTGGTCGAGCAGATCCTTGAACTTGAAGAGAATGCGTGCGCGCTTGATGGGCGCCATCTCCGCCCACTCGGGAAACGCCGCGGCCGCGGCAGCGACGGCCGCGTCCACTTCGGCCACCGTGGCAAGCGGCACGCGCGCGCTCACCTTGCCAAACGCCGGATTGAATACGTTGCCGTAACGCTCGCTCGTGCCGTCCAGCGGCTTGCCGTTGACGAAGTGCGTGAGCGTAC
Organism: Paraburkholderia sp. J7; assembly: GCF_905220155.1. Lineage (NCBI taxonomy): Bacteria > Pseudomonadati > Pseudomonadota > Betaproteobacteria > Burkholderiales > Burkholderiaceae > Paraburkholderia > Paraburkholderia sp. J7. The sequence continues at coordinate 488,584 of NZ_CAJMYZ010000001.1, read as the reverse complement.
GCACGCCTGCATCGCTCTGATGTGTCTCGCCCATGTCTGTGCCTCTTCTGTCGTGAAGCCTCGATCCAGCTAGCGTAATCGGCAGGCCGGGGCGCGATCCAATGATTAATGCTCAACAGCGATATAAGGCGGTTTAATATCAGGATATGGACCTGACCTTGCTCCGAGCGTTCGTCACGGTCGCGCGCGAGGGCAACCTCACGCGCGCGGCCACCCACCTGCATCTCACGCAGCCAGCCGTAAGCCTGCAGATCAAGCATTTGCAGGAGGCCCTTGGCGTCGCGCTCTTCACGCGCACCTCGCACGGCCTCGCGCTCACGCGTGACGGCCAGGCGCTGCTGCCGCATGCCGAACGTGCGCTCGCCGCCGCCGGCGACGTGCAGCGTGCCGCTGCTGCGCTGCGGCACGAAGTGCGCGGGCGCTTGCGCATCGGTACCATTCTCGATCCGGCGTTCCTGCGTCTGGGCGGCTTTCTGCGTCAACTCGTCGAAACCTGGCCGCAGATCGAAACGGCGCTGCGCCACGGCATGTCTGGCTGGGTGCTCGACCAGGTGCGCTCGCGCGAACTCGACGTCGGCTACTACATCGGCCAGCCCGCGCCCGACCCCGACACATTCCATGTCATCACGCTCACACGCTTTCAGTACCGCGTGCTCGCACCCGCGGGCTGGAAGGACCGCGTGAAGGACGCGCGGGACTGGCGCGCGCTCGCCGCGCTGCCGTGGATCTGGACGCCGCCCGCCTCCGCGCACAATCGCCTGCTCACCACGTTGTTCGAGGCCGCGAATGCGAAACCCGTGAAGGTGGCCGAGGTGGACCAGGAGCCGTCGATGCTCGATCTCGTGAAGTCGGGCGTGGGGCTCACGCTCGCGCGCGATTCAACGGCTCTCGCCGAAGCGCACGCGCACGGGCTCACCATCGTCGAAGGCGTGACGGTGCCCACGGAACTCACCTTCATCACGCTCGCCGCGCGGCGTGACGAGCCGACCATTGCGGCGGCGCTCAAGTCGATCGAAACGCAATGGGCGATATGAGCCGCGCTCATGAAGATGCGCGTGCGCCGGTCATGTCCGACGCGAGCGCCGCACGAGCCGCGTAACAGCGCTGTCACACAAGTTTTGATAGATTGGGAATTCGCTCCGCGTTTTCGGCACGCCTGCCGGCGTGCTCACCCTGCGCGGCGCGTTTCCAGCCTCTCCGATCGTTCCGCTTGTTCCCCTTGTTCCCTTCGTTCGACAGGAGCCTTGCATGGCCCGCAACATCGAAATCAAAGCCCGCGCCCGTGAATTCGACGCCCTGCGCGAGCGCGCTTCCCAGCTCGCATCCGATGCGCCCCTGATCTTTCGCCAGCAGGACTTCTTCTACGACGTACCGCGCGGCCGCCTGAAGCTGCGCCAGTTCGACGACGGCACGCCGCCCGAGCTGATCTTCTATCAGCGCGACGATCGCGACGGCCCGAAGGCCTCGTACTACACGCGCAGCCCTGTGACCAATGCCGAGGCCATGCACTCGCTGCTTGCCACGGCGCTCACCACGCGCGGCATTGTTTCGAAGGAGCGCCACGTGTACCTGGCGGGCCGCACGCGCATCCATCTGGACCGCGTGGACGGCCTGGGCGACTTCGTCGAGCTGGAAGTGGTGCTCGGCCCCGAAGACGACGAGCAAGGCGGCGAAGCCGAAGCGCACGCGGTGTTCGCGAAGCTCGGCGTGGACGAAAGCGATCTCGTCGCGGTGGCTTACGTGGATCTGCTCAATACGGCCAGCGCGGCCTGATCGCTCTATTCAGCAAGCGGGCCCTTGCGGCCCTTATCCACGCTTTGCGGCCCTACGCTCACGCAGCCGGCGCGCCCGGCTCAAGATGCCCGAGCGGCAGCGGCCCGTTGCGCTTGAACGTGGTCAGCACGATGTTCGAGCGCACGCTGTCCACGCCGGGCACGCGCATGAGCTTCTTCATGACGAAGGTCGAAAGCGCGTTCAGATCGGGCGCGACGATGCGCAGCAAATAATCGGCGTCACCCACCACGGCATGGCACTCGAGCACTTCGGGCAGCACGTCGATCTGCTGCTGGAACTGCTCGATGATCGAATCCCCGTGATGCTTGAGCTTCAGGCTCGTGAACGCGGTCACGCCCAGCCCGAGCTTTTCGGGCCGCAGCACCACGCGATAGCCGTCGATCACCCCCGAGGCCTCGAGGCGCTGCAGCCGCCTGCCGATCTGCGAGGGCGAGAGCGGCACCTGCTCGCCAAGCTGTTGATGCGTGGCGCGGCCAAAGCGCTGCAGCACGTCGAGGAGCGCCAGATCGAAATGATCGAGTTCGAGCATGAATGAAATTCGCATTAATTGACTAGATAACGCTCGATTATTGCACACCGAAGACTAATCGCGTTTAATACGCGCACATGCCGCGCGCCATCCGCTCTAGACTTGCACAACAGCAAGCCTTTTTAGTGGAGCGTTACGAACATGGCCGCCGCCACCGCGAAACTGCAGGAGCAGTTCGACGCGGGTCTCACCACCCGTCCCGATTTCACGATAGACCAGCCGCTCGAGCGTTATGGTGCGGCCGATCACGCCGTATGGGATCAGCTCTACCGGCGTCAGCACGCGCTGCTCGAAGGCCGCGCGTGCGAGGCGTTCCTCGAAGGCGCCACGCGCATCGGCCTGAACGTTTCCCACGTTCCTTCCTTCGAGCAGGTCAGCGAGCGTCTGATGGCGGCAACCGGATGGCGCATCGTGGCCGTGCCGGGCCTCGTGCCGGATCGCATCTTCTTCGAGCACCTTGCGAACCGTCGCTTTCCGGTGACCTGGTGGATGCGCCGTCCCGATCAACTCGACTATCTGCAGGAACCCGACTGTTTCCATGACCTGTTCGGCCATGTGCCGCTGCTCACCGACCCCACTTTCGCCGATGCGATTCACGCCTATGGCCGCGCCGCGCTTGCCGTCGAGGAGCGCGCGTTGCCGTTGCTCGCGCGGCTCTACTGGTACACGGTGGAGTTTGGTTTGATGCGCGACGCGAGTGCGCCCAACGGCGTGAAGATCTACGGCGCCGGCATCGTGTCGAGCAAGGGCGAAACGCTCTACAGCGTGGAAAGCGTGGCGCCGAACCGGCTGGCGTTCGACCTCGACCGCGTGCTGCGCACACGCTATCGCATCGACACGTTCCAGAAAACCTACTTCGTGATCGACTCGTTTGCCCAGCTATTCGAAGCGCTGGGCGCGGGCATTGCGTCGCGCCTCGCCGACCCGGCGGCGCTTATCGCGGCGCAGCCTCACGCGGCGGGCGACGTGCTGCACAGCGACACGATCATCACGCGCGGCACGGGTGAAGGCTGGCTCGATGACGGCGATGTCTGAGCGCAAGGCGGCCGGGCAGCGCGACCAGTAGACGCAACTCCCAGCCAACGCCGACGCAAAATCGGACGCAATACGGGACGCAACTGCGCTTTGCGCCGCAACATGCGCATGTTCCTTGACCGGGCCGCTCGCACACGCGTCCCATTAGTGAAAAAATGGCTAATCGGCTAACGGCGCACGCCAGGCCCCACGCTCAACACAGGTGCAACGATGATCAACCGACTCACATCCGAAGAGCGCGCGTCGCAACTCGCCGACCTGCGCGGCTGGCAGGCCGTCGCCGGCCGCGACGCGATCCAGCGCCACTTCCGCTTCGCCGACTTCAATGAAGCATTCGGCTTCATGACGCGCGTGGCGATCAAGGCGCAGGAAATGAACCATCACCCCGAGTGGTTCAATGTGTACAACCGCGTCGAAATCACGCTCTCCACCCACGAAGCCGACGGCCTCACCTCACGCGACATCGAACTCGCGCGCTTCATCGACTCGATCGCGCCTGGACCGCTCAGCGCATAAGCAGCAGTACCAAGCATGGGTACGCTGTGCGCACGGCGAGTGCACACAACGCGCGCGCAGCGTGCCGTGTAAGCATAATGCAGGGTGGCGGGCCTTCAAACCTTCAGCTTTGAAGGCTATTCTTGATGGATACGTAAGACTCCCAGGCAGCACGGGCAATCGGGTCTAAACGTTCCGGTGATATGGCGTTCTGACGCTGTACAATCAGCAGCGCATAAGGCTTGGAGAGCGCACTCGCCTCCTGGCACAACGCGAGTTCGTCGCCAATCGAAGGCGAGCGGTTGCGCCAGAAGTTGATCGCGGCTTCGAGTTCGGTGATCGAAATATCGGACATGTGGATCGTGATCGCGCAACCGTCGGGCTATGCCGTAATGTCAGCAAGCGACGCTTCGCGAACTGCGTGCCTGAACGCTAAAACCCATTGTACTTGAGCGAATCCCATGCGACTCCTTCTGATCGAAGACGACCGCCCTATCGCACGCGGTATCCAGTCCAGCCTCGAACAAGCCGGCTTCACGGTCGACATGGTCCACGACGGCATCTTCGCCGAACAGGCCCTCACGCAGAATCGCCATGAACTCGTGATCCTCGATCTCGGCCTGCCCGGCATCGACGGCATGACGCTGCTTTCGCGCTTTCGCCAAAGCAACCGGCACACGCCCGTTATCGTGCTCACTGCGCGCGACGAACTGAACGACCGCGTCCAGGGCCTGAATTCCGGCGCCGACGACTATATGCTCAAGCCGTTCGAGCCGGCCGAGCTCGAAGCGCGCATTCGCGCCGTGATGCGCCGCAGCGGCCCGCACGGCGACGTGCCGCGCCCCGAAGTGTCGCTCGGCGGCGTGCGCCTGTCGGGCGTCGATCGCCGCATCTTCAACGACGACAAGCCGCTCGAACTCTCGCCGCGCGAGTTCGCCGTGCTCGAAATGCTGCTGCTGCGTCACGGCCGCGTGGTGAGCAAGGCGCAACTGCAGGACCACCTCACGCACTTCGGCGGCGACCTCGGCGACACCGCGATCGAAGTCTACGTGCACCGCGTGCGCAAGAAGCTCGAGAACTGCCGCGTCGAAATCGTCACGGTGCGCGGCTTCGGCTATCTGCTGCAGGAAATCCGCCAGGCAGCCTGATTCGCCTCGCTTCCTGAGCCAGCCAACGGCGGCGGATCACTCCGCCGCCGTTGTCGCTTGATGGCCTGTCACTGGCACGTCAGTGGCACGCGAATGCCCCATCGATGGGACTTCAGCCGCCGCGCCCGCGGCCCGCGTACAATGGATCGGTCCCGTGCGGCGCACGCCGCCGCACCCACGATCCATCATTCGCCCCGAAGCCATCATGTCCTCACCTGCCGCAACGAGTCTGCGGCGCACGCTGCTAAGGCGCCTGGCCGCCCCGCTTTCGCTGCTCGCGCTGATGAGCGGCCTGATCGCCTATTGGCTCGCCTGGCAGTACACGCAGCACGTAGTGGACCGCTCGCTCGCCGACCTCGCCACGGCCATTTCCCGGCAGATCCAGATCGCCGGCGACGACGCCCCCAATACCGTCCCGCCGCTCGCGCAGGCGATGTTCTCCGACCCCGTCGAGCATCTCATCTATCGCATCAGCAACGGCGAAACGGAAATCGCGGGCGACCACGATCTGCCGCTGCAGGGCACCAACGTGCGCCGCATGCACTACGCGTACGTGTTCGAAACGATCTACAAGGGCGTGACCGTGCGCGTCGCCCAGGTGCGCGTGCCGCAAACACACGGTAATCCGATCGTCGTGGAAGTCGGTCAGCCTGTGCATCATCGCTTTCGCATCGCCGCCGAATTTCTCGTCGCGATCATGATGCCGTTGCTGCTCCTGCTGCTTGCCGGATGGGTCATCGTGTGGCGCGTCGTCAACCAGCAGCTCAACCCGCTCACCGCGCTCGCCGACTCGCTGAACCGCCAGACGCACACGTCGCTCGAGCCCGTGGACGAGACCTATGTGCCCGTCGAGATCCGTCCGCTCACCGGCGCACTCAACGCGCTGCTCGGCCGCCTGAAGACCGCGCTCGACGCGCAGCGCAAGTTCATCGCCGACGCGGCCCACCAGTTGCGCACGCCGCTCACCGCGGTAAAGCTGCATGCCGAGCAGGCCGTGAACGCGCGCGAGCCGCAAAAGGTCAGCGACGCCGTGCGCGAGTTGCGTGCGGCCGCCGATCGCGCGGTGCGTTTGTCTAACCAGTTGCTCTCGCTCGCGCGCGCGGAGCCGGGCGAGCAAGCTGCGCGTTTCGTCGATATCGACATGGCCGCGCTCGCGTTCGAGACCGGCGCCGAATGGGTGCCGCGCGCGCTGGCGAACCACGTCGACCTCGGTTTCCAGCGCCTCGACGACCCCGAAAACGACACGCCGTTGATGGTGCGCGGCAACCCCGTGCTGCTGCACGAGGTCATCGCGAATCTGCTCGACAACGCGCTCAAGTATTTGCCGCCCGCGCGGCTGGAAGGCGGCCGCATCACTGTGACTGTTTCGCAGTCCTCCGTTGACGGCACGCCGATGGCCGAGATCGTCGTGGAAGACAACGGCAGCGGCGTGCCCGCTTTGCAACAAGCGGATCTCTTCAAGCGCTTCTTCCGCGGCGACGCCCAGAGCGAGAACGGCGTGGACGGCGGCGCGGGCCTGGGTCTTGCGATCGTTCACGACATCATGGCGCTGCATCGCGGCAGCGTGCATTACGAAGATGCACCGGAAGGCGGTGCGCGCTTCATCGTGCGCGTGCCGCTCGCGAATGTCCGCACGCCGGTACGCACAGACGCCAAAGACAAGCGGGACAGCAAGGAAGGCAGCGCCGCTGAAACCGTGCAGCGCGAGGCGTTCAAGTCAGACGAACCGCCGCACGAGAAGAAACCGGCTCATCAGGCGAGCATCGATCTCTGACGCTGCCACCGCCACGAAAACGACAAGGGCCGCTCATGCGGCCCTTGTGCTTCATGCGACGCGCGTTGCGCCGCTTACTTCTTCTTTTTGCCCTTGCCCTTCGCGGCCTTGGAGCCCTTCGCAGACTTGTCGTCGTCGGGCGGCGCGAGCATTGTGCCGCGGCATTTGCGGGCGCCGCAACGGCATTCGTATTCGCGCTTGAGCTTCTTCGTCTGCTTCGCGTCGATCACGAGACCGTAGTCGTAGAAGAGTTCCTCGCCCTCTGCGATATCGCGCAGCGCGTGAATATAAACGTGTCCTTCGATTTCCTCGGCTTCGCAGTTCGGCGCGCACGAATGATTGATCCAGCGCGCGCTGTTGCCCTTCACCTTGCCGTCGATCACGTCGCCGTCGTCGAGCGCGAAATAGAACGTGTGATTCGGTTCGTCAGGATTATGCGGATGACGCCGCAGCGCTTCCTTCCAGGAGATGCGCTCGCCCTTGTATTCGATCAGTCGTTCGCCGGTCGCAATGGGGACCGCCGCAAACACGCCCTTGCCGTGCACGCCCGACTGGCGCACGACGATCCTGCGTTCACTCATTGAATGAATCCTTGTGAAGTACTGGGGTAGACTGTCCCGGTCATGACAGGCGGCCTGGAAGACATCGTCTCGCGCGCCGCCTGCGGCTCTCTCATGAAGCCGTGCCTGACGGTCTGCCTGGCCTTGCATCGGCCCTTGCATCAAACTTCGCGTCCTGCCTCGTCGCGGTCCGTACGCAAACGCGGCGCCGATTGGGCGCCGCGCTCATGCGACGCCCGGCGCGCCACAGACGGCATCGTACACGCTCGCGCCTCTTTCGTTCAACCCATATGCGCCGTGAGACAAGCGCCGCGCGCAGCGTATCAGCGCTGGCCGAGCGTTGTCTCGCCGAACAGCTTCTTCAACTCGCGCGGCTGCGAGCGCCAGTATTGCGGCGGCGCGTTCACGCTCGCACCGAGTTGTGCCGCCGCGTGCCACGGCCAGCGCGGATCGTAGAGCATCGCGCGCGCCATCGCGATCATGTCGGCTTCGCCGTCTTCGACGATCTGGTTGGCCTGCAAGGCGTCGGTGATGAGGCCCACCGCAATCGTCGTCATGCCGGTTTCGGCCTTCACCTTGCGTGCGAACGGCACTTGATAGCCAGGTTCGAGCGGAATCTTTTGCAGCGGCGACACACCACCTGACGACACGTCGATCCAGTCCGCGCCGCGTGCCTTGAGCGCCTGCGCGAAGACGACCGTGTCCTCGGGCGTCCAGCCGCCTTCAACCCAGTCCGTTGCCGAAACGCGCACACCAATCGGGCGATCGGCGGGAAATTCGGCGCGCACGGCATCGAACACTTCGAGCGGAAAACGCATGCGGTTCTCGCGTGAGCCGCCGTACTCGTCGCTGCGCTGGTTCGCGATTGGCGAGAGAAATTGGTGCAGCAAATAGCCATGCGCCGCGTGTATTTCGAGCGCGTCGATACCAAGACGCGCAGCGCGGCGCGCCGTGGCCACGAACGCATCGCGCACGCGGTTCAGACCCGCGATGTCGAGTGCGAGCGGCGGCGCCTCACCCTCCTTGTGCGCGAGCGCCGAAGGCGCGTGCGGCAGCCACCCGCCTTCGGCGACCGGAATCAGTTGGCCACCCTCCCAGGGCACATGGCTCGACGCCTTGCGCCCCGCGTGCGAGATCTGCATGGCGATGCGGATCGGCGAATGGCGACGGATAGCGGCGATAACGGGCTCGAGCGCGGCTTCGGTCACGTCGTCCCAGAGGCCGAGATCGCCCGGCGTGATACGACCGTCGGGTTCGACGGACGTCGCTTCGATGCAAAGCATCGCGGCGCCCGACAACGCCAGGTGGCCGAGATGGATCATGTGCCAGTCGTTGGCCTCGCCACGCTCGGCGGAGTACTGGCACATCGGAGAAACGACGATGCGATTGGCGAGCGTCACGCCACGCAGTTCGAGCGGAGTGAAGAGCTTGCTCATGGGAGGTCCACGGACGGATGGCAGAAGCGTCCGAGAATAGCACGCGCTTTTTTCGCGCGTTCGACAGGGAACGCGGCGCGTACGCGACGTGCGCCCGCGCGAGGCGGATCAGGTCGGGTCAGGGTTGGCGCGCGGCCATGCGGGCATCTACAGCGTCCAGCCATTCGCCGAACATGCGGCTCGCCTGCGCTTCGAGCGTCGGCCCGTGGCGCGCCGTGTCGTCGCGCAGCGCGTTCACGTCCACGCCGGCGGTGGCAATTTCGGCGGCGTTTCCGATCAGCCAGGGCTCGAAGCGGTCGGCGCGCACTTCGGGATGGCATTGCAGCCCAAGCACGTGGTTGCCCCAAGAAAACGCCTGGTTCTCGCACAGCGGCGTGGAAGCGAGACGCGTCGCGCCCTGCGGCAGATCGAAGGTATCGCCATGCCAATGCAGCATGGAGGTGAGCGCGCCGTCGATGTGCTGCAGCGGCGAGGCGCGGCCCGCGTCGGTGAGCGTGAGCGGCGTCCAGCCGATTTCCGGCTGTGGCCCGCCATACACTCGCGCACCGAGCACGCGTGCGATGAGTTGAGCGCCGAGGCAGATGCCGAGCGTGGGCAAGCCGGCCGCGACGCGCTTTTCGATCATCGCGGCAAGGGGAACGAGGGTGGGATAGCGTGCGTCGTCGCACGCATTGATCGGGCCGCCGAGCACGACCATGAGCGACGCCGACAAGGGATTGAGCGCGCCAACGCGGGCGAAGCCGACGTCGACGTAGCGCACGGGGCGTCCACGGTCGCCAAGCACGCGCTCGAAGCTGCCGAGGTCCTCGAAATAGACATGGCGCACAGCCAATACTTCGCGATTCATCGGCAGATTCCCGGGTCGCCTGTGGACGGCTTGCACGTTACCGCTTGTGTACGGCGCGTGTGCACGTTTGCGCCTGCGGTCGTGACAAAAACGTGTGGCAAATAGTTGCGAGAACTACACAAATTACCACGCACACAATACCGGCACGCAATCGACATTGCGACGCTTTGCATTACCGTAAATTACATGCATGACGCGCGCGGGCGTCAACGCGCGCCACCCGCTCCGGGGCGGCGGCGCAGCTTTCGCCTTAAACCGCGAAGATCTTCCAGTTTTTCTTCTGGGTCGTCACGTCGGCCTGTTCGTAGACCGAGCAATCGAGACGCAGATCGGTGTCAGCCATATCGATGTTCAGAAGCTGGCAGTGATGCGGCGTCTTCTTCGGGTTCTTGCTCGGCTCGAAATGCGAGCAGGTCAGGCACATGCGGTGTTGCGGGCTGGTTTCCTGCGCTTCGAGCAGATAAACCGTCTTGAGCAGCGTGCGATAAAGCGTGGACTGTTCGTCCGCCTTCAGCGTGCCGACCGCCTTCGAGAGGAAGTCAGGCCACTGCGACGCCTTCTTCGCCGCCGTGCGGCCGCGCGAGGTCAGACGCACCGCAAGTGCGCGGCCGTCGTCGAGCGCGCGACGCTTTTCGACGAGCCCCTTGGTTTCGAGCGTGCTCACCGCATCGCTCGTGGTAGCGGCCGTGAGGGCCGTTTCACGTGCGATCTCGCCGAGGCGCATCGGCCCCTTACGCTGCATCAGCAGCACGAGAATTTCGCCCTGGGTAGGCGTGAGTCCTGCCCCTTCGGCCCAGTCCCACGCCTGGCTCCGCATAGCCGTGCTAAGTCGCAGCAGGCTATGGGTCACCCGCCCGGCTGCCTGCTCTCCGTATACGCCTTCGCTCATAGTCTTTCGCTGGTTATTTGGCAGCTTGCGCTGCATCGTCAGCCGCCGCTTTGACCGACGGCCTGTGGGAACGCTGGCGCCCGGTTCCCGAGCGCCGCACCATCTCAAAAAAACCTGCTACGCGCACGCCAAGGTGTGCGTAGCACTGTCATTTTTCTTGCCGCAGACCCCGAAAACATCCTTCAAGTTCCGATGCCAGTGCAGCAAACCGACATTCTATGCGAGAGCGGCAAATCGCACAGCTAACTTATCCAACGCGAATTGTGGATAACCCGTTGATAAGCACGCTATTGCTATGTGTACAGGTTCTTGACCGCTCGCAATCGTCGCTGCATGACCCATGCAGGTTATCGCGGATTTCTGTCTCAAACGCAACAGGAATCTGCCCGATTGTGGCTAACCAATCATTACGTAGTCCATTGAGTTTGCAGGGAAATCGAAGGTTACCCACAGCGGTGTGGGGCCATTTGTCCATGAATATGGACCATGTCGGGACCCAGGTCAAAAAAATAAGAACCCCCAGGTACCTTGAAGCCGGCAAAAAAAAATTTCTCCACCTCGAAAAAAGTGGCGCGCGGAACCAACGCGACCCGTTTTTGGCGTGCTTATCGGCCGCTTTTTGTCCGCTCCCCTTACCTCGCTTCTTACCCGCTTCTTACCCGCGTCTTACCTGCTTCTCACCTGTTTCCCAGCCCCGAAAGCACGAAGGGCAGCCCGAAAGCTGCCCTTGCATCCTGCTTTGCCTGCGCGGAGCGCTTCTGGCACCCCGCGAAAATCGGTCAGTGGTCCTGTACGTCCGCCGGCTCCCTTTTTTGATTCCGGTCAGGCGCGCCAGCGCAGGCACTGTTGCCGGACGGCTTCGTGCAGCGATTTTTCCTCGGCCACCACGCTACGCAGCCAGGTGGCGTCGTTGTTCTGCGCGCGGGCGATCGTGCCGATTTCGGTGAGCGCGCGCGTCGATCCGAGCGCCTCGCCGTGCGGCGCGATCCGGTCCAGCGTTTCGAGAATGTCTTCGGAGATCGTGCGCCGCTCCCCCGTCTGCGGATTCACGCAGGTGCCGGCGAGACCAAAACGGCATGCCTGGAAGCGGTTGAACGTGTACACGAGATAGTCGTCCTCGAGCGGCGCGATCGGCCGGTCGGTGAGCAAATGGCGTGCGAGCGTCTGGATGTAGCAGGCGATCGCCGCCGCACGCTCCACCGAAAGCGGCGTGTCCATCACGCGCACCTCGATCGTGCCGAAACCGGGCTTCGGGCGGATGTCCCAGTAAAAGTCTTTCATGCTGTTGACAACGCCCGTGTGCACCATCTTCGAGAAGTACTCCTTGAACTCCTCCCAGCTCAGCACGAACGGCGCGCGGCCCGACAGCGGAAACGCGAACACGGAATTCAGTCGTGCCGAATGAAATCCGGTGTCCACACCCTGCACATAGGGCGACGAAGCCGAGAGCGCGATGAAATGCGGAATGAAGCGCGAAAGCGAATGGAGCAGGAAAAGCGCGCTGTCCGCATCCGGGCAGCCGATATGCACGTGCTGGCCGAACACCGTGAATTGCTTCGCAAGGTAGCCGTACAGCTCGGAAAGATACTGAAAGCGCGGGGTATCGACGATGCGACGGTCGCTCCACTGCTGGAACGCGTGTGTGCCGCCGCCACACAGACCGACATTGAGACGATCGGCCGCAGCGACGAGCACGTCGCGAATCTTGCGCAGATCGGCCACGGCCTGCTCGTGATTCGTGCAGATTCCGGTGGAAAGTTCGATCATGCTTTCGGTGATTTCGGGCGTGATGTTGCCCGGAATCTCCTGATCTTTGACGAGGCGCATGAGGTCGCTACCCGCCTTGGTCAGATCGTAGTCGTGCGTGTTGACGATCTGCATTTCGAGTTCGATGCCGAACGTGAACGGCTTCGAATCGACAAATGTTTCGAGTGACATGACGTCCCCTATCAGGGCGTCGCGCGCAAGCCGCCGGCCGCGCGCGACGCGAGTTTCATTCTTCGCCGCGTTCGCCGACGAGGGCAAGCGCGCGATAGACCAGCCAGGGTCCGAAAAGCTGCAGCACGACGATCGAGCAAAGAATGATCGCGCGCAGGCGCGGATCGAACGTCGGATAAAGCTCGTAGGTGTCCTCGACGAGCAGCAGCGCGAGCGCCGACATCGGCGTCAAGGCAATGCCGAGCGCGATACCCTGCTTCCAGTGCAGCCCGCTCGGTTTGGCGAACATCAGCACGCCGACGAGCTTGCCCACGAGGCGTGCGACGATCAGCCCCGCCGCGGCCGCGCCGCCCACGAGAATGTCGTGCCACTCAAAGGTCGTGAGCGTGAGCACGAACAAAATCACCGTCAGCAGCCATCCGGCCGTGCCGAAATGCTGCGGCCACAGTTGCGGACGCGGCTCCAGATTCTTCACGATGATGCCGGCGGCAAGCAGGCTCAGGATCGTCGAAAGCTTGAGCAGGTGCGCCATGGCGATCGCCAGCAGCACGAGGCCGAATAGCGCGACAAACGAGTGCTCGTCCTGCGGACTCAACCGCCGGTAAAACAGCGTGCACGCGCGGGCGAGCACGAACGCGAGAACCAGCGAGCCGATCAGCAGATAGAGCGGCTGGAGGATCGTCGCGAACACGTTGCCGTAGATTTCCTGGTGCAGCCAGCTCGACGCGAGCTTTTCCACGATCACCGCATACATGCTGTTGAGCGCCGTGAGCGTAAGCAAGCGCTGCGTGACCTGGCCTTCCGCCCGCAACTCGGTCTTGAGCTGGATCACCATGCCAGGCGACGTCGCCATGGCGATCGCGGACACGACGAGCGCGATCATGGTCGGCACGGAAAGGAACAGCAGCACGCCAAGCACGAGCACGAAGGTCAGCGAGGCTTCGGCCAGACTCGAAAGGATGAGCCAGGGGTTGCGGCGGATCCAGCGCAGGTCGAGCCGGCTGCCCAGTTCGAACAGTAGCAGGCCGAGTGCGACGTCGAGCAGCGGCCGCGCGGACGTACCGACATTGGCGTCGACCACGCCAAACCCAGCCGACCCGGCAATGAGCCCGATCACGCCATAGCCCGAGATCCGCGGCAAGCGCCACGCCCTATAGCAAAGCTCGCCGCACAAACCGGCGGCGAGCAGCGCGAGCCCGGCCCAGAAAATACCGTCGAGCGGCAACGGCCAGGCGGGAAAAAACGAAAACGCCGACTTCATCGTGGTGGCTTCTCCTTGGCAACAACATCTTGCGTGGGAACGAATCCGGCTGTCCGACGTTAGATCGACATACGGCTGACAATCCGGCAGACCGCAGGCAAACCGCGTGCCGCACGAGGCGAACGACACCTCTACTCGTCGTCTGGTGCGTGCCTGCACTGCGCCTCGCGCGGTTCGCGCCCGCCGATGCAGCCGGCAAGGTCAACGATCTGACGACATGGCGAACTGGCGCGAATTAGCGCTTCCTGCGGCGAGTGCGGGCAAACAGTGCGGCAAACGCGATGGCAAACGCAATGGCGAACGCTACGGCAAAGCAGTGCGCCGGCACATAACGGTGCGGCGAACAGCCGGTACGGGCGCCTTGCGTGTGGTGTGGCTGCGCCCGCGTTGGATGAACGAACGCTGCCGTCTTCCCTGAGCACTCAGATTCAGGATGAGGGGCAACCGTTCCTTGGAAGCGTCAACCGTCTGATGCGGCATGTGACGCGGAAAGAACGGCGATTGTGCCATAGCTTTTTTGCAATTGTCCCCCGCTCTCCGAAAGCATCGACAAAGACGGTAATAGCGTCCGTATTGTGCGCTTTTAGCGGCGTATGCGGAAAAAATGACCGCGTCGGCAGGCGGCATTCGTCGGGGGGTTTCACGCTCTGGTTGGGTCGTGCTTGGCGGTAGCGGTGGCGTTAGCTTCGGGTTTACGGTTTACCGTATGTATACGTAGTAGAAGTTAACAAGGGCCTGGGTTTCCTGTGGATAACCCGGGTTTACCGAAAGGAATCCGTGAGTTGGCGCGCGCACAACCGCGCGCAAAGTGTGTGCGGTCCGCGAGCGCTTCGAAGAACAACTTTTTGGCCTGGAACGGGACGTGCGGAGTTACCCCGTTTACGTCCACACCGGTTCCACACTCCATTCGCCGGCAATTCGCGCGGTTATCCACAGATTTGCGTGGATAACCTGGGCGCCCTTTTCCACCCTGTTCCGTGCGGCGCGCTCAAACACTGCGCTGGCGCAACGCACGCTGGAGAAAGCGCGCCGGATCCAGCTGGTCGGCAAGTTCGCGCTCCAGTGGCCACGGCTCGCCTTCGAGCTGCGACGCGATCAGCTCCGCCCCCAGCGCCGCCCACACGAGTCCGCGCGAGCCGAACGCATACGCACCATAGAGGCCGCTTGCGCGCGGCAGGTCGAGCGGCCACGCGCCGGCCAGACGTTGCGCGTCGCGGCGGGCGGCTTCTTCGTCGGCGAGCGGGCCGAGCATCGGCATGCGGTCGCTGGTGACGCAGCGAAACGCCACGCGGCCGGCGAAATCGCGCTCGCCTTGTGCAGCCGCAAGCTCCGGGAGCATGTGCGCGACGCGTTCGATATTCTCGACGTGGCCGGCGGCGCGTAGCGCGTCGTCGGCGTCGTCGACTTCGTACGTGGCGCCGGCGAGCGTTACGCCGCCGTCGAGCGGCACCGCATAGCCTTCGCCGATCACGGGCACGCGCAGGTTCGCGAGCGGGCTGGGGTCGACGAGCGTGAGCTGGCCACGCACGATGCGCGTGGGCGCATGGGCGAGCGCCGCGGCCCGCGACGCATCCTGAGCGTTGGCGAAGATCACCGCGGCCGCCTGGGTGACGAGCCGTCCGGTGTCGTCGAACACCTGCCATTCGTCGGATTCTCGATCGCCAGCGCGAGCGATGTGACCGATACGCACACCGAAACGTGTTTCGACCTGGGCGCCTGGCAACGCGGCGGCGAAAGCGCATTGCGCGCGGCAAAGCGATGCCGGATCGATCGCGCCGCCTTGCGGATAGAACCACCCGCCCTGATTGAGCGCGACGCCGGCTAACGCTTGCGCTTGCTCGCGCGTGACGGCGCTCACGAATGCTTCGGGATAGCCGAACGAATCCAGGGCTGCGGCGACGGCGCGCGATTCGTCGTCGGTGGCGAGATGGAGCAAGCCGGCGTGCGAGCGCATGGGCGCATGGCCAGCGGCTTCGAGCGCGGCCCAGCGTTGCTGCGCGTAGAGAAAGCCCGCGCGCGTGATGCGTGACGCGCTGCTGTCGTCACGGGAAATCAGCGGATGAAACACGCCGGCCGGATTGCCCGATGCTTCGAGCGCGGGCGCGGCGTTGCGTTCGATGAGCGTCACGCGCCAGCCGCGCACGGCCAGCCGCTCGACGAGCGCGCAGCCGGCGAGTCCCGCTCCCACGACAACGGCGTGCCGCTCGCGCAACGCAAGCGGCAGCGGCGGCTCGTAGCGGCGCACGCGCCAGCGCGGCGCGAAGCGCCCGACCAGCATCGCCCACTTGCCGTTGAAGCCTGGCACCTTGCGGTATTCGAAGCCGCTTTGCTCGAGCGCGCGCTTCACCTCCCCGGAACTGCTCCACGTCGCGAAGGTGGCGCCCTCGCCGGCAATGCGTGCAAGCGCCTTGAAAATGGCGGGAGACCAGAGCTCGGGATTCTTCGAAGGGGCGAAGCCGTCGAGGTAGATCGCATCGGCGCGCATCCACATTTTGGGAAATGCCTCGAGCGCATCGCCGAAAACGAGCGTGAGCGTGACGCGTCCGCCGTCGAATTCCAGGCGGTGCGTGCCGGGCACGAGCATTGGCCAGGCGTTCACGAGTTCGCGCGCGAGCGGCGCTTCGCGTGCGTGCGCAACGACTGCGTCGAGTGCGCATTGCAGGTCGTTGCGCGCGAACGGATGTTTTTCCACCGAGACGAAATGCAGGCGTTCGCAGCGCGCCGGATCGTCGCGCCATGCCGCCCACGTGGCGAGAAAGTTCACGCCCATGCCAAAGCCGGTTTCGACCACGGTGAAGATTCGCCGGTTTTGCCAGCGCTGTGGCAACGCGTTGCCGTTCAGAAAGACGGCTTGGGCCTGCGCGAATGCGCCTCCGGTGCTGTGATAGATGTCGCCATAGACAGGCGAAAACGGCATGCCGTCTTCCCGAAAAACGAGCGTGGCGGGTGTCAGGGTGGCGGTCATGAGGAACGCGAAGCCAGAGATGAGGAAGAAACGAGAACGGAGCGAGGCTGGAAAAAGCGTGTGGCGAAGCCTGGTCGCATCGCCGCAAACGCTTGCCAGGCAGGCGTTTGCGCGCATGCTGCGTTGGCGCAGCGCAACGCGTGCGCCGGCAAAAACGCCGCAGCCGGAGGGATTTGCGGGGGTGGATACCCTTAAAACGTCTGCAAGCCCCAAAAAACCGGCATATCCTGCGCGAAATCTTCGAAACCCTTGTCGTTATTGGGTTTGCGCTGCGCTATCATAGCAAGCGCCGCCCAGGGAAGCGGCAGCACGGACGTTGCGGCAGCAGACACACGCTAGCCGCCGCAACGCGAAAACGCCGGGGTGCTCCGGGTCCGTCGCTGCTCGACGGCGCGGCACGCGTCCGTATAATCGGCGCGTTCGCGCTGTTCGTGTCAACCTAAACACAGAAAGGAACTTCTCAATGAATAAACAGGAACTGATCGACGCCGTCGCAGCACAGACGGGCGCTAGCAAGGCACAAACCGGCGAGACGCTGGACACGCTCCTCGAAGTGGTCAAGAAGGCTGTGTCGAAGGGTGACGCGGTCCAGCTGATCGGCTTCGGCAGCTTCGGTTCGGGCAAGCGCGCAGCCCGTACGGGCCGTAACCCGAAGACCGGCGAAACCATCAAGATTCCCGCAGCCAAGACCGTCAAGTTCACGGCTGGCAAGGCGTTCAAGGACGCCGTCAACAAGCGCTAAGGTATTGCCGCTTTAAGTTGACACCCGCCCCTGGCGGGTTTTTTTTCGCCTGCGCGGTTCACACGGCGCGAGCGCAAAAGCAAACGGCGCCGCATGATTGCGGCGCCGTTGTTGATTGGGCGCGTCGTTCTGGCTAGTCGAGACGACTAGGGACGATGGACAATTTCATCGTGATCGCCGTGATCATGATCGTGGTCGTCGTCGTCCAGCTCCCAGGACGGGAACGGGTCGGCGTAGTTCAGCCAGGCTTCGGGGCCTGCCGCGTACTCCAAATCGGTGAGGAGGCACGCATCGAACTTTGCGCGCCACGCGTCGGGCTCGAGATCCACGCCGATCATCACCAGTTCCTGGCGACGGTCGCCGACGCTTGCGTCATCGAGATCGCCCTGCCAGTCGGCGGCGATTTCCTTTTCGAGCTCGGCGTCCTGCGGCCATTCCTCGCGCGGCAGCGCCGCCCACCATGTGCCGGCCGGACCGTGGCGGCATACGCCGCCTGCCTGCGAGAGCGTGCCCGTTATGTCGTTGCGCGTGGCGAGCCAGAAGAAGCCCTTCGAGCGCAGCACGCCCTTCCACTCCTGGTTGAGCAGCGCCCAGAAGCGCTCCGGATGAAACGGACGGCGCGCGCGGTAAACGAAATTGATGATGCCGTACTCGTCGGCTTCGCTGCGCGGCGCATGCGTGTGCGCCGGGTCGTGGCAATGTGCCGGGTCGTCGCAATGGTCATGGTCGTGCAGCGACGCGAGCCAGCCCGGCGCGCTCGCCGCCGCATCGAAATCGAAGCGGCCGGTATTGATCACTTCCTCTAACGGCACATCGCCGAAGCGGCTCACCACCTGCACGGCGCGCGGATTGATGCGCGCGAGAATGTGCTGCAGGCGCGCGAGTTCATCGCCGCTCACGAGGTCGGCCTTGTTGAGCACGAGCACGTCGCAGAACTCGACCTGATCGACGAGCAGTTCCACGATCGCGCGGTCGTCTTCCTCGCTCGTCGCCACGCCGCGCTGCGCGAGCTGGTCGGCGCTCGCGTAGTCGCGCAGGAAGTTGAATGCGTCGACGACCGTGACCATCGTGTCGAGGCGCGCGAACGCGTCGAGCGCGACGCCGTCTTCGCCTGCGAACGTGAAGGTTTCCGCGATCGGCATGGGCTCGGCCACGCCGGTCGATTCGATCACGATGGCGTCGAAACGCTGGCCGGCGCGCGCCGGGTCGGCGAGGCGCTGGATCTCGGTGAGCAGGTCGTTGCGCAGCGTGCAGCAAATGCAGCCGTTCGACATTTCGACCACGCGCTCTTCCACGCGCGAAAGCGCCGAGGCGTCGCGCACGAGCGCGGCGTCGATGTTCACGGAGGCGAGGTCGTTGACGATCACCGCCACGCGCAGGCCCGCGCGGTTCGAAAGGATATGGTTGAGCAGCGTGGTTTTGCCCGCGCCCAGAAAACCCGAGAGCACAGTGACGGGCAGTGGCGGCTGGTTCATCGCAGTTGGGGTGCAGAAAGTGAGTCGGAAGGTCCGCCGCGCGAAAGGATCGAAATCCTAGTAAGGGTGCGGCGCCAGCCAGCATTTTGCACCATGCACGCGAGAGGCGCAGGCGCACGCGTGCCGCCGCTTTCAGGGCGCGAGCAGGCGGTACGCGCGCGAGCGAGCGACTGCATGGCTACGGGATGACTACTGCATGAGATGCCACTTGCGCAGAATGTCGGCGATCTGCTGCGCGTACTGGTTGCGCAGCGTTGGCGTTTCGGAATGGTAAGCGCCGACGGCGGCCCACGTGTTGCCGTACTTGTTCATCTTCTGGCGCAGATGCCACGCGGCGATATAGACGTTCTTGCACGGCTCCATGAGCGTGCTTTGCGAGATGCCGTACTGCGAGAGCACGGGCAGATGCACGGAATTGATCTGCATGACGCCGTAGTCGATCGAACCGTTCGCATTCCTGTGTACCGCGTCGGGCCGGTTGTGCGACTCCTGCCAGGCGATGGCGCGCAGGATCAGCGGATTGACCTTCTGATAGCGCGCGGCCTCGTCGAAACAGTCCGCATGCGCGAGCGTGCTGGCGCTCGCGGTGACGAGCACCACAGCGGTGGCAAGCGTAGCGGACCAGATGTTTTGCATGGCGAATCGCGCGGAAGCTGACAAAAGGGCAAACGAAGAGGCGAACGTTGCTGCCTGAAGGATGACGCAATCTCTCGCTGGCCGCCCTGTTTTCTGGCGAACAATGCGGGAATTCCCACATAAAGAAGGCGGGAAAGTGCGTTGGCCATCGTTCGGGCCGCTCGTATGATACCGGTCACCGATGACGCGTCAAGCTGGCCGCCCGGACAAGGCGCCCGCATGCTTACAAATAGCTTGGGATTGAAGGCTGGCGCGGCTCGGGGATTAGAAGAATTCCCCGGAGACCCATTTTTTGTGACAAATTCGACATGAAAAACTGCTACTGTTCCATCTTTTGTTGACTAACGGACGTCCGGGCTGAGGAGAGCCGGCGCCGGCACCAGTCGGAAGTTAGTCAGAAAAGCACAGGCGAGTCGGCCCCACAGCCGTACGTCGAGGACGAATAGCCGCGCGCGTCTGCCGCTGGCTTCGATAAGACACCCATGAGAAGAAATCGTATGGCTTTGCGTCGCGTCGCCACGGCGCTGCTCGTGAGCGGACTCATTACCGCACAGCTTGCCTATGCGCAGGTCACGCTCAATTTCGTCAACGCCGACATCGACCAGGTGGCGAAGGCAATTGGCGCCGCCACCGGCAAAACCATCATCGTCGACCCCCGCGTGAAGGGGCAGCTCAATCTCGTTTCCGAGAATCCCGTACCCGAGGACCAGGCCCTCAAGACCCTGCAGTCGGCGCTGCGCATGCAAGGCTTCGCGCTCGTGCAGGATCACGGCGTACTGAAGGTCGTGCCGGAAGCCGACGCCAAGCTGCAGGGCGTGCCGACTTATGTCGGCAATGCGCCTACCGCGCGTGGCGATCAGGTGGTGACCCAGGTGTTCACGCTGCGGCACGAGTCGGCGAACAACCTGCTGCCCGTGCTGCGCCCGCTCATCTCGCCGAACAACACCATTGCCGCCTACCCGGGCAACAACACGCTGATCGTGACCGACTATGCGGACAACGTGCGCCGCATCGCCTCGATCATCGCGGGTGTGGACTCGGCCGCAGGCCAGCAGGTGCAGGTCGTGCCGCTGCACAACGCCAATGCGCTCGACATCGCGCCGCAAATCGCGAAGATGCTCGACCCCGGCGCGATTGGCGCCACGGACCCGTCGCTGAAGGTTTCGGTTGTCGCCGACCCGCGCACCAACTCGCTGATGCTGCGCGCCTCGAACGCGCAGCGCTTGGCCTCCGCCGTCCAGCTCTCGAAGCAGCTCGACGCGCCGACCAGCATGCCCGGCAACATTCACGTCGTCCCGCTGCGCAACGCCGACGCCACGCAGCTCGCCAAGACGCTGCGCGGCATGCTCGGCAAGGGCGGCAACGATACGTCGTCGTCGGGCAATGCGAACGGCTTCAACCAGAGCGGCAACAGCGGCGGCGGCAGCACGTCGACGGGCACCTCCGGCACGCCGCCGCTGCCGTCGAGTTCGCTCGGCGGCGGCACGTCGTCGGGCAGCTCGCTCGGGGGCAGTTCATACGGCAGCAGCGGCGGCAGCAACGAAGCGCCGTTCCTCGGCGGTGACAAGGACAAGGGCGACGACAATCAGCCGGGCGGCATGATCCAGGCAGACCCGGCGACGAACTCGCTGATCATCACGGCGCCGGACGCGGTGTACCGCAATCTGCGCTCCGTCATCAACCAGCTTGATGCACGCCGCGCGCAGGTCTACATCGAAGCGCTGATCGTCGAGCTGAACTCGACGACCAACGCCAACCTGGGCATTCAGTGGCAGGTCGCGAGCGGCAATGTGTACGCAGGCACCAATCTGGCCACCGGCAGCGGCAACAGCATCGTCAACCTGACGGCGCAAGCGGCAGCGGACGCCACCACGGGCGGTCTCGCCAGCGCGCTCGCGGGTCAGAGCCTGCAGCAGGGCCTGAATGTGGGCTGGATCAAGAACATCTTCGGCGTGCAGGGGCTTGGCGCATTGCTGCAGGCGCTCTCGCAAACGGCCGACGCGAACGTGCTGTCCACGCCTAACCTCATCACGCTCGACAACCAGGAAGCGAAGATCGTCGTGGGTACGAACGTACCGATCCAGACGGGTTCCTATTCGAACCTGACGAGCGGCACGGCGAGCACGGCGTTCAACACCTTCGACCGTGTGGACGTCGGCTTGACGCTGCACATCAAGCCGCAGATCACCGACGGCGGCATCCTCAAGCTGCAGCTCTACACGGAAGACTCGGCGATCGTGACGGGCACGACCAACGCGACGACCAATCCGGCCGGCCCCGAGTTCACCAAGCGCTCGATCCAGTCGACCGTGCTGGCCGACAACGGCGAGATCATAGTGCTCGGCGGCCTGATGCAGGACAACTACCAGGTCGCCAACAGCAAGGTGCCGCTGCTCGGCGACATTCCGTGGATCGGCCAGCTGTTCCGCTCGGAAAACAAGACGCGCGAGAAGACGAACCTGATGGTGTTCCTGCGTCCGGTGATCATCAACGATCGCGACACGGCGCAAGCGGTCACGTCGAACCGCTACGACTATATCCAGGGCGTGACGGGCGCATACAAGTCCGACAACAACCTGATCAAGGATAAGGACGACCCGGTCGTGCCGCCGATGCCGCTCGGCCCGAGCCAGGGCGGATCGGCGCTGAACCTGTTCGATCTCGACCAGATGCGGCGTCAGCAGGCGGTGGGCGTGCAGCCCGCGAAGCCGGCCAGCGCCGTGCAGATGCAGCCAGCCGAACCGGTGCAAACCGTGCCCGTGGAAACCACGCCGGTGCAACAGGCGGCGCCTGCCACGACGCGGGTGCAGCCGTGAGCACGCCTCACTCGCCTGCGGCCACGAGCGGGGCGGACCGCGAGCCGCCCTCGCCGCTCGCCGCGCGCCTCGTGCCGTACGGCTTCGCGCGCAGCGGTCAGATTCTCGTGGCCCAGCAGCGCGCCGAAGGCCTCGAAGTGTGGATCAGCGAGCGCACGTCGCAGGCCGCCATTGCCGAAGTCGCGCGCAACTTCGGCGCGTTCGCACTTGTGCGCGTGCCGGCCGACGAACTCGCGCAGGCCATCAATCAGGCTTATGCGCGCCAGGACGGCAGCGCCGCGCAGGTGGTGGGCGAAGTGGAAGGCGAAGTCGATCTCTCGCGCCTCATGCAGGACATTCCCGAAGTGGAAGACCTGCTGGAGTCCGAAGACGACGCGCCGATCATCCGCATGATCAACGCGCTCCTCACGCAGGCCGCGCGCGAGCAGGCATCGGACATTCACATCGAGCCGTTCGAGAACGCCTCGGTGGTGCGCTTTCGCGTGGACGGCACGCTGCGCGATGTCGTGCGCCCGAAGAAGGCGCTGCACGGCGCGCTCATCTCGCGTATCAAGATCATGGCGCAGCTCGACATCGCCGAGAAACGCCTGCCGCAGGACGGCCGCATCACGCTGCGCGTGGGCGGGCGTCCGGTGGACGTGCGCGTCTCCACGCTGCCCACGGGCCACGGCGAGCGCGCGGTGCTGCGTCTGCTGGAAAAAGACGCGCAGCGCCTGAACCTCGAAGCGCTCGGCATGGCGAGCGACACGCTCGGCAAGTTCGACCAGCTGATCGCGAAGCCGCACGGCATCGTGCTCGTGACCGGCCCGACGGGCTCGGGCAAGACGACTACGCTCTACGCTTCCATGTCGCGGCTCGAAACGGCCACGACCAACATCATGACCGTGGAAGATCCGATCGAGTACGACCTCTCGGGCATTGGGCAGACCCAGGTGAACGAGCGCATCGGCATGACGTTCGCGCGCGCGTTGCGCTCGATCCTGCGTCAGGACCCGGACATCATCATGATCGGCGAAATCCGCGACCTAGAAACCGCGCAGATCGCCGTGCAGGCCTCGCTCACGGGCCACCTCGTGCTCGCCACGCTGCACACCAACGACGCCGCGTCGGCGGTGACGCGTTTGACCGACATGGGCGTCGAGCCGTATCTGCTCGCCTCTTCCCTGCTCGGCGTACTCGCGCAGCGCCTCGTGCGCCAGCTCTGCCCGGTGTGCAAGGAAGAGCGTGTGGAAGACGACGGCAGAAAGCGCTGGCATCCGGTGGGCTGCGATCGTTGCGGTCATTCGGGCTACTCGGGGCGGCGCGGCGTGTACGAACTGCTGCTCATCGACGAGCCGATTCGCGCGCTCATCCACCGCAATGCCGCCGATGCGGAGATCTTCGAGGCCGGGCGCGTGCAAGGCATGCGTACGCTGCGCGAAGACGGCGAGCGCTGGATCGACGCGGGCAGGACTTCGCTCGAAGAAGTGTTGCGCGTGACGGGCGGCGCATGATGGGCCGCAACATGAACCACCAGATGGACGCTCATTAAAAGCGAGGGCGATCAGCAACATGCCGGCATTTCGCTTCGAAGCCATCGACGCCACGGGCAAAGCGCAAAAAGGCGTGCTCGACGCGGACAGCGCGCGCGGCGCGCGCGCGCTGCTGCGCGGCCAGGGTCTCACGCCGCTCGTGGTCGAAGCCGCCGCGAGCCGCACGCGCGGCGCGCGAGCGCAGCGGCTCGCGCTTGGGCGCAAGCTCTCGCAGCGCGAGCAGGCCATTCTCACGCGCCAGCTCGCGAGCCTGCTGGTAGCGGGCCTGCCGCTCGGCGAGGCGCTTGCAGTGCTCACCGAGCAGTCCGAGCGCGACTACATCCGCGAACTGATGGCGGCCATTCGCGCCGAGGTGCTCGGCGGCCATTCGCTTGCCAGCGCGCTCGAGCAGCATCCGCGCGACTTCCCGGACATCTACCGCGCGCTCGTGGCCGCGGGCGAACACACCGGCAAGCTCGGCATCGTGCTTTCGCGTCTGGCCGACTACATCGAGCAGCGCAACGCGCTCAAGCAGAAGATCGTGCTCGCCTTCACGTACCCGACGATCGTCACGATCATCGCGTTCGGCATCGTCACGTTCCTGTTGAGTTATGTGGTGCCGCAAGTGGTGAACGTGTTTGCCAGCACCAAGCAGCAACTGCCCTTCCTCACCGTCGTGATGATGGCGCTTTCGGGCTTCGTGCGGCAGTGGTGGTGGGCAGTGCTGATCGCGGTGGCCGTGGTGGCGTGGATCGTGCGCGCGACCTTGCGCAGGCCTGGCCCGCGTCTCGCGTTCGACCGCTGGATGCTCACGGCGCCGCTCGCGGGCAAGCTCGTGCGCGGCTACAACACCGTGCGCTTCGCGAGCACGCTCGGCATTCTCTCCGCCGCGGGCGTGCCGATCCTGCGCGCGCTGCAGGCGGCCGGAGAGACGCTTTCGAACAAGGCGATGCGCACGAACATCGACGAAGCCATCGTGCGTGTACGCGAAGGCACGTCGCTTTCTCGCGCGCTGGGCAATACGAAGACGTTTCCGCCGGTGCTCGTGCACCTGATCCGCTCGGGTGAGGCGACCGGCGACGTGACGACCATGCTCGACCGCGCAGCCGAAGGTGAAGCGCGCGAACTGGAGCGGCGCACGATGTTCCTCACGAGCCTGCTCGAACCGCTCCTGATTCTGGCGATGGGGGGCGTGGTGCTCGTGATCGTGCTCGCGGTGATGCTGCCGATCATCGAGCTGAACAACCTTGTGCAGTAAGGCGTACGAACTGCGCGAGACGCCCGGCAAGAAGCCCGGCGCGCGCAACTCAGCGCACGTAGATGGTGGGACCGGCTGCGTTGGGCGGCAGGAAGATTTCGGAGTGCACGCCGTGGCGGTCGATGACGATCGAGCGGGGGCGCACTTCGAAGAGTTTCGAGTTCTGGTCGATCGGGCCGCCGAGCGAGATGGCTCGCGGCGGTTCGCCGCCGACGCTCACGATGGCCGCCGCGCCCTGCGCGAGCGCGAGGATGCCGAACAGGTGAATGTCCTGCACCGGGTTGCGTTCGAGCCTGCCGCCGAACAGCGTGCCGGCCTGATCGAGCGAGACCGGCGGCTGAGCGGCGGCGGCCTGCACCGGCGCCGCGCGGTTCGTGGCGAGGGTGATCGTCCACCACGTGGCCGTGGCGCAGAACACCGCAAACGCGGCGAGAGAAAGAAGGCGGATTTGCAGTGGGTTCATGAGCCCATTGTACGAAGGTTTATGGAATTTTTGATGTACGCGTTTGCCATGCCCGCGAGGCGTCGGAAAGGCGTCATCGTGTGACATTACAATGACCCGTCATGCGAGCGAGGGACCCGCCGGTTCAAGCGGCGGGTTCGATTGCAGGCAGGACGAAGCGCGGCGCACAAGTGCACCGCAACCCTATCTAGCGAGAGAGGAAAGAACTCATGTCCATGTGGGCGAAATTGTGCACCAAGCGCCGTGCCGAAATGGAAGTCACGCGCGCGCGCCGCCAAGGCGGCTTCACGCTCATCGAAATCATGGTCGTGATCGCGATTCTCGGCATTCTTGCCGCGTTGATCGTGCCGAAGATCATGAGTCGTCCCGATGAAGCGCGCCGCGTCGCCGCGCGCCAGGACATCGGCACGATCATGCAGGCAATGAAGCTCTATCGCCTCGACAACGGCCGCTATCCGACCCAGGACCAGGGGCTGCAGGCGCTCGTGCAAAAGCCGACCACCGACCCCGTGCCGAACAACTGGAAAGACGGCGGCTATCTGGAGCGCCTGCCCAATGACCCATGGGGCAGTGCGTACCAGTACCTGAATCCGGGCGTGCATGGCGAGATCGACGTATTCAGCTATGGCGCCGACGGCAAACCCGGCGGCGAAGGCAACGACGCCGACGTCGGGTCCTGGCAATAAGTCATCCGCCACGCAGCATCCATGCAAACGAGCCGCCCTTCCCCTTGCGGGGACCGCCGATCGTCACGCACCTCGCGCGCGTCACGCGCGGGTACGCGTGCGCGCGCGGCGGGCTTCACGCTGCTCGAGATGCTCGTGGTGCTGCTGATCGCGGGGATTCTCATCTCGCTCGCTTCGCTCACGCTCACGCGTAATCCGCGCACCGACCTGAATGAAGAAGCGCAGCGGCTCGCGCTCCTGTTCGAGTCGGCGGGCGACGAGGCGCAGGTGCGCGCGCGCGCCATTGCATGGCAGCCACTCGCGGGCGGCTTTCGCTTCGATGTGCATACGGAAGACGGCTGGCGTCCGCTGCGCGACGATCTGCTCGGACCGCGCCAATGGGAAGGCGGCGTGACCGGCGTGGCGATCACCTACCCCGGCGGCAACGACACGCAGGCAAACCGGCTCATCTTCGGCACCGAGGCCGTGGACGTGCCGGTGCAGGTCACGCTCTTTTCGGCCGCCGGCAGCGCGACGATCGTCGGCACCGGCACTGGCCGCTTCGAGGTGCGCTGAGATGCGGTTCTCGATGCGCGGGGGAAAGCGCGGGCACGGCGCTCGTCTGGATCGACAGCGTGGTCCGGTGCGCGAGCGCGGCTTCACGATGATCGAAGTATTGGTTGCGCTCGCAATCATCGCGATTGCGCTGGCCGCTTCGTTGCGCGCCGTGGGCAGCCTCGCCGCGAGCGAAGCCGACCTGCACGACCGCCTGCTTGCGGGCTGGAGTGCGGACAACACGCTTGCGCAACTGCGCCTCGTGCATGCGTGGCCGGACCTTGGCGAGAGCAGTTTCGACTGCTCGCAGGGCAATCTGCGGCTGACCTGCACGCAGCACGTCGCGGCGACGCCCAACCCCGTTTTTCGGCGCGTGGAGGTGTCGGTTGCGACGCCTGGCCGCTCCGGCAATCTCGCGCAACTCGTCACGGTGCTCGCCAATGAGACGAACCGCTCGTTGTGACCGCGTGCGCGTCGCCTCGTCAGCGCGCGGCTTCACGCTGATCGAGCTGCTCGTTGCGATCGCCATCATGGCCGTCGTGGCCATCCTCTCGTGGCGCGGCCTCGACGAGATCGTGCGCGGGCGCGAGACCATTACGCGCTCGATGGCGCAGGAGCGCGTGTTCGCGCAGATGTTCGACCAGATGCGCATCGACTTGCGCGAAGCCGCCTCCGACGACGAAGCGGGCGGCGTTGCCATCTCGCTCGACGGCGGCGCGCTGCAGATCGTGCGCGCGTTCGCGATGCCGCCGGGCGCGGCGCCCCGCCTGCAAGTGGTGCGTTACCGCGTGTCGGGCGGCCAGGTGGTGCGCTATGCGTCGCCGCCTCTCGCCGATCTCGGAGCGTTACGGCGCGCGCTGCGCGGCGGCGAAGGCGACAACTGGGGCGCGTTGCCGATGATGAGCGGCGTGGATGTCATCAACGCGCGCCTGTACGTGCCGAAGACGGGCTGGACCGCGAACATGCAGGACGTGCGCTCGCAGGTCACGGGCAACAACAACGATCTCAAGGTGCCACAACTCGGCAACGCGCCGCTGCCGCGCGCGGTGACGGGGGTACAGGTGAGCGTGGGCTCGCATGCGCTGCAGCAGCCGGTGACGCGCGTGTTTCTGGTGGGGGAATGACGTTGCGCACACAACGAACCTCCGCACGGCGAATCAAACAAGGTAGGCGATCCCGCCGTTCCACGCGCGCACGGCGCGGGGCGGCCATCATCAGCGCGCTGCTCGTCGTCGCGCTTTCGGCGATCATCGTCTCGGGCATGTTGTGGCGCCAGCAGGTGCAGTTGCGGCGCATCGAGAATCAACGGCTGCTCGCGCAGGCGCAATGGATCGCGCGCGCCTCGCTCGACTGGACGCGCCTCGTGCTGCGCTCCGAAGCGGATACCTCGGCGGGCATCACGTATCTCGGCGGCGCGTGGGGCGTGCCGCTCGCGCGAACGCGGCTGTCCGACTTTCTCGGCCAGATTGGCGAAGCGCATTCGCAACAGGGCGCGGACACCTGGCTTTCGGGTTCAATTGAAGACGCCCAAGCGCGCTTCAATCTGCGCAATCTCGTGGCGACCAGCGCGCCGGGCTCGTTGCAGCTGAACGTGACGGAGATCGAGGCATTCGCGCGCCTGTTGCAGATTCTCGGCCTCGACCAGTCGCTTGCGAAGAATACTGCGGTGTACCTGCGCTCAGGGCTTGCCTACTCGGCAACGCGCTTCCAGACGCAAACCACCACGACGAACACCGGTTCGCAAACCGAGGTGCTCGCAGGCGGCGGGACGACCGGCGGCGGCAACTACACCGACAACCCCGGCCTCTCGGAGTCCGACAACGACAGCGGCGTCGCCCCGCTCATGATGACGAGCGTCGATTCGCTGCTCGACGTGCCCGGCTTCACGGCCGACGCCGTCGCGCGGCTGCGCCCGTTCGTGACGATCCTGCCCACCGTGACGCCCGTGAACATGAACACGGCGAGCGCCGAGGTGATCGCCTCCGTCGTGACGGGCATGAGCCTTTCTAACGCGCAGGCCCTAGTCGCGCATCGCCAGAGCGTGTTTTTCCGCAACGTGAGCGACGTGCAACTCGCGCTCGAAGGCGTGGGCGTGAAGCAGGTCTCGATCGACACCACGCAAATCGACGTCAACACGAGTTACTTTCTGGTACATGGGCGCGTGCAGCACGAGCGCGCCGAAGTGGACCGCACGACGCTTGTCTGGCGCGATCCGCTCACCCATACGACGCGCATCGTGCGCGTTAGCGACGAACCATGAATCCGTCCCCGACCAACATCGAAAAGAGGTGCGTTTGAGCACGCTGATCGTTCTCATGCCGCCCCGCGACCCGGCGGTCCACTCGCAGGAATGGCAGCTGCCGGAACTGCCGTTCGTGCTGCTCGACAAGACGGGCAACACGCAGCGCGCGGGCCGTTCGGCGCTAGGGCTGTTGCCGAAGGCCTCGACCACCATCCTGCTGATCGCCGCGCGCGACCTGCTCATGCTCGCCGCCACCGTGCCGCCGCTCAGGGGGCCGCGGCTGCGTCAGGCACTGCCGAACGTGGTCGAGGATCATCTGATCCAGGATGCGCAGACCTGCCATCTCGCGCTCGACCCAAAGCGCCTGGCCGATGGCCGCCAGGTCGTGGCCGCCATCGATCGGGGCTGGTTCCGTTTTCTCCTGGAAGGCTTCACAGCCGCAGGGCACCGCAATCTGCGCGCCGTGCCGGTGGCGCGCT
Organism: Paraburkholderia sp. J7; assembly: GCF_905220155.1. Lineage (NCBI taxonomy): Bacteria > Pseudomonadati > Pseudomonadota > Betaproteobacteria > Burkholderiales > Burkholderiaceae > Paraburkholderia > Paraburkholderia sp. J7. Next base: position 459,071 of record NZ_CAJMYZ010000001.1, on the reverse strand, counting down.
GCCTGCCAGCTGCGCAGGCGGTGGAGACAGTGGAGTCGGTGGAGGTGGCCCACGAGGCACGAGCCGCTGTGCCTGCCGGGCGCGCGGAGCCGGGCGTCACGTCCGATGCCGCGGCTCCCGCCGCGCCCACGCTCGAACCCGTGACGGCATGCGTGCTCGGCCATGTTGTCGCGACCGCCCCTGCGCTGCTGCCCGGCGTTGCGCCGGAGCCAGCGGCCGCCACGTCGGAAGCGCCGCTCGAACTCGCGATCGTGCGCGGCGTGCTCGCCGACGGCTTTGCAGTGCCCGCCGCGAGCGTGGCCGCGACCGTCACGGCGCTCGCCGGCGGCGCGCCGGTTTCGGGCTATGTCCTCACCAACCTGCCGGGCGAGCCCGCGAGCGCGGCTGCACGCGCGTCGCTCGCCGCCGCGTTGCCGGGTGCGCAGACGCTCACGTTCGAGGCGCTCGCGCGGCGCGCGCTTGCCTGCCGCTTCGACCTCTGCCAGTTCGAGTTCGCCTCGCAGCCGTGGCGGCTCGATCGCGCGACGCTGCGCCGTTTGCGCGTGCCGATCGGGCTCGTGGCCGCGTCGCTCGTCGTCGCGGTCGTCGGCGCGAATATCGAGTGGCTCATGATGGCGCGCCAGCGCGACGCCATCAGCGCGCAGATGACCGAGCTGCTCCTCAACGCGTTCCCGAAGACGACCGTCGTGCTCGACCCCGCGGGACAAATGGCGCGGCAGTTGCAGCAGTTGCGCCTCGCCGCGGGCGAACCCTCGCGCGACGACTTCCTCGCGCTCTCCGACGGCCTCGCGCGCGCGCTCGGTCCGGTGCCCGCCAACGGCATCGCGGCACTCGACTATCACGACCGGCGTCTGGACGTGACCTTCAAGCCAGGCGTCAACGTCGACGCCGATCTCGCGAAACGCCTCGCGGGCAACGGCCTTGCGGGCACGGTGGATGCCAGCACGGGCAAATGGACCATCAGGAGCGCATCGTGAAGACAACGGCTATGAGCGGCGCCTGGGCCGAGGCCTGGGCGACCTTCTGGGAAGCGCGCACCACGCGCGAAAAGGCGCTGCTCACGTGGGGTGGCGCGGTGCTTGCGCTGGCGATCGGCTGGTCGGTGCTGTGGCAGCCGGCCGCCGACGGCCGCGCGCGCCTGCGCGAGAGCCTGCCCGGCATGCAGCGCCAACTCGCGCAGATGACGGCCGAGGCCGACGAGGCGCGCTCGCTTGCGGGGGCTGCTGCGAGCGTGGCGCCGGGCGGCCAGGCGCTCAAGGACGCGGTTACTGCATCACTTGCCGATCACGCGCTCACGGGGGCGCAGATTCAGCTGATCGGCACGACGGTGCAGGTGCAGATGAAGAATGCGTCATTTCCGGCGTGGGCCGCGTGGCTCGACGACGTGCGCAAGCAGTTCAAGGTGCAGGTGGTCGAGGCGCACATCACCGCGCTGAAGACCGATGGTCAGGTCGACTTGACGGCCTCGCTGCAACCGGCGAATACGCACTAAAAAGAAAAAGCGCATTGACCAGCGCGCACTGAGAATCGCCGGAGAAACAAGCAATGAGTTACTGGATGCGGCGCTTGCGCGCCGTGTTGCCCTGGCTGATCGTGGGCCTGCTGTCGAGCGCAGCCGTGTTGCTCGCCCGCCTGCCCGCGGCCTGGATCGCGCCGCAGTTCGCGCGCGCGACTCAGGGGCACGTGAATCTGATCGATCCGGAAGGCTCGCTCTGGCACGGCTCCGCCACGTTGATGCTCGCCGCGGGCCAGGACGCGCGCGGCGCGACGCTGCTGCCGGGTCGCATTGTGTGGCGCACGGCGTTCTGGCCGCTTTTCGTCGCGCGCGTGCGCATGGAAATGCTGCAGACCGAGGCGATGCCCGACGCCGTTACCGTGGATGCGACGTTGCGCGGCGCGAACGTGAGCGCGGGCACGATTGCCGTGCCGGCCTCGCTGCTCGCGGGTCTCGGCGCGCCCTTCAACACGCTCGATCTGGACGGCAAGGTGCGGCTTGCGTGGAGTCCGTGGCGCGTGTTCGGCACGGATGCGTTCGGACGGCTGACCGTGTCGCTCGCCGACATGAGTTCGCGCGTTTCGCTCGTGAAGCCGCTCGGCACGTATCAGGTCGTGTTGCAGGCACAAGGGGCGACGTCGACGCTCGATCTCTCGACGCAAAAAGGCCCGCTCATGCTCGAGGGACGCGGCTCGTTCTCGCGCGCGTTCGCCTCGTTCCAGGGCACCGCGAGCGCGGCGCCGGATCAGCGCGACAACCTGGCAGGCCTCTTGAATCTGCTGGGCCGCCCGATCGGGCCGGGAACCGTCGCGCTGACCTTCATGCGCTGACGTTCGCGGCTTGAGCGTGCGCCCGCCTGAGCGGGCGCGTTCGCATTACTGCGGCTGGGCGGCCGCAACCGCCGGCGCGGAAGCGGCTGAAGCCGCGGCCGGCGCCGCCACGCTGCCCGTCTCGCGATCCATCTGCGAGGCATCCCAGCCTCCGCCCAACGCCTTCACGAGCCCCACCGACGACACCATGCGCTGCCCGCCGAGGCTCACGAGCTTTTGCTGGGCGGTGAAGGCAGTGGCCTGCGCGGAAAGCACGTTCTGGAAATCGGTCGTGCCGGCTTTGTATTCGTTCGTGACGATCGAGAGTGCATGCTGCGCCGAATCCACCGCCTGCTGCTGCACGACGATTTCTTGCCCCAGGATGCGCTGCGAAGCGAGGTTGTCCTCCACGTCCTGGAACGCGGCCAGCACGGTTTGCCGGTAGGTGGCCACCTGCTGATCGTAGGCGGCGCGCGCGGCCTCGGTCTGCGCTTTACGCAGCCCGGCGTCGAAGATCGTGCCGGCAAGCGACGGCCCGAGGGTCCAGAAGCGCGACGGCAACTGCAGCAACTGTGACATCACCGAGCTTTCAAAACCGCCGCTTGCGGAAAGCGTGAGCGTCGGGAAGTACGCCGCGATGGCGACGCCGATCTGCTCATTGGCGGACGCCGCCTTGCGCTCTGCCGAGGCGATGTCGGGCCTGCGCTCGAGCAACGCAGACGGCATGGCGAGCGGCACCGTGGGCGGCGTGGCGGTGAGCGGCGACGGCGGGATCGAGAACGTGGAGGCGGGCTGGCCGACCAGCACGGCGATCGCGTGCTCGTCCTGCGCGCGCGCCACACCGTTGTCGATTGCCGAAGCCTGGGCAGACTGCAATTGCGTTTGCGCCTGGATCACATCGGCGCGGCCCGCCACGCCCTGGGCATACTGATTTTGCGTGAGCTGCAGCGACTTCTGGTACGCCACAACCGTGTCATCGAGCAGCTTCTGCTGCGCGTCGAGCGAGCGCAACGTGAAGTAAGTCTGCGCAAGCGTGGCCTGCGCCGATAGACGCGCGTTTGCGAGATCGGCGGCGGCGCCCTGCTGGCTTGCCTCCTGCGAGCTGACGGTGCGGCTCACCTTGCCCCAGAGGTCGGGTTCCCAGGTGGCGTCGAGCCCCAGGCTGACGTTGTTGTTGATGGTGCCGCTCGACAAGCCACCGCTCGAGTTGGCTACGCGCGTGGGCGTGTACGAGCGTGTGCCCGAGAACGTACCGCTGATCACCGGAAAGTACGCCGCGCGTGCCTCGCCCACGAGCGCACGCGCCTGGCGATACGCGGCAGCGTATTGCGCAACGGTCTGATTGCTGGTGTTGAGCTGGTCCATCAGCGCATTGAGCTGCGCATCGTCGTAGATCAGCCACCAGGCGCCGCGGTCGGCGGTATCGGCGGGTTGCGCGACCTTCCATCCCTCGGGCGCTTCCTTGAACGAAGCGGGAGTGGCGGCGCTGGGCCGGTGATAGTCGGGGCCGACTGCGCAGCCTGCCAACTGGAACGCGAGCGCGGCGGCTGCGCACAGCGCCAACGTGGAAAGCGGCGTGGGCGCGCGGCGCGCCAATGACCCGGCGGATCCCGTGGAGGCGCCGGGGCGGACGAAACGGCAAGGCATGCAAGGATTCCTGTCGATGCAACCGGCGCGCAATCGGGCGGCCGGGGGCGCACGGGGTTGTCGCGTCGCGGCAATGGTAGCGCACGCGCGAGTTATTACACGGAATCCGAAAGCTTACGCGTTGGAAGGGTTGGCGGGTGTTACGGCGTGCGACGCGCAGGTTACGCGTCGTTACGGCGGCGCTTCGGTGCGCGGCAGGCGAGCTGGGTGCCTGCGCACGCGGGTGCGGTGGTTGCCGCTGTTGCCGCCGTTGCCTTCGCGGGCGTGGCCGGCACGACCGCCCCCGCCGCTGCGGGTTCTTGCCGCGTGCGCCGACGCTGCGCCCACACCACGGCCACAACTGCGATCGAGCCGCCTGGCAGCGCAAACATGGCCGCGTACAACGCGAGCTTGCGCGAGCGCGCCCACCACGAACCCGCGCTAGCCTTCGCGAAAGCCAGGCGGGCGGTGTCGGTGACGGAACGGCCAAGGCCGCCAAGCGCGTTGATCAGGTAAAGCATGATGCCCAAACGGGTGAACGTAGAAGAATGAAACTGGTTGCCTGTCATAATATTGACTATGCAACCAAATCACAACATACTTTGCAGCGCATCAATGCAACTGTTGTTTTTACGCGCCGATCACTGCGGCAGAGACGGTTGCGGTGCGCTACGCGATTTATCTGCCTGAGCAGCGAAGTAACCCGCTATAATTCGCTCGTTTTTTGAGAGGCTGCAAAGCGAACTGCGATGAGCGACGGTCCTTTCGTCCCGACAAGGCTGGGCGTCGAGCCAAGTCTCGGCTATTTCCTTTCGACTGCGCGCAATGTGCTGGCCGGACGCATCGACCGGGCGGTTGCGCCGCTCGGGCTCACATCGTCGCAAATCGGTGTGATTCTTTTATTGTGGTTCGAGCGCGCCAGCACGCCGAACGAGATGTCGCGCGCGCTCTCGTACGACACCGGCTCCATGACGCGCATGCTCGACCGGCTGGAGAAGAAGGGCTTTCTCGAGCGGCGGCGCAGCGAGGCGGATCGCCGGGTCGTGGAACTGGCACTGACGGATCAGGGGCGCACGGCGGCGCAGCAATTGCCCGACCTGATTGCCGCGGAGATGTCCGAGCAGTTGCGCGGCTTCGCACCCGAAGAAGTCGCGACGCTCGTCCATTTGCTGCAGCGCTTCATCGCGAATGACGGCTCGACCACGCCGCTATGCGCATCGACGGACGACAGCGGTAAAGACGCGCAAGCGCCGACGCAGGAACGCGGCGACTAGCAACGCTGTACGACACGCCGCAGCGCAGCATTGGGTGTAGTTTGATCCAATCACTGTCTGGGCAGAAAATGCACAGACACGGAATAGCAAGTCGGTGTGCGCTGCGCTTCGGGTGCAGAACCGGCCGACTCAACAAGGACACGCAACATGGCAGCTTCCTCTGCGGTGCCCGCGCGGGCCGAACCCGCACCGTTTTCCGGCGGCACGCTCGCGCTCCTCACGGTCGGGCTCGCGCTCGGGACCTTCATGGAGGTGCTGGACACCTCGATCGCCAACGTGGCGGTGCCGACCATCTCGGGCAACCTGGGTGTCGCCAACAGCGAAGGCACGTGGGTCATCTCGTCGTATTCGGTTGCCTCAGCGATTGCCGTGCCTCTCACCGGATGGCTCGCGCGCCGCGTGGGCGAAGTCCGCCTCTTCACGATCTCCGTGCTGCTGTTCACGCTGGCCTCGGCAGCATGCGGCTTCGCGACGAACTTCGAAACGCTCATTGCATTCCGTCTCGTGCAAGGGCTCGTTTCTGGGCCGATGGTCCCGCTGTCGCAGACCATCCTCATGCGCTCCTACCCGCCTGCCAAGCGCGGTCTCGCGCTCGGTCTCTGGGCGATGACCGTGATCGTCGCGCCTATCTTCGGGCCGGTCATGGGTGGCTGGATCACCGACAACTACACGTGGCCGTGGATCTTCTACATCAACGTGCCGATCGGCCTGTTCTCGGGCGTCTGTGCCTACTTGCTGCTGCGCGGACGCGAAACGAAGACGACGAAGCAGCGCATCGACGCCGTGGGCCTCGCGCTGCTCGTGATCGGCGTGTCGTGCCTGCAGATGATGCTCGACCTCGGCAAGGACCGCGACTGGTTCAACTCGACGTTCATCGTCACGCTCGCGATCATCGCGGTGGTTGCGCTCGCGTTCATGCTTGTGTGGGAGGCGACGGAAAAGGAGCCCGTAGTCGATCTATCGCTCTTTCGCGACCGCAATTTTGCGCTCGGCGCGATGATCATCTCATTCGGCTTCATGGCTTTCTTCGGCTCGGTGGTGATCTTCCCGCTCTGGCTGCAAACGGTCATGGGCTATACCGCTGGCCTCGCGGGTCTGGCCACTGCGCCAGTGGGCCTGCTCGCGCTCGTACTTTCGCCGCTCATCGGGCGCAACATGCACCGGCTCGATCTGCGCATGGTCGCGAGCTTCGCGTTCGTCGTGTTCGCGCTCGTTTCGCTCTGGAACTCGACATTCACACTCGATGTGCCGTTCAACCATGTGATCCTGCCGCGTCTCGTGCAGGGTATCGGCGTGGCCTGCTTCTTCGTGCCGATGACGACCATCACGCTTTCGAGCGTTCCTGACGAGCGGCTCGCGAGCGCCTCGGGCCTTTCGAACTTTCTGCGCACGCTTTCGGGCGCGATCGGCACGGCGGTGAGCACGACGTTCTGGGAAGACGCGGCGATTTATCACCATGCCGTGCTCTCGGAATCGGTGAGCCAGTATTCGCCGAACACGATCGCCTACAAGGACGCGCTCGCCAGCCTGGGTTTTGCAGGCCAAAGCCTGACCGCCAAGCTCAACGACGTCGTGACGACGCAGGGCTACATGATGGCCACCAACGACTTCTTCCGCATCTCCTGTGCGATGTTTGTCGTGCTGGCCCTGCTGGTGTGGGTGACGAAGCCGAAAAAAGGCGCGGGACCGGCAATGGGTCATTGACGGTCCCACGAAAGGCCGCCCGCATGAAGCTGCGGGCAACTGGGTGCGCGTTGCGCGCGGCGTTACCAACGCCCCATTTATTGACGCTGCGTAATGCCGCTCGTTTCGATCTCGACGCGACGGTTCTTCGCGCGGCCCTCAGGCGTGGCGTTCGACGCGACCGGCTTCGCGAAGCCGTAGCCGTGCACTTCGTACTGGCTCGCGTGCAGGCCGTGCGACTGCAGATAGTTGCGCACCGTCTGCGCGCGGCGCAGCGAGAGGCGGTCGTTATAAGCCTTCGAGCCGACCGAGTCGGTGTAGCCGCTGATCACGATTGCGCCGATGTTCACGTTGCTGCTTTCCTGGATGAACTGGTCGAGCGTCTGCTTGCCGCCGGGCAGCAGATCGGCCTTGTCGAACGCGAAGTTGGCGTCGGCATTGAGCGTGATCGTGCGCGGCTGGACCTGCGGAGCCGGAGGCGGCGTTTCGACGACCGGCGCTGGCGGCGGGGCCGGCGGCTGCGGCGTCTGACAGATGAACGTGATTTCGCGCGGATCGTCTTCCGGCTTGAACCCGGCAGCGGCGCGGTCCACCGACGAGACGCGCAGCGGCGTCTTGGTGCCGCAGACCTCGTTGACCTTCGCCATGCAGGTCTTGGAGCTTTCGAGCAAGCCGAGACACTGCACGCGGTACGCCTGCGAGCCGTTGGCCAGGGTGACGACGTCGAGATTGTGGGTGGGACCTGAGGCGGTAGTGCAGCCTGCGGCGGCGACGATTACGGCAGCCGCGGCACTGGTGGACAGAAGGCGCAGTTTCATTGTCGATTCGAGTTGTGGATAAGGATGAACGGCCCAGACCACGCAGGCCGAAGCCAGCCCAAGATACGGGCTCCCCAATCCCTCGCTCAATCAGACGATGCCTAAATCGGCAATAGAGGTCCTTCGAAAGTCGTTATGCACGAGTCGTCGCTCTGAGCGCGCGCCAGTGCTACCTGAACCTGGCGCGCCCCGAGTCTTTTGCGGCGATCAAACCAAAGGTCAATGCGCAGAAGTCAATACGCGCTCGAAGCCGGCTCGGCCACCGCCGCGCCAGTCACGCCGGCCGTGTCGCCGCCTGCGCCGGTGGTCGAGTCGCCGGGAATGGGCGCATCGACGCCCGTGCGCACGTACTGCTTGAACGCCGCGCCCGCCGACCACGGGTTGGGCTTGCAGCCGAGCGAGCTGTCGCAGTGCGCGGCGAAGCCGATCGTGGCCGTGCCGTCGGGGTTGGCCGACTTCGTGATTTCATAGGCGAGCAGGCGCCGGCCGCCGCCCGGGCCCGAGGTCTGGATCAGCGTGTCGGTCACGGTCTGCACTTCGTACTTCGAATGACTGCGCACCCAGCCCTCTGCGCGTTGCCACCAGAGATCGCATTCCGCCTTGTTCGAGCAGGTGAGCGGCGCGGTCGCGATCTGCATGACGTCGGGATCGACCTGCCCGCGCGACGCGCAGGCCGCAGCCGTTGCGCACAGCAGGATCGCAAGCATTCGTTTCATGGTGTGGATTCCTCCCGGAGTGAGCCGCGTAGCGCGCGGCCCGTGCATTTTTGGTGTTTTCGGTTTCACTCGCCCGGCGCGCCCGTCGTCCGCGCAGCCCGGTAACGCGGCGCCTACCCTGGTTGGACCGCATCTGCACGCTGGTGTTGCGAGCAAATGCGGTGCCCGGGGCAAACTTCGAGGGGATGTGTGCGCCGCAATGGCGCACTGGCTTGCCGCTCGAACGCGGCCTGGACGCTCTACTCAGACGCTGAAGCGATTGAGCGTATATGCGCGATACGCGGCGACGAACGCGTCGAACGATCCGACTTCGTCGCGCTCGAGTTGCGCCTGCTCTGCGAGCGATTCGCTCGCGAGCGTTTCGAACTCAGCCGTGACCGCCGTGTCGAGCGGACGCGCGAGAAATTGCGCGGCGTGGCGCTCGCTTTGTGCGAGTGCGAATTGCAGGAAGGACTGCTTGTTATCGCGCATGGTTTGCAGCACGCGCGCCGAAGGCGTGAGCGACGGGTCGGCCAGCTTCACGCGTTGTGCCGCGAGCGAGCGCGTATGCTCGTCGCTGCCGTGCGCCGCGTCGAGCACGGCGGCTGCGTGGCCGATTTTCTCGAACAGCTCCTGCGCCCACTCGTGCAGCGAGACGTCCTTGTTCTCGCGCTTGAGCGCGAGACCCGGGCGGCGCCCTTCTTTCGTTACGAGGCCAAAGTTTTCATTCGATTCGGCGTAAGCGTCGGCAGGCAGGAGCGGGCTTTCGTCCAGTGCGCACGCGAGCAGGTAGGCGTCGAGAAACCGTGCGGTTTCGAGTGAAATGCCGATGGGTTCGAACGGATCGATGTCCATACAGCGTACCTCGACGTACTGCACGCCACGCGCGGCGAGCGCATGCAGCGGCCGCTCGCCCGGATGCGTTACGCGCTTGGGCCGAATCGTCGAGTAGAACTCGTTCTCGATCTGCAGCACGTTCGTGTTGATCTGCACCCATTCGCCGTCGCGATGCGTGCCGATCGCCTCGTAAGGCGGATACGGCTGGCTCACGGCTTGCGCGAGCGCGTCGAGATAGCCTGCCAGCGTGTCGTAGTCGGCGCGCAAAGCGGACTGGGCGGTCGTGTTCGAGTAGCCGAGATCGCTCATGCGCAGGCTCGTTGCGTACGGCAGATAGAGCGTGTCGGCGTCGAACGCTTCGAGCTTGTGCTCGCGGCCGCGCAGGAAGCGCGCGTCGAGCGCGGGCGAAGCGCCGAACAGATACATGAGCAGCCAGTTCGTGCGGCGGAAATTGCGGATCAGCGCGAGGTAGCGCTCGGACTGATAGTCGGTGAGCGACGCCGTGGACTGATGATGCGCGTGCAGCACGCGCCACACTTCATCGCTCAGCGAATAGTTGTAGTGGATGCCGGCGATGCACTGCATGGTGCGGCCGTAGCGCAGCGCAAGACCCATGCGATACACGTACTTCAGGCGGCCGATATTCGAGCTGCCGTAGCGCGCGATGGGAATGCCGTCGTCGGTGTCGGGCAAGAGGCCCGGCATCGATTCGTTCCAGAGCATTTCGCCATCACGCGCGAGTACGGCGTAGACGTAGCGGTGCAGCTCGTCGAGCTTCGCGAGCGTGATCGACGCATCGGTCTCGGCAGGCGTAATGATCTCGATCAACGCTTCCGAATAGTCGGTGGTCAGCGACGGATGCGTGAGCGCCGAACCGAGCGCCGCGGCGTGCGGCGTCATGGCGAGGCGGCCGTCGCGCGTCACGCGCAGGCTTTCCTTCTCGATGCCGCGCAGACCGCGCGTGAGCGCGCCGCGATGTGGCCCGTCGCCCAGCACGGAAAGGCGCTGTGCGAGAACGTCGTTCGTGCGTGTTGAGATCGTGTCTGACATTGAGGCAAGTCGGGCTCGGGCCGGCTGCGCGGTGCTGCGAGCGCTCGCCGGCCGGGATTCTTTTCGGTAGCGGGCACTTTAACATCTCGCCGAAAGACCTGCTTGGGCCTGCCTCGGTTGGGGTTTTGGCCCGCCGGCACGCGCTTCCCCGGGGGCGGCGCCCGGTCCCTTGCCCTTCCTTGCTTCGCCCTAGCCGCCGCGCGCCGCGCCCGCTCGATCGGCGATTTCGTTCCACAAATGCATGGCGGCGTACGCGCGCCAGGGGCGCCATGTGTCCGTGCGGGTGCGCTGTTGGGTCGCGCGCACGAGCGCCGGATCGCGCGCCGCGATGGCCTGCATCAGCACGAGATCGGTCGCGGGCCACGCGTTCGCATCGCGCCACGCGCGCATTGCGACGTATTCCACGGTCCACGGCCCGATGCCAGGCAACGCGAGCAGTGCGGCGCGCATCGCGTCGAGATCGGCGGCCTCTGGCGCGATAGTGTCGATTTGTCTGTTTTGGCGCTTGCTACGCGGCTTTTCCTGATCTTTTTCTGCTTTTTCTGCGTAGGCGCGTTCGATTTGCACCGCACCGCTCGCCACGGCCTGCGCGAAGCCCTGCAGCGCGGCCACGCGCTTGCCCGGCATGCCGATGCCCGCAAGATCGGCGGCGGCGAGCGCAGCGGGCGTGGGAAAGCGCCACGCTGTGCGCGCGTGCGCGTGGCCGTCGATGCGCTTGCCCACGCGCTCGACGAGGCGCCCGACAATGGTCGTGGCCGCTTTCACGCTGACTTGCTGCCCGACGATCGCGCGCACCACGAGTTCGAAGCCCGACCACGCACCGGGTACGCGAAGCCCCGGCACGGCCGCGACGAGCGGCGCAAGCCATGGATCGCAGCTCAGATGCGCGGCGACTGCGGCAGGATCGGCGTGCACGTCGAACATGCGTGAGAGCGGCGCGGCGAGTGCCGCCGCGTGCGCGCTGACGGGCCCATCGACCTGCACGACGAGGCAATGCTTGCGCGCGTGACGGCGCACGGCGAGCGTGCCGCTCGCGCCGTTGAAGTCGATCGCGCGCAGCCACGCGCCGTCCTCCACCGCTTCGACGCCCGGCGTCGCGCGGCCGCTGAAAAAGCGCAGAACACGCTGCCAGTCATAGGGCGCGCGAAACGGCAGTTCGAGTGTGGCGCTCTGTGTCTGCGACTCGGTTTGTGCTTCGGGTTGTGGGGCGATGACACTCAAGCAGCGGTCTCCGGTGTTTTGGCGCGGTTCGAGGTCGAACGGTTGTCTTTCGCGCTTTTTGTTGATCGCGTGGTTCCCTGCGATGCACGGATCTCGCCGGCGCGCGATTCAGCGTCGATCAGCGCCGCCTTGCGCTCGAGCCCCCAGCGATAACCCGCGAGCGAGCCGCCCTTCTGCACGACGCGATGGCACGGAATCGCCAGCGCCACCGGATTCGACGCGCACGCGCTCGCCACGGCCCGCACCGCGCGCGGTGCACCGAGCGTTTCGGCGATCTGCGTGTAGCTGCGCGTCTCGCCGTAGGGAATGCGCTGGAGCGCGTCCCACACGCGCTGCTGGAACGCCGTCGCGGCAATGTCGAGCGGCAGATCGAAACGCTCGCGCCGGCCATGCAGATACGCGTCGATCTGCGCGGCGAACGGCGCGACCGCGGCCTTGTCCTCAATGCACAGCGCGTTCGCGAAATCGGCCGTGAGCGCGCCGGTGAGCGTCGTGGCATCGTCGCCGAACGCAATCCGGCAAATGCCCTTTGCCGTTGCCGCGATCAGCACGAAGCCGATCGGCGTGGGCGTGGCGGCGTAGTGAATCGTCAATCCCGCGCCCTTGCGGCGATACGCGGAAGGCGCCATGCCCAGCTCGCCCGGCACGCTGTGATAGAGCCGCGACGACGAGCCGAAGCCGGCGTCGGCGCTCGCGCGCGTGACGTCGGCGCCCTCGCCCAGCGCGTCGCGCAGCACGGCCCCGCGGCGCGCCGCCTGATATTGGCGTGGCGAAACGCCCAGCACGCGCTTGAAGAGGCGCTGCAGGTGAAATGGGCTCAGATGCACGGCTTCGCCCAACTGCGCGAGCGTGAGCCGTTCTTGCGGGTCGGCGTCGAGCGCCGCACAGGCGCGCCGCACGATTTCCAGCTCGCGCGGCAGGCCGCCCGGGCGGCAGCGCTTGCATTCGCGATAGCCGGCGGCGCGTGCGTCGTCGGCCTCGACGAAGAATTCGATGTTTTCGCGCCGCGGCAGCCGCGACGCGCACGACGGGCGACAGAACACGCCGGTCGTGCGCACGGCGTAGAAGAATGCGCCGTCGGCGCGGGCGTCGCGCGACGTGACGGCTTGCCAGCGGTCGGCGTCGTTCGTCCACTCGTGCGCTGGCGTGTCCTTGGCTTTTGCAGGTTTCATCGCTGGTTTCATTTCAGGGACGGCGCTCATTTGAGGGCTCCTCGTGGTGCCTGTCTGTATGCCCTCACTCTAGCTTCGCGTACGGACGATAGCGCGCCGGATCTTGCGCTGTCATTGCGGTCGGCATGGGCCATGAGCGTGCCCTTGCCGGGTACTTATCTGGCACTTTTATGGCCTTCGGTGAATCCCTGGTGGCGCGTTGCCGATTCCCGTGCGACAAAATAGCAACTTTGCGGGTTTTCCCTTAAAAAGTTGTTGCGTCGCGTCAGCCGACTCGGTATAGTGGTTCCTGTCTCCTCCATGTCTCCTCCTGATATGGATTAAGCCCGCTCACAGCAGCGGGCTTTTTTTCGTCCAGCGTTTCTCTCCCCCACCCGCTATTCTCCGCCGATTGCCGTTCGCGAGGCCCGCTGCCATGCGCGCATTCTGCGCAGCCCTGCGTCCACAGGTTCATCATGGAAGCCCTGCACCACCCCGAGGACGCCATGCGGATCAAGATTCGTGAGATCGACCACGTCGTCATTCGAACAGCCGATCTGGCCGCCATGACGCGTTTCTATTGCGAAGTGCTCGGTTGTGAGCCGGAGCGTGAGCAGCGCGATCTCGGGCTCACGCAGTTGCGCGCAGGACGCTCGCTCATCGATCTCGTGACGATCGGCGGTCCGCTCGACCGGGGCGCCGGCGCGCCGCCTGCTGGCGCAAACGGCAACATGGATCATCTCTGTTTGCGTGTGGAGCCGTTCGATGCCGAGGCGCTCACGTCACATCTGACGCAGCATGGTGCGCGCCCCGGCAATGCCGTCGAGCGCTATGGGGCGGAAGGTTTGGGGCCGTCGCTGTATCTGTTCGACCCGGAAGGCAACATGGTGGAACTCAAGGGGCCGCCGCACGCCTGAACGCGCGCGCAGCCGACCGTCAGACGTTTTCGGGGGCCTTGAACACGCTCCATTCGACCGCCACGGGCTCGGCGCTCGTATTGCCGATCCAGGCCGCGCCGTCCTGCACCGTGCATTGCAGGCGCATGGTGCGCTCGGCCAGCGCGCCAAGCGACGCGGCAACGCCCTCGCCCAGCGACCAGACCGTGACGTTGCGCAGGCGCTCGACCTTGTTGCGCACGCCTTGCCACCAGATGTCGGAGGTCCGCCCGCCGTAGGCGATCACGATGACCTCGTCCGCGCGGCCGCTCGCCTTGGCAATACGGCGTTCGTCGGGCTGGCCCACCTCGATCCACGTTTCGATCGCGCCCGTGTAGTCCTTGCACCAGAGGTCGGGCTCGTCCGTATCGGAGAGTCCCTTGCAGAATTCGAGCCGCTCGCTCGCAAAGAGCGCAAACGCGGCGATGCGGACCATCATGCGATCGTCGGTTTCGGAAGGATGGCGCGCGATCGTGAGCGCATGGTCGGCGTAATAGTGCCGGTCCATGTCCGCGATCTGCAGTTCTGCCTTGTAGATGGTTGATTTGAGTGCCATACCGAATTCCGGGCGCGCGAAAGCCGCACATGATAGCGAAGTTTCAAGCAAGCGACGTGCCGGTCGAGTCGACATGCAGCGTGTGTCGATCGCGACGACGCAATGCGGATGGTCTGAGGAGAACGTGACGGGGGTTTGACAGCGGCGCGCGACGCGTTGGATCCGGTCACGGCAGCGTGCCCGTCAATCACGATGGCCCGGCGCACGTGCGTCGGGCCATCTTGCGAGGGGCGCGTTGACACTTCACGAATATCGTCCGGGTGCGACTCGCACGCTTCGCGGGTGAGTGCAATCTCCGGCAGATGGGGATGCGAGCTTATTGCTTGATGAAGCGGTCGCTGGTCCAGAGACCTTGCTCATCGGCGTTCGCCGCGTTGACGAATTCGACGTCATGACCCACCACCTGTACGACGCGGAACGACTGGTTGTCGGGCGTGGACAGACACTGGAATCCTGTGAAGTACTCCTGCATCTGCTGACGCTCGCCGGCCTGCTCGTGCTGCGCGACGGCGTCGAGCTTGTCCTTCGAGAGGCAGCCATAGGAACCCGGCTTGAGCTGCACCGTTTGCTGCGGCTTCACGCCGACATCCTGAGCCTGAACCGCAAAGGCGCAAGCAAAGCTGGCCGCCACGACGGCGATACCGGATAGCATTTTCATGTTTGCCTCCTGCGGAAATTTAGTCAGGTTAGCTATGTATTTAACTCTCATGCCGGACCCGCGTCTTTAAACATAGAAAACGGTTGAAAGACTGCAAGACCGACTTGTGTGCGCTTGCAACAGGCGTGGATGCTTGCAGCATGAAGTCGAGCGGCGCGATGGCATTCGGCTCGCCGCCAAAGGGCGTCAAGCTGCACTCCGAAGCGTTGATTACAAGGCACCGTGCCTTATCCAACAAGCCGCAGCTGGTTATAGCCGGAATAGGACAATCGAACCGGCTTTGATTTAAGCGGTTTAGTAGACGCTTGAATGCGTAATGACGCGGCGCACCTAAAGTCACCTGAGCGCCAATTGCTAGCGGGCGCATTAATGGATTGGCGATAGAATAAAATCGATGCCAGGGCGCGCCTGAAGCTACCAAAAAAAGGTCGCACGCCCTGCTTGCGTACCGCAAAAGTTCGTGGATAAATCGGGCTTCCCAACGGAGGAACCTCCATGACTTTCGCTCACTGGCTGCCGTTCGCGATTGCGTCGGCCATTCTCGTTGCCATTCCCGGCCCCACCGTGCTGCTGGTCGTTTCCTACGCGCTCGGCCACGGCCGACGCTACGCGCTCGCCACCACGGCTGGCGTTGCGCTCGGCGACTTCACGGCGATGACCGCGTCCATGCTCGGGCTTGGCGTGGTCCTGGCGGCCTCCGCCACGCTGTTCTCGGTGCTGAAATGGGTGGGCGCGGCCTATCTGATCTACCTCGGCGCGAAGCTCTGGCGCGCGCCGGTTGGCGAAGGCGCCGCGCCGGACACGTCGGAGACGCGCACTGGCCGCATCTTCGCGCACGCGTATGCGGTCACCGCGCTCAACCCGAAGAGCATCATTTTCTTCGTCGCCTTCGTGCCGCAGTTCATCGACCCGCATGCGGCCATGACGCCGCAGATCGTCGTGTTCGAGGCCACGTTCCTCGTGCTCGCAACGCTCAACGCCGTCTTCTACGCACTGCTCGCAGCGGCCGCGCGCAAGGTCGTGCGCAGCCCGCGCGTGCAGCGCGCGATCAATCGCACCGGCGGCACGCTGCTCATCGGCGCTGGGCTCTTTGCCGCCGCGTGGAGAAAGTCGGCGGCATAACGGCCTCCTTTTTTGGCGCGATTGCGGCCGTGACGCGGGCCACGTTTCGAGGCCCGCGAACCGGGCACGCGGGCTGCTCAGGCTGGCTTGTGATGGTTGGCGAACATTGTTTTGCGCGCTGGATGTGCAAACTGTCGCGTCCCGGCTACAATGCAGTTGCAAACCGCTTGACAACCAGGAGGTTATCGTGATCGAACACGTAATACTGGGCGCGTTTCTGGTGATTCCCCTCGTCATTGTCGTCTTCCTGTTTTCCGACGAAATCCTCGAGGAGCATCGACAGCGCGTGGAAGCGGGCGACGGACACCATATGGACTGGCGTCATCCGTTGCGCAGCCTTTTGCATCACTGAGCGGGCGTACGCATCGCGCGGATGAACGCGCCGAAGCCTATGGGTGGCACTCGTGGAATTCGAGTTCTCCTGGATGGCGTACTTCGTCGCATTGTTCGTGCTGATGGTGCTATCCATCGCGCTCACCCTTCTCTGTCCGTCTGCCGGGCAGCGCGGTAACACGCCGCGCTCGCACGAGGCAGACGCGCACGACGGCGAGCACGCACGCTGACGGGACTCGCTCCCGGCCAGCGCGCGCTGCCAGGCCGCATCTTCCCGTAATTCGTCGTTACCACTTGCTGCACCTGTATCCGGCAATCGGGCTGACAATCGGCCGCATGTTTTCAAAGGTTCTCAGGGAGAACGACATGCGAAAGATGGCAGCCGTTTTGGTGCTGGCGGGGTGTGCGGTGGCGGCGGGCCCCGCGAGCGCGCACGATCACGGCGGTGATGTGGTGGGTGCGCTGGTGGGCGGTGCGTTGATTGGCGCCGCGGTCGGCGCCGTGCTGAACAGCGGCCCGGCGGTGGTGTACCCGGCTCAGCCGGCCTATGTGCAGCCCGCGCCGGTGTATGCGCAGCCAGCGCCGGTCTATGCCGCCGCCCCGGCGGGTGCTGCATGCTACGACCAGTATTCGGGCCGCTATGTGCCCTGCGCGCCGGCGCAGCCCGCGCCGCCTCCGCCACAATACGACGACGGCTACGCGCAGTCCGGCTATGGACAACAGCCGGTTTATGCGCAGCCCGGCGGCGGCTGGTAATTCAGGCAGCGGCGCGCGTACCAAGGCGCGCCGCGCTTCACGCGAGTCATTCCTTGCGCTTAGCCTGTTTGCTCGACTGGCGTCACCCTCAGGTCAAGCCGCTGCGTCAAGCGGATCACACCGATATCCACGGCGCGATCAATGCGCGAAACGTCGAAGAGACGCTGCAGCGTGTCGATGCCGTCCACGGGCAGGCCGTCGATCGTCACGATCGTGTCGTCCACGCGCAAGCCGCCGAGCGCAGCGGGACTGCCCTTGACGATCTCCATCACCCGCACGCCGGTAGTTGCGCTCAGGTCGAAATAGCGCTGCACCCTGCGCGCGATCGGCACCGTGGTGCCGGCAATGCCGATATAGGCCCGGCGCACCCGGCCGTGCGCGAAGAGCTGCGTGATGACCCACTTTGCCGTGTCGATGGCCGTGGCGAAGCAAATGGCCTGCGCACCCGGAATGATCGCCGTATTCACGCCAATCACCTGACCCGCCGAATTGATCAGCGGTCCGCCCGAGTTGCCCGGATTGAGCGCGGCATCGGTCTGGATCACGTCGTAGATCATGCGGCCGGACTCGGAGCGTAGCGAGCGGCCGAGCGCCGACACGACGCCCGTCGTCACCGTTTGCGCGAGGCCCAGCGGGCTGCCCACGGCGATGGCGATCTGTCCGACGCGCAGGCCCGCCGAATCGCCCAGCTGCGCGTGCGGCAGCGCCTCTGGCGCGCCGATGCGCAACACGGCGAGGTCTGTGCTCGGGTCGTCGCCGACCAGGTCTGCACTCTGCGTCGAGCCGTCCGCGAGTGTGACGCTGAGCTTGCTTGCTCCGTGCACCACGTGGCTATTCGTCAGCAAGTAGCCGTCCGGGGTGAACAGGAAGCCCGAGCCGCTTCCGCCGCGTGCGGGCGCTTGGCCCGAAGCGCGCCGCTCGACAGCAATGTGCGCGACGGCCGGCTGCACGCGCTCCAGCGCGCCGATCACAGTGCGCGAATAGGCGTCGAGGAGCGCGCCGTCGTCGATGCCCGCACGCTGGCTCGCGCCGTCGGGAGGGACGCCGCGAGCCAGATCGTCAATGAAGGAAGGTCGTCTGCCCACGATTCTCAATCTCCGAAAAAGTGGGCTGTACATGCAGGGGGCGCGTGGCGTTTTCAAGAGCGCGAGCCGGACCCGTCAAAAGGTTAAGGATTGTTAAATCGGGGCGCAAACCGTTGCTGCGCAAGGGGCAGGCCGCGAGAATGGTGAGGCGGCGACAACCCCTCGGCGCCGCGTAGGATGCCTAATGGCAAGCTCTTGACCGCGGCCCCTGCCGCGGTCTTTTTTGTGCCTGCCGTCCCGGAAAAGAAAAAAGCCCGCTTGCGCGGGCTAATCCATGCTCGGGTGACATGGCGAGGTTAAGCGGGGCGAAGCAAAGTCGTGAACCGGCGAGTCATGCGGCCAGCGCCTCTCGCGCCTTCGTGCCGAAGGCAGCCTGGCGCGTTTCGAGCTCGAGCATGAGCGCGTCGACTGTACGGAACTGGGATGGCGTGATCTGGGCGAGGTCGAGCAGCGCGGAGAGGCGCTCGTACCAGTAATCGAATGAAAAGACGGCCGGTGTCGTGCCAGCGGATAACGAGGGCGCCATTGCGCGCGTGATGTGCGCGATCTCGTCGTCGATGAATCTCATGGTTGCCCCCGTGTGCCGGCCCAGCGTCTTGTAAAAGCGTGTCTCGCCACTTTAGTTCGGCGGTGGCGCGTGTACAGCTATCACATCGGATAGGTCAAGTTCAAAGGTCAGACATCAACCTTTCAAGGGCCTTGTTATGGTCCCCTTAATGTCGCCAGCCGTGGCCGTAATAGCCGCCCACGCCAACCCCGATATCCACCGAAGGCGCCGCATAGTAGCCCGGCGCATAACCGTAGCCATAAGCTGGCGCAGGCGCGTACGCGTATGGCGGCGCCACCACACAACCCGTGAGGCCAGCCGACAAGGCAACCAGAGCCATTGCGCAGAAGAGTGTTTTCATAGTCGTTCTCCTATGGCACCGATTGTCGACGAGCCGCGCCGGGGCAATGGTTTGGAAAAGCAACGATGTGTGTCTACAAATTACAGCCGCCCGCAATGGACGCTGTGGTTTGATGGGGGAAGAGAGTCGTGTTAGCGAGCGGAAGAGACGGGGCGCGCCCGCTAAAGAATCGACTGCTAGTGAATTGATAAATGAATCGCACTACGAATTAAATGACGTTGCAGTTAACTCGTAGTGCGCAACGGAGAAGCTGAACAAGCATTGCTTTTGAGCGCGTCGCCAGGTTGGCTTGGGGGACGGCGGAAAAAGCGCCCAGGCCGTGAGGCCCGAGCGAAGCCGTCGAGTCAACGACGGCGGAGGTATTCATTCAGGTATGCGAAGCGATTGCCGTGGTTCATGGCAAGCGTTTTAGCGATTTTGCCGTGTTACGGATGGTTATACATTGCGTTCCAGTCGGACTTGGGCACCGCCGGGCGGCCCGCATCCGAGTTGCCTGCTGCCGCGCCGCCATAGCCGCTCGTTGCGCCGTTCGCGGCGGCCACCTTGGCTTCGGCGGCGAGAAGGTCGTCGGGGTAGTGCGGGTCGGCCCCTGCGCCCGGACGCCAGCCTGCCTTCTCGAGCTGCACGAGCTCGGCGCGCACCTGGGCGCGGGTAATTGACGCATTCGATTGCGCGAACGACGCCACCGGCACGACGAGGGCAACGGCAACGGCTACGGTCTGGATCAGGGACTTCATGCTAACTACCTCCTTTGGCTTTTGGTTCGGCGCGACAACATGTCTGCATCCGATGAGCGAAAGTCTAGGAGGATTGCCGCCGAGGGTTAACCCTCGTGCTTCGAAGGGATTGTTCCAGGCGGCGGAAGAATGGGTGGGGCGCGATGCGGGGTTACTTCCCGATACAAAACCGGCTGAAGATCACACCCAGCAGGTCATCGGACGTGAATTCACCAGTGATCGAATTCAGCGACTCCTGCGCGAGGCGCAGCTCTTCGGCGAACAGATCGAGCAATTGCGAATTCTGGTCGGCGTGCGCCGCGGCATGGGCGAGATGCTCGCGCGCAGCGCGCAGCGCGATGAGATGCCGCTCGCGTGCGAGATAGACGCTCTGCGCGTCCGCCTGCCAGCCTGCAATGCGCAGCAGCTCCGCGCGCAGCAGCCCGATACCGTCGCCCTGTTTCGCCGAAAGACGCAACTCGCAGACTTCACTACCGCTAACTGCGCGACGCATCGCCACTTCGGGCGCCACGCCCGTCAGGTCGGTCTTGTTGAGCACGCGGACGACCGGCACACCGGCAGGAAAGCGCGCGGCGATCGCCTCGTCTTCGGCGTTCATGCCCGTGCGCGCATCGAGCAGATGCAGCACCACATCCGCGCGGCCGATTTCGCTCCACGTGCGCTCGATGCCGATCTTCTCGACCTCGTCCTCGGTGTCGCGCAAACCTGCCGTATCGATCACATGCAGCGGAATGCCTTCGACCTGGATGGTTTGGGAAATCTTGTCGCGCGTCGTGCCGGCAACGGGCGTCACGATCGCGAGCTCTGCACCTGCCAGCGCGTTCAGCAGCGACGACTTGCCCACGTTGGGCTGTCCCGCGAGCACGACGGAAAGTCCTTCGCGCAGCAAAGCACCTTGGCGCGCCTCGGAGAGCACGTGGTCGAGTTGCGCGCGAATGCGCGCGAGCTTGCCGCGCGCGTCTGCAGCCTCGAGGAAGTCGATCTCCTCTTCGGGGAAGTCGAGCGTCGCCTCAACGAGCATGCGCAACGTGACGACGTCGTCCACCAGCGCGTGGATGTCACGCGAGAATGCGCCGTCGAGCGAGCGGCCGGCCGAGCGCGCTGCCGCTTCCGTACTCGCCTCGATCAGGTCGGCCACGGCTTCCGCCTGGGCCAGATCGAGTTTGTCGTTGAGGAACGCGCGCCGCGTGAATTCGCCAGGCTCGGCCAGGCGTAGTCCGAACTCGCGGCCGGCTTCGATACAGCGCTGCAAAACGAGCTGCAGCACGATCGGACCGCCGTGCCCCTGCAGTTCCAGCACGTGCTCGCCGGTGTACGAATGCGGCGCGGGAAAGGACAACGCGATACCGCGGTCGAGCACGGTGCCGGTCCCGTCGAGGAAAGGCACGTAGCTCGCGTGGCGCGCGACCAGGTTCTGGCCGGTGAGTGCCTGTATCAACGCAGCGGTCGCCGCCGCCCCGGCGCGACCGGCCGAAACGCGCACGACGCCGATCCCGCCACGTCCGGGCGCAGTTGCAATGGCGACGATGGGATCGGAATCGGTGGCGAGCATGATGGACGTGGACCGTGGGGCTGGGCTGGAATCTGGATTGAGTGCGGGGACCGATTACGGCCGCATGCGCACTCTCAAAGCGCGAGGCATTGTAACGCGCCAGACAAAGCGCTTTCCGGCTGGGCAGCTAGCCGAGACTTCTCTGTTTTTATCTTAAATTAGATAAGATTGATCTCAACAAATTCTGTCAGAATTTGGATAGTTTGAGCGGAAGAAGCCACCAATGCCATGCGCATAAGGGAATTTACGGGGATCTCGACCGAAATCATAAGGCCGTCAGAAGCAGGCGAATTATCCCCTAATTACGCTAAATATAGCCTAAATGGTTGTCATCTTCGCTGATTTCGGGCTGCACAATCTGGCCCATGCCGACATCCGACGAAAAAGCCGCCTTTGCCGAACGTCTCAAGTTCGCCATGAAGCGCGCGCCCGAAAAACTGCGCGGCAGTACCGACCTGGCGAACCGGTTCAACCTGCGCCATCACGGCGAGCATCCGGTTTCGCCGCAAACCGCTCACAAGTGGCTCAGCGGCCGCACGATTCCCACGCACGACAAGCTGGAGACGCTGGCGAAATGGTTCGACGTGGATATCCACTGGCTGCACTACGGTCCGCCGGGCAACTCGGGTTCGACCGTGCCGCGGCCCCGCAAGCCTGACGACAAATATCCGGTTTCCGAGGAAACGCTCGAACTGGCCTCGAAGATCGAGTCGCTCAGCGCCCATCACCGCTATCTCGTGCAGGAGCTGGTCGCCCAATTTTATGGCGACGCGGAGAAGAACTAACGCGCGAGCACGAACGCTGCGCTTTGCGGCGTCAAGGAAACGGCAATCCACTCAAGCAAAAAGCCGTCCGGTTCACACCGGACGGCTTTTTTTCGAGCCTTGATTCAAGTGGCGGCGTCACCGCCGCCACTGCACTCAGGCTGCCTTCTTCTTGTTTTTGCCCATCATGCGCGTGATGTAGTACTGCTGCGCGATCGAGAGCACGTTGTTCACGACGTAGTACAGCACGAGGCCCGCCGGGAAGAAGAAGAACATGACCGAGAACGCGATCGGCATGAACATCATCATCTTGGCCTGGACAGGGTCCGGCGGCGTCGGGTTCAGCTTCGTCTGCACGAACATCGAGACGGCCATCAGCACCGGCAGGATGAAGAACGGGTCTTGCTGCGAAAGGTCGTGAATCCAGAGAATCCACGGCGCGCCGCGCATTTCCACCGACGAGAGCAGCACCCAGTACAGCGAGATGAACACCGGAATCTGGATCACCACCGGCAGACAGCCGCCGAACGGATTCACCTTCTCGGTCTTGTAGAGCTCCATGAGCGCCGCGTTCATCTTCTGCGGGTCGCTCTTGAAGCGCTCGCGCAGCGCCTGCATGCGCGGCGTGATCTCCTTCATGCGCGCCATCGACTTGTAGCTGGCGGCGGAGAGCGGGAAGAACACGGCCTTGATGAGCAGCGTGAGCAGCACGATCGACCAGCCCCAGTTGCCCACGTAGCCGTGGATCTTCTCGAGCAGCCAGAAGAGCGGCTTGGCGATGATCGTCACCCAGCCGTAGTCCTTCACGAGTTCCAGACCCGGCGCGATACCTTCGAGCATGCGCTCTTCCTGCGGACCCGCGAAGAGGCGCGCCTGCACGTTGTCCGTCGCACCCGGAGCGATCGTACCGAGCGGCTGCTTCACACCCACGCGGTAGAGCGAGTTGTCGAACTTCTCGACGTAGATGCTGCGCTTTGCGCCTTGCTGCGGAATCCACGCGGTCGCGAAGTAGTGCTGCACCATCGCGATCCAGCCGTTGTCGGCCTGGGTCACGAAGTCCGCCTTGTTCTTGTCGATGTCGCCGAACGTGATCTTCTGGAAGTGATGCTCGTTCGAGTACACCGCCGGGCCGATGAAGGTGTGCGAGAAGCGCGGCGTTTCGACCGGCTCGCTGTCACGCACGATTTCCATGTAAAGCGTCGGCGAAACGGGCGCGCCGCTCACGTTCTGCACCTTCCAGTCCACGCCGATCACGTAGCTGCCGCGCGTGAACGTGTAGGTCTTGGTGACCTTCACGCCGCCTTTCTCGGGCGACTGAAGCGCGATCTGGAAGGTGTTGGCGTCGCCGGTCAGCTCGCGCGGGCCATCGACTGCCGTGAACACGTCGTTGTGGTTCGGGAAGTCGCCGCCGAGCAAGCCCGTGCGTGCAAGGTAGGTGTGGTCGTTCGTGTGGTCGAACAGCGTGATGTACTGGTCCGGACCCTTGCCGTCGGCGCTTTCCTTCACGAGCGACAGCTTCACGAGCGAACCGCCGCGCGTGTCGATCACGCCGTCGTAGACGTCGGTGCGGAAGTGGACGAGCTGGGCTGCGGCCGCAGCCGGCTGGGCGGTGTTCGTCGGCGCCTGGCCCTCGGCGGCAGCGGCCGCCGGCAGGTCGGACGCCCCGTTGGCGGCGCTAGCGGGCGCGGGGCCGCCGGCGGCGGTTTGCGTCTGCGTTTGCGTCGCGTTCGGGAAGAACATCGACTGGCGTCCATGGTCGCGCTGCCAGTTGTCGTACAGCATGACAGCTGACATGAAGAAGATGACCCATAGGACGGTGCGTTTGATATCCATGCGTTGTCTCAGTGTCGATGGAGTGGCGCGTCAGCGCTTTTTCGGAGATGCAGGCGGGACGAGATCGATGCCGCCCGCCGAAAACGGATGGCAGCGGCACAGCCGCCGCGCGGCGAGGTAAGTCCCACGCGCGGCGCCATGATACTGGATTGCCTCGCGCGCGTAATCCGAACAGGAAGGATAAAAACGGCACCGGCTGCCGAGGAGGGGACTCACGGCAAGCTTGTAGAAACGCAGCAGTGCGATCAATACCGTTTGCATGGCGTTGCGGCCTGACTGCGCCGCGCTCGATGACGAACCACGTGCCGCTTGCGCGGCGTCTACGTCGGATAAACCGGACTCGCGCGCCCCGCTCATGATGTGCGGGAACTGCCGTGGTCCGGCGGCGGAACGCTACCGGCCTGGGCACGCGCCGGCTCCTCCGCTGCTTGCCCACTTGGTGCCGCGGCCTGCGCCGCGCAAGGGGTGCGCGCAGATGTCGCAGGCGCAGCGCCGCCACGCCGCGCCACTTCGCGCGCGGCCTTTTCGAGCAGCGTTTCGATCTCGCCGCGGCACAAGGCTTTGAGCCCCGGCGAAGACGCGCCCGGCAGCGCCTTGCGGTCGAACTTCGTATGCAGGCGCAGCAGCAGGTCGAAACCTTCGAACTGCGCACGGCGCACACGAAACGCTTCGCGGGCAATACGTCGCACCAGGTTGCGCGTGACCGCGCGCGGTGCGTACTTCTTGCCGATCACGAGTCCGAGCCGCGCCTCGTTGCCGGTGGGCCGGCCGTACACGACGAAGTGCTCGGTGCGGCGCCAGGGGCGCAAACGAAAAACGGATGAGAACTCATCCGTTTTCAGTAGCCTTGCGGCTTTCGGAAAAGCGGCTTGCGTTCGCGACGGCATGACGCCCCGATCAGTTACCGGGTTCGTCCTGTTCGCCGTGCTCGCGAGCGGGCCGCTACCCGTGATTTCGCTGATAGCGATGCTGCCCGACTTAGACGGCGAGGCGCTTGCGACCCTTCGCACGGCGTGCGTTGATCACTTTGCGGCCACCAGCGGTCTTCATGCGCACGCGGAAACCGTGGGTACGCTTGCGACGGGTAACGGAAGGTTGGAAAGTACGTTTCATGTTGCTCTCACTGTTGAGTTTTGACCGCGGCGAGCATCGCGGAAAAAGGCAATGGCCGGTGGTACTAGGGATTGGTTTTCGAGGAACCCGCTATTTAAGCCGGTTTTTCGTTGGCCGTCAATAGCTTAGGCGATCGAACCTTTTGAAACCGCTGCACCGCACCTGCATTGACTGCTGTAAGGGAACGAACGAACGTGCGTTGATCCGTCCCTGTGGATAACTTCCTGGCGAGGGGATTTCGGCGTTAGAATCTCGCCTATCCCAAGAATCCTGCATGCCGCTCCGGCCCGCCTGCTTGCCGCAAGACCCTTGCCGCGCGGGCTTCCGGAGCAATTGCCGTCGCCTCGTCAGGGCCTCGTCGCGTGTGTGCGACAAGAGCGAAGCGACAACAATGCATGCAAACAAAACGACCACAGCAACTCGATGAACGAATTCTGGCAACACTGTTCCGCACTACTGGAGCGTGAGCTAACGCCCCAGCAGTACGTGACGTGGATTAAACCGTTGGCCCCGGTTGCCTTCGATGCTGCGGCGAACACGCTGCAGATAGCCGCTCCCAACCGCTTCAAGCTCGACTGGGTCAAGAGCCAGTTCTCGGGCCGGATCACCGATCTGGCACGCGACTTCTGGCAGACCCCGGTCGACGTGCAGTTCGTCCTCGACCCGAAGGCGGGCATGCGCGCGCCTCACGTCGCGCCCGCTGCCGCACCGCGTGCGCCTCTGGCCAGTGCGCCTGCGTCGGCTGTCGCCGCCGTCGCGCCGCAACCGGCCGCCGTCACTGGCGGTACGGGCCTCGCCGGCATGGTGCAAGCCGCGTCGGCCGCCGTCGCGCAGGCCACCGCTGAAGACGCCGCCGATCTCGATCTGCCGAGCCTCGACGCCAACGAAGCCGCCGCCGGCCGCCGTACCTGGCGTCCGGGCCAGGGCGCGGCCGCGGCTGCCTCGAACGGCGAACCCGACCCGACCTACGAGCGCTCGAAGCTCAACCCGGTGCTCACGTTCGACAACTTCGTGACGGGTAAGGCGAACCAGCTCGCGCGCGCTGCAGCCATTCAGGTGGCCGACAACCCGGGCATCTCGTACAACCCGCTGTTCCTGTACGGCGGCGTAGGCCTTGGCAAGACCCACTTGATCCACGCGATCGGCAACCAGCTGCTGCTCGACAAGCCGGGCGCGCGTATCCGCTACATCCATGCCGAACAGTATGTGTCCGACGTGGTGAAGGCCTATCAGCGCAAGGCGTTCGACGACTTCAAGCGTTACTACCACTCGCTCGACCTGCTGCTGATCGACGATATTCAGTTCTTCTCAGGCAAGTCGCGCACGCAGGAAGAGTTCTTCTACGCGTTCGAGGCGCTCGTCGCCAACAAGGCGCAGGTGATCATCACGAGCGATACGTATCCGAAGGAAATCTCGGGTATCGACGACCGTCTGATCTCGCGCTTCGACTCGGGCCTGACCGTGGCGATCGAGCCGCCCGAGCTGGAAATGCGCGTGGCCATTCTGATGCGCAAGGCGCAGTCGGAAGGCGTGAGCCTGAATGAGGACGTGGCCTTCTTCGTCGCGAAGCATCTGCGCTCGAACGTTCGCGAACTCGAAGGCGCGCTGCGCAAGATCCTCGCGTATTCGAAGTTCCACGGCCGCGAGATCTCGATCGAGCTGACCAAGGAAGCGCTCAAGGACCTGCTGACGGTTCAGAACCGCCAGATTTCTGTCGAAAACATCCAGAAGACGGTGGCTGACTTCTACAGCATCAAGGTCGCCGACATGTATTCGAAGAAGCGCCCGGCCAATATCGCGCGCCCGCGCCAGATCGCCATGTATCTGGCCAAGGAGCTGACGCAGAAGAGTCTGCCGGAAATCGGCGAGCTGTTCGGCGGCCGTGATCACACCACGGTGCTGCACGCCGTGCGTAAGATCGCCGACGAACGCACCAAGGACGCTCAGCTCAATCACGAGCTGCACGTGCTCGAACAGACGCTGAAGGGGTAACACGCAGACAAGCAGCGCCTGAATGGCGGGGCGAGCGGTCGCATCCGGAAGGGTTTGCCCTGTTTATTTCGCGGATCGCCCCCAATTTAGGGAAGTGGTCCGTTTTCAGGCACAATATGGGTTTAACCGCCCGGCGGTCCGGGGCGGGAAACACGCCGCGGCCTGTGCTGCATCAACCGTCTGAGCGGCGCCGAAGCCGCCGCCCACACTTGCGATTCGTGGGGTCGCGTCGGCAAAACCGGCGCCAGGCGGGCGCGCAGACCGTCACATCAACGAAGGAACTCTATGCAACTGGTCAAGACCGAACGCGATAACCTGCTGAGGCCGCTGCAAACGGTGAGCGGCATTGTCGAACGCCGCCACACGTTGCCGATCCTCGCCAATCTGCTGATCACCAAAACCGGTTCCGACGTCTCGTTCCTGTCGACCGACCTCGAGTTGCAGATCACCACGACCGCCGACTTCGGCGTCGGCAACGACCAGGTGGCCACGACGGTCGCCGCGCGCAAGCTGCTCGACATCCTGCGCGCCATGCCCGACGGCCAGGTCACGCTCACGCTCGCCGACAAGCGCCTCACGGTGCAGTCGGGCAAGAGCCGCTTCGCCTTGCAAACGCTCGCCGCGGACGAGTTCCCCACGGTGGCGCAGGCCAAGGACTTCGGCGCGAACCTCGCGGTGCCGCAGAAAACGTTCCGCCAGTTGCTCGGCATGGTGTATTTCGCCATGGCGCAGCAGGACATCCGCTACTACCTGAACGGCATGCTGCTCGTCGTGGACGGCGACCAGCTCATGGCGGTCGCGACCGACGGCCACCGCCTCGCGTTCTCGTCGATGAAGATCGAAGGCTCGTTCGCGCGCCAGGAAGTCATCATCCCGCGCAAGACCATTCTCGAACTGCAGCGCCTGCTCGAAGACATCGACGACGTGCTGAAGATCGATATCGGCTCCACGCAGGTGAAGTTCACGTTCGGCCAGGTCGAACTGGTTTCGAAGCTCGTGGAAGGCAAGTTCCCCGACTTCCAGCGCGTGATCCCGAAGGCGCACAAGAACACCTTCCAGATCGGCCGCGAAGAACTGCAACGCTCGCTGCAACGCGCGGCCATTCTCACGTCCGACAAGTTCAAGGGCGTGCGCTGCATCATCGAGCCGGGCCAGCTCAAGATCATGTCGACCAACGCCGACCAGGAAGAGGCGCAGGAAGAACTGGAAATCGCCTACCAGGGCGACACCATCGACATCGGGTTCAACGTCACGTATCTGCTCGACGTCCTCGCGAACCTGAAGGTCGACACGCTGGAAGTGAGCCTCGGCGACGCCAGCTCCAGCGCGCTCATCACGATTCCCGAGAACGAGGAATTCAAGTACGTGGTGATGCCGATGCGCATCTAAAAAGCGCGACAGAAGAAGAACACCAGGGGGCGCTGCGCCCCTTTGGCGTTTTTATGGCTTTTTGAAAAAGTCTCGAGCAGTAACACAGGCAGTACGCAGAACCGGAAAATTCCATGACTGATACGAACAACTCGCAACCCGACAACAGCTACGGCGCCTCGTCGATCCAGATCCTCGAAGGTCTGGAGGCAGTGCGCAAGCGGCCCGGGATGTACATCGGCGACACGTCGGACGGCACCGGTCTGCACCATCTCGTCTTCGAAGTGCTGGACAACTCGATCGACGAAGCCCTCGCCGGCTACTGTAACGACATCCACGTGGTGATTCACGCGGACAACTCCATCTCGATCACCGACAACGGCCGCGGCATTCCCACGGACGTGAAGATGGACGACAAGCACGATCCGAAGCGCAGCGCCGCCGAAATCGTGATGACCGAGCTGCACGCGGGCGGCAAGTTCGACCAGAACAGCTACAAGGTCTCGGGCGGCCTGCACGGCGTGGGTGTGTCGTGCGTGAACGCGCTCTCGAGCTTCCTGCGTCTGACCGTGCGCCGCGACGGCAAGAAGCACTTCATGGAATTTCACCGTGGCGTGCCGCAGAACCGCGTGCTCGAAGAGCGCGACGGCTTCACGGTCTCGCCCATGCAACTGCTCGGCGACACCGAAAATCGTGGCACCGAAGTGCACTTCATGGCCGACGAAACCATCTTCGGCAGCGTGGAGTACCACTACGACATTCTCGCCAAGCGTATTCGCGAACTCTCGTTCCTGAACAACGGCGTGCGCATTCGCCTGACCGACCAGCGCTCGGGCAAGGAAGACGATTTCGCCTTCGGTGGCGGCGTGAAGGGCTTTGTCGAGTACATCAACAAGGCGAAGACCGTCCTGCACCCGAACATCTTCTACGTGCAAAGCGAGAAGGACGGCGTGGGCGTCGAAGTGGCGATGCAGTGGAACGACAGCTACAACGAAAGCGTGCTGTGCTTCACGAACAACATCCCGCAGCGCGACGGCGGCACGCACTTGACCGGCCTGCGCGCGGCGATGACGCGCGTGATCAACAAGTACATTGCCGACAACGAAATCGCGAAGAAGGCCAAGGTCGAAACCTCGGGCGACGACATGCGCGAAGGGTTGTCGTGCGTGCTTTCCGTGAAGGTGCCGGAGCCGAAGTTCAGCTCGCAGACGAAGGACAAGCTGGTTTCCTCGGAAGTGCGCGCGCCGGTCGAAGATGTCGTGGCGAAGGCGCTCGAGGAGTTTCTGCTGGAAACGCCGAACGACGCAAAGACAATTTGCAGCAAGATCGTCGACGCTGCACGCGCACGCGACGCCGCGCGCAAGGCGCGCGAGATGACGCGCCGCAAGGGCGTGCTCGACGGCGTGGGCCTGCCGGGCAAGCTCGCGGACTGCCAGGAGAAAGATCCGGCGAAGTCGGAAGTCTATATCGTCGAGGGCGACTCGGCAGGCGGCTCGGCCAAGCAAGGCCGCGACCGCAAGTTCCAGGCAATCCTGCCGCTGCGCGGCAAGGTGCTGAACGTCGAAAAGGCCCGCTACGACAAGCTGCTGTCTTCCGAGCAGATCGTCACGCTGATCACCGCGCTGGGCTGCGGTATCGGCAAGGACGACTACAACCTCGACAAGCTGCGTTATCACCGCATCATCATCATGACCGACGCGGACGTGGACGGCGCGCACATCCGCACGCTGCTGCTCACGTTCTTCTATCGCCAGATGCCCGAGATGATCGAGCGCGGCTACGTGTATATCGCGCAGCCGCCGCTGTACAAGCTGAAGGCGGGCAAGGACGAGCGTTATCTCAAGGACGATTCGGAGCTGAACGCGCATATGCTGCGTCTCGCGCTGCAGGGCTCGGAGCTCGTGCCGAACGAAGGCGCAACGCCAATCTCCGGTGACGCGCTTGGCGAGCTAGCACGCTCGTATCAGCTTGCACGCGGCGTGGTGGATCGTCTCTCGCGTCTGTACGACGAGCGCGCGCTCGAAGCGATCATGGACGGCGTGGCGATCGATCTGTCGAGTGAAGAATCGACCGAGGCATCGGCGCGTGCACTCGAAGCGCAACTGCGCGACGATCCGCTCAAGCCGGAAGTGAGCGTCGTGCCGATGTACGACCAGGTGCGCGAGCAACGTTCGCTGCGCGTGGAGCGCCGCCATCACGGCAACGTGAAGGTCTCGGTGATCGACGAGGAGTTCCAGCTCACCGCCGACTATCAGCAGCTCGTGAACACGGCCAATACGTTCAAGGGCTTGATTGGCAAGAACGCCGTGATCAAGCGCGGCGAACGCAGCATGGCCGTGAACGACTTCAAGAGCGCGATGAAGTGGCTGATCGCCGATGCCGAGCGCAATGTGTCGAAGCAGCGCTATAAGGGGCTTGGCGAGATGAACCCCGGGCAGCTCTGGGAAACGACGATGGATCCGACTGTGCGACGTTTGCTGCGCGTGCAGATCGAGGACGCGATCGCCGCCGACGGCATCTTTACGACGCTCATGGGTGACGATGTCGAGCCGCGCCGTGCGTTCATTGAAAGCAATGCGCTGCGGGCGGGGAATATCGACGTTTGATCGTCCGATGCTGCCGTAGGGCGCCAGAGTAATTGCTACTGGCGCCACAGTTTTGCTACTGCGTGACAAAATAAATGCGACTGGCCTAGAAGAGCCGGTGATTCCTATTTGTGCTATCTCAGTGCGACGGAAAAGTTGCAAAGAGATCGAGAGCGTGTGCGCGGTCGGGGCGAGTGCGGTACGAGGTGCGGCCGCGGACGAGGCGTCCAAAGATAGCGGATTGGAGACATTCCACAGCGGCAGATGTGCCCAGTTCCGCTGTGATCGCTCAGTGCTGGTAGATGGCTTCTAGAGCTACGATCCAATTCGGGGTGAGTGACCCAAGTTCGCACATAACGAATAGCGTCCGGGGGAGGTTGATTTGGCTCGACACGACGATGTGGGTTTGCTGGCATATCATGCGGAGTTCGGCCCAGCGAGGATTTTGAATAGGGAAGGCGATCATCTCACGGTGGAGTTGTTTATCTCGCCTTGGGCGCGCCGAACAATTTCTTCCCCGAAGTCAAAGATTTCGCGATTGGTATTGCAAGAGCAGACCCGTGTTTATTTTCAGCAACGCGGGCAATGGCGCGTCGCCCGCGTGCTTGTTGGCGATACTGCGGCGGATGGTGGCTACGAGTACCAACTTCAACTGCCTAATCGTGTACGTGCGAGTTATCACGAGCGCGACCTGTGGGTCCGGTGTTGGCTACCTCATGATGATCCGACGAGCGCGCTCGCTTGTGGAGGGATGGAAACGCAGTTCTTCCACGAGCGCCGAGTGGCACTTGGAAAAGAACTGGTCGAACAGCGAGCGGCATGTCGTGGGTTGACCGGCATACTGTCGGCGCGCGTTGAATTGGTACCCCATCAAATCGATGTTGCTCGTCGAGTACTAGAGGACCCGCTTCAGCGCTACTTGCTTGCCGATGAGGTTGGCATGGGCAAGACCATCGAAGCAGGCTTTATCGTTCGCCAGTACTTGCTAACCGAGTTGGATGGGCGCGTGATAGTGGTGGTCCCACCTGCTTTACTCGAGCAGTGGCGTCGGGAGCTACACGAAAAGTTCTGCATTGATCAGTTCGCCAACCGCGTGGAACTTCGAGCCAGCGATGACCCCGACCTAGGTGCGACTGTTGCACCAGGGTTGCTGATCGTGGATGAGGCCCACCACCTTGTGAGCGGTGACGTTCCGGGTTGGCTGGTGTCTTGGTCCTCTGAGGCCCAACGCCTTCTTCTTCTTTCTGCAACCCCGACACTGCGCGATCCTGCAGTATTGTTGCGTTTGCTCCGCTTGCTTGATCCGATGAGTTATCAAACGGTGGCGTTGGCGGAGTTTCAGGCCCGATTGGTTCGACAGGACGATTTCGGGGTTTTCGTTCGAGGACTCCGAGTTGATGCGAGCCCCGCGCTTATTAGGCAGCGCTTGCGTCGAATCGACGATCTTTTTCCCGGCGACGAGGTGGTACTGGCTTGCCGGGACACTATTGCGCATGCGATGGAACAGCAGGATAGCCGAGCGCTAGCACTTGAAATGACCCGTTTGCGTTCGCACGTCGCGGACGTCTATCGAATTCATCACAGACTGATCCGTTCACGACGGCGAGATTGTCCAGATTGGGTTTTTCGTCCGCGAGGCAAGAGTCCGTCGCCGCAGGGCGAAGTTGATACTAGCCATCTACGTAGTTCATGGATCGAGGATTCAAGGCTTGAGTTCTGCTTCGAATTGCTGGAGGAATGGCGCGTCGAGGCTGTCGCATTTGTGTCTACCGATGCGTCTGAGCGGCGCGAGGTACGAGACATCTATTGCAGCCTTTTTGAAGCGATGGCCTGTGGGATTGAGTCGTTCGCTCTCGCGGTGAGTTTGGTGCCAAGTCGTTGGATGCTAGATGCGACCAAGGCCGAGTTCGAAAAAGCGATTCTTCCGAGAGGCGAAACTGCGGTTCCGCGGCCCGCTCAACTTGCCGAACACATAAAAAGACAGATCGCTGGAATCCAGCGGACGCGTCCTGGACATAGACCAAAGTTCGCTCTTTTTGGCTCTGATGGTGGAGATCTCGACGGCTGCGCGCGCGCGCTAACCAAATTGTTCGGATCGCGTGCCGTCCTTGACGCTAGGTCTTTCGGACCTAGTGACAATGTCGGCGAAATGTTTCGCTCAAGTCCGGACGCTTTGTTCCTCTTATGCTGCCGCGCGCATGAGGAAGGGTTGAATTTGCACTTTGCGGATGCCCTGGTGCATTTGGATCTCCCTTTGTCTCCGCAACGCATCGAGCAACGCATCGGTCGATTGGACCGATTTGGTCGGTCACATGACGATGTCGAACAAAGGTTCCTCTTCCCTGCGATCGATGAAGATCGCTGCCCGTGGTTAGCTTGGTTCGACTTGCTCGTACACGGTTTTCAAGTATTTAACGTTTCGATTGCGGATGTGCAGTTCGTACTGAACGAGACGGTCGAGATGGCAAGAGACGCGCTATTCGAACAGGGGGCAGTAGGCCTGAAGGCGCTGATCGCGCCCATCCGTGAACGATTAGATACGGAACGTAGCGCGCTCGATGACCAGTACGCGCTTGACCGCGTCTTGCAAGCGGAGGACGAAGCTCATTGCTTCTTCGAACAAATCGAAGATGCGGACGCCCGCGAAGACGAAATGGCTACTGCCGTGCATGAATGGCTAGCACATGCCATGCAATTTGGCGCAGAGCGCCATGGGCCCCGGACGTCATCTTACCGCTGGGAGGACGGCTATACACAACTCCCCGTTATGCCTTGGAAACGGATGTTCAGTAGCGCCCTCAATCAGCCAGTTTCTGCCTCCCGCAAAGCTGTTTGCCTACCCACAAACGGTCGGCGCTCGCAACTCTTGCGACTTGGTAGTCCGCTCTTGCTCGCGATGGAGCGACACTTTCTGTGGGAGGATCGAGGTGTCGCCTTCGCGACGTGGCGTATCGCTCCAGGTACTAGCTTCCACGACTTTCTCGCCTTTCAACTCACATATCTAGTTGAAGCCCGACCGCCGAAAGGGCTTACGCCTGCTGAATTTGCAAGTTGGCGGGCGCGGCTGGATGGAGTGTTACCTCCTTCGCAAGACGTCATTCACGTCGATTCTGAATTGCATCCTATTCGAGATTCTTTCATTTTAGAGTTGCTGCAGGGGCGGTACCGCACTCGTGAAAACAATGGAAACGACTACAACCTCGGCAGCCGTCTTGACGGACTGTATGCGGTGATCGACGCAGCGCAATTCGAGTCTTTGTGTCGTTCGGTACGTGCTCAGTCTGAAGCGATGTTGCGCGCATCGACCGGTTTTCAGGAACGTATGCAGCAGGCGAAAGAGCGTGGCAACGCCAAACTTCTGCAGGGTATCCACCGCTTGCGACAACGTCATGCGCGAACCGATTCTGCGGATGTGCGAATGGATCTGGAGCGCGAAATTGAAATTCATGAAAGCGCTCGTCGAATGCTCGACGATCCGGTGATCCGCCTAGATGCAATCGGCGTCTTTGTGATTAGCGATCGGCCTCCGCAGGGACCGTCGGATAGAAGCATGTCAGCATGATAGTCAACTGCGAAACAGAATTTGCCGCACTTCGCGCTGCTTGCCAGGGACAAGTTGAAGCAGCATCGTTCCGTTGCGTGGCGAAGCCATTTGAGCAGCTACGGTTGGCCTTGCTCGGACCCGACTTAACACGAGAAGAACGACTGGTCCGATTGCGCCACGCTTTGAGGTATGCCGCCACCTCGGATGAACTCGGTCGAATTGATCGTAGCCTGCCACTGCCGCCAGGTGACAAAAACGCTTCCGACGAAGAACTGGCGTTGTTTGGACTCTTTCGTCGCGCATCCCAAGAGGTGGCTGCGCATCAATGGCTTCCTCAATGGTTGAGCGAACATCCCTTACATGGCGTCGATCACGCCGCAATGCAGGCGGCGCCTCGGCCTTGGACACATCGGCCACCCGCATCGGATCCCTGGGTAAAGAAGCATTTGGGCATTGAGGCGTACCGGGGCCCTGGCCAAGCACTGGCCGTCCGTTCGGCTTTGCATTTGGATCATGGGCGGACACTTGCTGTCGTGCTTCCCACCGGTGAAGGCAAAAGTCTAGTGTTTCAGGCGCTTGCGTTGGCGCATCCGAACGAAACTATTGCAGTTGTGGTGCCAACGGTGACGTTGGCGCTGGATCAAGAACTGTCGCTCCAGCGGGTCAATACTAAACACGATCGCTATCATGCCTATGTTGGCGGCGACGAGCAGCGAACGGCCGCTATATCGGCTGCGCTGCGTACAGGTCAACAGGGTCTCCTATTCGCGGCACCCGAGGCGTATGCATCATCGCTGCGTGCCCCACTGCTTCAAGCCGCCCGATTGGGTCGTTTAGCGGCTGTAGTCATTGATGAGGCTCACCTTGTTGAGGCGTGGGGCACCGATTTTCGCAGCGCGTTTCAATGGTTAGGCGCGTTAGTCGCGGAACTACGCACCATATCCCCAGCGGGTGCCAAACCGCGCGTTATCTGTCTCTCGGCGACACTCAGTCAGATTGCATTTGACACACTTGTCACCTTGTTTTCACCTCAAAGCGAGGTTGCGTTAGTTGCTGCCACACGACTGCGACCTGAGCAAGACCTTTGGGTCGCGCCGGTGGCTCCGAGCGTCGACGTTCGTGAAAACCGAGTCATCGAGGCATTGCGGTTTTTACCTCGCCCTGCCGTACTGTACGTTACCCAGCGCTCGGACGCAGACGAGTGGCGCGATCGACTACATAAGTCCGGATTTCGGCGCGTCGGAGTGGTTCACGGAGAGACCAACGCTGCCACGCGTGAAATGGTGCTCCAAAAGTGGCGGGCAGGCGACCTCGATATAGTTGTCGGCACTTCAGCGTTTGGATTGGGCATTGACGCAGGCAATGTTCGTACCGTCATCCATGCCTGTTTGCCGGAAACGCTTGACAGGTACTACCAAGAAATTGGGCGCTCAGGAAGGGATAACCGAGGAGCGGTGGCGCTATTGATTCCTGCCCTCACTGACCTGCCGATTTCCCGCAGACTCAGCCATAAAACGCTTATTGGTGATAGTAAGGGAATCGGCCGGTGGCGCGCACTTTTCCATGCGGGCAAGCGTACCGAAGGCACCGGCCATCGCATCTTGGTTGATATCACCGCCAGACCCGGCTACGAGCCTGACATGCGCTCTGGCCGTAGCGAGGACTGGAATATTAATGTTCTGAATCTCCTCGTTAGGGCCGGCGTGATCCGCTACGCAGGGCTGGAATGGGATGCAAAAAACGAGAGATCGCTGCTGGCAGTTGATATATGTGATCAAGGCCACCTTGATCCTAAGTTGTGGGAGAGTCGAGTTCGTCCGTTTCGTGCACGGATGACAGTAGGAAATCGGCGTGCCCACACCGCGGTACTCTCGCTGCTAGCTAACGAGTCGTGTCCAAGTGCGCTGTTTTCAGGAATGTACCACCTGCAATATCACGGCATCGACTACGACGTTACTCTGGCCTGTGGCGGATGCGTTGCGTGTCGACGCAGTCGCAAAGATGGTTGGTTTGCCAATTGGCCCGTCGCACCTCGCGCGCCCTTTGAAATCGGCTACTTGGCAGGTCGTCTGCAATGCAAGTTTGATGCTAAGGGACGCATTTTTGTGGGTTATGACCGGGACAGTATCCAGTCTCGACGTTTCCAAAGACACTTGCGGCAGTTCATCAGCCTACTTTGGCGTTTGGGGCTTCGGAAGTTCGTTATCGTCGGCGAGAGCCCTAGTGTGCTTCTGGACGTTCTAGAGGAATATCCTTGGTGCGTTGCCGTTGTCGGGCGGACTAGCGGGATTAGCAGCAGTGGGTTACCGCCGGGGCCTTATGCGGTATGGCTCGGAGGGAACGTAAACGCTTCGGAGAGCCTCCTCAGTGAGTCATCGTCGGAAACAAAAAGAATTCTCATAGTCCCCGCTGACCTTTCTGATCCGCGTTACCCTGGAAGTCAGTTGGCCGAACGTCTACCTATGGTGCCGCTCGAGTCGTTGCTTGAGGAATTAGATCAATGACAGTTTTAACTAACTTTCCGGCCATCCCGAACAGAATCGCTATTGCGTGCGAATACTTGCAGGATGCCGGCGCGAGCGGTATTTCTCGCGAACAGTTCGATTCGCAACTTTCGCCTTGGCCGCCCGGCAACGATGAAGAAGAGCGCACAGGTACATCTATGGCGCGTGAGGTACTCCGTGAACTCGAAGCACTAGGCCTAGCGGTCGAAGCGCCATCTGGTATAGGTTTGGCGGGAGAGCTGCCTTTGACGCCAATGAGCTACGGTGATTGGCTGGAATGGTTGATTCCTTGGGCGACGGAACGTTTGAGTGATCTTGGCAAGGCCGACCTGTGTCGCCAAAGCGGGGTTCCGCTTGCATTTGCGTGGCTCTTGAGCCAAGACTCGCGGCGACCTATACGTTCCGCAGGTGCTCACGTTGAGTTGTTGCAGCAGCAGTTCGGGAATGTGGACGCGCTTGGCTTCAATATGAGAAACGATCAACTCTTTCAGAATCTGATCTACTGGGCTCGTTATCTTGGTTACGCTGAGACAATCGGACTTCGCACCAGCCCGAATTCGGGTGGATCCAACTCTGCCAACTACGTCATACCCGATCCCACCAGAGCAATTCGACGTGTCTTACCGCAGATATTCAGCGCCACAAATGAGATGCAAATATCTACTTTCGTAGAACGGTTAGCGGATTTGCTCCCCGTTCTTGAAGAAGGCGGTGCGCGGTTCGAACTTGAGCGGCGATTTACAGGAGCGCTGCGACGAGCCGAACAACACTTCTCCATCGCCACAAGCCTAGCTCTTACGCGGTTGGAGAATGAGGGAATCCTACAGTTGGTATCCGAGTCCGACGCAGACCGATGGGTTATTGGGGACTGGACTGATGCACGATATGTCACCCGCTTACTCTGGCTTGGGGCCCAAGAATGAACGCAATGACGCCTTGTTGGTCACCTGATCAAGTACTGCGAGTCGTGACCTCAGATGCCGAAGAAATATCAGATCACGTATTTAATGCGGTTCACTGCCGCACGGATCTGCAGATGGCAGACACTTGGAACGGTCAACGATATCCAGTGCAAACTGAGGATTTGGTTGAAAAGTTTCTCGAGCCAGGTCGACGTTATGTGCAGGCCGTGGTCCTTGGAGAATCTGGAACTGGCAAGTCGCATTTGATTCAATGGTTGCGCCTGAATCTTCCCAAGCGGTCGGAGGACCTTGTACTGACAATTCCAAAGGTTGGTACGAGTTTGCGTGGCATCGTGGAGCGCATCGTCGAGCGACTTCCTGTGGAAAGCAGGGCGCCTTTCGAGGAAAAGTTGAGAGCTGCGAGTTCGCAAACTACGACACACGAGGCTCGAGTCGACAAGTTTCTATTCTCCCTCGCATGGTCCGTGAAGCACGCCATTGCGGTGCAGTCAAGCGAGGAAATGGACTTGGCCGACATGCTTCCGGATGTCCTAAGCGACCCTAGTTTCCGCAGAGGTTTCTTCAGCGCGGCTGGCGGGACTGTCGACCAGATCGTCCGCCATATCTTTGATAATCCGGAAGGAAGGGATGATCAAGCCGCGCGCCGTCAGTTTCAAATTGGGGACTTGCCGTTGAGTGGCGAACATTACGGGAATGCTGCGCTGCAAGCCCGCGATGCGATTGATTTCATTCGCGGTGAAGCTGGAATGGAGCAGCGTGCAATCGATCTGATGACGAGGGCACTCGAGCCAGCCATCGCACAGACGCTCAACTTTACCGCAGACGATTTGATTGAGTTGATGCGCAATCTCCGAATTCATCTGGCGCAGCGCGGTCAGCGGTTAATTTTACTTATAGAAGACTTTGCTCGTCTGCAAGGGATAGACACGGCACTCTTGCAGGCACTTGTAACTCCGCCGCGCCAAGAAGAAGAGCAACTCTGCGAGTTACGATGGGCTATGGCCGTGACAACTGGCTATTTTCGTAGTCGATTCGACGAAACCGTCCGTACACGTGCCACATTCGTCGTTGACATGGACCGCAGTCAGCCTCCCAGCGTTCCGCAGTTTGCTGTTGGTTACTTAAATGCCATCCGTGTGGGGGAAGCAGCCCTGCTCGCAACACCGTTGGGCGCTCCAATACCGAATCGATGCGATGACTGCGCGGTGCGCACTTCTTGTTGGGAAGCGTTCGGGCAAGAGGGTGGAACTGGCCTGTTCCCATTTAATGCGAGAGCTCTAAACAGTTTGGCGGACCGCGTTGGTGCTCGCCAGGAGGCCGGCTTCAATCCTCGAGTGTTCCTGAAGGCCGTCATCGAACCCGTCATGATGCAACATCACGCCGAGATCATAAACGGCTTGTTCCCCAGCGCGGCTCTGTTGCGCCGAGTTGGTGGCGAAAATCGCTTGCGCGCGCAGACCATCGCTGACCTCGAACGCCGGGACGCTGCTTGGGTTGAGCGGCGAGTAGCACTTCTCGAAATCTGGGACGGCACGGGACAGTTGGTCAATCTTCACCCTGGCATACATCAGGCGTTCGGCTTGCCAGCGCTCGCTAACACGGCCGACTCGCCTCCGGAATCGACCAATCGCGGTGAATCAACTCAAGGGGTAACGCCGACGTCAAGACCTGAATCGCCGCTAATCAGCGCAATTCAGCAGTGGGCTGTTCAACCGGATTCTATTCTTAGTCAGTCTCATGTGCAGAGTCTGCGCGGTCTGATCTACTCTGCGCTCGACGGCTTCATAGACTGGGACGAACTCGGCGTTCAGAAAGCTCTCGCCACGACAGCGTTCCGTCTTGCTAGCATCAACTTTGATCGTCAGCAAACGGCTAGGACGCGCACAGCCATTTCGCTCGAACTGCCACTCCGCACGCGGACGATTGCCCAGACGGCGGTGGCGTTGGAGGCGCTAGTTCGTGTAGTTACCTCGCCTGATACGGGTACAGGCGAGGTAATGCTGGACATAGCTTCACTGCTAAGTGAATTGCAACTATGGGCGAACGAAATCACGGCTCAAATCAAGCGAGTCTTTCGAGGGGACGCGCAATGGGACCCAACTGTCGGTGCAGTCGAGGTGTTGACGCTAACGTTGATGCAAAGCGGCCGAATCAAAGTTGGGGACTCAACGGAGGCAATTGTCGGAAAACTATTCGAGAGGACAGCGCCACCGACAATGACCGCACTAACGTCCACATTTCGCCAGCATAACGAGCGTCTCTCACAACAATATGAGCCTGTTCGGGCGCTATTGAAGGCCTTGTGTTCGGGCTCAAAGGGTGGCCGAATTGGAAATTTCACTCGAATTCAGCCGATATTGCAAGCAGTGCGCGCGCTGCGGCGACGCAATCTACAACTGACTCAGATTCCTCCGACCGAATATGGTATTCAGGATCTTCGACCGCTCGGGGAGCTTTATGGAAGACTACTCGCGGGATACAGCACGGCGTTCGAGGATGAACGAAAAGCGTGGTCGGAATGGTTAGTTCGTGTCCGCCTTGCACTCGGGGACAATTCACGCCGACCTTCGTCGCTTGTAGCGTTGGTAGAACAGTTACTTACCGAAGCTGAGAATGCCGGATTGGACCTAGGTGCCATGCGCGAATCAATGCGTACGCAACTGATGAGCCTGCCAAGTCCAAGAACGATGGACCAAGCCATGGATCATTGGATCGCTCTAGAACTTGCACAAGGAGCAGAAGCCCTGATTCGGTGTGCGCTCGCAAGCGGACAGCGCGTGCAATTGGACCAAGTGATAAATGGCATTGAGGCTATCCTCTCGCGAATTGAGAGCCGGGTCAAAGGAGAGCTTCAGCAAATTGAAGTGGATGTCGGTGAAGGCCTGAATCTCAGCAAAAAGACGATCGGCGAATCGCTGGCCATCTGTGTAACCGCGATCGATCGCTTTGGAATAGAGGAGGAAACAAAGTGAGCGAATCGCATGATGCAGATGCTAGCTTGTTCGACCGCGTCCACGCTGCCCGGAATCAAGTTGGCACGTTGATGGCTCGTCGGCGCGAAAAAGACGAGGCAAAGCATTTCGAGTTGCGTGGTCAGCAACTAAAAGCGCCGAGCGAGTCGCTTCGCGCCTCTGCTTACCGAGGGGTTATTCTTAAGGCTGCTAGGATTCAAGTTCAAGGCATTGATACTGAAGCGTTGGAGCGCTGGCGCAGTCGACTTCAGAACTTACTAGTCGCCTTTGAGGAAGCGCCGACATCCATTCTAGATCCGGTTCCGGGTGACGATGCGCGTAAGATCCTTTTCGAACCGCTGGCGCAGTTTTCTGTGAGCATTCAAACTGCTCTTCAGACTAGCTGGAGATCTTGGGTGCTCGAGCAACAGCCTTCAATTTCCATCGAACTACTAGAGGTGCTCGCCGAGGTCCCCGCCCTCGCAGCGCAAGTTGCGGAAATACGAAATACGTGGGCCAGATTGCGGCAAGTTGCGGGAGCACTGCCTGGTAGCGAGGACGAAATCAGTTCGACCAAGGCGACCGCGGACCGTTTGGTCACTCTGTGGGAGTCACTGGCAGGGGGCGGAATCCCTAGTGAAGTGGTTACATTTTTGCGGTCCGCTGGTCAGCGCAACGGCGCTGCATTCGCTTTGCTCACGACTGAAGTCGCGGACTGGCTTCGAAATCACGATCTTCTAGATACTTTAAGAATCCGTTTGTCATAACGTGAATACCGCTGCTGAAGAACTACTTAATGCGATCGAGCAGGCCGAGATGCGCTCCCTCACTTGGGGCTATGTCGACGGCAGCCTGACCTTCGCGGAAGTCATTCGACTGGCCCAATCATTGGCTGTAGACAAGCAAATGACAAGGACCGCTGAAGACTGTGAGGAACTCGTCGAAGACCTAATCGATGCCCAATTGCTCTTCGAGCGTCGAGGAAGACTGCGCTCCCGCTTTGCTGAGACCGTGCGGCTAGCGGTGCGATCGCGTCAGATGTTCCGGGCCGAACAGTGGCGAGGTGCGCCTCGCCTCGTCGCCGATTTCCGGGTCGATCGTCGACCGAGGCTATTCCCACATCGGGACGTCGTGCCTACGGAAGCATGGGAACACATGCCGGCGATTGTTCGAGAAGATACGCTGCGTCGGAGGTTCTGGGACGCCCTTACCCAAAATGACCAAGGTGCGCCGCTCACATTAGCACGATTTCAAGTTAGAGCGGCCGCACGCTTGCTGAGCGAAACGCCTACCGACAACGCCACAATTGTGACGGCCGGTACCGGGAGCGGTAAGACGTTTTGCTTTTATCTGCCTGCGCTTACAGAAATCGCGACGCAAGTCGCGTCTGGGACCGAGCATACTCTAGCGCTAGCGCTATACCCACGTGTCGAACTGCTTAAGGATCAGCTGCGCGAGGCGGTGCGCCTTTCGGATCGCCTCACGCCACTACTTCAGTCTTCCGGAGCCAGGCCCCTGCGCATAGGTGTCTATTACGGTGATACGCCCCGCAACTGGGAACACTTCGCTTCGCCATATCCGCCCAAAAACTGGAAGCGGCAAGGTCGCGGTTACATTTGTCCGTTTATTCGTTGTCTTAAGTGTGATGGTCCCCTTGCGTGGAGTGAAGACGACGCTGCGGCAGGACAACAGCGCCTGCGGTGTGTCACTGGTCGGTGCAACGGCGAGATTAACAATGTCGTTTTGACGCGAGACGCGTTAAAGGCGGGTGGTTGCGACCTGTTGTTCGTTACAACGGAGTCGCTTAACGCGCGAATAACCGAGAGGGAACTACGGCCCATACTTGGACTTGACCGCCCTTCTAACTCGAAACCGTTGTTCGTCTTGCTGGACGAGGTGCACACATACGCAGGCGCACCCGGAGCGCAGGTAGCCCTCACGATGTCTAGATGGCGAAATGCGCTGGGCCCGAATGCAGCGATTCGCTGGATTGGTCTTTCGGCGACGCTGCGTGATGCAGATGAATTCTTCGCAACGATGACCGGTGTGCCTGCCGTCGACGTCGCAACCATTTCACCTGCAATAGGAGAGTGCTTCGAGCGCGGTGCAGAGTATCAGATTGTCTTGAGAGGAGATCCATCCGGCCAGACAAGCCTGATGTCGACGACGATTCAGACTGCCATGTTAATTGGCAGGATGGCCGACAGCGTAGTCAATCGTACCGGTGGCGTGGTAGGACGAAAGACGTTTTTGTTTACTGACGACCTAGATGTTAACAACCGCTTGTATCACAGCTTGGCAGACGCAGAGGGCTACCTGGTTAGGAACAATCGCCTGTTGCCCGATGGCCAACGTGCTCCGCTAGCAGCCTTACGCGGTGACGGCGCAGAGGCGCTTGAGCGCGACCAAGAGGGTCAACGTTGGTGGGCCGTTGATGAAATTGAGTTGCATAGCTTGGAAAAGCGATTGCCGTTGGGCCGTACGACTTCACAAGACTCCGGTGTTGACGTAAGTGCAACGGTCGTAGTTGCGACTGCTTCATTGGAAGTTGGCTTCAACGACACAACAGTGGGTTTCGTAATTCAGCATAAGGCGCCTCGGGGATCAGCCGGCTTTCTCCAGCGGAAGGGAAGAGCTGGGCGCAGTCAAGCTATGCGTCCGTGGATGATAACGGTGCTATCCGATTACGGTCGAGATCGTGCAGCGTTCGCATCGTACGAGCAACTCTTCGACCCCTCGCTGCCTCCAACAAACCTTCCAGTAAGCAATCTGTATGTGCTTCGAATTCAGGCAACCTTTTCGTTGCTCGAATGGCTCTATCAACGATGGGAGAACAAGCCACCCTTTGCTTACTTGTGGGATGTAGTAGCAAGGCCTAAGGGATACGTGAAATATCGTCGAATCATCGCGGACGTGCTTTCCAGTCTCTTACGAAACGATGATCCATCGCTCCGCCGCACACTCGGAACCCATATCGAGCGTGCGCTGAGAATTCCGCGTGACCGTGTGCAATTACTCCTTTGGCAACCCCCGCGAGGGATCATGCTTGAGGTTATTCCGACGCTGTTACGCAGGCTGTCAACGGATTGGCTGCTCGCCTATCCCACAGAACCGGGTGAAACTGAGCCTTTCGAACGAACACCGCTTCCGGAGTTCTTGCCAAGCCGACTGTTTAGTGAGCTCCAACTTCCTGAGATCAAAGTAACACCGGATCAAGGGCAAGAAGAAGTGATGGCGGTTGGGAGCGCGCTGAATATGTTAGTACCAGGGCGTGTTTCTCGAAGGTTTTCGCCATTCGATTCGACGATTAGTCACTGGCTGCCAGTCGATGTGGAGAGCGCCGAAGCGGCTGTACAGGTCGAGCTAGCGGACTACATACCAATGTACGATCGGGTCGAGATCAACGGCGTCGAATCTCAAGTTGTCCGCCCCCGGCAAATGCGGATGGAGAAAATCCCCGAGCATGTGTTGCCTACGTCTAATGCACGCTGGCAGTGGAACTCAGTCCTGAACGGCGGCGAAGCGCCTGAAATGCTGACCGTTCCCAGCCGAGGTCCTTGGGCGTCACTGGTAAGTCGCGTGGATGCACATACCTATAGTCGCCGCTCCCCGGTTCGGGTGCAGCGTTATGCGGCAGACGGCGAAGCAAGTCTTCGATTGAAATCGGACGGCCGGGTAAGTGAAAGAAGTATCCATTTTGCACTTCGTTTGCATGGCAAGACTGCCGCGGTCGGATTGGAACAAGACGTCGATGGATTGCGTATCTTGATCCATCTGCCCTCGGAGGCGGCTTTGGCCTCTAGGAATAACTGGCCAGACGACGCATTGGCTGTCTGTCGTACGATGCTCTTTCGGGATGTTGTGGTGAACGATTCCCGCTTAAGGGCCTACGGAAACGCATTTCAACTCGATTGGATTGCACAGGTATTTCTGGCGGCAACCATTGTTGCT
Source organism: Paraburkholderia sp. J7 (assembly GCF_905220155.1). Taxonomy (NCBI): domain Bacteria; kingdom Pseudomonadati; phylum Pseudomonadota; class Betaproteobacteria; order Burkholderiales; family Burkholderiaceae; genus Paraburkholderia; species Paraburkholderia sp. J7. The sequence continues at coordinate 414,242 of NZ_CAJMYZ010000001.1, read as the reverse complement.
GCAGACGCGAACGGCTGGGACTTTGCAACGTCATGTGAGCGCGTGACCGTTCGCGAACTCGAGGACGCAGTCGGTATCCTGTTTCCTACCATGGAGACTCCAAACACCGAGTTGACGGATTATCAAGAGGAGGACGATGACACTGATCACGTTGACTCGTTAAACTCCCCGCGAATTGAGCAAAAGCTTGTACGTACTTTGCGACAACTATTCAATGTGAACGCAGTTGTTGCATCACTCCGCGAGTTGGCGCTATCTGCCGCCCAACCCGATGCCGATCTCTGGGGGCGGTGGCTACGAAAATTGCTTTGCGAGACGGTCGCAGTTACGCTTGGCGAGGCTGTTGCATTGATTCTCCCTCGAAATAATGTCACCGATACGTTGTTGTCGGACTGGGAGTGGGACGCAACATCAGAGACTATGACGTTGTGGCTGACCGAGCAAGCATTAGGAGGCGCTGGCCTCGTCGAGGAATTGACGCTCCTCTGCGGCAACGAACCTCGGAAGCTGTTTCGTGCCGCGGAGGCAGCGCTTGCGGCGACAGATGCGGAACGCGCGTCCGAAGCTCTTAGTGCTATGTGCCGAAGAATTTGCTTGGATGATGTTTTTGCCAAGACGGCGGAGCGTTGCGCAGAATCGCTTGGTCATGGACAACGCGTCATGGAACTTGACGCGCTTGCCGACACTCTCCGGCGATCAGGGCATGCGGTTGGAAGGACTTTCGGTGTAAGCGCTAATTCGCGTCTGTTGCGCCCCGGAATGCAAGTTTCAACTTGGCGGCTACTTGTTGAACTGGACGACTATCGAATCGGTTTACAGGCGCGACAAGGTTTCATAGTTGACCTGCGCGTTTTTTGTCGAATTGCAGTAGTCCATCCACAATATGGTACTGCCGTGCGTAGCGAACTTGCTCGTCTTCGTGGAGGCATTCCCGTTGGCGACGGCGAGAGCGCGCAAATTTTGAGCGGAATTTTGTGGCCACAACCTGCCGAGTTGCGTGCGGCACACCGGCCAAGTTGGCATCCCTATCGTGACATCGGAGTAATTGAGACGGGACTCCTGCGTGCACTATTGGATAACGAAGAACCGGCGACGGTCGATGTTTGCGACCCGCAGTGGAAAACGCGGATCGCGGAATATCTAAGCCAGCAGGGAAGCGCTCGCCTGTCAGCGTTCGACGCCGATAGGGAAAAATTGAGTGATGCGATTACTTCCCTAGCTTCAGTTCCGATCGATACGGGGTGGCTTCACCTGTATGCGGCCGTGGAACGTATCGAATCCGCGGAAGGGCGACTCACCGTATTGTTTGAATTGAGGGAGATAGGCTGATGGGCCATCGGGATCTGATTACTCCCCGTCAGCGGCAAGCGCTCGCTGACGTTCTAAGTGGGTGCTTATTGGCGGAACTGCTGGCACCCAGCGAACCGCTGTGGCTAGTATCTGCTTGGGTTAGCGACATCGAAGCCATTGATAACGCAGGCGGCGCCTTTGAGGCCCTTGCTCCGGATTGGCCTCGTGGTCCGATCCGACTGTCGGCTGTATTAGCTCGGATAGTCGAACTTGGTGGCAGTATCTTTGTTGGCATGAACAACGACGCGCACAACGAGAGCTTTGTTGAGCGTCTCAAGTCAATTCACCGATTTGCCCCTCTAAGGGTGCGCTGGGCGGTCGCGGAGCAACTGCATCAGAAGTGCCTTTGCGGCAGCCGATTCGCTTTGCGTGGATCGATGAATGTTACTTGGAACGGCCTAAATGCCAAGGAAGAACAAATGACATTGACCACGACACTGGCCGACGTACAACGGCTTCGACTCGAATTAAACGATCGTTGGGTTAACGCGGCCGAAACTTTCGGAGGGGGGGCATGATTGCGGATTCAGAGGCAACGTCACGACAGATTGCCCTAGACTACGCAAAGTCTAACGTGGTCGGGTCGGAGGCGTCGCGAAGTGTAGCCACTAGTTTAATATCCGCCGATTTCCCGGGGGCGGTCTTTGCGTTTGACGCACGCGTTAATGAGATTTGCGCTGCAGCACCTGACTGGCGACAATGGTATCGTCTTGCGCCGCTGCTCGAGGCAGCTATAGGATATACGCTCAGCGATTTTCCGAAGCCGGCTGAGACAACTTCGGCTCCCGCACGACTCACAGCACTGCTGGGAGGGTATTCGCCAACACTATGGTGCCGCATCCGTCTCTCGGACGATATCCGCCTCAAACAATTGGCTGTCGATGCTTGCAAGTATCTTGTCGTCGAGCTTACTGCTCATGCTGATCTCGTCACTCCCGCGAAGCCGGTTCTCAGTGTGGGTCAGCTCATGGCCCTATTCGAGCGCGCGCTGGATTGCGATGATTTCGGGCGTGCAGATAGTGCGCTACGCGAGATGCAGGAACGGAACCATTTAGATGCAGCGAATGCGCGATTCCTTCGCTTGCGTTGGCTGCATGCGCAAGGTGAGTCGCGGCGCGGCGAGGCACAACAATTGGCTGCGCAAATTCGAGGTTTGGTCGTGCCACGCGAAGTGCGAAAGTTACTTGATTACCTTTAATAAATTGTCAGTAGTCCGGTAAATCAGATTTGGTCCTGAGTGTGCACTTGTCTCCACTTGCCCGACGCGCAACGGAGATGCGAACGAGGCTTGGAAGAGTGTCTTTGAGTTCGTTGAAGAGAAATGTACAAAGATTCTCGAGCGTCGCAGGACCGATCTGGGGAACGTCATCTAGGAATCTGTGATCGAGTAGTTCACGAACCCTCTCAATCTCGCGGCGGACATAGCCTAGATCAATGAGCATCCCGGACCGAGGATCCGGTGAGCCAACTAAGGCAATCTCGGCGTGGTAAGTATGTCCATGGATGCGCTTGCTACCTTCCGCCTCGATCTGCCGGTCAAGAGTATGCGCGGCTTCGAAGAAGAACTCTTGGCTTAGTTCGTAGATCATCGAATCCCAACGATTTTGTGTGTTTGGATGCCAAGATTCCAGCGCGGATTCGCTTGGCAATACGCGATCGCACGAGCGGTGTTGTCAAGTCGCTGGGGGCCGTCCATCGGCTGCCGGTAAAAATTGTCGAAGGACAGTGCAGTGAATCCCGCTGGATCTAGACCGGCCTGCGGAAACACAAGTTTCAACTCGTTTCCGCCGCGAATGGTGAGTTTTGTGCCCGCCTTCGGACTGACGCATATCCAATCTATCCCAGTTGGGGCGGCGACAGTGCCATTTGTCTCAACGGCAATCGAGAAGCCCCTATCGTGAAGTTGGGCGATCAATGCTTCATCCACCTGTAGCAGAGGTTCGCCACCGGTTAGAACTACAAATCGCCGATTACGATCTTCGGACGGCCATAACGCCTCGATTGCGCCAATCAAAGCGACCGCATCGGAGAACTTCCGGCCGCCTTCGCCAGTAGTTCCGACGAAATCGGTATCGCGAAATCGACAAATCGCAGTAGACCGGTCCTCTTCCCGTCCGGTCCACAAATTGCAGTCGGCGAAGCGGCAGAATACTGCAGCACGTCCGGCGTTCGCGCCTTCACCTTGCAAGGTGAAGAAAATTTCTTTCACGCTATACGGCATCGTGCAACTCGCTTGCGAAGCTCTCGTATCCCGCACGCCGCAGATCGCACGCTGGACAATTGCCGCAACCATAGCCCCACGTATGCAGCGTCCGGCGGTCCCCAAGATAGCATGTGTGCGTGTCAGCCTGAATAAGGCTGACCAGTTTTTCACCACCGAGTCGGGACGCCATCTGCCAAGTTTGAGCTTTATCGATCCACATCAGTGGCGCCTCGATCACTAGCGGTTGGCCCATGCCTAGCGCAATTGCCACCTGCAGCGCCTTGAGCGTATTGTCACGACAGTCGGGGTAGCCTGAATAATCGGTCTCACACATACCTCCGATCAGCACCTGCAGACCCCGTCGATAGGCGACTGCTGCAGCCAAAGTAAAAAATAGGAGGTTTCTGCCCGGCACGAATGTATTAGGCAGGCCACTTTCTTGCATCTCAATAGCTTTGCCGACCGTGAGTGCGGTGTCACTGATCTGCCCGAGAATTGAAAGATCGAGCAAATGGTCGCTGCCGAGTTTGGCACCCCATTCGGGAAACTCGTCTCGCAAACCCGTCAATATTTTTTGTCTGCACTCCAGTTCGACTGCGTGCCGCTGGCCATAGTCGAATCCGATAGTTTCGACATGCTCATACCGATCGAGTGCCCAAGCGAGACAGGTCGTCGAGTCCTGCCCGCCGGAGAAGAGAACCAACGCATGCGTTTTCACAAGCAGTTCCTCAATTATGAATTCGCGACCTGACGAGGCTTCCGAAGCGCGCGCTTCATCGAGCGAACGAGATAGTTCGTCAGCAGATCAATATCGCTCGGCGTGTTCTGAATGCCATTCCACGGACGCTCATCGTACGGTGCAAGTCTCCACTGACCGCTCGTCCACGCGGTGTATTCCTTCAGCAGCTTGAGACCATCCTCAAACTCCGTCCGAGTCGTGGCACCCTCACTGGAATAGAGAAACTCCATCACGAATCCCATAGCCACAACACCGGCACCGTGACGCAGACGGGATGTCTTGGGGCTCATACCGACCCATTCACTTCCAAAGACGGTGACAACAGCCTCGAAGAATGCGTTTACGAATTCGTATGCGCGATCCTCAAAATCACCGTCCTTGATGAACTCACGAATAGCACCGTCGGAGGCCGAGTTCATCACGAGTTTCTGCATGGCGGTATCGCTCAGGACTCCCTTGGGGTTCGTATGCTGACGGATTTCACCGTAGAGCGCAGAACCCCTTGTAAAGTTCAGGCGGTCAACAATTCGTGCGGCAAATTTGCGTGCCGTAAAGCGCTCCGGCAAACCCTCGACGTTTGGCAGCAGTTCATAAATGAGCGTCTTGGGCAGCGGACGGGTATTGTTGATCAAGACAAATTGTTGGCGCAGTTCGTTGTAGTCTTTGCAGATGAGAGCGGAGACGAACACCTGGAAGCCGGGCTTCGTGATGCCCGAGAGCGCGCTCAGTCGCTGCTGACCGTCAACGATGAAACCGGGTTTGCCGTCACCAACCTTGATCTCAATGTCCACAACGCCATCGCCCTTGTCCTTCACTTTGACACCACCGATGAAGGCAACAATAAGTGCATTCGGCAAAAGCGCGTCTTCACGCCGGAGATAATCTCGAATCTCCTTAATATGCGTGGCGATCTGATGGCGCTGGAAGCCACGTAGTTGGCCGCTCTCCTCCCGGCCTACGCGTTCAATTTCTGCAAATCCCCAGATCTGTTCCGGGGTTGCAGCAAATGTAAAGACATCGTGCTCCGGGGCCTGTGATGCACGAATTGCCTTGAATCGGTAGACGCTCACAGATGATTCTCCAAAGTACGTTGTACGTGTTTGTGATAGACCCCAAGGTTATGAAAGCCTCGGCGCTTGTTTCGGTTGCTCGAACGGAAGATGATGACGTCGACTCCCGCTTTGCTGCAGATTGAGCAGCGACAGCGTTTCCATGGCGCCTCGTCGAGCGTGCGCTCAACCAGCGTTCGCATCTTCAGGAGTTCCTTTGCATGCTTTTCAATTGGCAGGCCGTCACCAAGTGTCAGGAACTGCTGATAGTCCATAACGGCGTCGAGTGCTTCGGTCGCCTTCCCGCCACCGCTATCAAACTTGCGCAGCGCGGCCAGTGCTTTCTGTTCACGCTTCTGAAGATCTTCAGCACTAAAAATCCCGCGCTTGATACCCTGCATCAGGCGTGGGTTCTCGATAGCCTGCGGAATGCGGATGGCCGCGTAATAGTCCAGCCCCCCTTTGGGTGACTCCATGTAGTAATTCGCCTTCGCATCCTTGAATGCCCGGATAAGCGGAGATGTGGAATCGAAGCTAGTAATGCCGAAATTCGTGAACTGATGGATGCTGTCAGCTTTGGCAAATCCGAGCAGGTGGATATTCGTTTCCGGCTTGATGGCATTACGCAGTGCGTGAAGAACCTGCTTGATGACATCAACCTTCAACGGAACGAGCCCCCCGATCGCCAGATAGCGATAACCCATCTTCTCGAGTCGGACGGCGGCGTCAGCCATGCTCGCGGGCGACCAACCTTGGACGGCTCCCAGCGGTTCGAAGGGATAATCTTCTGCATCCGTCAGGCGCAAGAATTCCTCGGCGTTTGCTAGCGTGATATCAAAGCGCTCAATAACACCGGGGGCCATTGCGCTTTCTGGAGGGTTGTCCGTCAGGCAGTCGAAGATGATGTGGTCAGGTGATACACCATGGGTGAAACCCGCGTCCGAGTAGAACTCAACGACTTCCTGCGGCGGATAGGCTGGAGTTTTGCTATTGGCATAAGCAAATGCACCACAGTCGCCGAGGACCATCGCGTTCTTAAACTTTGGACCGCCATATCGCAGAAACTTACGGACACCATCTCGCAGCATCCGCTGCTCTTCGGCTGTCGAATATCGCACTTTCGAGTTGGCAACACCAGCAGCCTGCCGGACGGCACTCATGGATACGAGCAATCCGTCATACGGCGATGGCGTCATAAGTTCGTGCGCATACATGTCATCCCAGTAGCGACGCCGACCGGGAGCATTTACATCGTTTATAAAGTCGTACCCCGGATCAACATAGTCCTGGGTATCGGAATAGAGAAATTTCATTGTTTCATGGTGTTCGTATAAGCTCGGACCAGTGCTTCCTGCAGCTTTCTGATATCGCGATGTGTGTTCTGGATTTCGTTCCAGGCTAGACCCAGCGATTCCCAGGTTCCCTTAGTCCAGCGGCACGCAGGCGCCATCTTCTCAAGCTCTTTGCGTACCGTCTTGTAGTCCTCGCCAAGTCCTGAGAGACGGGCGTAGATCCGGTCCATAAGCACGCCCATTGCCTCGATGCCTGCTGAGTGCATCAAGCGACTGCTACGCGGATCCGCGCCCCACGCCTCTGGGAATACGTCACGCACTGCGGACCAATAAGTTATGAGGATGTGGTACATGCCCTCAACATCTACGCCATCCCGACCACTTGACTTGTAGGGTGCGAGCGCCCCAAGTGGGTTGTTCATGCTGTTCCGAATCATGGAGATGACGGCTGTATCGGTGATCACGCTGGTACTGCTACCTTTCTCCGAAATCCGCTTGATCAGCTTGTGAAAGGGCGATTCGGGATCACGATTGAGCAGTTTACAAATCTCCGATGGAACCTTGCGCGCACTCAACTCGCGAGGCAGCAAAATACTGCGAGTCTCGGGCAGCAACTCGTTGATTAACCGGGTTGGAAGCGGCTTGGCCTTATTGACCAGAATGAACTGCTCGCGCTGGATTTCCAGACTGTCAGAAACAAAGCCGACGACCGGCACGGGAATGCTCTTACTTCCCGTTTGCGCCAACGCAAGTGATCGCTGCTGCCCGTCGACAATCCAAGCAACCCGTTGTCCCTCGTCGTAGACAGGGATCGTCAGGGTACCCGCTTGCGCAATTCCCTGGTCACCTGTTGGCTTCGTACCACGGGCTGCAGAGAAGTGAACCTCGGGCGACATGGCCAGGATGATCGCGTTCGGGAACAGTACATCCCCTTGATTTAAATAGTCGACGATACCCTTCACATGCGAGCGAATTTCTGGACGCTGAAAGCCCTTGAGTTCGTCGGACTCATCGCGCTCCACCCGCGAGATGTCCGCGACCTTAATGATGTCTGAGCCCTGAATGAAAAAGGCAAAGACATCCAGTTCTACGCCTTGGGTCGTTCGCAGCGCGCGTACCACGATCTCTTTTCTCGCCATGGTGCCATTAGCCCTCGTTGGCCAGATCTTGTTGGAGTCGGTGCCACAGATTGCGGAACCGCGACTGTTCACAGGCAACTAATGCCTCGTCGCGCAGATACCTGAGCAATCGTGCTGACGCGCCGTCAAACCGATCCCAGTTTTTACGCAGAAGAGCCAAAATCTCGCTGTCAGTTTTGCGTTCTCTTGCCGGAATAACTGGCTTCGCTAGTGCGTGCATGGCTGCGGAAACAGATCTCCTAGCGTCATCAATGGAGAGTTGGTGTCCAGTCAGCGCCTCAACGAAATGGCGGAGCGCACGCTGGGGAAAATCGGTGCGCGTGCCAGCATATGACGACCCTTCTAGGCGTTCGTCATAAGGTAGTGCGACATGGCGAGCGTGCTCGGGCACAAGGGTCCGTCCGTGAGCGGACGTGATGATCCGAACTCTGCTAAGTTGCCACTGCGTCAGGGACGCTAGATCTTCAGCAATCAGGGCGATGTAACTTCCCGGAAGCGCGAAGAGCGCGAGGGCATCCGTATTGTTTTCGAGCAATGCACGGACGGAGCGTTGCTGACCCAATTCTGCTGTTAATGCCATCCACCAGTCACTCGGTCTCTTACCTAACTGCGTGAGCAGTGGTTTCAGCGAGTTGTCACCGTCGGCAACAGTCAGGTTGTATGACGGAATTTCCTCCGCAGCACCAACAACCCCTAGTCCCGCAGAGATGATGTGCAGAGTACCGCCTAGCGTGGTGGTTACCTGTCGTGCTTCAGAAAAGGCGCGGCCCATGTAGATGTCCTGCGCCTGGTCTGAGGGAGGGGCTTTCTTGATTGCCCTGCCCCAGCGCGCTGCCACCGATGACAACGAACCGCGCATGTCGGCAGCGGTGAGTGCGACGGTGCCATAACCGGCCCGCTTCCTGTTGGTGCAGTTGGTAACGACGATCACTCTGGAAGTCATAACTGCGTCCACAATCGTAAAATATCTCCCGAAAACTGCACATCAATTAACTGCGTAGTTTCGCACTTGCCGTGGCAAAATTCCAGTGATGCCAAGATTTACCCTTACCCCAATGGGGGGTGTAGCTCGCGCGCAACAGTACACGGAGATTTTTTGGGGACAGATCGTGCCCGAGGTGAGGTGCACCCTGGTAGTCGGGTTAGCCGCGTGCCGTACAAGAACCCGGGAGGACGGGACGCGCACGCCTAAACATGCACTAATTGATCAACTGCCGATCGATATCGCACTGATCCCCCACTAGGCCGCACCCGGCTTACGACAGCAGAGGACTTATGTACGTTTTGATCTATATTGCAGCAGTCGTCGCCGCGAACCTGAGCGTCGCGCACTTTGGACCCGCATCCACGCCGATCAATGCATTCGTGCTCATCGGCCTTGACCTTGCAATTCGCGATCGCCTGCATCTGAACTGGCGAGGCCGTGCACTATGGGCGCGCATGTTTGGCCTGATCGCCGCTGCGGGCGCAGTGAGTTTTGCACTCAATCCAGCATCCGGTGTGATCGCGTTAGCGTCCCTCATTGCATTCAGCGGAGCAGCCGTCGCTAGTGCCCTCGTGTTCCAGGCGGCGCGCCGCCACCCGATTCTGGCACGCGCGAATGGCGCCAACGTCGCTGGCGCCGCTGTGGACTCCCTCATCTTCCCCCTAATCGCATTCGGCACCGTCTTCCCGATGATCGCGGGGCTCCAGTTTCTGGCCAAGGTCGCCGGTGGCGCCATCTGGTCGTGGGTCGTTTTCCGCAACGCCCGCACCATCCTCGGAGCGTTGTCGACTGAATCGGTGGATAGGCCTATGCAAATGTAAGATGCTCAGCGAGACTCCTCCGACAAACGCGTCGGAGTTACTCCCAAGGCCCACCGCCTTGCAGGAAAGCGGCAGCCGCGCGCTCTCTGATTACTTCAGGAGCGGCAGCGACAACCGGCGCGCCATCACGATCGGTTGCGTGTGGACGATTGGAGTACGCTCTCAGTAGTGGTGAGTGCCACGCAGACCCAATAGCAGACGGAGCAACTGTCGACCCAGCCGAATGGTCGTGAGTTTGATTGCCCGTTTCAGCGAGTTCGCGCCCAGCGCGGCCGAGGGGGCATTTCTGGAATAGCGACGAGCCTCTCTGTCGCGCCCGGCGTGCTTCAGCGAGATTATTCCATCCTCCTCCCCACGATGACGAGTGAGGCGGAATCCACCGGCAAAAGGTGAACGCGTTGACTGAGGAACTCTTGGGACGACGTTTGCCTTGATTGCGAGTCGCGCTCGCCCCCCGCGCGCCCACTTACGTCTCTCCCGCGACTCCACGCCGCTCATGTAGATCTGGGTTGGCGCGTAGTACATCGTGACTTTCGTAAAGATGCCTCTTGGCGACTGCCAAACCGACGACCTTATTCAGGCGGCTTGCTCGGACCGGCGACGGCGTCGTGATTCTGCATAGTAGGCGTGAACTGAACGCGTGCATCGCTAGCCCGCGGGAGATCTGCAACATCATTCCGACCTCCCAAATTCTGTGAGTAGGAACCACTCCGATCGCGCTAGGGCACGAGGTAATCTGGGAGTTTCCCGTTTTCTGGCACAGTTCGTTGGCCGTTTTGGACCCCAATCACATAGTGCGTGTAGATCTCTCGCGTAATTGACGATCTGGGGACTTGTAGCATCTTAAAGACAACGACTACCAACGACTGCCACCTGAAAGCAATCTATCGCCTCCCATTCGTTCAAAAAAACAAAAAACAAATATTAATTTGCATCACTAGAAATACATATTCTTAGAGATTCGCCAATTCTCTTGTCGGTGCGATTTCACATCGATTTTGATTCAAAAAAATATGTAGGTCTTGACTTTGCCAAATTTCGCGAAGCAGATTACGCTCGTCTTGTTCCCTCAAAAATTGCGAGACGGATTCTATGAGCGCGCTCGGCGATTTCATACGAGCTAGGCGAAAAATTTTGGGGCTCACCCAAACTGCGCTGGCGATACGTATGGGCGTGGACGACACCTATGTAAGCGCAGTAGAAACCGGAAAGCGGACTCCGGATGGCGAGCAATTCCTGGAATTGATGTCGACGGCGCTGGAGCTCCCTGAGGACCTCAGTCGCTTACTCGCTGCCGCAGCGCGTAAGTCGCAGCGCATTTTCCGATTGCCGGCAGAAATTTCAGCCCGGAAACACGAAGTGCTCCAAGCTCTCGCGATGGACACAGGTCTCACGGACGACGATATGGCAGCGTTTGCAGCTATGCATAGCGCGCTTGCTGCCCGCGGGCGCTGCGTTGGCCAGACAGAAGACTCCAATTTCAGCCAAGGAGGCCCCATGTAAAGAAAAAGCGCCACGAACCCGCAGGCCCGCAGCGCTCTTGGATCAGAACCGGTAAAGATTCGTCTCCTGGACAAAGTCGAGTCTCCACCGATCTGACCTCAGCGTCAAGAGCTTCCTTTCGCCTGCGATTTCCGCCCCCTCCAGATTCGACCATTCGTGATCGATTCGATGGCATCGCGCGCCCGTTGCTCGGGCCTATTCCGACTGGATATTGTCGGAGGGGGAGTTATTTCCGAAACGTAAGCGTCTTCAGCAGACGCGACGGAGCAAACTCTTGCCTAAATTTTCTCAGCCGTTGGCAATTTCTCCTTCATCACGACGCCCGCGCCGCATCGTGACTGTGTCGGGTCGCGGTGTGCGGGGCACTTTCCCCACCCGGAAGTCAGAAAGGCCGGCGCAGTTTGAAAGCCTTAACGAAGCGATGGCGTTGCTGATACTGGAGGTCGCAGCCTCGGTCAAGTCGATCGCCACACAGCCGCAGGTTTTTGAATATCTGCATGACGAATGTCGGCGACGATATACGCCTGACGTCAAAGTCGAGACAGATACGGGTCCCGCGTTCCTCGAGATCAAAGATGACAAGGCGCTCGCCACGCACTCGCAAGCCATCATTCGGTTGAAAGCCGCCATGCAGCATCTTCGGCAACACGGACATCGTTTTTGCATTGTCCTGCGAAGCGATCTCATTGCAGACGATCTCCCGAACAGACTTCAACTACTCCTCTCCGTACGTCCCGCCCGTGGCAGATATCGCCCAAGCCTCAACACGGCCCTCTGGGATCCAGAATACGGAACGTCGCCCTCCAACGAGATATCCGAGAAATGGGAGAACGCAAAGCGTGAATGTGATGATTTACTTCGCCGGGTCATGAAACGCGATCCCGACGATCTCCTGCCTGCCCTGGTTCGATAACGGGAGTTCCAACGTGGCCAACTTCAGAAAAGAACAGATTGTCTTTCGAGGCGAGGGGAAGTATCGCCTTATTCGTACTCAAAACGGTGTCGCCCAGCTCGAAAACGTAGAGACGGGGGAGTATTCCAGCCACAACGAAGCAGATCTTCTGGAAGAATATGTCCGTGGATTTCTGAGGACTGCCGACTCAAAGGAATATCGGCGCCCGCCGAATAACAACGCTATAAGCGATAGTCTCGAAGCTGGTGCCAGTCAATACGCTGACAATCAGGGGGACGCCGAGACGCGCCGCCGCGCGAATTACCTTGTAATGCTTGAACGGTTAGGCGCATTTGGGACCTCTCGATATGAGTTGCGTCGAGCAATCCGCAGGGTCGCCACAGATCTGGACGATCCTAAACCGCCCCATGAGACAACCATATATCGGTGGCGGCGCCGGTACCGCATTGCCCAGTGTGATATCCGCGCTTTGCTAGACAAAACAGACGGCCGCGGTGGCAAGGACCAGTCGAGACTGGATCCCACCGTCGAGGCAATCATTCACGAAAGAATCGAAACCGCTTTCCTGAATAGCAAGCGAGGGACAGCAGAAGATGTATACAACGCCGTATTCCTCGATATCCAGCAGATAAATACTACCCGTATCGAGTCAGAGTGGCTCGAAGTCCCCGGGCTTCGGACTATTCAGCGACGTATCGAACGCATCCCTGCGTTTGATCGTGCACTAGCACGCTATGGTGAGCGCGAAGCGCAACGCAGGTTCGCCGATCAGTTCCGTGCTCGGCGGGTGTCCCGAATCCTGGAACTCGTCGAGATCGACCACACGAAGCTCGACGTCATGTATACGGATGCTAGCGGAAGAACCATCGACCGACCTACCATCACCGTCGTCTTCGACCGCTTTTCTCGATGTGTTCTCGGCTTTTGTATCAGTTCGGCTGGGCATGGTGTCCATGCAGTGTTCGAGGCACTTCGGCACGCGATGATGCCGAAGAGTTACCTGCGAGAACGGTTTCCCGAACTTTCCCTGGAATGGCCGTGTCATGGGTGGTTCGAACGGTTGCTCATGGACAACGGCCGCGAGTTTCACGCGCACGCAGTCGTTGACGCCCTGATGAACCTTGGCGTGATCTGCGAATACGCTGCGTCACGAGACCCGAACGATAAGCCGTTTGTTGAACGCTTTCTCAGAACTCTCAACTACTACTTTGTCCACAAACTTCCGGGAACAACCCTCGCAAAAGTCCACCAACGCATAGGATTCAAGGCTGAAGATGAAGCCTGCCTGACCTTCGACAAACTCAATGAGATGGTCCACGTTTGGATCACGATGGTCTATCACATGAGACCGCATCGTGGACTATCCAAGCGTACGCCGCTCGATGTATGGAAGGAGAGCGCCTCCGCTAATCCGCCGCAGCTCAAATGTAATGCTGACGATCTCAGTATTGAGTTCAGCGAATACGACGAACGCACTCTTCAACACTATGGCATTGATTTTGACGGTTTTTGCTATGTGTCTCCAGAGCTGCTCACGCTTCGCCGAATGCTGCCTGTGAACGCGAAGGTGAAAATCAAAGCACCCTATGAAAACGTTGGCTTTATCTGGGTATGGGATGAAATTGAAGAAGAATACATTGCGGCATACAACACCAATGATCAGTACGAGAATCTGACGCGAGAGCAAGCCAAGCTTTTCAAGGAGATGAGTAAGGTCTCGGATCCCAACCGCCGGACACGAGCACATGGAGAACAGGTAATCCGTGATTCGAGCAACGAGGCAATGAGATCGAAGAAGCTGAGCGAGCGACGGAGGGGGGCTCGCCAGGGTCACCTCACAACAAAACCTCACAATCGTTCGCAACCGGTTGGAGGTCTGTCTGAGATGCTCCCTTCGACTTCTCCACTGACGTCGGAATCAGATGAAATTCCTGTATTCGAGATTGATTCTGTGAACGAAGAGGTAGGTCATGAAAAATAGCCCCGTTCTACGAAAAGCGGTTCAGGATATAAGAACGAGCTTTATCAAGTTTCCTCACGTCAGGAATATCCTGAACGCCATGGACCGATTGTACGATTATCGATGCCTCAACGAAGAACCTGAACATCTAGCGTTGCTTGGCGAGTCCGGTGTCGGAAAATCGACCTTGCTCATCAGATACCGGGATGATCATCCCGCCATAGAACATGATGAACTCACCGAAGTGCCTGTGCTCTATGTGGCGATCGGTCCATCCCCAACCCCAAAAGCGCTCGCGAGTTCAATCCTTCGAGCGCTGGGCGATCCAAAGTGTGACATAGGCAAAGAGGTCGATCTGACCTATCGACTTGTCCTGTTGATCAAGCTGTGTCGGGTACGACTGGTGATCATCGATGAAGCCAACCATCTGATAGATCGCGGCGGTGAGAAAACGCATCACGTAGCGGCCGACTGGCTCAAACGCCTGGTTGATGCCACACGGGTTTCGTTCGTGCTCGCCGGCATTCCACGAACCAGGCGATTGTTCGAAAAAAATGATCAGTTGCGCAGTCGATTTCGAGAGGTCATCGAGATCGACCGTTTCTCGGTGGAGAACGGTTCTGCGGAGTTGCAGTTTCGGGGCGTCCTTTGGGCGTTCAAAAAGGAATATCTGCGCGAAGTTCCGACAATTGATATTTCGAGTGCGACGATGGCACGCAAGTTCGCATTCGCAACCGACGGACGCTTACGCGATATCCGTAGGCTCCTCGTGCGAGCTGTGGAACTTTCTTATCAAGAGAGCGAGCCTAGACTGACCGAAGGCATCCTGTCCGACGCTTTTCGTACGGTAATCCATCCAGGCGCGCCGAATACTCGCAACCCCTTCCACGAGTCATTCAACGAATTGCCACTCGTGAAAGCCGATGAACCTTTTGCCCTTGTGGAGCGCTGACATGGAATTTCCCGAAAGAACCGGCCCGCTATGTCGCCCCAGGCTACTGCCAGACGAGTGGATTGAAACCTACCTTCTTCGCGTCGCACGGGCGAATGGTGTCCCGCGCCCGAAGCTCAGTGACATCGAACGCTTTCGGCCAACGCTCAAGGTCACCGCCGGGACCAAGCCTCAAGGCTATCCAACGTGGGGAGAAGCCTCTTTTCCACGATGGAGTGTGGCTACGCGCGCAAACAGAATCCGATACTGCCCCGCCTGCATGGCCGAGTCACGGCATATTCGTTCGCGTTGGCGTCTGACGACGCTTGAGGTTTGTACGTTGCACCATATCCGGTTGAAGGATGACCTCGCCGAGCCTGTCATGACGCGAGGGCACATGCAGGAAGGGATGCATCTGATCAGCGATATCACTGAAGATCAACTCTGGGCTGGGGCCACCTGCCCGATGCCGGGCGAACGGCGCTATCTTGCCCGCTTATGGGGGGACTTCGAACGATTGATTGTTGAAGGCAATACTTCGGTCGCATTCAATCGGCTGACATACGTCCTGTTTCTGGAGGCGCTGCTCGACGCCCTGGCTACTACCGTACCAGAGTCAGAATCTCTGCCGGTTGATACTCCGCGTTCCACTCGCCTCGCTGCAGTGGTCGAGACGCATCGCCTCGTTTTGGCGGCTGATTCGAACGGCGTTCTTGACTTCCTGGATCAAATCGTAGTCCCTGAGCATCGAAGTGTAGTTCTCAGACGGTTGCGTCGGATGCTGCTCGACGAAGCGTACCGACCGACATGTCTCTCCGCTCTGCCCATCGCAGATCTGCGAAAGCGATTTTTCATGGAGGGGCAGGAGATGTTCGCTTCGCAAGCTGGTAGCGTACGGCTCGGGAGCCGCGAGGTGCCCAAGGGGTGCGTGAGCCTTGAGAACGCAGCGCGGATGATCGGTTGCTCTCAGGATCTCCTGTGGCGCCTTATTCGAAGTCGTATTCTCCAGGGCGCCAGTGCTAGCGGGCGTGAACGGAAGCGATATGCTTACCTCACTCCTCAGGCATTGGAGGCATGTCGCAGGTGGTATGCCTCCATCGCGACACGCGGGCAAGTGAAGGAGCAACTACGGATTGCGCAACGAGGCTATGTGTCCCTGCTCAGTTCGGGGTTGCTGCGCCCGCTACCGTTCATCAAGCGCCCATACTTCCAACGATCAGATCTCACGGAATTGTGCCGTCGGTTCGAGGTGATATCCCAGCCTTGCCCCTCCGATATTTCGCATCTGCAATCGCTGTTCGGGGAGTGGTTGCCCTGTCGAGGCAAATACAGGAGAACCTCACCAGAACTGTTGCAGGAAGCGCTACGTGGTGGCTTTCCCCTTTTCCGTCGACCGGATTGCCCCGGTCTGTCCGCGTACTTTGTTGACTGGAGAGCTATCGATCGAATGGATCGATTCAAAAGGGACGAAGCCGCCAAGCACGCAGGAAAAGCGAGCCCCGTTCAGCAACTTTCGTTGTTCCTGGAATGAATCCCAGTCCAACGCATGAAGCTGATTGGCGCGCCCAAGGAATCGCTCTGTTTGCAGGGCGATTCCTCGTGCGGCCGCGCGCTCACTTCGATGAGAGCTTTCCCGGCTATCGCATGCGGGTTGCGTCAGCCAATGGGTTATCCAATCCATCCTGGTTAGCCTGCATCGATGCCAGGCTCCCGAAAGCAAATGGTATTGCGCGTTGGTGCCCTCTGTGTCTTGCTGAACCTGATTGCTATTGGCGCGAGGCATGGTACTCAGGAAACGCCGCATGTTTTCGACATCAATCCTGGCTCACATCGATTTGCAATACATGCCGACGGCAGTTGCGCTGGAAGCAGGCTCGACTCACGACCTGCATCTGTCGTGCGCAACTGTATGGCGACGATCTAGATGGCTTTTCAGCTGATCTTCAGAGTCTGCTTTCGGCGCCTAATGACTCGAGCATTGGTGCGCTGTCCATTGAGGAGAGATGGAGTCTCGCGCGCTTGCTTGGGGCCTTGTCACAGTTCGGCCTCCAGGGGAAGCCACTGAAGAAGGCCGCTCGACAGAACACATGCATAGAACAAGTGCTGGTGTCTGATGGCGCGTCGCTCATTGTCGATCGAACTGGCTGCTTCAATCTGCTCGATCGGCTGCGCGTGCCTCACGCTAATGCCGGAAATCTTCCTTTGCTGTCGGAGGTCTTTCCGCATTTGCTTGGGATGCTCCGCAAGCAACTTCGTGAAAGTGCGTACACCTGGATGCTGGATCTGCTTGAAGCATATGTCGTCTATTCATCCGAGCATGGAACTCCAGTACTCTGGGAACGAAAGGGTGTTCTGGTCGGCGAAGCATCGCGATGCCAACCTAAAATGCGCAGTTCGACGATTGCTTCAATGCTCTCGCAAACCGGATCGGCAGTGCCAACCAGGCATACCGGAGCCGGGCGGCGGAAGTTCCTTGTCAGTCACGCTGATCTGGAAAAAATGCGCAATGCTCGGAGTTCACTCGTACGATTGAAGGCTGCTGCCCGGTACGCTGGAATGTCGGGCGAACGGGTCCGGGCGCTCGCGAAAGCAAACCTGATTGTCGCAATCGGGAGCCACATCGATAGGAAGTCAATAGACCGTCTACTGGGCGGTATTGCCGAAGCTGGTATCCGGAGCGTTCACGAACTGGACGATCCGATCGGTTTCTCTGAAGCCTTGCGGCTTTATGTGCCGGTCGACGCTTCAGCGAGATTCTTCAGCCAGATCGTGAGCGGCGTTGTGCGTCTGGTGGTCGAGCCAAACGAGATGCCTACACTGCGCACCATCTTCGTCGATCGACAGGATGTGATGGCCCTCATGCAGTTTTTCACGGAGCAGGGAGCCCAAATTTCGATTGTTGAGGCTGCCCGTCGCCTCGGGGTCAAGCAGGAAGTGATGTACCACCTGATCAATGTTGGGCTTCTCAGAACCCGGACTGGCAAACTGCGGCGCCGCGTGGCACGAGTTGTCGAGGTTGACGATCTGAAGAAGTTTGCAGACGAATTTCTACCATTGTCTGCCGTCGCAAGAACCGCGGGAATATCCGTTCGCGAAGCGCCTGGCTGGGCAAAGCAGAATGGTATAGAGATTGTCACCGGACCATCAGTCGACGGCGGGAGGCAGTACTGGATTCGCCGCCCGCGCAGCCCGAATGAGTTGTGAAGCGCGAGCCCAACTTGATCGAGTGAAGCCCGCTTGAAACTTGATTCCATAATGGCGGTGTTTGCCGCGGCCGCTCATCCCCCTCACGCGCTTAAGCGGCGTCAGCGCACGATATGGGCCTATCCAGTGTGGCCACGAATGGTGTGCATCAGCCCCAGGTAGGATGTTCATCGGACAATCCGAGCCATCGCGCGATATCTGCGAGCGCCGCATTACGCATTTCGATGCGTTCTTCTTCGTTTGCTTCCGTCTTGTCAGCAGGCCCGGCGATGGCAGCGCGCAGATAACCGCGAAGTCTTTGAGGAATCGTATGCCCTTCTTCGCGAAACGCGGCAGCGACGTTCGCACGCCATAGTTCGAACTCGCTCCCATTGTCGGGAATTCCGTCAAAAGCCGGTTCGCCATCGCCATTCAGTAGAGCGACGTCATCTTCAGTCCGGTATTTGCTCGGCGATATTAGAGGCCGTTCGATGTGATTGATGAATCCATGCCGCAGGTAAATCGTATGCAGCGAGCTCGCAGGTAGACCGAGCAAGGCGGCGCGCATCGCGATGCCTTCCTTGAGATTTGAGTCGATGCGCACCGAGATCGTCGTCCCAACCCCCGGCTTTGGTGCGACAAACGGCAGACTCATGATGAATAGTTCTTGCGAGTCCGGGTGATGAGTGGACAGCCACTGAATCGCCTTTTCCTTGCTCACCGGCTCCACTTCGTCCACCGTCTTTTGGCCTTCCGGAGCCCAAACCGGTACTTCGCGGTGCGCGATGAAATAGCGGCCCCCCCGGGTGCGGTACAGCTGCTCGACGGCGGCCACAGGTCGCCCGCCATCTACGGGCGGCGCTGTTTGTGTCGAGTCACCCAGGTGGGTCGACGTCCGGGTGTTGTAGGCAACACCGTCGATGACCTGCTTGATGCTTTCAAATTTCTTCATGTTGCGCGGTTGCGAAAGTGTGTGTACGATTGCCTCAGTTTCACGGCACGTAATACAGTAATTTACTGTATTACGTGCCGTCCTCAACTTCGCCGAATCGCCTTCCACGGGGCGAGACGGCGCTCCTTCCGGGGGACCGAAAGATGTGTATCTCGCCCAAACAGATGGATGACCTCGACGAGCGCGCGCGTGCCGTGGAGGATTATGCACGCGCGAACGCAGGCAATAACAGCGCGCAACACGTCGCGGACCGCTACGTCGCCTTGCATGCACAGCATGGCTGGCCGGTTCCCGTTCGCGCAGGCGTGCAAATCGAGCCGCCGCCGGGCCGCCTGTTCCCGAAAACCGTCCGCGGCAAGCACGGCGTCAACTATCAAATCCGCTCGGCGTTTCCGGCCGGCGGTATCTATGTGCGCCTCGAAGACGAGCGCACTGGCGAAGTGGCGGAATACCAGGTCGAGATCAATGGCCTCAACGCCGTCGAGGTCACCGTGAAGCTGCGCTAGCAGCCAGGACAGTGCATCACGCGCTCGCTTTGGCGCGGGCGCGTGATGTTCCGACAGCGAATTAAGGGGCGTGAGAGTGAACAAGCCATCTAAGTTAACGCGTCAAACGCTGTTTGACCTGGGCTTTGCGCACGGAACGGACGTAGATGAGGATCCTTCCGAGCTCGAATTCCGCTCCCGCGTTCGCGAGTACCAACTTGGATATATTGTTGGGCGTAGCTTTGGCGAAGCCGTCAAGCAGGCAAGTCGCCGCGCGGCTGCGGTTGTGGCTGGAGAACTTGGTTGGCGTTTTGGTGTGAGCCTGCCAGAGCTCATGGCTGCTATGAACCTCAGCGAGTAACAACAACAGATCATAAGTCTCGCATATGCGGATGCGTCGGACCCGGATCTGCCACGGCCTGGCGATCGGACGCCACCCGGATAGCAGCAGCTGAGCCTGGCCTATCAGCAGCCGTAGCACACCGCTGGGCAAGTTAAGGCGAGTACCCCCGTTCGAACGACTTTAGTCGCTGGCCGCGACGTCAGTCTGCATCATCGCATAGCGGCTCGCGCGCGCATCAGCGAGCGCGTGATGCCGACCGCCGTGCGTTCGGTAGTAGGCTTCGGAGCGGCGCCGGTCGAGCAAGCCGGCCACATTGACCGCATGCCAGCCAGGCGGCGGTCCGTCGAGCAGATCGCAAAGCAGGTCCCAGTCGCCGCCGTAGTCGAAACACAGCAGCCGTTCCGGCTCGCTGTCGAACTGGCTCAGCCAAACGACGAGCGCTGCGCGCAAGGCCTTGCGCGTGAACACAGACTACGGATGCTGGCCGCGTTGCGGGAGCACCGCCACGCGCACAAACTCGGAACAATTGGTCAGGTCGTACTCCGAGCACTCGCCGTAGAACTCGCGACCGCCATCGGCTACGAGCGCGAGGCTGATGAGTTCGCACTCAAGGAAATCGGTGAATTCGCAATCGACGAAAACGTGCATGATCGTGAGCCGGGTCGGCGATTTCAAAGTTCCAGGCGCTCGCCTGAATGGAGCGGTTCGTTAAGCCTTGGAGTTCCTAGTGCACGCGCAGATTGCCTGCCCGCCCCGCCTCGACAAAGTCGGGCCGCTCATCGTTCGCCAGCATTTCAGCAAATTGCAACGACTGTCGCAAATCTGTGGCGTGCTCCCCTGGAACGGTCTTCAGTGCAAGTGTGGCGTCGAGATCTTGGTCTATTCGGACCGCCATTCAGCGAGCCAGGGCTGCGCCAGCCGGTCCAGCGGCATCAATCGCGTCAGATTTCCGCGCGCCACGCGAGCAGTGCCGGATCGCTGCGCAGCCGTACCGCGATGAGCCGGTACGGCGGGAGACTGCGCCGGTGCTTCTCCGGCCGCAGTTGCGCTGGGTGACCGCCGCAATGGCCTCATTCATCCCGGCAATCGACACATGGCGCGCCGGTATGCGAACGATTCCCCTCAGTTTTCGCGCCATGACGGCCTCAATTCCGACCTGTTTTTCCAGATGACTGAAGTTCAGCGACGTTCTTGCTGGAACGGAATAGCCGCGCGCACCGCCGCCACCACGCGCTGCGACAGTTCGTTGCGCGCGAGGAGCGGGTATTCAGTCTTCAGCGCAGACGGGAGCGTCCCCGTTTCCAGCACGGCCGTGATGATGCGGTCGATGTCGGTATTGGGCCCCTCGATCACGTCCTTGACGCGAAGGCGGGCCTGGGACCACTGGCGTACAGTCGGCGCAGTTAGCATGATGAGGGCTCTCCCTGTTGTGTCGTTCAGATCCGGTGGATGGCCTTCAGCGTGGGAAACGTCCGTCCAGCCAGTCGCGCCAGTCCCAAGCGTAAGCACACTCGTCCTCGCCGCTGATTGCGGGACAGGCTGAGCCGTGCAGTGCGGCGCGAAATGTATCCCGCCAGGGAGTGGGTATGTCCGAGAGGCGCACGTAAGGTGGCCGGCCCTCGCGTTCGATCACGGGCACTGCGTGTAGCGCGGCGCGGCGTTCAGGGGCCTGGGCCAGCTGGCGCAGCCGGAAATTCAGCGCAACCTTGACGCCCGCAGCCGGGGCAATATCGCCCTCGCGCCAGTCGGGCATCGAGACGTGACCGGGCTGCACGCCAGCAGCGAAGAGCAGCTCAGCCATCTCTCGGGGATCATATGCCTCGAAGGTCTCCCCCGTTGCGGGCACCTTGCCGACCAGCATCCCGCGCGCGATGTCATGGACGACTCGCGCACCGATATCGACGCCCGCTGCCGGTCCACCATCGAGCCACACGGCGAGCTCGGTCGGCAGCGGCGCGCCGAACCCACCCCCAGGAGCGGACCCCAGCGCCTGGGCCAGCGCCTGCCTCATCTCGACTGTCGGTCCGTCAACTCCCTCACCATTTTCGAGACGTCTGATTTCGGACTCGGGAATGTTCAGCTGTCCACCCAGTTCTGCCCGTGTTAATTGTCTTGCTTCGCGCGCATGGCGAATCATGTGTCCGTAACAAACCAGCCTTGTGCGCTCTTCATAGCTTTCGCGAAACGCATCTTCCTGCATCAGCTCGTCGCGCAGGTCAGTCAGCCCGTCCATCATTCCCCCTTCACACGTGCAACCGCCAGGGTGACCCGAAACGAGCCGTGCCCGTTCTTGCCATACTACATGCAGGCATGACATCAGGCATCTGACAGAAAGTGATCGCTCCGGGCATAAGACACCTCTATCCTGCACCCGGCCGCGTTCCTTACTTCGACATCCACCTGCGCAGCAGGCGCTGTTTCAGCGCGGCCCGCTCGCGTGGATTGCGCCCCATTTTGCGGGCGATCCGGTCAGCCGTCAGGGCCTGGCGCCCGAACGCCCAGTAAGACTTGCCGTCCTTGTCCATGCTCCAGACGTTACTCGAGTCATTGCGCAGCAGCGTCACGTGATGGGCCAACGCTTCTGGCGATGCGCTCGCCAAGGTAGCGCGCTCACAGGCTCGCCAGCGTTGGTGCCAGCGCTTTTTGTCGTCACGCTCGCTCCCGCTCGTGGTGTGCCCGAAGATTGGGGTTTTGCGTCTGCTTCGGCTCATGTTCTCGGATGCAATGTGATCGGCTCGGTGCGCGTGCAATGGCCATGGGCCTGTCGTGCCCGGTGCTTGTGTTGTAAACGCCATTTATTCATCGGGGTGCTCGCCACGCATGGTGCCAATGAAGCGCTGCGCAAACCGCGCCCTGAGACGCAGACTTATGATCGTGTGCCTGGGGTCAGTGAGTTCGGCCGAGCCGGGCTAACGTAAGGTCATGTGCAAGGCAGGCTACAGTATGCGCGATCGACCGGCAGGTTCGTCCGGATCGATCACATCATCCCTAACAGTGCTGTCTTCAGCGCAATACAGTTCGATAAAACACTGGCCGCCGTTGTAAACGAGTTCGCTCGTGCGGCCATCGCCAAAAGCCCAGTTCGCGAGCGCCTGGAAGCTTGATTCCGGAAGTCGCCATGCACGCGGAACCGCCATTCCACTTTATCGGGCGGCAGCCGGCAAAGAAGCACGATTAATTTGCTCCGTCGTTCTAGCATTGGGACGTCGGTTCCGTCTGCGAAGTGGCGATTCAGACCGCAACGCTAAATTTCGCTTGATTGGTCAATTCCTCGATGGCGCTCGTGTTCCGCCGTTGCCGACTACGTCATGGCAAACGGCCGCAAAGGGCTACGCTGAATCCGTCCCGCCCGGTTCCTCGCTGCCCAGGAATAATAACCTTTCACGATCCTCGTTCTTGAGAAGGATTTCCCACCTGCCTTCCATAAACGTCAGAAGGCGGTGGCCACGATTCCGGATCTGTTTGGGTCCCCACTCGTCGCTCGCCGCCACTTCGATTTCCGAATGCGAGCCATCCGAGTAGCCATTACGAACCTTGGTGCCTGAAGCGTCAAACTTGGGGTGCTTCTTTTTTGAGAACGCGTCGTTCTGTAGTGATGCATTGATCGACATCGACAGGAGCAGCAGGTTGCCGAGAGATCCAGCGTATCGCTGTCTTTGCTCCTCAGGAATGTCCTTGAACGCCGCTTCCCAGTCGGGCGTCGGAGTCTGCGGATATATGTGCTCTATCGAGATACGGTCGCCTCCGGATTTCAGGAGATCGCTCCAGTCCACTTTTTGTTGTCGGGTGTGACGCAGAAGATGCTGCTCGTATTCATAAAGGAAGTAGCGCAGCCCTGACCAGCCGTAATAACCGCGGCCCTCTTCGAATTTCTTGAAGAGGACGTTATGGAATTCATCGATGCGGAGTGTGCCTTCTTGATCAAAGGCATACTTCAACGATGCGTCCAGGCGTCCCGAGATTTTATCGAGCGTCGTCTCGCCTCGATCCAGAGCACGCGCGAGGTTATAAAACTCGCTGCTCCGGTAGTTCGAACGAGCAGAGCCAATCCGGAATGCGATGAAGATAAAGCGCTCGATCCTGCAGAAGATTCGCAATCTCTCCGCTTCGTCCTTGACTACCTTGAGCGCGACCATGACGAGCGGCCGGAAGTACCCCATCCCGATACGGTTGAGGCGGTCAAGCGCGGACCTTTCAACGTCCGACATGTTAGTCGCGAGATGAGGGTAAAAGGAGTTGAACCAGTGGCCGGCGGATTCGCAAAGGCTCGAAACGAAATCCCTGATGTCTTCAGGCGCGAGTTTGCTCCCGTGGGTGTCAGCCGTGCTCTCCTGGATCTCGGTTACCGCGTCGTCGCCCTCGTCAGCTACGGCTTCTGATCGCTGCTCCTCGACGGTATCAAGCCGGACCCCCCTCTCGACCAGATCGCGTACATTTTGGGGCGTGAAATGCTCATCCAGCAGGAATCTCGCGTAATCGCGACCCGTATCACGGGAATACTTGAAATAGGTGATCCAATGGGCTCGAAGGAAGTCGTCGTCGTTCAGCGGCCTGGTTTTGTTCCGCCCGAGTTGGTAATAAACCTCCTTCCACGCGTTATTGATATCGCCGCGGAGAGCTTTTTGACCGGCTAAATCCAGCCGATCGTTCCTATACAACGTTGTCAGATAGATGAGTCTGTTTTTGAGGAGTTCCAGATCAGAAAGCTTTTTCCCACGGTTGTTCATTGTCTCGAAAGCCACGAATACGTCGAACTCTTTATCGATTGCGTACTCGTTGAACAGGAGACGCTTGGTTAGCCTCCTGAACAGATCGGCAAGGCCTTCGAGGCCACTAACAAGGTACATTTCGGCTAGTTGACCGGAAAAGTACTTCTTGGCATTCCCGAGGTTCAACGTGTAGAACGTCTCCTGTACGTCCCGTCCTCCTCGTTCGCCCAAGATGCGGTGGCGGAGGTAATCCTGACTCGGATTGTCCTCGGTATAGCCGAACTTGTATGTCCGGAATCCGCCTCTGGGATTCGTCTTAAAAAGGTAGCGCTCTTCGATGTCCGAAAGCGTCAGACTATCGGTGACATAGATTTCCTTCGCCGGCTTTCCTTCGTACTCGGGCAGTGCGCAGAAGAAATCCACAAACGCCTGGATGAAAACGACGAAAGTCGTCAGGCGCTGCTGTCCGTCGACGACGTGATACAAACGATAGGAATGGTCGTCGACGAGCCAATATTCCTTCGAATCCTTCTCGACCGATGCGTTGCACACCTCCGTCAGCGTCAGCACACCTGTGTAGTGCGACCTGTCCTCATCGAGGTTGATCAAGTCCTCCCAGAAAGCCCTGAGTTGCTCGCGCTGCCAAGCATAGCCGCGCTGGAAGTCGGGGATGCGGAATATTTTTTCTTTGAACAGGCGTTCGAGCGGGATCGGCTTTTCCATCGTAGATATGCGTATTCTCGAGAGTAGTCTGTGGGGCTGCTTACCGAGAAGATTTTGCCCCGAAAATCGAGGGGGAACGGATTGACGAATTCTCAAGACGGGCACGTCGTCGAGCATTTGGCTTGGTTTTGGCGGTATTCGAGAATTTTCTCGGGCCCTTCATTTTCTATCCCTTCTGTCTGCGCGACCTCATTGACGCACTGTGATATGCCGAAAACGAGAACTCAGCGTCGCCAATACTTCCCATATTCTTCAAGCAAACTTTCGTCTAGGTAAATAACCTGATAGTTGTCGTCAAACCTGATCATGCCGTTGTCGTAGGCTCGATGGATGTCGACGCGCAGCGGGATTCCATCATCGCGACTGTTGTCACCGTCCTGCCAACTATGATTCACGAGGTGAGCCGCTTCTAGCAATGCATCCACGGTGCATCCGGTGACCTTACAACGTACTCCATGATAAGCAAAAACTGCCGCTCTGAAGGCCCGTTGATGCAGGCGCTGTTTTACTTCTACCATCCTGTATGTCAGCCAACTGGACGTTTTATCGCTGGGTGCTATGTCGGTCGCCGAATCGAAGTACGAATAGATGACCGCGCCTGACTTCTTGAAGATTTTCTTCAACTCGCGCTGCCGTTCGTCACTGAAGTCTAAATCTACAATTCGAAAGCACTGTGGGTCGCCAACGATGAGCGAATAGATTCCGCTTCCATCACCGTCATCGACGGTTCCTAGATAGTCCCCGAGCCAGAGATGGCAGTTTCGCTCAACGAAATGCATCGCGAACCCCGCTCCGGGTGATACCTGCTTGGGTTTTCCTGGCCAAAATCCGTCAAGCATCTCCCATGCACGTTTCGGTCTGGGTCTGTAGTTCTGTTCGGATTCAGGATCTACGTTTTTTGTGATTACAGCCGGTGCGCCGAGGGTTCTGAGCAACTCAGTCAGTTCAGCGGCAGTAATTGCAGTCGGTTCCATTTTTTGCACCGTCTCTTTGTGGTTACTGGATCTTACCCGAGCGAAGTGACAGAAGCTCGTTTTTTGTAAATTCATAAAGTGTTTGACGATGTAAATGTATATGGAATAGTGCGCCCTTGGCCCGCCTAGGGCGCTTATTGTCACGCTCCGAGGCGCGTTCGAGTGTCGTTGCGAAGCGCGCAGTCGAATCTCGTGCCACTATCCCTTGGGCTGACCGGTCGCTCGAAGCGAGCGGAGACCTTTCACGGCTTCCCAGTTACAGTCAACGACCACTATCAAAGTTTCCCGATCAACGACATCTCATCTGTGGCGACGACACGTGGGCTTTCTCCCTGCCGCCGAGGCCACACCAGCCTTTCTACGGTATGCTTGCTCGGCCGAGCCAAACCTGACTACTTGCACTGACATTTGAGAAATTTGAGAACGCCGCACTTCGCGGCAGGATTTCACAGGAGCATGGGAAATAAGCTGGTCAAAGTTTTTCTTCTCGGGCAAGCACCCACTGTTGAGCGGCCTGTGGACGGGCATCGTCATCGCGCTCACCGGCTTTGTCTTCTCTGAGGGCCTTATCTCGATCACGGACAAACTTCTGCACGCCGCAAAGGCGTTCTGTCAGGGTTGAGATATCTGCGCGGACGTAGACACTGACTGCGGGTAAGGAGACGACTTGCCTCGCCCGTGCCTGCTTTGCAATTGATTGCAAACTCCGGCGGCACGTAAAACAAGTGCAAAGCGAAGAACGTATAGTCGCCGTAACAGCGCCGATATGCCCGTGATCTTGCGCACGCTCTCGCGCCCTCCCTGCGTAGGTGAGTCCGTCGGTTGATTTTGAAAAACGAGTTTTAGAGCGCGTGCGCGGGAGAATTGCGCTCGCATGCGCCAACTCACGGCGTTGCTCTGACTGCAGACACGATGCCCGTGATGGCTATCCTTCTGAGAGCGATGCTAGCCAAAGCAGTGGATTGAAGGGCGACTCGGTCTGCAAATATTTATTACGATCTGCGGGAACGGGGAATACCCCTCAGACTGTTCACTGCTAACGTAAGCATGCTGCATTTCTATCGGTTTCCTACTCAATATCCCTGACGGCTAAAGGCACGAGCCGTCAAACGATGGCTGCAGAGTTGCGGAGGTGAGTCTCGATATGCATGCGATTTGCATATATCTGCACTATTGGTCGATCTCTGGTTACCGTTCAACCGGCACCCGTTCCTTTCATCAGCAACGTCGATAGGGACGGCGCCCGCCGGCGGCATCGTCGCGAGTAGCGATGCATGACCGTGACCTTTTGACAATCGCTGTCTTGCGGCAGATGACCGCAATTCCGAAACGACGTCCCTAAAGTAGTTGCTCCCTCCGCCGATATTGCGTATTCGATCTCTAGCAGGCTGTTGAAATAGCTCCCGCCGTCGTCATCGGAGCGGGGGCGGTAAACGTTGAAGCAAGGGAACGGACAACACTGAGACCGAAACGATGCGCGGAGCGGACGGCTACACCGAGGCGATGTTCACAATGGCGAAACTGGATGACTTCGTGCCTGCCAGCCACCCCTTGCGCCCGATTCGTATCTGGCTGAACGACGCGCTCAAGCGTATGGACCCGTTGTTCGCACGCATGTACGAGAGTGACGCGAAGGGCGGCCGCCCGAGCATCGCCCCAGAGAAGCTGATTCGCGCGTTGCTGTTGCAGGTGCTGTATTCGATTCGAAGCGAACGCATGCTGATGGAGCAAATCTCCTACAACATGCTGTTTCGCTGGTTTGTCGGCCTTTCGATGGACGATATGGTGTGGGACCACTCGACCTTCAGCAAGAACAGAGACCGGTTGCTCGAGCACGACGTCATCGTGGCGCTGTTCAACGAGACGGTTGAGGCGGCGCATGCGCGCGGTTATCTGTCGGGCGAGCATTTCAGCGTGGACGGCACGCTGATTCAGGCGTGGGCCGGGCACAAGAGCTTCGTGCGCAAGAACAAGTCGGATGACGATGCGCCGCCCGATGGCGGTGCGCGCGAGCGCGAGAACTGGCACGGTGAGAAGCGTAGCAACGAGACGCTCGAATCGAGCACGGACAATCAGGCGCAGCTGTTTCGCAAGAGCCGTCGCACCGGTGCGCTGCTTTGCTACATCGGACACCTGCTCACGGATAACCGGCATGGCCTGGTGGTGAACGCGCAGGTGACGCAGGCCAGCGGTACGGCCGAACGCGACGCTGCGGCTCAAATGCTCGCGGACGCAGCGCAAGTTGCCAGCGCCCCCATTACTGTGGGGGCCGACAAGAATTACGACACGGCGGGCTTCGTGGCGAGTTGCCGCGCCAATCGTGTCACGCCGCACGTAGCGCAAAACGACGGCCGCGCGGGTGGCTCGGCAATTGACGCTCGCACGACACGCTGGGCCGGCTACGCTATCAGCCAGCGCAAACGCAAATGCATCGAGCAGGTCTTTGGCTGGGGCAAGACGGTCGGCCGGATTCGTCAGGCTGTGTATCGCGGCCGGGACCGGGTCGAGCAGTTGTTTCTGCTCACTCAGGCGGCCTACAACCTCACGCGTATGCGTACGCTCGCGGGCAGAGCGGCGTAGAAGCGAAATTCGGCGAGGAGACGACATTGGTTCCACCTGAATTGAGAGTGCTCGGCATCAAATCGACTCGGACCAACCCGATGCGGCGACTCTTCGAAAAGAACTGCCGCGCATCGGCGAGGTGTATTTCAACAGCCTGCTAGAACCAAAATCGAGGGATGGCACAAGCATTAAACTTGGACAAGTATTCGGAGTCGCAGCTTTCGCACTGACAGTATGCACGAGTGCATAATTGCAAAATTTGAAAACGGGAATTACGATTTCGTTAGACAGGACGGTGGGTGGCTGCGTAACTATATGTCGTTTTGAGTGTTCGATCGCACGGTATCAGATAATGATTGAGGGGAATGGATAGGTGACTGAGCAACAAAATAATACTGCGACGTTTGATCAAATTCTGGTTGAAGAGGAGAAGCACTATCTCGCGCGGCGAAAGCGCTTAGGCGTGAATTCTAAGGCTGATGCCAGGATTGGGCTCGCTCTTTCTGGTGGCGGGATACGTTCGGCTTGCTTTTGCCTGGGCGTCATCTCTGCCATGCTTGAGCAAGGATGCTGGAGCGAAGTTGATTATGTGTCCAGCGTTTCCGGTGGTGGGTATACAGCAGCAGCCCTCGCACGACGCGTGAAAGGCAACCTGCGTCTTGACGAAAAGATGATAAGTGAATGCCTCGATAGAATGAAATATCGAGGTGGCTTCCTGTCCAATTGGCTGCTACCGATGATTGCTTTCTTGCTCACGTTTGCCTTCTCGGTCGCCCTACCGATCGCAGCGTTTCTATTTGTGGCGGGGACATTGGCAGTCGCCGCGCTACAACACTTGTGGATGCCGGCAATTGCTTTTGGCAGTGGCACCATAATTCTCCTTGCGTGTAGTTTCGTCTCTTATTATAAAAAGAACGATAAATTTTCTAGTTTTCTGGACCTTGCTATCACTTATTTCGTATTTACGGCTCTTTTCTTCATAGCTAGGTCTGTTGGGTTTTCGTCAGGGCATGCCATCTGGTCCTACGCGGCGGTCTCGGCCGGCTTAGTTTTCATCGGTCTTGCCTTGCTATGCGCAACGCCTGACAAACCCCACGTCAGGAGGCGTCAGAAGTGGATCAAGCCCGTCGTATTGCCAGTGGCCATGCTCTCGATGACACTGTGTCTGCTCGCCGGACGAGGACACATAGAGGAGTTCGGGAGTTGGTTGGGACTCGAAAACGTGTCGATCCTGACTATCCTTATCGCGTTGGGTTGCGCGCTGATCGTATGGGTTAGTCCGAACGCGCTGAACGGCGCGCTGCTTTACTACCGATTCAGCTTGCGATGTACATTTAGGCCGTCATGGGAGAGATTTTTTGGATTGAAGCTGCGGGATACTGCGGCAACAAAGACATTTCCCATACATATCATCAACTGCTTTGCGCAATTTTCGCGCGCAAATGGCCGATCAAGAGACGCACTGAAGAAAAGGTTTGAAGGCGCGTCAGTTGATCCAATCCATGAAATGAAGCGACGGGGCGGGGTAAACTTCGCTTGCACGCCTCACTTTTGTGGATCGCGAGCGACAGACTATCTCGCAACCTCGCAGTGGGAATCGCGAGGAACGCTCACGTTGTTCGGCGCGCAAGACCGATTCTGGACGCTTGTCGCCGCGTCGGCCGCTGCGGTCGACACGCATCCAACGCGAATGTCACCACTAAAGCGTATGGCGCTTGCGTTCCTGAATATTGGCTTGGGCGTATGGGTTCGCAATCCCGCCGTAACTGCGAAGCTTGCGACATCTTGGCCGAGCTTTACGTGCAATATCAGAAATTTCCTTGAAGTGAATGCTCCGTCGGACGCGTGGATCCGGTTAAGCGACGGCGGTCACTTCGAGAATCTTGGATTGTATGAACTTGTGGCACGTAAATGCTCGCGAATCATTGTTGTCGACGCGGGCTATGATCCCAATTACGAGTATTTTGACCTTGCGATCGCAACTCGTCGTTGCCTTGAGGACTTTGGCGCTACTATCAAACTGCAGATCGAACGCGGTCGACCGACCGTGGTTACACGCGGAACGATAGAGTATGGCGCCGGAAGCGGTGCGATGCCGGCAGAGCTCATCTACATCAAGCTGTCGGCACTTGAATCGCACTCGTTGCCTTTACGTTTGCGCGCTGCGTACGATGCCGGCTTCCCTCACGAACCGACGGTCAACCAGTTTGTCGATGACGATTTCGTACAGGCCTATTTCTCGTTGGGAAAGGAAAGTGGTGAGATAGCATTGAAGAGCGATGTTACTAATAAGGGAGCATCAGAAGTCGCGCCGTCTGCCGTTGCATAGCTCGTTCACGGTTTCAATCACCGATGCATGTGCGCCAGAATCGCCGTAGCGGACTCGGCACCTAGACCTCCTGAGTCCGCACAATCTATCTGTAACGCTCGCGACTACGTCTTCATCTGGACGGCGCTTCGGCAGTCATGACGCGCGAGCGTTGTGCTCCTGAATCCGCTGTCCGCGGGCCATCCATATGGGGCAACGCATGCAGTAAAAGGGGTGGATTGACGGACGACTGCTTCTACGCTGACGCCTCGAGTGCGGGCTGGTCGAGTGCGATGGTGTCTACGATGGCCTGGAATTCCACGAGCAGATCTGACTGCTGTGCTTGCAGGTACTGATGCACCGATTCATTTTCGAGCAGTCTCGCGAGGTAGCCTTTCGCAAGCAC
The DNA here is from genome assembly GCF_905220155.1 of Paraburkholderia sp. J7. Taxonomy (NCBI): domain Bacteria; kingdom Pseudomonadati; phylum Pseudomonadota; class Betaproteobacteria; order Burkholderiales; family Burkholderiaceae; genus Paraburkholderia; species Paraburkholderia sp. J7. The sequence continues at coordinate 382,712 of NZ_CAJMYZ010000001.1, read as the reverse complement.
AAGATTGAGGACGTCTTGCCCATATGTCTGCTCCACGAGCTTGTACTGCCCTTGCAGATTGCTCATCTCGCGTTCCATCCTGGCCATCTGCTCGGGAGTTACGCCAGTCAGCCTCCGCGGCTTCTTGCCGTCGACCAGCAGTGAAGCGGTTGTCGCGACGAGCAGCGCCTCGGCGTACGAGACGGACAGGTTGTTTGCGGCAGTCATCAACTCCACACATTCGACCTGTCGTGTCGGCTTCATCTTGCGAAGCGCACGGACCAGTTCCGGCGAGAACTGCCGGTCTTTGAGCAGTTCTGCAGCTTCGGCGCAGATTCCATCCAGCAACGACATCTTCTTGAGGATCAGGGACACGTCAACGGCGAGTGCTTTGGCCAACCGTTCTGGTGAGACGCCTCGCTCGACGGCACGCCGGATCATATGGTGCTCCTGGATCGTCGAAAGACGGTTTACGCGGTTATTGAACGTATAGCTTTCGTCATCCGTTGCGACGAGACAGGAGGCTGCCTCGAATCGAAGGTCCTGGAGCGCGACGAGTCGAAGATGCCCGTCGAGCAGCACATGTTGGCCGGACGTTGGGTCGGCAGGCATGACCGACAGAGGCTCGATCATTCCGACTTCCTCGATTGAGCTTTTGATTTGCCTGAATTTGCGTGTTGCCGTTGCGCCCGGCGATAGGCGTCTGGATGGAAGAACATTCGCGATAGGAACCGTTAGCGGTTCGGGAATGAATCCAAGTGCCACCGTGCTCATACGTTGCTCCCGCCAGGCCATACGCGTTCGGCCAGGTACTTCGGCAACGTAGCCAACGCTTCCGCGCGCAGCAGATTGACGAAGTTTTCGTCGCCGAACAGTTGCCGGAGCGCACCGACCACAAAGAGCAGTCGTTGCTGGGTGAATTCTGCCTTCTTGACCATCGCCTTTTGGCGCCCCACCTCTCGCTGATAGGTCCGCACGAGACTGGAAGTCGTCACGTCCGGAGCCTTTCGGGACATGTTTCGGCCAGCCATTCGCCCGAGGACCTTGCGACGCTCGATAATCCGGCGCGCGTCTATAAGTTGCCGGCCGCGCAGCTTGCCGGAGTCGTATGCCTCCTGCAGGGCAGCCTGAACGGCTTCGTCACTGTCACCAGCGCCGACAATTGAAAGCGCCGCATTCAACGGAATCTTCCCCCTCTCGACTGCAATGACCAATCGCTCCTCGCCGTGACGCAACAACGTAAGAACTCCCTGCACATATTGGGTCGACAGCCCGGTCTTCTCTGCGATGGCCTTTGGTGCATAGCCGCGCTCCTGAAGGTCGCGGATACCGGCGAGCAACTCAAGCGGGCGGTATTGCCTACGCGCGATGTTCTCTGTGAGACTCATAATGAAAGCGTCCTCATCGCTCACGCTGACGACGAGCGCCGGGATGTTCGACTCGCCGAGCGCGCGGAATGCTTTCAAGCGGCCCTCGCCGCAAACAAGAAGATATCGTTCGATTCCATTTGCGCCCGTCCGCGGCGTAACGACGATGGGCTTCTTCAAGCCGATCGCCTTGATGTTGCCGACAATCTCCTCGAAGGCGCGACTGTTTCGCTCACGCGGATTAATCACCTCGATCTGGTCAACTGGAACCATCCGCACTTCAACTGGCTTCCCCTTAACGGTCATGCTGCTCTCCTCAAGCGCGCACGCTGCGCCATGCCATACAGGTATTCGAGCGTGTCGAAGCGATAACTCTCGAACTCAACGGGGTTCCAGTCGGCGAGATGGATACGAGGCTGGCCGAAATCTAGTCGTGGCAGCAGATAGTAGTCGAGCGTTGCATGGTTGCTCCGGTCGAGGCGGACTGCCACAGTGATATCAGGCAGCAGGCTGGTGTCAAACCGGACCTTCCAGTGATTCCTGCCGGAGTCGTTCACCTGGCAGCGGGAGAGGACGATGCATGCGGTAAATTCGCTGTTGACCGTGAGAATGTCGGTCGCCGGATCGCGGGTGACGATGCCACCCAGTGCAGCGATGCGTGTCTCCGTTTCTGCAACGACGCCGGGATGCAGTTTGCGAAGGAAGCGGTTGGTTTCTATATATTGATAGTCGCGGCCCGGAGTAAATCCAACCGTCTGATACGCGCGAATCAGGCTGCCGAAGTGATAGGCGTAGACCGAGGCGGAGGGCATGCCCTCCGTCTCATCGATCACGATCCCTGAGAGGAAGCCACGGCTGCGATATAGGTTACGCAACCGCTCGATGAGTTCTTCACTCGAATAGCGCCGGGCGCGCGCCCGCATGATCCCCTGCGCCGTATAGAACGTTTCGCTCGGGACGACAGGCTCGAATGCCCCATCCTTGCGGATCCACATTTCAGGCGGATTTACGACACGCGTCTTCTTCAGCTTGAACGACACGCGGTTGTATATGTTGTTGCCGATGTACTTCTCGTTCGTGAGTACCTCCCGTACGCTCGCCCTCGTCCAGTTGCGGTTGAGATCAGTCTGGATATGCATGCCGTTCAGACGAGCCGCTATCTCGTATTCGTTTAGTGATTCGTCGATAAACCAGCGGTAGATCAGATTGACCGTTCGCACTTCGCTCTCGGGGCCCGGCATCAGGATGACCCGATCAGTCTGCAGGGATTTGTGATCCCCGCGGAGAAGTTCGCTTTTCATGAGCCCATGCTGATCGACCAGTATGCGGCGCAAGCCATAACCCGCCGGTCCGCCTTGACGGAATCCCAGTTCAATCAGCCGGCACTGTCCTGCAAACACCTTCGCTGACAACTCACGGCTGTATTCGCCGGCCATGGCACGCTTGACGCCCTTGACGATGGTCGAGACTGGCGAGCCATCGTTTTCGAACTGCTCGGCGCAGTAAGCCACGTGGATACCTGCACGCCGACAGATATATTCGTAGTAGGCACTTTCATCCGCGTCCTGAAATCGGCCCCAGCGACTCACGTCGTAGACGAGGATCACTTGAAAATCAGCAGAACCACTTTCGACGTCCCTGATGAGCGCCTGAAGCGCCTGCCGCCCGTCGATACGCAGGCCGCTTTTTCCCTCGTCGGCGTAGGTATGCACAATCGAGAAGCCGCGGTGTGCGGCGTAGTCGCGTATTCGATCGCGCTGGTTCTCCGTTGAATACTGCTGGTGCTCCGTCGACATACGGACGTATTCAGCCGCGCGCACCGTAGAGGTCTGCGTGGCGACTGGTTCTCCTGCGCAATCGAGGTCCACGATCCTGCTCCAGCCAGCAACGGTTGCTCGCTCGCCGCCCGGCGCCGCCATGGCAATCGGATAGTATTCGACGTCAGCTCGTGCCACATGTCGGGCAAGACTGATGCGGGCAATCACAGAGTAAACGTAGCAGGTGGCCCGCCTATAGCAATCGAGTCCTCTCTTTGCAATCAGGCAGCTTAAGGCCGCGGGGCAGACAGGACGGCGATATGCACGGTCCACGCGTTCATCTTTGCAATACCGGCTTCGAGTGCATCAGTCAGAAGGTAGAAGCCTGAGGTGAGCGGCCGGAAAGGAGGCGACGCGTCCATCTTTGCAACGGGGGTAGCGTTTCGTCGCGCATTGCGCTCGCGCTGCATCGCGCAATTGCGGTCACGAGACGCCGGATGGGTTTCCCGGTAGCGCCGCCAGTAGTCAGGGTGACGGGCGCACCAGGTAGCCTGAGCCTTTGCCTGATTCGCGCGGTAGTCGAGATCGGCTCGCATGCGTGCGCGTTGCCAGTTCCGTCGCCTGGCGAGCTGGCACGCCTTCATTGAGCAGTAGCGTTGATTCGGAACGCGTGCGTGCGGAGTGAAAAGTGCACCGCAGGCGGCGCACGTGAGGTTCGGTTTCATGGCAGGGCTCCAGGCGGATGCGCGCGCGGTGGCGTAGGATGGGACAGCTCTCGCGCGGCTGGAAGCGATGCTCGCCCAGTGCGAGTGTGGCGCGGAGCCGTTCCGAACGACCCTCGGCGAGATACGCGCGCCAGCGGCCCACGCCAACGCCAACGCAAAGCTCTCGGCGATCGTTGACTGTGCGATGCGTGCGCATGCTGCCGAATGGTCGTGGTTGTGGACGTGACCTTGATGTCCGTCGGCGTGCGAACCTCGCATCGGGCGCACTGAGCGCCGGGCGGCCGACGCACCAACGCATCATTTCGCCGGTCAGCACGGAAACAGCCGCTATCAGGGGGTATCTCGCGCTTGCCCTCGGCGTGCGACGGCAGACGGTTGCCGACCTCGAAGCGGGTCGCAACGTCGGCCTGCATGTCGCGCTCGGTGTGCTGTCGAATTCCGGCCTCGCTGAGCGCTGGCTGTGCCCGATGAGTGCGCTCCGGCCGCCGCCCCTGGGCGCTCTCCTGCCAGCGCGACGCGGTGCTCGTGCAGTTTCCTTGCTGTGATGCCGGGCTCGGATTACCGCCAAGGCCCCGGTTAGACGCATGAGACCGAAGTGCCCGTAGAGGTTCGAGGATGGATACCGTAACGGGCTTTTTCACAGCACACACCGCACGGCCCTGCACTTGCCGTGCCTTGCGGCTGGGCATGTCCACCCAAAGGCCCGCCCGCCTTCACTGCGCGAGCGTCAAGCTGCGATGATGTTCGAAATATCGAACACTTTCATTGCCAATCTTCCGTCATGTTCTATAAATCGAACATGGACTCAAATTCATCACTCCAATCCCTCGCCGAACGCCTCGGAATCGCAATCCGCGCGCGACGCGTCGCCGCACAACTGTCACAGCGTGATCTCGCGCTCGCACTGGGCGTGCGCCGACAGACGGTTGCTGACCTCGAAGCGGGGCGCAACGTCGGCCTGCATGTTGCGCTTGGTGCACTCGTAAATCTCGGCCTCGCTGACGCACTGGCGGTGCCCGACGCCTGCGCTCCGGCCTCCGCCCCTAGGCGCTCACCGGCGCCGGCATGGCCTGCGAACTGGCAGGTGGTCGAAAATTGGGACCGGTTTGACGCTGCCGCACGAAGCCGGCTTGAAGCCGAGATGCGTCGTGCGCCGTCCGCCGCCGCGAACCGGCGCGAGGCCTTTGTGATGGCATCGTTGGATGTGCGCTCGGCGCGCGTCATCCATTCCCCTGAGTTCGAGGCGCCGGGTGAATTCTGACGGCAACTTCCTCACGCGGGATCAGGCCTGCGCGATCATCCAGTTTGCCAGCAGCGAGGAGTCCGTGCTCATTGGCGGACAGGCAGTGGTCTTCTGGGCCGAACATTTCGGCATCCCGCAACCGTTCCCTGTCCACACCCGCGATATCGGCTTTTACGGCGGCAAGGAAGCCATCGTCGAGGCGGCCTCCCGGCTACAGTCGTATAACCCGCGCGTGTACATGGCTGCGATCGACGACACCACGCCGAACAGCGGAAGGATCGCCGTCGACGTCCGGGGCCTCGATACGCCCTGCGAAATTGACTTCATGTATCTGGTCAAGGGGCTGAGTTCGACGGAAGTGCTCGACAAGGCGATCCGGCTATCGATCGACGGCATCGAGATCAAGGTGCTGCACCCGCTGCTACTGGTGGAAAGCAAACTCACGAACGTCGCCACCAGCCCCCGCAAGCGCGACGCAGCGAGCCTCGCAGAGGCGCGCCTCTCCATCGAAGTGGCGCGGCACTTCATCGCCAGCACGGTCGATCTGAACGATCCTCGCGCGACCCTCAACATGGTCAAGCGCGAGTTACGTTTTGCCAATACCGACGAAGCCCGTTGCTGCTGGTACCACTTCGATCTCGATGTGGTCCGGGTTGTTCCCGCGAACGAGTTGCGCGCCTCGCCGGAGCCAACCATAAAGCGCTTTGCGACTGAAGACATGCCCATCGATCTTCAACGACTCGATGAGCGTCGCGCGCGCTACAGGAACATCGTCGACCGTCAGAAGGCATTCGAAGCATCGCGGCAGGCCGCACCGCAGCCGTCACCGCCGGTTGACAACCGCCCATCGCCATGATCCGGGGCGGTTCGTGGTCAACTCAACGCCGTCGTTCGTCTAAACGGCAACGCCGCCGAAAGCCTGATCGTCTCGCCCATCCCTCATCAATCTACCGTCTCGTGCCGAGACCGCCGGATTCACGCGACGCAAAAATCGGTCAACGCCCAAATTGCTACTACTTTGGCGCGCGCATCTTTCTCCGACCTCGTTTCGGTCGGAGGGGTGGCTGCGCCGGATAGACTTGCCGAGTCCGAGATCAGACGTCTCGAAAATGGTGAGGGGAGAGGCGCTTGCTACATCAGTTCAGAATTCCGCGCCTGATTCCTGGGCGACGCCGAGATGTCGGCATCTGCAGAAACGTCCTTAACAAGGTAGTTTTATATATAATAGATCTATAATTTTAGTGAGGCTGAATTTAAAATATATTAAGACACAGTAGTAGCAGGTTTTTCAATAAATAGAATCGCGAATGGGGTTCGCTCGATGAACTGCTGGCTAGTTAATAGAGAATCTAGAAACGTTTGGATGGATAATCGGGGCTCATCTTATGCGCTTAGAATTGATTCCGGGCGCCGGATCAGGATGCGCCGAAACGACCAAATATTATTACATTCGAGCGGTGTGCGACTATTTCCAGGTGTGTTTTCTGTTAGCGATCTCAAACAAGAAGAGTCCATCGAGGACGGAGGATTTCCGTTCTCAGGTCAAACGGGGGAGCTTGAACTTCCCAATGTCCGCTACAGATATTATATTTCCCTAAGTCAAGTTGACGCATCGAACGAGGCGGTTGAGCTGAGTGATTTGAAATATAGTTTAAGCTTTATTCGAAGGATGGATAATCCGGCGGTTCATTTTCGGCAACCCTATCGGCGTGTCACGCGGTTCGATTTTGAGACGATTTCAAAAGGCAGAATTTTCTGGTCTCGAACTGGATATTTTTCTCTATTCAATGCATTGCCAATAATTTTGCGACTACAGTTTGAATTCGACGAAGTGGTGGATCACGGCACTCTCGAAAATATTAATTACATCATGAAATTCAAAAGAATATCTGATTTTGTTCGACGCACTATAGTTTCCGTCGGAACGCTTCTTCAGGAAACTGAAGAAAGATGGAAAGAACTGCAATTAAAGACGTTTTCCAATCACATTAATTCTTTTGATCAGATTTATTTTTCGACTGAGGACGGACAGTCAGATGACTCCATTGGTCAACAGCTAAAGCATTTTCGGGAATTGTTTGAGGTATTTGGTTCGGAAATCGACGGCGATGATTTGTTATCGAATATTATGTCGGTAGTGACAAGCGAAGATGGTATTGCCTCCGAGCGGCTTTTTGAACGACATTTTGCACAGTTATGAATAAGATAGAGTTGCTCAAGAAGCTCCAATCGACAGAAGCGAAATTAAAGGTGGCATCAGTTTGGAATGGCTCAAAATCAGCCGTAAGCATTGATTCATCTCCATATGTTTTCGAATTGCTTTGCTTTCTTGAGTTGTGTGTCAATTTAGAGTATTCGCATGCACTTGAGTTCGTAAAGCGAAAAAGTGGGGGTAAGGATATTATTAAATTGCCAAAGGCTCCGGGGAATAAGGCGAATTTCTCTTACGTCAAGATTTTAAAGAAAAATGAAAATACCCATGAGTTTGATCTGAATCCCGGAATTAACATAACCGACAACGACAGGAAAGATCGCGCGCCGGATATTTCTATTACAGCAATAACCGGCGACCGAACACCGAACGTGGGGGAGGTAAAGGAGATATGGGATGCCAAATACTCTGCGAAAGACGGGCGACTTAATGACAAGGAGGTGAGTGATTTTTTTTATACAGCTCAACAACTCGGTTTTCCCCGAGATCCGTCAGCGCTCGCAAAAAATTTGCCAGCAAAGGAGTTTAATCGTTCAGGTATTATTACCAACACAAAACCTTCGACCGAACCCGATTCTGTATTTGCGCGCCACAAACTTCATGAAGTAAGTGGTTTTCCGGACGCCGTGTCCACTAGGCCTTGACGAGTGCCGCAGATGCGACGGCTCACACGCGAGGAAGGCGCAATGGCCCGTTATCGTGGCAGCGTGGAGCAACTCGCTTGCAATAAGGGGTATTAGCCGACATGACGGCAACATAGCGTCAGCGTATGTGCCTGTGCTGAGACACATTGGGCTTGGAAGCGCGAGTGCAACGGCCTTGGACTTCCAGCAACACAATGCACACGTTCCAATAATTGCGGCCACCTGTGAAGTGATGTATCGCTAGAAAGTGGTCGCTGATTGCTGGAGAGCAGCATTGTTCATGACCTTCTCCCCACTTGCTCACACTGCGCCGCCTGTGTACTGGCTGAGATCGCCGACATCCGGCACGCACGCCGGCAACGCCTCTGCGCCCTCCCGGTCGAACTTTATCGACATCGTCATTGTCGGCGACGTGCCGAGCGTTGGTCCGGTTTCGATTGCCGTCTTCAATCAGCAGACGATTGGCTCGTCGCCTTACTGCCCACGAAGCAGCCGATCGAGATGGCTGGCCGCCGCCCATCTCTGAGCGTGCGGTTCAGGCGTATCGCTGGAAATCCGCCCAATTGGCGTGTCACCTATGCAGACGTTGCGCTTGTCAGCGAGGCGGCAATCTCCGCGATGCGCGCGCATCGGCCGCGATATGGCAACGTGTACGGACGATCATGTCGAGTTCTGCGCACAGGCGGCGTGACTCCGCCGCCCGGAGCAGTCTCTGTTGCGTATCCGGGTCAGTGCGCGTCGTGCGCTCATAGTTTTATCTTTAAAGTTCAGCAATTCAATAGAACGTCAGCATGACTAATGACTTCGACTGACCGGATCTGGAATCCGCGGCGCTCCGCTATGGGCCTTTCAAATCCAGTGCGCGCGCCTCTATCACGGCTTCTTCGACGCGAGTTCTCCCAAAGGAATATCTGACGCGTAACAGACGCCCGTGAGGAATCCCAGCAGCCTGCTTTCGTTCTCTGGTCTTGAATGAGTGTCGGTGATGGTGTCAAATGCGAGAATAGCGAGCTTGGTGTCGATGACTGGCGGACGATCGAATTGCTTGTTCAAGAGCGCATCGACGGGTTCACGCCGACCAGCAGACTCCTGAGCAATCTGCATAGCTCCGACACTGTGAACTTCACATGCGGAGTATTTTGGTGCGTCGAAAAAGGACTGCGGTGCAGCGCTTGCAAGACCAGTTGTTGCGACGGTTGCTGCAAGCAGAATTGCTTTCTTTATTTTTATTTGACGACGATAGATGCCGGCTAACTGCGCGCTTGAACCCGTGGGTTCACTTCGTCTCAGCTTCGCAATGGAGCGCGAGCGACCCTCTGAAATCGGTCGGGGCGGGTTCTCCCCTGCGGCGTGCCTGGTCGATGGCCGCGGCGTGATTCGCGTCCGCAACGAAGAATTCAACCGCTTTGCGACGGCGCTTTGCATAGTCATACTCGTCGCGCGCGATATCGCCGCCGCCGATGAAAACAAGCATATCGGAAACGTCGACCATCACCCGAGAGGTCGGCGACGGCGTCCCACGTTTATCGATGTAGCCGCCCCACGATTCGTCCTCAATCACGTAGACGATGTCGACGTCGTCCGCGAAGGGGACGTGCTCCTTTCGCGCACGCGTGGACACGATGCCGAGGCTCTCGAAGCCGCGTGACGATGCGAGCGCGTAGACGGCGCCGATGCCCATCCGCGTGGCGCCGGAACAGACGATGTCGGTGCGAGGATCGAGTTTGTCGAGCACTTCGCAGATTATGCGTTGCACGTCGGACTGATCTTCATAGCCGTTGGACGAAAATCCCGAGAAGGTCACAATCCTTCGACCGAGATCGCGAATAGCGCGAATCGCCAGGTCGGCGTCTCTCACCTGATAAATCTTCGGGCACGTGTTACCAGTCATGCTTCCTCATCCTTAGGAGTTTGCTGCAATGTTTGAACGCAGATCGGATCATCTTTTTCTCCTCCGGAGTGGTGGCAAGGTGCGCGACGGTCCTCATCGCTTGTCTGCACGGCGCTTCGTGGTCGCCTAATTTGCTGCGCTATTGCGAGAACGCCTTGTCGTAGAGGTGACCACCTTTGACGAACCAGCACACCGCCCGCGCTCGCGGATTTAAATGTCATTTGACGTGATTTTTCGGCGACGGGGGTTCCACCGTCTTCGCGAGTTCTGCAGTTCTAGATCGTTCAGGAACACGCTTTCGCTGCCTCATTGATAGCCGTATAGTACGGCGAATGCTAGGCTTGGAACACTTCGGCGTAGTGATGACGAGATCTACGCAGATGCAAGCGATTACCAACGTTTTCGAACGAATTCATTTAGATCAGAGCATGGATGCCGACGGTCTCGGCATCTCGCTCGGCGAGTTCGTGCGGTTCGCCGAATACCGCCTTGCTTGTACAAACGCTTCGCATGCTTAAACATTAGGATGTCGACGAGGAAGTGCAAATCGACGCCGAAGCCAGCACACGACACAAGGAACAGTGATTTGTTTGCTACCGTCGCAGAATTCTTTGTCGGTTACCGCACATAGCTTTCCAATTGTTTTTTTAATTTTGACTATCCTAATTTACATAAGCGATCGTTCGTCTCATCGTGCCGTGAGCAGCACGGAGACGCGATGTTCAATTGGGTATTCTCGAAGTCGCAATCGGGATCGTCTTCATCTACCTGTTGCTGAGTCCGACGTGAGCGGCGCTTAATGAAGGCCGGTCGACGACCGGGGCCGTGCCGAAGATTCGATTCGGCGATGGAGACTATTGAACTTTGTGCGGCGGCCGTGCATGGGCGAGAAGCCGAGCACTAAACCCGATAGTTGACCTGTTCATAAGCGGACGCGGCAATGGAAACCAGCCTGTCGGATGCAGAAAGCGCGGCGCGTGAGATCATAGGCGGCAAGGACGCAAAGCTGACTGAGGTGCTCGCTTTGGAGGAAGTGCTTCGCCGTGGTAGAAAATTCGGTACTGCGCGTAAGATTCTGGAGCGCTGCGCGGACCACCGCGATCTGGTGGGCAACGCGGCGCTGCGGCTCAAGGTCGGACAGAAGCGAGCGCTTTGCACTTACAAGGATCCAGACCTCGCAAACGACAAGAAACTCGACGATGCATTCAGGATTCTGCAGTCGGTCGCCGACCTCGAAACGACTGACGATCAAGAGACGCTAGGGCTCGCTGGCGCCATCTTCAAACGGAAATGGGAATTGACCGCTCAGGTGCGGTATCTCGAGTCGTCTTTCGCGTTTTATTATCGCGGCTATCGGCAGGGTGTAGAGACCGACTTTGGATATACCGCGATCAACGCGGCTTTCGTATTGGAGTGCCTCGCCGATATCGTGAGTGTGCCCGACCAACCGGCCAATATCGACGTCTCACTGTCGCCGCAGCGCCGGGAAGCTATGGCGATCCGCAGGGAAATCGTCGATAAGCTGCCATCGCTCCCTGAGCAGCCCGGCAAGGAATGGCTACGCAAAAGATGGTGGTTTCTCGTCACCCTCGGAGAAGCTTATTTCGGCCTCGAAGCCTGTGAACCCGCACGCGAATGGTTGATGAAGGCCGCCGCGCTTCCGGACGTGCCGGACTGGGAGCAGGAAAGCACGGCTCGCCAGATCGGGGCGCTGCTGGTCATGAAAAGGGATCTCGCGCGCCAACGCGAACAGCAAGTCGACCCGCGCCTCGAGGAAGTCCTGCGCGAGTTTCTCGGCGCGGGCTCGCCGGCGCTGGAATCCGCGCTTCGCGGCAAAGTGGGACTGGCGCTTTCGGGTGGAGGCTTTAGGGCATCGTTCTACCATATCGGCGTGCTCGCCAAACTCGCCGAACTGGACCTTCTACGTCATGTCGAATGTCTTTCCTGTGTCTCAGGAGGTTCGATCATCGGCGCGCACTACTATCTGGAGGCGCGTAAATTGCTCCAGGAGAAGCCCGATCAGGAAATCGGGCGAGAGGACTACATCCGCATCGTGCAAAGGATCGAGGCCGACTTTTTCGAGGGCGTCAAGTCGAATGTGCGAACCCGGATCGCCGCCGAGTGGTTGACCAACATGAAGTTGATCTTTTTCCCGGGATATTCCCGCACCATGCGAGCCGGGGAACTGTACGAATCTGAGATCTTTTCTAGGGTCGACGATGGAGAGGGAAACAAGGATCGCTGGCTCAACGACATCAAAATTTGCCCGAAGGGCGCACAGCCCGATTTTTCTCCGAAGGATCACAACTGGCGTCGGGCCGCGAAAGCGCCGGTTCTGGTGCTCAACGCGACGACGCTGAACACCGGGCACAACTGGAATTTCACGGCGTCGTGGATGGGTGAACCTCCTGCGGGTATCGATTCCGAGGTGGACGCGAATTATCGGCTGCGACGAATGTATTACTCGGACGCGCCGTCGCCGCACGAGCGCGTCAGGCTCGGCTACGCCGTGGCGGCGTCTGCTTGCGTGCCGGGCATTTTTGAGCCGCTGACGCTTGCGAACATTTATGAGCGCAAGCCGGCGACCGAAGACCGGATGGTCCGGCCTCTGGTACGGCTGGTGGATGGTGGCGTGTACGACAATCAGGGAGTGGCGGCGCTGCTCGAGCATGACTGCTCTGTGTTGATCGTGAGTGACGCCAGCGGGCAGATGCAGGACCTCGACTTTCCCAGCAACGGCCTCCTTGGCGTTCCGCTGCGGGCGAACAGCATTCTTCAGGCGCGTGTGCGTGTCGCGCAATTCGAACAGCTATCGGGCAGGTTGCGAGGAGGCTTGCTCAAGGGACTTCTTTTCGTCCATCTCAAGAAGGACCTGGAAACAACTCCGGTTGACTGGATCGATACTCAGGAGCCGTCGCCGCCGCCGACACCCGACCCACTGACCAAGTACGGGATACAGCGTCACATTCAGCGCCTGCTTGCCGGCATTCGAACCGATCTCGATTCGTTCTCCGAGACGGAGGCGTATGGGTTAATGGCGAGTGGCTACCTGATGACCGAGCATTATCTCGACAACACGGCGTTGGGCTTTCCTGTCCCCCCGCAGACGCGCCAAGGATGGACTTTTCTTGAGATCGAACGGTTCTTGAAGGATCGGCGCCGCGATGCGCCGCTCGTCACGCAACTCAAGGTAGCCAACACACTTTTCTTCAAGGTCTGGCTGTTGATGCGCCAGTTGCAGATCATTGCCGGCGTTTTCGCGATCTTCGCGCTTACGCTTCTCGCGTACTCAGCGTATGTCAACTGGAATCAGTCCATCTTTACGCTCTCCGTGAAGCAAGTGGCAAGCGCCGTCGGCTTTGCTGCTCTGTCTCTGCTTGGGCTTGGTATGTTCGGAAAATTTTGGAACTATCGCAAGACGGCAACGGAAATACTCATCGGAGTCGGAATGGCGACATTTGGTTTCGCGCTTGCGCGCTTGCATCTACATCTATTCGACAAGCTTTTTCTCTGGCAGGGCACGATGAGGCGGCTCAAAGGCCACGAACCGACCTCGACTGTTGCCCCGGCGCAGCCGGCGCGCCCATGAGTCGACGATCGATATGAATTCCCGCCCCAACATTCTCACCGGATGTTTCATTTTTGCTAGAAGTTCGCCTTTACAAGCTTCATGCCCATTCCTATAACCAACAATAATCTACGGCTCAGTCGCTGGATAACGACGTTTATGCAAAACTCAGGAAGACGAACGGTACGGTTTCTTGAACGACTGCGCTCGCTTGCAATATTCAGCCTGAGTGCGATAAATCTCGTCGCTATTCCGCCTTCCGCCGAAGCTGCCATACCGCCCGCGCGCGAATCGCTCGACCTGCGCGTCATCAAGGTCCGAGAGCGCCTTCAAGACTATTCGAAAGCACAGAAGCACGCGGATGAATCCCGGGACGGAACGGAAACGCTGGCGCAGTGGTTCAAATGGCCAAACTGGGGTAATTGGCCGAACTACTGGAACAACTGGCGAAACTGGTTCAATGGCTGAGTGCCCGGCTCGTCGTCGCCGGGTGATCGAGGTTCTTGCGAGGAGATCGTCGTGGTTGCGTTATCTCCCATTCGCTGGCTGCACGCCCGCCCGCACCGTTCAGACGGCCCCGCGGCACTTCACGCGGAATTCGATGCGAACGATTTCCATCCAGCGCTGAAAACGGATCTACTGATCCTTCAGCCAACGCCGTTCTGCAACCTCGATTGCGACTATTGCTATCTCCCGGACCGCAACGTCAAGGCGCGCATGAGCCTGGAGACGGCCGCCCTCGCAGCGCGGCGGCTCACGCGCGACGATCTCGTGGGCGACAATCTCACCGTCGTATGGCACGCGGGCGAACCGCTTGTCATGGGGCCGGCGTTCTATGACGCTGCGATCAACGCCATCAGTGAGGCGCTGCCTCCCTACTGTGAGGTGAGCCACTCGATTCAGACCAACGCCACTTTGATCGATGGCGCCTGGTGCGACTTGTTCGAGCGTCACGGCATGCACGTGGGCGTCAGTGTGGACGGACCAGCGCAATTGCACGACGCGCATCGCCAGACGCGCAGCGGTAAGGGAACGCATCGTCTCGTCGAACGAGGCATGCGCTTGCTCGCCAAGCGTCGTATCGCATTTCACGCGATCGCGGTGGTGACGGACCTCACGCTGAACCAGCCAGATGCGTTCTATGACTTCTTCATGGAAAACGCGGTAACGGAACTGGGCTGCAACTTCGATGAAGCCGAAGGCGTGCACGCGCGGTCCAGCCTAGCGGATCAGGAAGCATCCCACGCCGCGTTTCTCGCGCGCTTGATGGAGCGGTGGGCCGAAACGGCCGGCGCCGTACGGATACGCGAGTTCGAGCGTTCCTATCGGTCGATCATGCATGCGCTGCCGACCTACGAGTGGCAAGGGCGAAGCTTTCCGCAGAACGCGCAGGTCACGCCATTCGCGATCGTTTCAGTGGCTTGGGACGGCGGATTCTCGACGTTTTCCCCGGAACTGCTCGGCCAGCGTTCGACCGAGTTCGGTGATTTTCTGCTCGGCAACGTCCATACCGGTGGTTTCATCGCAAGCGCAGGTTCGTCGCGGTTCCGACAACTGTGGAATGCGGTGCTGCAAGGCACCGATGCATGCGCGCGGAGTTGTAGCCACTTCAATTATTGCGGCGGCGGCGCGCCCGCCAACAAGCTCTATGAGAATGGCCGGCTGGAGAGCGCTGAGACGCTCTACTGCCGGACCATGGTCAAACGCCCCTTCGACCTCGTGCTGAATCGCCTCGAAACAGAGCTCGAATTCCTTCATCAAAAAGTCTCGGCTGGGAGGCACGCTGAATGAAGAACTATCTGGATTGCCAATACAGCGCGTTCATCAGCTACGCAACCGACGACGACGTGCTGCTATACGACTGGATCAGCACGTTCGCAGGCGAGCTCAACCTTCGCGTTCCCGCCCGCCTGAACGGTGCGAACTGGCGAAAGGTACATCTGAGCGGAAGCACGCCCGTAGTGGCGGGAGCACTGGATGCTCAACTGAAACAGCGCATCGCCAATTCGTTCGCGATGGTCGTCGTCGTGTACAAGAAATACAAGCTCTCGTCGCACTGTCTGAAAGAGCTCCAATATTTTGCCTCCGTATTCGGCGAAGCGGCGCTGAAAGAGAGGCTCTATATCGTCGCCCTGTCGGAGGAGTCCATCGAAGAGCGGCTCGCGTCTGCTGACTGGAAAGCCATTTTCAGGGACTTTGATCCGACCTGGACATGTTTCTACGATGCCATCGACAAGGGCAAAGCGTTGCCCATCTCTGGAGACGATGGCAAGACGAGACCCAAGGCATTCACGGAGATCTTCACCCTGCTCTGCGACGACCTGAGCGAGAAGATCAACGCGACAACGCAGAAGGCACCCGCCGCGCCCGCATTCGTTGCCGCGCAACCGCTGCCCGACGTTCCGGTCGTCACGGCGCAAGGTCCGGGCAGCAGAAATGGGGCGCTGATCTACATCGAAAGCAACATACGCGAGCGTGATGAATGGGAGGCGATCGGCGATCGCATCCGCGCGACCTGGAACAGCCTCGTAGGAAGCGAGTCTGGCGCCACACCACTGGCGCTGTCGGCGAGGGGCCTCCCAGTCGACGATCTCGATAAGTGGCCGAGTCTGTCCGACGCGGACGGCGTCGTCCTTCTCTGGGGGCGAAAGCCTCCCAACGCGCTGATTGCCCAGATCGACAAGGTGGAAGGGAAATTATCAGGGCGCTACCCTGCGCCCGGCATCGTGGCTTACCTCATTCCTCCGCAGAACAGGACCGGTAACAAGTTGCCGGCGTGGGGGTGGAAGGTGCTGCGCTTCAATGCCGACGCCATCAACAAGATCGACGTGGATCCCGAGGAAGCCGATGATCTCAAGAGCTTTCTCAAGAAAATTCTCGATCATTCGAGAGCGCGCGTCTTCACGGGCGAACAACCGCTTCATGGCACGGGGACATCATGCTGATGAGCCAGTCTGCCAGCGAAGAAGAGATCTGGACGCTGCCGTCCGGTCCCTATCCCGGTCTGCGGCCGTTTCTCGCGCACGAAGCCGCACTGCTGTTCGGACGGGATCAACAGGTGAACGACATACTCAAGCGACTACGACGCTCGCGCTTCGTAGCCGTGGTGGGCGGTTCAGGCTCGGGAAAATCGTCGCTAATCTATGCCGGCGTCGAGCCAGCCTTGCGAAGTTTCGGCGTGCGCGGCGCCGGCGACTTCTGGCTTTCCGTCATCGCCACTCCAGGTACCGAAGCCGCGGGCGCCGTAGCTCACGCCTCAACGGCCGACGCGACGCAGGGGCACAATTCGCCGATCGTGCGCTTCGCCGCTAAGTTCGAAGCCTTGTTACGCCCCGAAAAGGATCTCATCGAGCAAGGGCTGAGAAAGCGCTATGCTCGCCCGCCGGACCGGACTCGCGTCGATGAGATCGCCGATGTGTTCAGACAGGAAGGGGGCTTCGCGAGACTGATCGAGGAATATGGTCCCGAACTCAAACTGCCGCCTGGCCTCGAGGCCGTCGAGGCGCACTATCTGTTTGTGATCGACCAGTTCGAAGAAATCTTTCATCCGACCAATGCTCGCAACGAGGAATGTGCCTGCATGGTGGAACGGATCATCGAGCACTTCTTCAATCCACATAAGCGCTGCTATGTCGCCCTGACTATGCGCAGCGAGCACCTTAACGATTGCCCGCGCTTCCTCGGACTGCCCGAGGCGATCAATCGGTCGCTGTATCTCGTGCCCCGACTGGACGAGCCACAACTGAAAGACGCGATCGTCGGTCCGGCAAGGCGATATTTGCGGCTCGTCATGCGTCAGGCCGAAGACCCGAGCGCCCTGCCCGAAACCGTCGATGTGGACGAGGACGTGGTGGCGCGCCTATTGTCCGATACGGTGCAGATCGCCGATCCTGACCATCTGCCGCTCTTTCAGCATGCGCTGTTCCGCCTGTGGGAAGCGGCCTGTCTTCGCGTAAGTCGCCGGGGCGAAGCGATTCCCGCGCGCATCGTCTGGGACGATCTCTGTGTAGCCTGTCTCGCTTGCGACGACCGCAAGGAGATCGGCACCGATAACATTTTGCGTGGTAGCCTCGAATCTTGGGCGCAAAGGCAATATGCCGCCTGCACGGACGTGCAGAGAGAACAGATCGACGCCATGTTGCAGCGGCTCGCATACAAGGACCCGAACACGGGAGCCTATACACAGCAGCGTCTCGAAATCTCCGAGTGTTCGGGCTTCCTCGGCGAAGATTGCGATCCGAAGCAGGTCTGCGATCTGATGAACAAAGTGTTCGTCGAGCCCGCCAACTATCTTTTCTGGGACACCGGCACGCCCGACAAGACGACCCTGAAGGTCTCGCACGAATCGTTCATTCGCGGCTGGGCGCACTTTCGGAAGCTGATCGACACTGAAGCGAACCGCTTCGAAGAATTCGTCACCACGCTGAAGCTGTGCCAGTCATGGCTCAGTGCCGAAGAGAAGGACGAAACTCGTCTGCTGAGCGCGACGGATCTAGGACGCATGCGCGAGAAGAACATTCGCGAAGTGCTCGAGAACAGCGCGACGCGTCAGGCTTGGTTCAAAATGCTATCACTGGACCGGGACGGCGAAACCCTAGCCGGTGTGGAGACGCATCTGGACAAGTTCCTCAAGCTGTCCATCGAGAAGCAGGAGACAGAGGCGTTTCATCGAAAGGCCGTGAAAGTCAGCCTGTACGGCGCGCTAGCGCTCGTCGTGCTGGTCGTGCCGTTCGCGCTCTTCTCGCTGTTCGTGCAAGGCCCGGTCGTGGACCGCGCCGAACATCTGTACGAAGCGGGCGTACTGCTCGGCACGACCCCCGTGCCGAGCATATATGACAGCATCGGAAGCAACAGCGATACCGTCGGTCGCCTGTTGCTTTCAGCAGAACTGATAAAATTCGGGCGCTACGGCGACCCCGACATGATGCAGCAATTCTCTTCACACGTGCTGAAATGGTTCGACTGGCTGCCTCCGGTCAGGCGGCATGAAGACTTTCTCGTCAAGATGGCGAGTCTCGTGGAGCCGCCCGCGAACGGGACCATGCGCAGCATCCTCAGCACGGTAATCTGGGGCGCAGATGGTTTTCCTCCCGCCGGCGCATTTGCGCAACCGAACGTTTTCCGCGACGTCAAATGCTCGTCGCGCGCAAGCCCCAACGATCTGGTCACGGGGACCGTGTTTGAGCAGGGCACATCGGGCGGCGGAATGGACCCTCGTGCCCTGTTCGTCCGATTGGTCGAGAAAGGCCCTGGCGTTTCTGTGTATTCGGCCGAGATTGATACAGACAAAAAGTGTTGGCTGCTCGATGGTGTGTTCGCTGACAATGCGGACCAGGCAGTGATCTTCGATGCGACTCTGCACTACATGTTTTTGACGACTCGAACGTCAGATTACGTCGCCACCTTCGGCAACGCCGGAGTCGTCACGTTGTTCGAGATTCCCTGGGCGGTGAACAAACAGGGACAATCACGCGCGGCGCGCGCGCGCCAGGTGACAGTGCTCGCGAATGGCGACGATGCCGAGGCGGTGCGGACGGCAGCAGGAAGCAGCCATGTAGACGTCGTGAACAGTTGGGCGACGCCGGGCGGTGTCGGCCTCTCGGTTCATGAGCACAGATGGCGGATGGTGTCCGCCGGGTCCGCGATACCGATGCGCATTGAGGACAAACAGGGCACCCTGGACAGCCTCGTACCCGCGACCGGTGAATGTGAGAACCTAGAGTCGATGCGCGCAACAGCAGGCGCTAAGAATGGTGAATCCGGACAAGACGCGGCGACGATGTATCAGGATTCGGAGCGACACTGCATCGAGATTGCGCAGTACTCGAAGGTGATCTTCGATGGTTCGTCGGGCATTTCGCAGGAGACCCGCACGATGCCCGATGGCATGACTCAATTCGCGATTACCGTCTTCGACAAGCCTGCCACAGGAGATCTGTCGAAGGGCGTTTTGCCGATACCCATCGCGAGCCTGACGAACTTCGGACTGTTCAAGGTGGACCAGCCGAACTGGTATGTCGGCAAGGCGGGGCAATACGACGGATGGATCGTGATGCGTACCGAACTCAACGCTCAGGAACATATGTACGGTGCTCCGTGGAGCACGAACGCGCTGATGGCCTTGTTAAAAACCATAAAAGTCCGAGGCGCGGGCTCCGTCCCTGGCGCGACACCGGCCACGGTGAAGTCATCCGCGGCCGTCTTGCACTGATATCTTCTTCAGCTTGAACGACACGCGATTGTAGACGTTGTTGCCAATGTACATTTCGTTCGTCACCACTCCCGGACGCTCGCCCTTGTCCAGTTGCGGCCGAAATCGGGCCAAGGTTGGCGCCCGAGCGTTTATTGTCTGCCGGGCGGGTATGCCCGTCGCCAAACTGATGCCGATAGAGCCTCCTCGCAGTACTACCTTGATGAAGCGCGTATGTCGAAGCCGCTCAGGACTTACAAAGCTGAGTTGATGCGCGGCAGCGCGGCGCGACCCCGGCCGCAACGTGGTTCGACGAAGACGTTCTAGGCAATTGCGAGCGTGGTATCTGATTCGGGATGTCCCCGCGAGGCTCTGTTCATGAGTCAGGGCACGGCTTCATGTGAAGATCGCGAGCGCCGTCGTCCGTGCTCAACGGAGAGGCCGACGAAAATCTGATCGGCCCATCACGCTCTCATCAATTTTCCGTTTCGTGCTACGACCGCCAGATTCGCGTGGCGTAAAATCGGGTCGCACCCAAGCGCTACTACTTTGGCGCGAGCGTAGGCGAGTCGCACTAACTCCGTCGCACCCGACAGGACACTTGTGGCGCGGCCTCTGGCAAGTCCTTGATTTTATGTAGGCGCCGTCTCATTGACTATGGCGCCCTACGGCTGCTGCCATTGAAAAGCAAACGCCCGGTTCCCCGGGCGTTTTTATTTGATGCCGCAACTCGTGCAGCAAAGCCCACCGAGATGCGATGAAAGCGCCCTGAGAGGCGCTATTTTTTTGTCTGGAAGACAGCAAGAACTCGCGCCCGGAAGTATCCACAGCCCTCAGCGGATAACCCTCGGAAAACCCCAGGAAATCACTGTGCATGAATCGGGGATAACCTCGGCAGCCCGAAAAGTGTGGATAAGTTGCCAGCAGCTGCCTGGCGTTGTCCCGTTAACACCCGCAAGGTTATGTTTTTTCCACAGCCTTGTTTACTCAATGGTTTTCCACGGTTATCCACAGAATACCCAGGGCCTTGTTAACTATTACTATGTTTACGTATACATACGTTATTAAAACCTTAGAACCCTCGCATCGGAAACGAAGATGCCGCCATAAAACGCCCCGGCGGCATCGTTCTTACCCTGCAAATCGCACGGCTCAAACCAGCGGGATATAAAGCTCCGTCTTCAGGTCCTCCGGCGCCGCCTCGTCAGGCGTATTCAGATAAACCTCGAACGAAGGCGCCGAAAAGTCCGGCTTGCGCCCGAGCTTCTGCAAGCCTTCGTTGTAAAGCCACATCCACGCTTGCTGCAGCCCCTCATACGGCCCCTTGTGAAGCACCATCGCGTGTTCGCCGCCACGCAGCTGAACCTTCTCGACAGGCGCCAGGATCTCCACATCGGTTTCTTGCCCCAGATGCAGTGCCGCTTTCGAGCGCAGCTTCGATTCTTCGACCGTCTTGGGATCGTCGTAAAAGATGCCGACCATCTTCGAACCGGACGTGCGCACGTTGCGCTCGCCAAGCCATTGCGCGAGCGTGTAGAACGCGTCGCTGATCTTCATGTACGGACCCACGTGGCTGACGGCGAGCAGATCCATTGGCTCGAGGGTGAGGAGCTTCACGTCGCGGTTTTGCATGATGGCGTCTCCAGGTGCACTGGCCACGCGAATGCGCGGCTGCATGCGCCCGAAGATAGCACCGTGCTCCGGTAGACGCCCTCGGCGTGCCGAGGACTCGAGCGTCACAAACTCACACGTGTTACCGGATGCGCCTCGAGCCACGCGTTCTCTTCGTCGTCGTAGAGCCGCGAGCGCGTGAGAAAGCGCAGGCCCGTGGGTCGTTCGAGCGAAAACATGCCGCCGTTGCCTGGCACGGCGTCGATGATGAGCTGGGTGTGCTGCCAGTACTCAAACTGCGCCTCCGTCATATAGAACGGCATCCTGCCGATTTCTCCCAACTGCACGTCGGCATTGCCGACCATGAAGTCACCGACGGGAAAGCACATGGGCGCGCTGCCGTCGCAGCAGCCGCCCGACTGGTGAAAGAGCACCGGGCCATGTTCGCGCGTTAGCTGCTCGATCAGCGCGAGCGCGGCCGGCGTGGCGGTAACACGTTCGACCATCTCGTGACGCTCCTCAGAGGTTGCAACGAAGCAGGCGTCGCGCGCAGTGGCGGCTTCCGGGCCGCAAAAACACCGCGCGCGACGCGCAGGGCACGCAGTGGGATCAGAAGAACCCGAGCGGCTGCTCGCTATAGCTCACGAGCAGGTTCTTCGTTTGCTGGTAGTGGTCGAGCATCATCTTGTGGTTCTCGCGTCCGATGCCCGACTGCTTGTAGCCGCCAAACGCCGCGTGCGCCGGATACGCGTGGTAGCAGTTGGTCCACACACGCCCCGCCTGGATCGCGCGGCCAAAGCGGTAGGCACGCGTACCGTCGCGCGTCCACACGCCCGCGCCGAGGCCGTAGAGCGTGTCATTGGCGATTTCCAGCGCTTCTTCTTCGGTCTTGAAGGTCGTGACGGACACTACGGGCCCAAAGATTTCCTCCTGGAAGATGCGCATCTTGTTGTGACCGCGGAAGACGGTGGGCTTCACGTAGTAGCCGTCGCCGAGTTCGCCGGTGAGTGTGTTGCGCTCGCCGCCAATCAGGCATTGCGCGCCTTCCTGCTTCCCGAGGTCGATATACGAGAGGATCTTCTCGAGCTGCTCCTGTGAGGCCTGTGCGCCGATCATCGTCTTCGTATCGAGCGGGTGGCCTTGCTGGATCGCCGCCACGCGCTTGAGCGCGCGCTCCATGAAGCGGTCATAGATCTTTTCGTCGATGAGCACGCGCGACGGGCACGTGCACACTTCGCCCTGGTTGAGCGCGAACATCGCAAAGCCTTCGAGCGCCTTGTCGAAGTAGCTGTCGTCGTGGTCGAGCACGTCGGCGAAGAAGATGTTCGGGCTCTTGCCGCCCAGCTCCAACGTCACCGGAATGATGTTCTGGCTCGCGTACTGCATGATGAGGCGGCCCGTGGTGGTTTCGCCCGTAAAGGCGATCTTCGCGATGCGCTTGTTCGAAGCGAGCGGCTTGCCGGCTTCGAGACCGAAGCCGTTCACCACGTTGAGCACGCCGGCCGGCAGCAGGTCCTGGATCAATTCGGTCAGCACGAGGAACGATGCGGGCGTCTGCTCGGCGGGCTTGAGCACCACGCAGTTGCCGGCCGCGAGAGCGGGCGCGAGTTTCCACGCGGCCATGAGGATCGGGAAGTTCCACGGAATGATCTGGCCGACCACACCGAGCGGCTCATGGAAGTGATACGCAACCGTGTCGTGGTCGATCTCGGAGATGCCGCCTTCCTGCGCACGCACACAGCCCGCGAAGTAGCGGAAGTGGTCCGCGGCGAGCGGAATATCGGCGGCGAGCGTTTCACGCAGCGGCTTGCCGTTATCGATGGTCTCGGCCACGGCGAGCTTGTGGAGGTTATGCTCGATGCGATCGGCGATGCGGTTCAGAATATTGGCGCGGTCGGTGGGCGAGGTCTTGCCCCACGCGGCTTTCGCTTTGTGTGCGGCGTCGAGTGCGAGTTCGACGTCGGCCTCGCGCGAGCGCGGAATGGACGTGAACGCGTGACCCGTGATGGGCGAGATGTCGTCGAAATACTCGCCGCCGAGCGGCGCCACCCACTCGCCGCCGATGAAGTTGCCATACTGCTTCTTGTACGGGAATTCGGTGGTCAGGAATTGCATGTCCGCGTGATTCATCTCCGTGCTCCTCTGTGTTCTCGATCTCGATATGGACGGGCGCAGCGAGGCCGCGCTACCGCGGGACGCTAACGCGAGAACCATGCCAGCGCGGCGGCGCAGCCGCGTCGCGCCATGCGGTAGCGGCTCAGCGCACGCGTACCCTGAAAATGCGTGATACGCGGGCCATGCATGCAATCGGCGGATTGCGTCAGCCCGGAACAGAGGGGCATTCAACTGCTCAAGAAGTGAACAGCCGGGAAGCGCAATATCGACGGGAGTTGGAGATTTGCGGCGCGCGGGCCGCACTTGAGGTAGGCTTTGCACCCGTAACAGTCAGGAGAGTCTGCATGTCGAGTACATTCGTTTGCCGCAACCAGTCGTGCGGCACCCCGTGGGAACAGAGCGAGGTCGTGATCAAGAACGAAGGGCAGGGGCCCTTGTTCCGGTGTCCGCTGTGCGGTGCCCGCAACTACCTTGAGCAGTTCGAAGACGACGATGGCAACGTCGTCTATGAGCAGGTGGACGGCAAGCCCTTCCTCTGAGCGCTGGCGGCTAGAGGATCTGGGTCGCGAGCGTGATGCCGAAGAAGAAGCCGCCAACCAGGCCAAGCGCACGGCCGACCAGTAGCTGGTTCAGATCCTCGTCCAGCATCATGGGGTCGCGCCGGTCGCGCAGCATCGTTTTCAGCAGCAAGGGGCGGATCAGGAGTGCGCAAGCGGCGATCACGACCGGCACTGCAAGGCGGACAGCCAGGCTGACATGCTTCTCGGGCGGAATATCCAGCCAGACCAGGAGCAGGACCAGAATCGTTGTGACGAGCGCACCGACGATTGCGCCTGCCACGAGCCGGTCGACAGGATGACCGTGCATCATGATTTACCTCGTTGGAACAGTTGACCTGACTATGATCAGCATTTAGTCAGAAAAACCCTATAGGAAGAGTCTGAAAGTGAGATAGGCTATTCGGGATCAAATCATTCGGATTCCGAAGTTTATTGCCGCCGATGCCGTTGCGGACCCGGCAAATGTGGAAAGCGAATGGGCGGCTTGCCGGCGAACGACGAAGCGTGAGAGTCGGGCGGCGAGGCGCCGGTTTCAGCGGCTTCCATCCCCAATTTAGTCAGACGATTTGTTACCTATCCATACGGGTAGGCTGGCGAGCGCCCCGGAGCGTCCTACAGTACTTCATACGATAAGAAACCACGGCAGGACCAACGGGGAAAGCCATGACATTCGTCGAACAGGAAATCGCGCACATCGCGCGCGTGATGCCGCCGTCGCTGGCCGGCGATTTCGAGATGCCGGTGATGGGGGTCGCCTACTGGCGCAAGCGTCTGCACGCGCTTCTCAAGCAGAACCACCTGACTCACGTTCAGCTTTCGACCGTCGACACGCTGCTTCGCCAGCTCGACGGCTTCGAGGCGCTCAGCCGCTGGCTGCCGCGTCCGAAGCAGGCGTCGCGTCACGTGAGGCGGGTGAAGTAGCCCAAGAAAGTGCCCGGGGAGAAATGCAAAAAGCCCGATCGCAACGATCGGGCTTTTTGACTGAATTGGCTGGTGGGGCGTGAGTGACTCGAACACTCGACCTACGGATTAAGAGTCCGCTGCTCTACCAACTGAGCTAACGCCCCCAACAGAAAAAAGATTATGCAGGACTTTTTGGGACTTGGCAAGCCCTTTTCGCAAAATTCCTGAGAATAGTGTGTCGACGCGGCGCAAGCCCTGTCTGCGTGTGCGTTTGCGCCGTCACCGCCGGGGCCGTGCTGTCCCGGTATGATGTCGCCACCCCTGGCGTCAAACCAGGTTTCAAGCCAGTCGCTGTGTGCCGCCTGTTCACCGAGCTTAGGTGGTTGGCTGTAATCGGCCGCAATCGTCGCACGGCAATCCACAAAGGCAAACGATGGACGACAACGCAATCGACGCGCTGCTGGAGCGCGTATTGGCCCCGTGGGTGCGCGCGCTCGGGATGAAGCCCGTCGAGGTCTCCGAAGAGAGCGCCACCTTGCGCCTGCCGTTTTCGGGCGAGCTGCGCCACTCGGGCGGCGTGATCTGCGGCCAGGTTTTCATGGCGGCGGCGGATACGGCCATGATCGTCGCGATATCGGCCGCGCTTGGCGGATTCAAGCCCATGACGACCGTTGCGCTGAACACGAACTTCATGCGCGCGGTGCGCAAGGGCGACGTGCTCGTCACGGCTCGCGTGCTGCGCATGGGCCGCAATCTGGTGTTCGGCGAAATAGAACTCTACGACGAAGACGGCCGGATGGCGGTTCACGCGACCTCGACTTACGCGCTGCTCGATTAAGCTTGGCGCTTCCGATCGTTTTCGGTCGCTTCGAAGGACGTAGAAGGCATGTTCGATCAGGTGGTTTTCGCCGGCGGCGGCAATCGCTGCTGGTGGCAGGCAGGGTTCTGGGACATCGTCCAGCCCGAGCTGCGCATTCGCCCGCGCGTCATTACGGGCATTTCGGCGGGCGCGGCCACCGCGTGCATGCTCTACACGCGCGACGCCGACTGGGTCATGCGCTATTACGAGGAAGCGCTGCGCCACAACAAGCGCAACGCCTACTGGGGCAACCTGCTGCGCGGCGAATCGGTGTTCCCGCATTACCGCATTTATCGGCAGGCGCTGCTCGACATCTACGGCGAACCGTTCACGCAGCTCCAGGACGCGCCTGAGATCCGCATCGGCGTGTCGCATGTGCCGCGCTGGCTCGGCGCGCGCAGCGCCGTGGCGGCGGGTCTCATCGCGTACAACATCGAAAAGCACATTCGCAAGACGCTGCATCCCACGCTCGGGCGCAAGCTCGGGTTTCATCCGGAGTTCGTGACGGCGCAGGAATGCGCGAGCGTGGAGGATCTGGCCGATCTCATCCTGCAGTCGTCGTGCACGCCGCCGTTCACGCCAGTGCTGCGGCGCGACGGCCGCCCGGTGCTCGACGGCGGCATGGTCGACAACGTGCCGGTCGGCGCGCTCGACGAGACGCCCGGCCGTGTGCTGGTGATGGTGACGCGGCTTTATCCGCGTCCGCAGATGTTCGTGGTGCGGCACCAGGCGGCGCAGGGCGTGCAGCAGCGCCTGTACGTGCAGCCATCGGCGAAGGTGCCGATCTCGAGCTGGGACTACACGAGCCCGCAGCAGATGCAGCACGCCTACAACCTCGGCCGCGTGGACGGCGAGCGTTTCCTCGCGCGTTTGCCAGACGTCATGGAATCGGCCGCGCACGCGTAAGCGTACTCGGCCGGATCAGAAGCAACCGGAAAGCAGCGGAGAGGGCGGCGCGCGCCGCCCCCATGCGGTCGCGCTTACTTGCGGCGGCCGCCTTGCAGCGCTTCGGGGTTCGCGACATTTGCGTGGTCGCCCGCATCGAACGCGAGGATGTTGCGGAACGCCGCGCCGAAGTACAGCTCGTAGCTCTCGCGCTCCACATAGCCGATGTGCGGCGTGCAGATCACGTTTTCCATGCGCAGCAGGCTGTAGCCCTGCAGGATCGGCTCGCTTTCGTACACGTCGATCGCGACCATGCCTGGCCGGTTTTGCGAGAGCGCGCCGAGCAGCGCGTTTTCTTCCATCAGCTCCGCGCGGCTCGTGTTGACGAGCAGCGACGTGGGCTTCATGCGCAGCAGGTCTTCCTGCTTCACGATCCCGCGAGTGTCATCGTGCAGGCGTAGATGTAGCGACAGCACGTCGCTCTCTTCGAAAATCGCCTCGCGGCTTGCGGCGGCTTCGTAGCCGTCGGCGCGCGCCGCTTCGAGCGAATGCTCGCGGCCCCACACCAGCACGCGCATGCCAAAGGCCTTGCCGTAGCCGGCCACGAGACGGCCGATCTTGCCGTAGCCCCAGATGCCGAGCGTCTGGCCGCGCATCACTGTGCCGAGGCCAAAATTGGGCGGCATGGCCGACGTCTTGAGGCCCGACTGTTGCCACGCGCCCTGCTTGAGGTTGGCGACGTACTGCGGAATGCGCCGTTGCGCGGCCATGATGAGCGCCCACGTGAGTTCGGCGGGCGCGACGGGCGAGCCGGTGCCTTCAAGGACGGCGATGCCGCGCTCGGTGCAGGCGGCGATGTCGATGTGCGGACCGGCCTTGCCCGTCTGGCTGATCATGCGCAGATGCGGGAGCTTGTCGAGCAGTTGCGAGGTGATGCGGGTGCGTTCGCGAATCAGAACGAGCGCGTCGACTTCGGCGAGACGGCTGGCGAGCTGGCCGAGGCCTCGCACCGTGTTGTTGAAAACCTTGACCTCGTGGTCGGCGAGCAATTGAAAGCAGTCGAGCTTGCGGACGGCGTCCTGGTAGTCGTCAAGGATGGCAATTTTCATGGCGGCGGGTTGTTTTGCGTGTTTTGTATCGCGCCATGCGTGGCGCGACTTCGGTGTTCATCTGGTGGTTATCCCACTATGCAGCGCCGCGAAGGCTGGTATGAATATGGGGAGCCTTCACGTCGCTCGCCGCGTGCAGCATCGGGCATTGCAATTGCACCACCTCAAGGCTACGCACGCAGGATTTTTGACGCGGCAATCAGCCGCGAATTTGCAACTTTTAACAGCTTGTCGGGCTCCGATGCAAGCCGCTTTACAGACGGTTTCGAACCCCAGGCTAAAGGACCTTGACGACCTGCCCAACTGCGCGGACCGATTCGCATGTTGATCTGCCATCAACATTCGGTTCGCATGAGTTGCGCCTCTCGCGTGCAGCGTCTACAAGGGCCGATCCCCTTTTTACAGCCCTAAAAATGGAGACAGCTCGATGAACCATCCCGATTACCAAGCCCAGGCCGCCGCGCAGGTGCCCGCCTGGGTCCGGCACCGGAAATTGATCGATTGGGTGCATAAAATCGCTGCGCATACCCAGCCGGACCACATCGTCTGGTGCGACGGTTCGCAGGAGGAATACGACCGCCTGTGTGCGCAGATGGTCGAGGCCGGCACGATGCGCCGCCTCAATCCGCTCAAGCGCCCGAATTCGTATCTCGCCTGCTCCGATCCCTCGGACGTCGCGCGCGTGGAAGACCGCACCTTCATTTGCTCGCCCAGCAAGGACGACGTCGGCCCCACCAACAACTGGGTCGCGCCTGCAGAAATGCGCACGACGCTCGACGGCCTGTTCGCGGGCTCGATGCGCGGCCGCACGATGTACGTCGTGCCGTTCTCGATGGGCCCACTCGGCTCGCCTATTGCGCATATCGGCGTGGAGCTTTCCGATAGTCCCTACGTGGCCGTGAACATGCGCATCATGACGCGCATGGGCCGCGCGGTGTACGACGTGCTCGGCGAAGACGGCGCGTTCGTGCCGTGCGTGCACAGCGTGGGCGCGCCGCTCGCGGCGGGCGAGCAGGACGTGCCGTGGCCGTGCAACCAGACGAAGTACATCGTCCACTTTCCGGAAACGCGCGAGATCTGGAGCTATGGCTCGGGTTACGGCGGCAATGCGCTGCTCGGCAAGAAGTGTTTCGCGCTGCGCATCGCCTCGACCATGGGCCGTGACGAAGGCTGGCTCGCCGAACACATGCTGATTCTCGGCGTGCGCTCGCCGGAAGGCCGCAAGTACCACGTCGCGGCGGCGTTCCCTTCGGCGTGCGGCAAGACCAACTTCGCCATGCTGATTCCGCCGCCTGCCATGAACGGCTGGGAAATCACCACGATCGGCGACGATATCGCGTGGATCAAGCCCGGCGTCGACGGCCGCCTCTATGCGATCAATCCGGAGGCGGGTTACTTCGGCGTGGCGCCGGGCACCGGAGAAAAGACCAACTTCAACGCCATGGCGACGCTCAAGGAAAACGTGATCTTCACGAACGTGGCGCTCACCGACGACGGCGACGTCTGGTGGGAAGGCATGACCGACGAGCCGCCCGCACACGCAATCGACTGGATGGGCAACGACTGGACGCCCGCCATCGGCAAGGAAACCGGCCGTAAGGCCGCGCATCCGAACGCACGCTTCACGGCGCCGGCTTCCCAGTGCCCGTCGATCGATCCCGAATGGGAGAACCCGAAGGGCGTGGCCATCGACGCGTTCATCTTTGGCGGCCGCCGCTCGACCACGGTGCCGCTCGTGACCGAGGCGCGCGACTGGACCGAGGGCGTCTACATGGCCGCGACCATGGGCTCGGAAACCACGGCCGCGGCGGCGGGGCAGCAGGGCGTGGTGCGCCGTGATCCTTTCGCGATGCTGCCGTTCTGCGGCTACAACATGGCCGAGTATTTCGGCCATTGGCTCGACGTGGGCGAGCGCCTCGCCACGACCGGCGCGACGCTGCCGCGAATTTTCTGCGTGAACTGGTTCCGCAAGGGGCCGGATGGCAAGTTCGTGTGGCCGGGCTTCGGCGAGAACATGCGCGTGCTCGAGTGGATGGTGCGCCGTATCGAAGGCAAGGCCACGGGCGACGAGCACGCATTCGGCGTGTCGCCGCGCTACGGCGATCTCGACTGGAGCGGTCTGAACTTCACGCAGGCGCAGTTCGAACAGGTGATCTCAGTGGACGCCAACGACTGGCGTGCCGAACTCGCGCTGCACGCCGAGCTGTTCGACAAACTCGCTCATGGTTTGCCGGAAGTGTTGAAGGACGCTCGCAAGACGCTGGAAGCACGTCTCTAATCATGTGACGTGAGCGCTCACTAACTGAGTGGCCGCCTTCGGGCGGCCATTTCTATTTCCGGGGTCGAATGCATTGGTGCAGTGCAGAGGCCCGTCTGTTCGGCATCTGACTGGTTATCTCGCTGCGATGCGCAAAATTGTTTCGTTCGAGGTAACAATCGAACCTCTGTTAATGCATTTTGGGGCGCAGTCGCAGAATTCGTAAAGAAAATAAGGGCTTCGGAGGCAACTTCTGCACGATTTCTGCTGTCGTAGGAGAATTCGCGGTTTCCTCCGCTGATTAACAGCGGGGTAGTAACAGGCAGGAGTTGTCTCATGGATCATTTGCAGTCGATGCGAGTATTCGTCAAAGTGGCCGACCTCGGCAGTTTCGCCCGGGCCGCCTCCGCGATGGATATCTCCAACGCGGTTGCGACGCGGCACGTTGCCGACCTCGAAGGTCGGCTGGGCACGCGTTTGCTCAATCGCACGACCCGCAGTCTCTCCCTGACCGAATCGGGTCAGGTCTATCTCGAGCGCGCCCGCCAGATTCTCGATGAGCTCGAGGATGTCGAACAGATGGTCGTCGCGCGCAATCACGAACCCGTCGGCACGCTGCGTATCGTCGCGCCGGTCGTCTTCGGGCTCCACAATCTCGCTCCGGTGCTGCAGACGTACACGCAGCGTTATCCGCAAGTCATTCCCGACGTCACACTGGTCGACCGTCAGGTGGATCTCGTCGAAGAAGGTTTCGATCTGGGCGTCGTGACCGCGCGCCAGATGCGTAGCGCGAGCATTGTCACGCGCCGCCTCACGACCGGCTGCATGACGGTATGCGCGACGCCTGCGTACCTCGAAAAGCACGGTACGCCCACGCGTCCCGAGCACCTCATGGAGCACCCGAGCCTCTCGCTGCCCTCCGAGTATTGGGGCGACGAGCGCGTCTTCACGGGGCCTGAAGGCGAAGTCCGCGTGCGCCCGACCAATGTGATCGTGGCGAACAACACCGAGATGCTGCGCCAGTTCGCGCTGCTCGGCATGGGTATCGCGATTCTGCCGAGCTACCTGATTGGCCGCGACATGACGCGCGGGCGTCTCGTACGGCTGCTTGGCGACTATCGTCTGCCGCAGGTGGAAATCAACGTCGCGTATCCGAGCCGCCGTCACCTGCCGGCCAAGGTGCGCACGTTCATCGACCACCTTGTCGAGCACTTCAGCCAGACGCCGAACAGCCAGCTTGGCGAGCAGTGGGTCAAGGACGGCCTTGCGCGCCCGGCCGTGGCGGGTCGCAATGGCGTGGCGAGCGACGACTACGACGGCGCGCAGCCCGTGCCGGGTGGGAGCCTGCACGACGGCGAGCACAACGGCGTAGAAGCCGATCGCGCGCCGAAGGCAGCCCGCGCTTCGGCGGCGCGCACGCGGACGTCGGCGATTTCGCCGCTATGAGATTGATATCGTCGTTCATCGGACGATAAAAAAGGCGCAGCTTCGTGAGAAGCTGCGCCTTTTTGTTAGGCTGCGCCTTGGTCGAGGCCGGCCCTTGAACGGATCGCTTAGGAGCCCGTCTTGCGCGCCGGCGTCTTGCGGGCGGCCGTCTTGCGTGCCGGTGCGGCTTTGGCGGCCGCCGTTTTGCGTGCGGGCTTGGCCTTGCCTTCTTCTGCCGAATCTGCCGCGTCGTTCGCGGCATCGTCCTTAGCCTCAGCCGATGCTGCCGACTTCTTCGCGGCCGTCTTGGCCGCCGTCTTCGCGCTCGGCTCCTTCTTCTCGAACTCGAAACCGATCTTGCCGTCCGGCTGTTTGACGAGGAAAGCCTTGAAGTTGCGACCCGTACGCGACGACTTGAAGTTCGTCAGCAAGTCGGTCCGGCCTTCGGCCAGCAGCTTCGCCATCTGGTCACGCGTGATTTCCTGCTGGAGGATCACCTTGCCCGAGCGGAAGTCGCAGGTCTTCGGATTCGCGACCGAGTGCTCGCACACATAGCTCATGCCGTGCTCGAACACGTGGCCCTTGCACTTCGGGCAGGCACCCACTGGCTCCTGCTGCGAGAAGTCAGGCGCTTCGCCATCTTCGGTCCCCTGGTCCTGGCCGAAATCGAACTCGAGCTTGTAGTTCTTGATTTCGTCGTCGAACGAGAGCTTGAGGATGGCCGAGAACGGCCGGCCCATCTTGCTGCGGAAGCCCGAGAGCGGGCCGATCGTCTTGTTCTGCAGCAGCTCTTCCACTTCGGGGATTTCGAACTGGCGGCCA
The DNA here is from genome assembly GCF_905220155.1 of Paraburkholderia sp. J7. NCBI lineage: Bacteria > Pseudomonadati > Pseudomonadota > Betaproteobacteria > Burkholderiales > Burkholderiaceae > Paraburkholderia > Paraburkholderia sp. J7. The sequence goes on along the minus strand of NZ_CAJMYZ010000001.1, from coordinate 350,590 downwards.
CCCGGAATCTTCGAGATCGAGAACTCGCACTTCGTGCATGCGAAACGGCGGTAGTTCTCCTTCACCTGGCCGCCGCAATTCGGGCACGGCGTGGTCAACGTCGCGTAGTCGCCGGGGATCGTGTCCGAGTCGTATTCCTTCGCGCGCTTCACGATGGTCTGCGTCATGCGGGCGATTTCCTGCATGAACGCGTCGCGCGGCAGCTTGCCGCGCTCCATCTGCGAAAGCTTGTACTCCCATTCGCCGGTGAGTTCCGGCGCGGTGAGTTCTTCCACGCCCAAGCCGCGCAGCAGTGTCATGAGCTGGAACGCCTTGGCCGTGGGAATCAGCTCTCGCCCTTCGCGCACGAGATACTTTTCGCCCAGCAGACCTTCGATGATGGCCGCGCGCGTGGCCGGCGTGCCAAGACCCTTGGCGGCCATGGCCTCGCGCAGCTCTTCGTCGTCCACGAGCTTGCCCGCGCCTTCCATCGCCGAAAGCAGCGTCGCTTCGTTGTAGCGCGCAGGCGGCTTGGTCACGAGTTGATGCGCTGCGATCTTGTCGGTCTTGACCTTCTCGTCCTTCTTCACCGGCACGAGGTTGGCGTCGTCGCCGGCCGCGTCGCGGCCATAGACCTGCAGCCAGCCCGGTTCGACGAGCACCTTGCCTTCGGTCTTGAAGTGATGACCGGCGACTTCGGTAATACGCGTGGTGACGCGATATTCCGCGGCCGGGAAGAACACGGCGAGGAAGCGCTTCACCACGAGGTCGTAGAGCTTCTGCTCAGGCTCGGAAAGCGACTTCGGCGCCTGCAGCGTCGGGATGATGGCGAAGTGGTCGCTGATCTTCGAGTTGTCGAAAATGCGCTTGTTCGGCTTCACCCAGCCCTTGTCGAGCACCTGCTTCGCGTGCGGCAGGTAGTTGTTGCTCTCCTTGAGCATCTCGAGCGTTTCCTTCACGGTGCCGAGGTAGTCCTCGGGCAGCGCGCGCGAATCGGTACGCGGGTAGGTGAGGACCTTGTGCTTTTCGTACAGCGCCTGGGCGAGACCCAGCGTGTTCTTGGCCGAAAAGCCGAAGCGGCCGTTGGCTTCGCGCTGCAGGCTCGTCAGGTCGAAGAGCGCGGGCGAGAGCTGCGTTGACGGCTTCGATTCTTCGCTTACCGTGCCTTCGCGGCCGTGGCAGGCCGCGACGATGGTTTCGGCGGCCGGCAGGCTCCAGAGGCGCGAGTCGCGCTTTTCCGGATCGAACTCGTCCTTCTTGAATTTCGGGTCGTACCAGCGGCCTTCGTAGAAACCGCCCGCACAGACGAACTCGGCACGCACTTCCCAATAGTCGCGCGCAATGAAGCGGCGGATTTTCTCTTCACGTTCGACGACGATCGACAACGTTGGCGTCTGAACGCGACCGACTGTCGTCAGGAAGAAGCCGCCGCCCTTGCTGTTGAAGGCGGTCATCGCGCGCGTGCCGTTGATGCCAACGAGCCAGTCGGCTTCCGAGCGGCAGCGGGCGGCGTCGGCGAGCGGCTGCATGTCGTGGTCGCTGCGCAGGTTCGCGAAACCGTCGCGAATCGCCTGCGGCGTCATCGACTGGAGCCACAGGCGCTGGACCGGCTGCTTCGCCTTCGCGTGCTGCGCAATGAGGCGGAAGATCAGCTCGCCCTCACGCCCCGCGTCGCAGGCGTTGATGAGCTGCGTGACGTCCTTGCGCTTCATCAGCTTGTTGAGCACCTTGAGCCGCGATTCGCTCTTGGCAATCGGGTTCAGGTCGAAGTGCGGCGGGATCACGGGCAGGTGGGCGAAGCTCCACTTGCCGCGCTTGACCTCGTATTCCTCGGGCGCTGCGATTTCCAGCAGATGGCCGACCGCCGACGAGAGCACGTAGTCGTCGCTCTCGTAGTACTCGTCATGCTTGGTAAAACCGCCCAGAGCGCGCGCGATGTCGTTCGCGACGGATGGCTTCTCGGCGATGATCAGAGCTTTGGACATGACTGGTTGCTTGTGGGTGTATCCGGTTGGCGCCCCGGGGCCGATGCCGCCTGAATGGGCGCTTGGGCGCGATGCCCTGCGTTGCCGCCCCGCACGGGGGGCCGTTCTCGACCGCTTTATAGCACATGGCGCGGCGGCGTCGATTTTTGCGTCATCTCTTGACGACACCCGCGCACGCGCCAGGGCGCCCAATCATAAGGGCGCGCCTGGCCGTGCGGCAAGCGGGGCGTCTGATCGGGGTCAGATGTTGGGTGCGCTCAGACAGCGCTCAAACGGCGCTCAGGGCGGGGCGCAGCTTGGGCGCGTCGGCCACGCCCGGTAGCGCCCTGAGGTCCGAGAGCATGCGCTCGACCACGGCGGCATGCGGCAGGACCGTGCCGAAAAAGCGCGTGGCGTGGCCGTCTTCGATCAGGATCGTCGGGAAGTTCTCGACGTCGAGATCGTCGAAGCGGTCCGCATGAGTTTCGATGTCGATGTACGCGAAGCAGACATCGGGATGCGCATCGGCGATACGGTCGAACGTGGCCCGGTAGTCGCGGCACGTCCCGCACCACTGCGCGCACAGGCACGCGACGAACAGCGTGTCCTGATTGCTGACGCGCTCTGCGATCTTGTCGGCGTCGGTGTCGAGGTCTAGCGCGGGCATGGTCGTTCCTTGCGTTCTCTTATATATAGAGCGGGGTATTTGGCGCGAATGTATCACGGCGGCGCGCGGGCGGTGATGCTCCCCCAATCCACAGCACGAGCCGGCTCACTTCCCACGACTGGCCCGCACGAACCAGCCGCCGGGCAGGGCGTCGAGGTGCCCCGCGAGTTCGAGTTGCAGCAGCGTGCCTTGCAGCACCGCTTCAGCCATGTCGGTGCGTTGGGCAAGGATTTCAACCGTGGCTGGCGCGTGTCCGAGCGCTTCGAGCAGGCGCCGGGCCTCCGCCCCCAAGCTGGCGGGTGGTTTTCGTGCGCCCGCGCGCGAACGTTCGAGCGGCAGCGGCAGAGTCTCACCCGTGTTGCGCCGTGGGCGATCGAACGGAACCGAGACTTTCTGGCGGCGCGGCTCACGCCGTGACGCGAGCGCGCGCCCGGCACCAGAGGGTTGCCCGATGTTCAGCGCTTCGAGCACTTCCTCGGGCGATTCGACCAGCTGAGCGCCCTGCTTGATGAGCCCGTGGCAGCCGCGCGTGAGCGGCGCGTGGATCGAGCCGGGCAGCGCGAATACGTCGCGCCCCATCTCGTTGGCGAGCCTTGCCGTGATGAGCGAGCCGGAACGTTGCGCGGCCTCGATCACCACTACGCCCTCCACGAGCGCGGCGATCACGCGATTGCGCTGCGGAAAGTTCGCGGAACGCGCCGGCGTGCCGAGCGGCCATTCGGAGACGAGCGCGCCGTGCGAGGCGATCTCCGTGGCGAGCGGATGATGGGCCGGTGGGTAGACGAGATCCGCGCCCGTGCCGATCACGGCGACGGTGCCGCCATGCTCGTGGAGCGCGCCGCGATGCGCGGCGCCGTCCACGCCGTGCGCGAGCCCCGAGACGACCGTGAGACCCGCCGCGGCGAGTGTGCGTGCGAAGCGCGCGGCGTCGTCGATGGCCTGCGGCGTGGCGCTGCGGCTGCCCACCACGGCTACCGCGCGCGCGTGAAGCAGCTCGAGCCGGCCCTTTGCGTAGAGCAGCGGCGGTGGATCGGGCATGTCGAGCAGACGTGGCGGATAGGCCGGATCGGCGAGCGTGACGAGCGCGTTGCCGGGCGTCGCGCACCAGGCCTGCAGCGCTTCTAGCTGTGCTGTGAAATCCGGGCGGGGCCCGGCCAGTGCGGCGTGCGCGGCTTGTGCTCCAGCCACCGCGGCGAGTGCGGCGAACGGTTGAGCCAGCACGTTTTGAGGCAGGCCGAACGCGCCGAGCAGTGCACGCAGCGCAGCGGGCCTCAGGCCAGGCGCGAGGGCGAGGCGCAGCCAGGCGGCCAGTTCCTCGGGAGACAACGGCAAGGTCGTCGGCATTGCGTTCCCCGGGCGCGGACGGTTTGCCGCACCTCGTGATAAAATTTTCACCATCCGAAATACACCGTGGCGTCTTTACCCGTGGCACTGCGCGCACGCCTTCAGGCGCGGCGCACTCGCACGGGCGAGCGCGCGTTCAACGTTGAATTGCGGCCGTTTCGTCCGAATATGCGTGCATATCCTCCGTATCCGGCATGGGACCCGCAAGCTGGCCGAATGGCCAGGCCGCGCATCGTTCCCTGTTCCTGGCTTTTTCAGGCGCCCACCGAGAAACCCGTCAAATCATGGCTCTTCTGAACATTCTTCATTACCCGGACAAGCGTCTGCACAAGGTCGCGAAGCCGGTCGAGGTGGTCAACGACCGCATCCGCAAACTGGTCGCCGACATGGCCGAAACCATGTACGCCGCGCCGGGCGTCGGCCTTGCGGCCACCCAGGTCGACGTGCATGAGCGCGTTGTGGTGATCGACGTGTCCGACGCGCACGACGAGCTGCGCGTGTTCATCAACCCGGAAATCATCTGGTCGAGCGCGGAGCGTGAAGTGCACGAGGAAGGCTGTCTTTCCGTGCCGGGCATCTACGACGAAGTCGAGCGCGCGGAAAAGGTGCGCGTGCGCGCGATGAACGAAAAGGGCGAGACCTACGAGGTGGACTGTGAAGGGCTGCTCGCGGTCTGCATCCAGCACGAAATGGATCACCTGATGGGCAAGGTGTTCGTCGAATACCTTTCGTCGCTCAAGCAAACGCGCATCCGCAGCAAGATGAAGAAGCTCGAACGCGCGATGTAATCGCGATTTGATCGCGTTACGTCGCGCCGTCTCTTTCTTCATCAACCAGCCACGCACCGAGCGCCCATGAGCCACACCCTTCGCGTTATCTTCGCCGGCACGCCGGAATTCGCCGCCGCGGCGCTCGCGGCGATTCACGAAGCGGGCTTTGCCGTGCCGCTCGTCCTCACCCAGCCGGACCGTCCCGCGGGCCGCGGCATGAAGCTCCAGGCAAGCCCGGTCAAGCGCTACGCGCAGGAGCACGGCATCGCCGTCGCCCAGCCGCCGTCGCTGCGCCGCACGGGCAAGTATCCGGAGGAAGCGGCCGCGGCGCTGGATCTGCTGCGCGCCACGCCGCACGACGTGATGGTGGTCGCAGCCTACGGGCTGCTGCTGCCGCAGGAAGTGCTGGACATCCCGCCGCGCGGCTGCATCAACATTCACGGGTCTATCCTGCCGCGCTGGCGCGGCGCCGCGCCGATTCACCGCGCGATCGAAGCCGGCGACGACGAGACCGGCATCACGCTCATGCAGATGGACGCGGGCCTCGACACCGGCCCGATGATCTCCGAGGTGCGCACGCCAATCGCGCCGGGCGACACCACGGCGACGCTGCACGACCGCCTGGCGCAACTCGGCGCGAAGCTGATCGTGGATGGGCTTGCCGCACTCGAGCGAGACGGCGCGCTGTCCAACACGCCGCAGCCGGCAGAGGGCGTGACCTACGCCGAAAAGATCGGCAAGCAGGAGGCGGCGCTCGACTGGCGCCGGCCGGCCGTGGCGCTCGCGCGCCAGATTCGCGCGTTCGATCCGTTCCCGGGCGGCGCCGGCACGCTGGACGGCGCGCAACTGAAGCTATGGGCCGCCGAGCCTGTGGAGCGTTCGGCCAGCGCGAGCGCCGAGCCGGGCGAGATTCTCGATGTGAGCCCGGCGGGCGTGGTGGTGGCGTGCGGCGAGGGCGCGCTGCGCCTCACGCAGCTGCAAAAGCCGGGCGGCAAGCGCCTGCCCGCGCGCGAATTCCTGGCCGGCATGCCGCTCGTGGCGGGCCAGCGGTTCCAGTTGCCCGAGGCCCCTGCGGCCTGAACCCGGTTTCGCGCCGGCGCCTGAAAATGGCCGCCAGGGGCGAATGCCGCGCGGTTACCAGCGCGCTAGAATCAATGGCGTTTGAAGCGCGTTTTTCGATTTTGAGGTTGTCATGTTCGGCATCACCCATTTCGGTTTCTTCCTCGTCGCCGTGTTTCTCCTGAACGTGACGCCGGGGCCCGATACGGCCTATATCGTCGGCCGCAGCGTGGCGCAGGGGCGCGGCGCGGGCCTGGTTTCCGCACTGGGTATCTCGGCGGGCTGCTGCGTGCATACGCTCGCCTGCGCGTTCGGGCTGACGGCGCTGCTCGCGGCGTCGGCCACGGCGTTCACGGTCATCAAGATCGTCGGCGCGATCTATCTCGTGTATCTGGGCGTGCGGCTCGTCCTCACGAAGCACGACGCCAAGCCGGCCGAAGGCGCCGCGCAAGCCGCGCCGGCAGCCGCTGCTGCGCGGCCACTTCGCCAGCTCTTCATTTCGGGTTTCTGCACCAACGTGCTCAACCCGAAGGTGGTGCTGTTCTTCGTTTCGTTCTTCCCGCAGTTCGTGACCGCGGGGAGCGAGCACAAAACCCTCGCTTTCCTGACGCTAGGTGCCGCGTTTGTGCTGATGAGCACGGTTTGGAGCAGCTTCGTTGCGTGGGTGGCGGGCAGCGTCACGCAACGCTTGTCGGGCAAGGCTGGCGTGAAGAAGTGGCTCGACCGCACAGTCGGCTCGGCGTTCGTCGGTCTGGGCCTGAAGCTCGCCACGGCCACGCGCTGAGATTGAATTTTTCGCATCTGCCCATATCTAACAAATCGCTTACAATGCGCTCGCCCGCATATGGCTGACTGGCTGGCGGCGGGCGTTCAACGATCGATTGGATCCCCTGGTGGGTGAAGGAGCACAGCACATGTTCAACTGGGTCAAAACCGCGATGTTGATGGCCGCGATTACGGCCCTTTTCATCGTGATTGGCGGGCTGATCGGCGGGCATCGCGGCATGATGCTGGCGCTGTTCTTCGCGCTCGCCATGAACTTCTTCTCGTACTGGTATTCGGACAAGATGGTTCTGCGCATGTACAACGCGCAGGAAGTCGACGAGGCCACGGCGCCGCAGTTCTATCGCATGGTCCGCGATCTGGCCACGCGTGCGGGCTTGCCGATGCCGCGTGTCTACCTCATCAACGAAGACGCGCCCAACGCCTTCGCCACGGGCCGCAACCCCGAGCACGCGGCGGTCGCGGCGACCACGGGTATCCTGCGCGTGCTGTCCGAGCGTGAAATGCGCGGCGTCATGGCGCACGAACTGGCGCACGTGAAGCACCGCGACATTCTCATCTCGACGATTTCGGCCACCATGGCCGGCGCGATCTCGGCGCTCGCCAACTTTGCGATGATCTTCGGCGGGCGCGACGAAAACGGCCGTCCGGCGAACCCCATCGCGAGCATTGCGGTGGCGCTGCTCGCGCCGATCGCGGGCGCGCTGATCCAGATGGCGATTTCGCGTGCGCGCGAGTTCGAAGCGGACCGTGGCGGCGCCGAAATCTCCGGCGATCCGCAGGCGCTCGCCTCGGCGCTCGACAAGATTCACCGCTATGCGCAGGGCATTCCGTTCCCGGCGGCCGAACAGCATCCGGCCACGGCGCAGATGATGATCATGAATCCGCTTTCGGGCGGCGGCTTGCAGAACCTCTTCAGCACGCACCCGTCCACGGAAGAGCGCATTCGCCGGTTGATGGAGATGGCCGCGGGCGGCAGACGCTAGTGCGCCAGGCAGTCACAAAAAAACGCCTCTTCGGAGGCGTTTTTTTATTCAACCCGTCGCCGCGGCGTCGCCGTCTACGTGTCGCATCTCTGTTCGGGCCGAAACCCGCAGTGTCCGTTGATGCAAGGAAACCACGAAGAACACGAAGTAGACGCCAACGAACCAGGACACATCGAGCGCGTAGTACACATGTCCAAACTTGACGACGATCCACGCGGTGATGAACGCCAACGGTACGGCATAGAAGAACACGCGATCCATCCGGTTATCGCGGGTGCTGCTCTGGAATAGCGAAACGTAGCAGCACGCGAAAAACGGCGCGATGTCGTATTCCTTCATTCTCGGATTCAGCGCGAGACAGAATGCGAGGGCATAGAACAGCCGGCCAGGTATGTTGGCGTTTTCGAGAACCATGAGTCGCCGCCCGCGCAACGGGTTGACCGCGTACACGAATAGCGCGACGACAACCCCTTCGTAGAACAGCACGTCCTCCAGCGTCGACAGCGTGCGGACGTGCTGTTCGAGTATCCCGAACAGCACGAGCCCGGAATCGTTCTGGGCGAGCATCTGCCAGCGCAGCAGGGTTTCGAAGTCGGTCCACAGACGCGGTTCCAGCACGAGCTGTGCGATGGTTGCGAGCGCAACACACAAAGGCACGGCGAAGAAATACCGCATGCCTTTGGGGATAAAAAAGAACACGAGGGCGTACGTGAGGAAGTAGATCTTGATGGAGGCGAAAAGGGCGATGAAAAACGCCAACGCGCAATACTTTGCCGTCGCGCTGCTGCTCGGCTGCGAGGCGTGCTGCGAACTACGCGTCGAAGCGTCCTGAGAAGCCGCATAAAAGAGCGCAATGATCAGCAAGTGAGCGAAGATCGCGAAGTTTCCCGTCAGCATGCCGCCCACGCCTGCGCCACCGGTCAGAAAACCCAGCGCACCCGCCACGATGAAATCCGCGTGCCTGACGCTCCAGGCGAAATAGATCAGCGAAGCGGCAACGAACGCCAGATAGAGCCAGTGAAACGGCATGCGCGCGAAGAGATTCAGGAAGATAGGCGGATAGACGAAGGGAAATCCGTGCGGGATATACGGATTTGCGCCGCGCTTGAACTGGTCCAGCGCGTAGGCATACACCTTGTAGTCCCAGAAAGGCGCGAACAGCTTTCCCCGTCCCTGCTGGTACACGGAAAAGAGCGCAACGAAGGCCAGGAACGCGAAGTCGTGTTTCTTCCCGAGTGGTTTCATGATGGCCGCGACGAAGCTTGAGGAGGCGTTTTCTGTCGCCATCATGGGGCGAGCCGTTAGTCGGCATCCGCCAATATGTATCCAGACGAATTGATCGCCGCCGCCCTGCGCGCGCGGTGCGCCCAACCCGAATCGAACAGGGCTGGCAGTGTTGCGCGCTCGCCACGCTACAATGGCTCGCTTGTGCATCATTGACGCCGCGATTCACTGCGGCCCGCATCCGGTTTCTTCATGACATCCAGCCCATCCCGGCGACCCAGCAAGCCGTCTCACGGCAAAAAGAGTTCCGCATCGTCTGAGCGCCGGCAGGGCGCAACGCCGGCGCGTAGCGACGCCGTGCACCTGGCCCCTGATTCGCTCGGCTTCGCGCTCGACCAGGCTGCACATGCGGTCGGTGCGGTGCGCGCAGGTGCGGCGCTGCCCGCCGCGCTCGCGAGCGCCTTCGCCGCCTTGCCCGCCGACTTCTCGCCGCAGGCTCGCGGCGCCGTGCAGGACATCGCGTATCGCACGATGCGGCGCCTGGGCACGGTCGACTGGCTGATCCGGCAGCGCGTGAGCAAGGCGCCCGCGCCGCACGTCGCGAATCTGCTCGCCTGCGCGCTGGCGTTGCTCGTGGAAGACGAGGCGAGCGCCGCCTACACGCCGTTCACGGTCGTCGATCAGGCCGTGCGCGCCGTGGGCGCGCGCCGCGAGATCGCCTTCGCGAAGGGGCTCGTCAACGCGGTGCTGCGTGGCTTCTTGCGCGAGCGCGACGCGGCGCTTGCCGCCGCCGGGGCCGATGAAACCGCACAGTGGAACTATCCGCGCTGGTGGATCGACGCGGTCCGTGCCGCGTGGCCCACGCAGTGGCAGGCAATTCTCACCGCTGGCAACACGCAAGGCCCGCTCACGCTGCGCGTGAACGCGCGCCGCTCTAGTGCCACCGAATACGTTCAGCGGCTCGCCGCCGAAAACATCGCCGCCACGCAGATCGGCGAACACGCCGTGCGTCTCGCCGCGCCGCTGCCGGTGGATCGCATTCCCGGCTTCATGGCGGGCGACGTGTCCGTGCAGGACGCTGGCGCACAGGTGGCCGCGCAAATCCTCGGCGTGCGCGACGGCATGCGCGTGCTCGACGCGTGCGCGGCGCCTGGCGGCAAGAGCGGCCATCTGCTCGAACTCGCCGACATCGACCTGATCGCGCTGGAGAGCGATGCCACACGCGCTGCACGCATCGGCGAGAATTTCGCGCGCCTTGGCTTCGCGCAAGACGATCCCGCACATCCGGCGCGCCACGCAAGAATCGTGGTCGGCGACGCGGGCAATCCCGCCGCGTGGCACGACGGCGAGCTGTTCGATCGCATCCTCGCCGACGTGCCGTGCTCGGCCTCGGGCATCGTGCGCCGCCATCCGGACATCCGCTGGCTGCGCCGCGAGAGCGACATCGCGGCGCTGGCCGCCGAGCAGCGCCGCATTGTCGATGCGCTGTGGCCGCTCGTGAAGCCGGGCGGCGAACTGCTCTACGTGACCTGCTCGATCTTCCCCGAGGAAGGCGAGGCGCAGGCGCGCTGGTTTGAAAGCACCCATGCGGATGCGGTACGATTGGACGCCCCGGGGCAACTGCTGCCCGAGGCGTTCGGCGCGCCGGCCCGGGGGCCGGGACGCGGCGCAGTCAAAGAGGCACGGCACGATGCCGATGCAAAGTCCGTAGTGACGGCAACCGACTGCCCCGTTCCCGATCGCACCGCAGATCACGACGGATTCTTCTACGCGCGCTTTCAGAAACGGTGACCATCAAACGCTTCTTCCCGCTGCGGTTCGCGGCCCTGATCTGGCTGGTGCTCGCCGTCGTCGGCTTCGTGGCCGCAACGCCGGCGCGCGCCGACTCGATCGCGGTGCAGCGCGCGTCGCTCCAGGCCGACAGCAACGGCTGGAGCCTCGACGCCCGCTTCGACTTCGACCTCAACAGCAGCCTGGAAGACGCGGTCAACAAGGGCATTCCGCTCTACTTCACCACCGACTTCGAGCTCACGCGCGCGCGCTGGTACTGGTTCGACGAACAGCCGGTGAGCGTTTCGCAAAGCATTCGCCTGTCGTTCCAGCCGCTCACGCGCGAGTACCGCGTCTCGAGCGGCGGCCTGCAGCTCGGCTTCTCGTCGCTCGCGGAAGCGCTCGCGGTCATCAAGCACGTCACTTCGTGGCACGTGATCGACCCCAAAGACGTGCATGCGGGCGAAACGTACACGGCCTCGGTGCGCATGCAGCTCGACGTCGCGCTGATGCCCAAGCCGTTCCAGATCGACGCCGTGAACAACCGCGACTGGAACCTCGCTTCCGACTGGAAGCGCTTTAACTTCACGGTGACCGAACGTGCTAAATAAAGTGCGCCGCGCCACCAGCTTCAGCAGCGTCGTCGTCAAGCTGCTCGTTTCCACCGTCGCGTTCACCGCGACGCTGCTGCTCGTCCTGCTCGCCGCGGCGAGCGCGAACACCGAGTTCTTCGACCGCTACTACGGCTGGCTCTACGCGGCCAATATCGTCGTCGCGCTGATCTTCCTGTCGGTGGTCACGGCGCTGATGATCGTGATCGTCGTACGCTTGAGGCGCGGCAAGTTCGGCACGCGCCTGCTGGCCAAGCTCGCGTTCTTCTTCGCGCTCGTGGGCGTGGTGCCGGGCGGCATCATCTATATCGTTTCGTATCAGTTCGTCTCGCGCTCGATCGAGTCCTGGTTCGACGTGAACGTGGAAACCGCGCTCACGGCGGGTCTGAATCTCGGGCGCGGCATGCTCGACGCCTCGCTGTCCGATCTGCAAACCAAGGGCCGTCTGATGGCCGAGCAGATCGCGAGCGGCGACGCCGCGGGCACGACGCTCACGCTGCTGCGCGCGCGCGACCAGTTCGGCGTGCAGGACGCGATGATCGTCGAGCCGGTGCGCAGCATGTCGGGCGCCGCGCCGGAAATGCACGTGGTGGCGCAGGCGTCGAGCAACTTCTCGTCGCTCATGCCCGCCGATATGCCCACGTCGCTCATGATCGATCAGGCGCGCGGGCGCGGCTATGCGGCGATAGAGGGCGAAGTGGACGGCGACCCGCATCAACTTGGCTCGAAGGGCGCGCTGCGCTTGCGCGTCGTTACGCGCATTCCCGATGCGAACACAACGGATCTGCAGCCGGTCGAGCGCTTCCTGCAACTGGAGCAGCCGGTGCCGGCCGCGCTCGCGCGCAACGCCGACGCCGTGCAGCGCGCGTACCGCGAGTATCAGGAGAAGGCGCTCGGCCGCACCGGCCTGCGCAAGATGTATATCGGCACGCTCACGCTCGCGCTCTTTCTCGCCACGTTCGTCGCGATGATGCTGGCGCTCGCGCTCGGCAACCAGCTTGCGCGGCCGCTCTTCCTGCTCGCGCAGGGCACGAAGGAAGTGACCGAGGGCGACTACACACCGAAGCGCGAAATCAAGTCGCGTGACGAACTGGGCTTCCTCACGCAGTCGTTCAACGCGATGACGCGCCAGCTTTCCGAAGCGCGCCAGGCCGTGGAGAAGAACCGCGTCGCGCTCGAGCATTCGAAGGCGTATCTCGAGAGCATTCTCGCGAACCTCACGGCGGGCGTGTTCGTGTTCGACCGGCAGTTCCGCCTCACGACGGCGAACCCCGGCGCGGAGCGCATCTTCCGTCAGCCGTTCCAGACGCAGCTCGGCGTCGCGCTCGACCATATCGGCGCGCTCACCGAGTTCGGCGCGATGGTGCGCAAGGCCTTCGCCGACCAGGAAGCTTCACGCACGGATCGCGAAGGCGACGATCAAGATCGCGGGCACTGGCAGCAGCAGTTCTCCGTGCCGATTCCGGGCGAGACCGATCCGCTCACGCTGCTCGTGCGCGGCGCGCGCCTCGTGTCCGATACGGGCCGTGACGCCGGCGACATGCAAACCTCGGGCTATGTCGTGGTGTTCGACGACATCTCCGACGTGATCTCGGCGCAGCGCTCGGTGGCGTGGGGCGAAGTCGCGCGGCGTCTTGCGCACGAGATCAAGAATCCGCTCACGCCGATCCAGCTCTCGGCCGAACGCCTGCAGATGAAGCTCTCCGACAAGCTCGCGCCAACCGACGCCGAAGTGCTCAAGCGCGGCGCGACCACCATCGTCAATCAGGTCGCGGCGATGAAGCAGATGGTCGACAACTTCCGCGATTACGCGCGCACGCCGCCTGCGGTGCTCGCGAACCTGCAGCTCAATGAACTCGTGAGCGAAGTGCTCACGCTCTACGGTGCGGGAGAAGGCAAGAGCGCGATCAAGGTCGAGCTCTCCGACTTGCCGGTCATACGGGGCGACGCCACGCAGTTGCGCCAGGTGATCCACAACCTGCTGCAAAACGCGCAGGACGCCGTGGCCGACACGCAGAATCCTCACGTGACGCTCGAGACCCGCGCCGTAGAATACGGAGACCCCGACGCGCAAGGCCGCACGCACGTGGCGGTGCGTCTCACGGTTTCGGACAACGGCCCGGGCTTCCCGGCGCGCATCCTCACGCGCGCGTTCGAACCCTATGTGACGACCAAGGCCAAAGGAACAGGACTCGGGCTTGCGATGGTCAAGAAGATCGTCGACGAGCACGGCGCGCGCATCGACATCCGCAATCGAATGAAAGCGGGCGATGCGATCGAAGGCGCGCAGATCTCGATTCTCTTTCTCCAGTTGGCAGACGACATCCCCCCGGATGCCGCCACGCCAGGACCCGGCCGAGCCGTGGCGGGGCAGGCGCGTGCCGACGCGGAGCAGGGATCAAAAGCAACAGTGCAGACAAGGGCAGCGTAAATGGCAACCATCCTGGTGGTAGATGATGAAATGGGCATCCGGGAATTGCTCTCGGAGATCCTCAGCGACGAAGGGCACGTCGTGGAGCTTGCGGAAGATGCGCAGCAGGCGCGCGACTTCCGGCAGCGCCAGGTGCCGGACCTCGTGCTGCTCGATATCTGGATGCCGGACACCGACGGCGTGACGCTGCTCAAGGAATGGGCCGCGCAGGGGCATCTCACGATGCCGGTCATCATGATGTCGGGGCACGCGACGATCGACACGGCGGTCGAGGCGACGAAAATCGGCGCGCTCAACTTCCTCGAAAAGCCGATCGCGCTGCAAAAGCTGTTGAAGGCGGTCGAGCAGGGGCTCGCGCGCGGCACGGCGGCGCCGGTCGCGCCGGCCACGGCGGCGGCGGCGGGGAAATCGGCCGCGGGCGGCCCGGCGGTCGTGGCATCGGCGGCGGCATTGCCGGTGCTGGGCGCCGACGGCGTGCATGGCATGCAAGCGGGCGCGACGGCCACGCAAACGGCTTCGATCTCGTTCGACATTCCGCTGCGCGACGCGCGCGACGCGTTCGAGCGCGCGTACTTCGAGTACCACCTCGCGCGCGAGAACGGCAGCATGACGCGCGTGGCCGAAAAAACGGGGCTTGAGCGCACGCACCTGTACCGCAAGCTCAAGCAGCTCGGCGTGGATCTCGGCAAGAGCAAGGGCGAGTGAGGGTGCGAGCGGCGTGGCCCGGCTAACGAATTTCGCGAAAGCACTTGGCAAACGCGGAATAGGTCGCTATACTCTTCTTTCTTCGTTGGCCCGGTAGCTCAGTTGGTAGAGCAGCGGATTGAAAATCCGCGTGTCGATGGTTCGATTCCGTCCCAGGCCACCAGAATGCAGCCCCAGGAGATCGTTCGATTCCTGGGGCTTTTTCGTTGTGCGCGCGTTGGGTTCATTGTCTTGCGGTTCGAATTCCCGACGTCGACGGTATCCAGGGTATAAGGGTGCGCCAATGCCCGTGCTGGGACCCCGGCCTATACTGCATGAGCCGGCGCGGGGTTGTCCCTGCCGGTCCGCCCGGACGCATCGAGCAACGCAGGCAAGCAGCGCTGGCACGCAACGAACGCATTCGCGCGGAAACCTCATACACGGAGTTTCACGGTGACTCGAACTGAAGCCAAGGGCGCGCTCGTACTGTTTTCCGGCGGCCAGGATTCGGCCACGTGCCTCGCATGGGCGCTCGACCGCTACGAGAGCGTCGAGACGCTCGGCTTCGATTATGGCCAGCGTCATCGCGTCGAACTGGAGTGCCGCGAAGGCTTTCGCGCGGCGATCGCCAGCACGTTCCCCGAGTGGGGCAAGCGTCTCGGCGACGATCACATGATCGATCTTTCGGTGCTCGGCTCGATCAGCGACACGGCCATGACGCGCGAGATCGAGATCGAAACGGCGGCGAGCGGCTTGCCGAACACCTTTGTGCCGGGCCGCAACCTGATGTTCATGCAGATCGCCGCGGCGATCGCTTATCGTCGCGGGCTCAAGGTGCTCGTCGGCGGGATGTGCGAGACGGACTTCTCGGGCTACCCCGACTGCCGCGACGACACCATGAAGGCGCTGCAGGTGACGCTCAATCTCGGCATGGACACGCGCTTCGTGCTGGAAACACCGCTCATGTGGCTCGACAAGGCAGACACGTGGCGGCTCGCCGAAAAGCTGGGTGGCGAAGCGCTGGTGGACATGGTGCGCGTGGAAACGCACACCTGCTACGTGGGCGAGCGCGCCGAGCTTCACCCATGGGGCTTCGGCTGCGGCGAGTGCCCGGCGTGCAAGCTGCGCAAGCGCGGGTATGAAGCGTATCTCGCTGGCGAGAACGTGACGGAAGCACCGGTCTGAGCGTAGGGCTCGGGCCGCGCACGACTTTCGCAGTGAAAATGCTCAGGGCCGCGTACGGGCGGCGCACCCTGCCAGCACGTTGAACACGCGCCCGAGACCAACCGGCTTTGTACGCGCGCTGCGCGCATAAGCCAGAACCAGGCTGCACCATGACTTACGCGGTAAAGGAAATTTTCTACACGTTGCAGGGCGAGGGCGCGAACGCCGGGCGTCCGGCCGTGTTCTGCCGGTTCGCCGGCTGCAATCTCTGGTCGGGCCGCGAGGAGGATCGCGAGGAAGCCGTTTGCCGCTTCTGCGACACCGACTTCGTCGGCACCGATGGCGAGAACGGCGGCAAATTCCGCACGCCTGAAGAACTCGTCGCGAAGATCGCATCGCTGTGGCCCGAAGGCGAAGGCAACCGCTTCGTGGTCTGCACGGGCGGCGAGCCGATGCTGCAGATCGACCCGCCGTTCGTCGACGCGCTGCATGCGGCCGGCTTCGAGATCGCGATCGAAACGAACGGCTCGCTGCCGGTGCTCGACACCATCGACTGGATCTGCGTGAGCCCGAAGGCCGACGCACCGCTCGTCGTCACGAAGGGCAACGAGCTGAAGGTCGTCGTGCCGCAGGAAAACCAGCGCCTCGCCGAGTACGCGAAGCTCGATTTCGAGTATTTTCTCGTGCAGCCCATGGACGGCCCGTCGCGCGACCTGAACACGAAGCTCGCGATCGACTGGTGCAAGCGCCATCCGCAGTGGCGCCTGTCGATGCAGACCCACAAATACCTGAACATTCCCTGATTCACGCGAATTTTTCTGAAGAAGCGCCGTGCTGACGATCACCCGAAAACTCGAATTCGACGCGGGCCACCGCATCCCCGACCACCGCAGCCAGTGCCGTAACCTGCACGGCCATCGCTACGTGCTCGAAATCACGCTGGAAGGCGACCTCGTCGAAACCGAAGGCGCGCCCGACCGCGGCATGGTAATGGACTTCGCCGACGTGAAGTCGCTCGCGAACCAGCATCTCGTCGATCTGTGGGATCACGCGTTCCTCGTCTTCTCGGGCGATACGCAGGTGCGCGGCTTTCTCGAAACGCTGCCGGGCCACAAGACGGTCGTGATCGACCGCATTCCGACCGTGGAGAACCTCGCGGCCATCGCGTTCGATATTCTCGCGAACGTGTACGACGCGCACTACGGCGTGAACCTGCGCCTGCACAAGCTGCGCCTGTACGAAACGCCGAACTGCTGGGCCGAAGTCACGCGCGACTGACGCGCGCCAGTTCCGCCCAAGCCGCCTCACCGGCGGTCTCACCCTCGCTCCGACGACCCGCGCAAGGCGGGTTTTCCGCGCCGTCCGGCAAATTTTTGTCGCGGTATGATCATTGCCGCAAGGCCTGCGCATCCCCGCGTGCGGCCCGACAAACACATAACGGAGCGAGACCTGCCGGCTGCTGCGCTGCCGGGCGACACACCGCCCGCGCCTCGCGCGCGCCCCGCAGCCTCGCCGGGAGCACGGCGATGAGCACCTTCACCAATCCCCTCAAGGAACGCCTCAAGGAGGCGGAGCCGCTATTCGGTCTATGGCTTTCGATGGGCAGCGAAACCGCTGCCGAGGCGCTTGCGCACGCCGGTTTCGACTGGCTGCTGATCGACATGGAGCACACCCCGAACGACAGTGGCGACACGATCGCCCAACTGCGTGCCATTGCCGCCGCGCATATGCCCACCGAG
Source organism: Paraburkholderia sp. J7 (assembly GCF_905220155.1). Lineage (NCBI taxonomy): Bacteria > Pseudomonadati > Pseudomonadota > Betaproteobacteria > Burkholderiales > Burkholderiaceae > Paraburkholderia > Paraburkholderia sp. J7. The sequence goes on along the minus strand of NZ_CAJMYZ010000001.1, from coordinate 333,415 downwards.
CCCGTGGTGCGTGTGCCCGACAGCGAGCCGTGGCTCGTGAAGCATGTGCTCGACGCGGGCGCGCGCACGGTGATGTTTCCCAATGTGGCCTCGGCTGAAGAGGCCGCGCGCGCCGTGAGCCTCACGCAGTACCCCGACGCGAGCGCGCCTGGCGGCCAGCGCGGCGTGGCGGGTGTGGTGCGCGCGGCGGCCTACGGCATGCGGCGCGATTACCTCCAGGGCGCGAACGCGCAGATCGCGACGATCGTGCAGATCGAGTCGGCGGCGGCGCTGGCCGAAGTCGAGAAGATCGCCAAGGTGCCGGGCGTCGACTGTCTGTTCGTGGGGCCTGCCGATCTCGCGGCGAGCCTGGGCCATCTCGGCGACTCGAAGCATCCCGACGTGCTCGCCGCGATGCGGCGCATTGTGGCCGCCGCACGCGACGCGGGGGTGGCTGCGGGCATTTTCGCCATGGATCCGGCTGGCGCGAAGCAGTATCGCGAGATGGGTTTCAGCTTCATCGCTCTTGCCGCCGACGTGATCTGGCTCGTGCGCGCGACGCGCCAGGCGCTTCAGGAGGCGAGGTCATGAGGCGTCCGGAAGCCCTTTTTGAGCGGCTACTTGCGCGGTTCTTTGCGCAAATGGTGCGCGCGGTCGCCATCGGCTGTCTGGCGGGCGCGGCGCTCGGCGTGAGCGGCTTCGCCGCAGCGGCCGACGGCGCTAGCGCCACGCCTGGCGCCGAATCCGATCCGCAAACGGCCAACGCCGTTGCCGACTACAACGCGGGCAATCTCAGCGCGGCGCGCGCCGAGTTCCAGGCGGCGGCCGAGCGCGGCAACCGGCTGGCGGAGTTCAACTACGCGATGATGCTGGTGAACGGCGAAGGCGGCGCCGCAGACGTGGGCGAGGGCCGCAAGTGGCTGCGCAAGGCGGCGGACGCAAACATGTCACACGCGCAGTATGTGTACGGGAAGATGTACGACGATGGCGACTTCGTCGAGCGCGATCCGGTACAGGCGCACCAGTGGTTCCTCAAGGCAGCGAAGCAAGGCCATGTGCAGGCGGAGCTTGCGCTCGCGAATCAGTTCCTGGACGGGCGCGGGACCACGCGCGACAACAAGCAGGCGTTCTACTGGTACAAGAAGGCCGCCGAGGGTGGCGACATGACGGCGCAATACGTCACCGGCTCGTTCTATGAGCGCGGCGGCGACGGCGTGCCGAAGAACCTCAACGTCGCGCGCGCGTACTATGCGGCGGCGGCGGCGCAGGGCGATCCCGTCGCGCGGCTGAAGTACCAGCAGTTGAGCGCGCAACTGATGAAGTCGGCGCCTACGCAGTAAGCACTCGAAAATCGCACGCTGAAACGACAAAGCGCCGGACTCTGCCGGCGCGTTGTCGTTTGGCGCATCGAAAAAGCGGCGAGGCGGCCCGCTGCATCACTAACTTTGCATCAACCGCTTCTGGCGTCCCACGCTCATGATGAGCCCGATCGCCACGCCGAGCGTGGTGAGCGCCGTGCCGCCATAGCTCATGAACGGCAGCGGCACGCCCACCACGGGCAGGATGCCGCTCACCATGCCGATGTTGACGAACGCGTAGGTGAAGAACGCCATCGTGAGCGATCCGGCCAGTAATCGCCCGAAGAGCGTCGCGCCATTTGCGGCGATATAGAGCCCGCGCGCGATCAGACACATATAGAGCGTGAGCAGCACGAGGCCGCCCGCCATGCCGAACTCCTCGGAGAACACCGCGAAGATGAAGTCGGTGTGCTTTTCGGGGATGAATTCCAGATGCGACTGCGTACCCTTCAACCAGCCCTTGCCGAGCGGGCCGCCCGAGCCAATCGCGATCACCGCCTGGATAGTGTGGAAGCCCTTGCCGAGCGGATCGGACGTGGGGTCGAGCAGCGTGCAGATGCGGTGCTTCTGGTAGTCGTGCATGAGCGGCCAGTTCACCTGCGGCTGGCAGATCTTGTCCTGGAACGCGGCGATCGAGGCCACCGCGATCACGCCTGCGATCAGCACCGGCACGATCAGCTTGAACGAGAGCCCCGCGAAATAGATGACGAAGAGGCCCGACGCGAACACGAGCACGGCGGTGCCGAGATCGGGCTGCTTGGCGATCAGGCCGACCGGCACGAGCAGAATCACGAAGCCGACGACGAAGTCGTACCAGCGCATCACGCCTTCGCGGCGCTGGTAGTACCACGCGAGCATGAGCGGCGTGGCGATCTTGAGGATTTCCGAGGGCTGAATCACCACACCCACGTTGATCCAGCGCTTCGCGCCCTTGCGCGTGAGGCCGAATAGCGCCACGGCAATCAGTAGCGCGATGCCGAAGGTATAGATCGGCACGGCGAAGCGCATGAGCGTATTGGGCGGCACATTGGCGAGCGCCCACATCAGCACGAAGGTGAGCATGATGTTGCGCAGCTGGTCTTCCACGCGGCCCGGCACGTCGAGGCTCGCGCTGTACAGCGTGACGATGCCCACGCACAGCAGCAGGAACACGGTGAGCGCGAGCGGGCGGTCGAAGCCGAGAAACATTTTGCGCAGCGTGTCGAGCACGGCGCGCTTGTCGATCTTGTCGAGCTGGAAGAAAGGCATGGTGACTCCTTACTCGTCGATGCCGCCCGTTGCGGGCTTGGGCGGCGGTGCGAGCGTGGCCGCGTCGCTCGCGCTGGCGGGCCGGCGCGGGCGATGGGGGCCAGGGCCGAAGTGACGGGGCACGGAGGCGGGCGCGGGGCGGGCGGCGCCCGTGTCGGGCGTGCCATTCGCGCTGGCGGTACCGCCGTTCACGGCGTCGGTTGCAGAGGGCGCATCAGGACTGACGTTCTGGCTGGGCTTGTGCGTCTTGCCCGCTGCGCTGCTGGTGGGTGTGGGCCGCGCCGCTGCGCCGGGAGCCGAAGCCGGACCCGCAACGGCCGCACCCGAGGCTTCAGAGGCCGCCGCCGCAGCAGCTGCAGCCGAAGCTGCCTCGGCCGCCGATGCCGCGCCGGGAATCGGCAGCGGCGTGAAGCCGGCGGCGACCCGCACAGGCTGCACGACGGGTATTGCGGGCGTGCCCGAAGCCGCGCCGGGCGCCGCTCCAGACGCCGCGCCGGACGCCCCAGCAGACGCGGCCTCGGGCGGCGCGCCGATCACCGGCGCGGACGCATCCTCGGTGGCCGAAGCCGCCGCGGCCACGGCCGCCTGCTGGACGCCCGGCTTCAGGCGGTCGACGAGATAGTAGTCGAGCACGCGGCGCGCGATCGGGCCTGCGGCCTGTGCGCCCCAGCCGCCGTTTTCGACGATCAGGGCGAGCGCGATCTGCGGCTTTTCGGCCGGTGCGAACGCGATGAAGAGCGCGTGGTCGCGCAGGTTTTCGGCCAGCGCATGCGCCTTGTACTTGCCGCCTTGCAGCGAAAACACCTGCGCCGTGCCGGTCTTGCCCGCCGACGTGTAGGGCGCGTTGCGGAAGACCTGGAACGCGGTGCCCGACTGGTTCATCGTCACGTTTTCCATGCCGCGCTTCACGACGTCGATGTCGGCCTGGCTCACGTTCAGACGGCCGCTTTGGCTTGGCACCGTGAGACGCTCCTGCTTCGTGATCGGATTCTCGATCTCCTTCACGAGGTGGGGCTTCATGAGCACGCCGTTGTCGGCGAGCGTGGCCGTGGCGTGCGCGAGCTGCAGGATCGTGAACGAGTTGTAGCCCTGGCCGATGCCCAAACTGATCGTCTCGCCCTCGTACCACCTCTGCTGCTCGGGCTTGCGATACGCCTTGCGCTTCCATTCGGTGGAGGGCAGGATGCCGCGCGCCTCGCCCGCGATATCGATACCGGTGAGCTGGCCGAAGCCGAGCGGCTTCATGAAGTTCGCGATGTTGTCCACGCCCAGGTCGTGCGCGAGCATGAAGAAGTAGGTGTCGTTCGACACCATGATCGCGCGGTTCATGTCGACCCAGCCCTGGCCCGAGCGCACGTCGTTGTTGAAGCGGTGGCCGCCGAACATGTAGTAGCCGGGGTCCGAGAAGCCCCACTGCGGCGTGCGCTTGTGCAGCGTGAGCGCGGCGAGCGCCATGAACGGCTTGTAGGTCGAGCCCGGCGGATAGGTGCCGTGCAGCGGGCGGTTCAGCAGCGGGTGATCGGGCGAGTTGTTGAGCTCGTCCCAGGTCTGCTGGTCGATGCCGTCCACGAACGAGTTCGGGTCGAAGCTCGGCGCGGAGACGAACGCGAGAATGTCGCCGGTGGAAGGCTCGATTGCGACGAGCGCGCCGCGCTTGCCCGCGAAAGCCTGCTCCGCCACCTGCTGCAGGGCAATGTCGATCGAAAGCACGAGGTTGTTGCCAGGTGTCGCCTGGGTGCGCGAAAGCGTGCGCACGGGGCGGCCGCCCGCCGTCACTTCCACTTCCTCGAAGCCGGTCAGGCCGTGCAGCTCGGTTTCGTAGCTCTGCTCGACGCCGATCTTGCCGATGTAGTCGGTGCCGTTGTAGTTGTTCGCGTCGAGACGCGGATCGTAGTGCTCCTGATCGTTGTCGTTCTGGTCGCTGGCGTCGTCGATGCGCTCCTGATCGCGCTGCGAAATACGGCCGATATAGCCGATCACGTGCGCGGCCGTCGGACCGAGCGGGTATTGGCGGAACAGGCGCGCGCGCACTTCCACGCCGGGGAAGCGGAAGCGCTGGGCAGTGAAGCGCGCGACCTCGTCGTCGGTCAGGCGCGTGCGGATCGGCAGGCTCTCGAAATTCTTCGAGTCTTCGAGCAGCTTCTTGAAGCGGCGGCGGTCGCGCGCATCGATCGGGATCACGGTCGACAGCTGGTCGATCGTGTTGTCGAGCGTGTCGGTGAGCTTCGAGGGCGTGATTTCGAGCGTGTACGCGGAGTAGTTCTTCGCGAGCACGACGCCGTTGCGGTCCGTGATGATGCCGCGGTTCGGCACGATCGGCGCAACGGAAATGCGGTTTTCGTCCGCCTGCAGCGAGTATTTGCTGTGGTTCCAGACCTGCAGGTAGAGGAAGCGGAACGCGATCAGCCCGAAGCAGACGAACACGAACAGCCCCGCCGCCGCGACGCGCAGGCGGAACTTCGTGAGCTGCTGCTGGGTGTCCTTGAATTCGGTCATGCTGTCAGACCCTGGCCCCACTGTTCCATGCGCGAGGAACGGCGGGCCGGGGTGCGTAAGAGGTAGTCAAGCGAGTCGTCCAGCGGCGAGCGCGCGCCGCTCAAATGGGCCGGGTGTCGTCGGGATCGACGGGGCGGCGCTGCGGCAGGAGCAGCAGCACGCTCGCGACCGGCCAGAGGAGGGCCTCGACGAAGCCGCTGATGAGGTAACCCCAGCCGGGAAACGACGCGCCCATCAGCAGGCGGATCACGAACGGCACGACTTGCGCGCCGACCAGCATGGGCGTGACGGCGAACATTTGCAGGCCGATCGACATCCACAGCACGCGGCGGTGAATGGTGATCGCGCCATACGAAAGCAACGTGTACGCGAGCGCGTGCTCGCCGAGCAGGTTCGCGTTGTGGACGTCCATGAGGAGCCCGAGGAAGAACGCGACGCCCATGCCGACCTTGCGCGGCTGGTGAATGTTCCAGAACAGCAGCACGAGCACGACGAAATCCGGCACGCCGGGCATCTTGCCCCAAGGCAGCAGGTTCAGCAGGAACGCCGCCGCAAGGCTGAAAACGATGAAGTACGGATTGACCGGCTGGAGAATGTATTGCGGACGCGGCATCAATGGCCCCCTTGCTCAACGGCCTTCGCTGCCTCTTCCCGCAGGCTCTCCTTGGGCCTTTTCTCGGGCTGTTTTTTATCCGCCGGCTTCTTTTCGGCGGTGGGTGCGTTTGCTGCGGGCTTTGCCTGCTGCGCGGGGGCGGCCGGCGCCGTGGCGCCCGACGCGCCTGCCGCCGCGGCAGGCTTCGCCTTCGCGTCGTCGGCTTTCTTGTCGGCCTTCTTGTCCGCGGCCTTGGCGGGCTTCTTCTTCGCGTCCTTCGCCTCGGCGGCTGCCGCGGCTTCTTCGGCGATGATCGGGTTGGGCGGCACCTGCGGGACATAGTGCAGCACGAGCACCTGGCGCGCCCCGCGCACGGCGGCGAGCGGCAGGCAGACCACGCGCGCGAATGCCGTATCGGCCTGCTTGTCCACGCGCAGCACCTTCGCGACCGGCAGCCCTTGCGGATACACGCCGTCGAGCCCGCTCGTCACGAGTTCGTCGCCCACTTGCAGATCGGCGCTGATCGGCACGAAGCGCAGGTCGAGCAGGTCGCCCTTCGCCGTGCCGTAGATCACGCTGCGCAGCCCCGTGCGCACGACTTCGACCGGCACGGCCTGGTCTTTGTCGGTGACGAGCGTGACTTCGGATTGCATGGGGAACACGCGCGTGACCTGGCCGATCACGCCGTCTTCGCTCAATACCGGCGAGCCGTTCTGGATACCCTGCTGCGAACCGCCGCCGATCACGACCTTCTGCGTGAACGGGTCGCGCGTGTCGTACTGGATGTCGGCAGGCGTGGTTTGCGCGCCAATGCGCTGCGAGAGCTGCAGCAGCGCGCGCAGGTGCGCGTTTTCGGCTGCGAGCGAAGCGGCCGCGTTGGCCTGCTGCGAAAGCTGGAGATTGCGCACGTGCAGCTGCGTGTTCTCGGTGCGCAGCGAGGAACTCGTCACGGCCAGATCGGCGGCGCCCATAAAGAAGTCGCGCGGCACGAGGGCCGCGCGTTGCAGCGGGTACAGGCCCGCGCCGAGCACGCCGCGCACGATCTCGAGCGTCTTGAAGCGCGCGTCTGAGACGAGGAGCGCGAGCGACAGCACGACGAAGAAGATCAGCCGTGCGAGTGCCGATGGGCCCTGTTTAAAGAGGGGCGGCGGACTGTATTCCATGGTCGGCGCCGGGGGCGTGTGCGGTTCGGTGAAACAGAGGGTGTAACGGAGGGCGCAACGAAGTGTGAAACATCGGCGCCCCGAAGGCCGCCCCGTTGCGGGCCCCGTGGCGGCGCGTGCGCCGCCACGCCATCAGTGGCGCAGCGACGCCGAAACCGCGCCGCGGGCGAGCGCAGCGGTGCGCGGCGCGCTTACTCGTACGAGAAGATGCTGCCAAGCTTGTCCATGCGCTCGAGCGCCATGCCCGAGCCGCGCACCACACAGGTGAGCGGGTCTTCGGCCACGAGCACCGGCAGACCGGTTTCTTCGGCGAGCAGGCGATCCAGGTCGCGCAGCAGCGCGCCGCCGCCCGTGAGCATCATGCCGCGCTCGGCGATGTCGGCGCCCAGTTCCGGCGGCGTTTGTTCGAGCGCGATCTTCACCGACGAGACGATCTGGTTCAGCGGGTCGGTGAGCGCTTCGAGAATTTCGTTGCTCGAAATCGTGAAGCTGCGCGGAATGCCTTCCGACAGGTTGCGGCCCTTCACTTCCATTTCCTTGACTTCGGAACCCGGGAAGGCCGAACCGATTTCCTTCTTGATGGCTTCGGCGGTTTGTTCGCCGATCAGCATGCCGTAGTTGCGGCGGATGTAGTTGACGATCGCTTCGTCGAACTTGTCGCCGCCCACGCGCACCGAGCCCTTGTAGACGATGCCGCCGAGCGAGATCACGCCCACTTCGGTCGTGCCGCCGCCGATGTCGACGACCATCGAGCCCGTGGCTTCCGAAACCGGCAGGCCTGCGCCGATTGCGGCGGCCATCGGCTCTTCGATCAGGTAGACCTGCGAGGCGCCCGCGCCGTGCGCGGCTTCCTTGATCGCGCGGCGCTCGACCTGGGTCGAACCGCACGGCACGCAGATGATGATGCGCGGCGACGGCGAGAACATGCGCGACTCGTGCGCCGTCTTGATGAACTGCTTGATCATCTGCTCGGTGACGGTGAAGTCGGCGATCACGCCGTCCTTCATCGGGCGGATGGCTTCGATGTTGCCCGGGACCTTGCCGAGCATCTGCTTGGCTTCCTTGCCGACTGCCTGAATCGTCTTCTTGCCGTTCGGGCCGCCTTCCTGGCGAATGGAGACGACCGAGGGTTCGTCGAGGACGATGCCCTTGCCGCGCATGTAGATCAGGGTGTTGGCGGTGCCGAGGTCGATCGCCAGGTCGTTGGAGAAGTAGCTACGCAGAAAACCGAACATTCAAAAATCCTGTCTCGCTTGTGGCCGACCTTCCAGCTCTGTGGGCGAGGGCGGCAGCGGATAAATTAACAGCCTCAGGGCGTCGTGCTCCGCCGCGAGAGCACTCCGGCATCGCTGCGGAGGGCGTCGCAAGGGGCGCCACGAGGGGCCTGAAACTGCGGGGATGGTTACCGGAGGCAGCCAGGCTGCACCGCCCGTTTGATCTTGTCTGGCCGCATTGTGCTGTGGTCAGAACTGAAAGGCGGATGCAAGGCGGTCCGGGTTTGGGTCGAACGCGTAATGATACCTTATAATTTTGCCTGTTTTGCAGGATCCGGAAGGCAGTTTTTGACCTCATCGAAGCTTTCCTCCAGAGCCGGATCCGGCGCGATAAACCGCTGTTGCAGCACCGAATTTCCGCACTGCCGCAGCTTCTTTTTCCGGTGACCGCATGGCCCTGACCCTGAACGATGTGAAGCGCATCGCGCATCTTGCGCGCCTCGAACTGGCCGACGCCGAAGCCGGCAATACGCTCGAACGCCTGAACGACTTCTTCGGCCTCGTCGAGCAGATGCAGGCCGTGGACACGACTGGCATTGCGCCGCTCGCCCACCCGATCGAGCAGATCGAGGATGTTGCGCTGCGCCTGCGCGAGGACGCCGTGACCGAAATCGTCGATCGCGAAGCGCTCCAACGTCCCGCGCCCGCGGTGCAGGACGGACTTTACCTCGTACCGCGCGTGATTGAGTAAACGCGCAGCATTTTTTCGCCATTTTCGAATTCCTACGAGTCATCAGAACAGTTCGAAAAGGCACGGACGCCCGAGTTTTCGCGGGTTTTCCGGGAAGCGGCCCGCACGTTTGTCAACGTCCGTCGAGCCGCTTTTCGGACGGCGCAACGATCTGATTTCGACCACGCCGTGACGTTCTTCCAGGAATCACGCAATGCATGACAAAAGCTTGACCGAACTGCGCGCCGCGCTGGCTGCGAAGGAGTGCTCCGCAGTCGAGCTGGCCCAGCACTTTCTGGGCCGGATTGAGGCGCATCAAGACCTGAACGCTTTCGTCGACGTCAATCCCGAATTGACGCTCGCCCAGGCCAAAGCCGCCGACGCGTTGCTGCACTCGGGCCACGCGGGCCCGCTCGCGGGCATTCCGCTCGCGCACAAGGACGTGTTCGTCACGCGCGGCTGGCGCTCGACCGCTGGCTCGAAGATGCTTGCTAACTACGTGAGCCCGTTCGACGCGACCGTGGTCGAACGGCTCGAGCGCGCGGGCATGGTCTGCCTCGGCAAGACCAACATGGACGAATTCGCGATGGGCTCGTCCAACGAGAACTCGCATTTCGGCGCCGTGAAGAACCCGTGGGACACCAAGGCCGTGCCGGGCGGCTCGTCGGGCGGTTCCGCCGCAGCCGTCGCCGCGCGCCTCGCGCCCGCCGCCACCGGCACCGACACCGGCGGCTCGATTCGCCAGCCGGCGTCGTTCACGGGCGTGACGGGCATCAAGCCCACGTACGGCCGCGTGTCGCGCTACGGCATGATCGCGTTCGCCTCGTCGCTCGACCAGGGCGGCCCGTTCGCGCAGAACGCCACGGATTGCGCGCTGCTCCTGAACGCCATGGGCGGTTTCGACGAGCGCGACTCGACGAGCCTCACGCACGAACACGAGGACTACACGCGCTTCATCGGCCAGACGTGGAGCGCCGGCGCGAACGCCGACAAGCCGCTCGCGGGCCTGCGCATCGGCCTGCCGAAGGAGTATTTCGGCGCGGGCCTCGCCGACGACGTGCGCGCCGCCATCGACGCCGCGCTCAAGACGTACGAGTCGCTCGGTGCGACGCTCGTGGAAGTCACGCTGCCGAAGACCGAGCTGTCGATTCCCGTGTATTACGTGATCGCCCCGGCGGAAGCGTCGTCGAACCTCTCGCGCTTCGACGGCGTGCGCTTTGGCCACCGTGCGGCCGAATATCGCGATCTGCTCGACATGTACAAGAAGTCGCGCGCCGAGGGCTTCGGCCCTGAGGTGAAACGCCGCATTCTGGTGGGCACCTACGTGCTTTCGCACGGCTACTACGACGCGTACTACCTGCAGGCGCAGAAAATCCGCCGCATCATTGCGCAAGATTTCCAGGAAGCGTTCAAGCAGTGCGACGTGATCATGGGTCCGGTGGCCCCGAGCGTGGCATGGGACCTCGGCGCGAAGGGCGACGATCCGCTGCAGATGTACCTCGCGGACATCTACACGCTTTCCACGAGCCTCGCGGGCCTGCCCGGCATGAGCGTGCCGTGCGGCTTCGGCGCGGGTGCGAACGCGCAGCGACCCGTCGGTCTGCAGATCGTCGGCAACTATTTCAACGAGGCCCGCATGCTGCAGGTCGCCGACGCTTTCCAGCGCGCGACCGACTGGCATCGCAAGGCGCCGGCAGGGGTGTGAACATGGCAACACAGTGGGAAGTCGTTATCGGTCTCGAAACGCACGCGCAATTGTCGACGGCGTCGAAGATCTTCTCAGGCGCATCGACGCAGTTCGGCGCCGCGCCCAACACGCAGGCCTGCCCCGTCGATCTCGCGCTGCCGGGCGTGCTGCCGGTCATGAACCGCGGCGCCGTTGAGCGCGCGATCCAGTTCGGCCTGGCGATCGGCTCGACGATCGCGCCGCGCAGCATCTTCGCGCGCAAGAACTACTTCTATCCGGATCTGCCGAAGGGCTATCAGATCAGCCAGTACGAGATTCCGGTCGTGCAGGGCGGGACAATCACGATCCAGGTGCCGGCCAACGAAAAGGCAGGCACCGAGGCGTATGAGAAGACCGTGAATCTCACGCGCGCCCACCTGGAAGAAGACGCGGGCAAGTCGCTGCACGAAGACTTCGCGGGCATGACAGGCATCGACCTGAACCGCGCGGGCACGCCGCTGCTCGAAATCGTTACGGAACCCGAAATGCGCAGCGCGGCGGAAGCCGTGGCCTACGCGAAATCGCTGCACACGCTCGTCGTGTGGCTCGGCATTTGCGACGGCAACATGCAGGAAGGCTCGTTCCGTTGCGACGCGAACGTCTCCGTGCGTCCGGTCGGTCAGAAGGAATTCGGCACGCGCGCCGAGATCAAGAACCTGAACTCGTTCCGCTTCCTCGAAGAAGCCATCCAGTACGAAGTGCGCCGCCAGATCGAGCTGATCGAAGACGGCGGCACGGTGGTGCAGGAAACGCGCCTCTACGACCCGGACAAGCGCGAGACGCGTTCGATGCGCAGCAAGGAAGACGCGCACGATTACCGCTATTTCCCCGACCCCGACCTCATGCCGCTCGTGATCGACGCAGCGTGGGTCGAGCGCGTGAAGGGCGGGATGCCGGAGCTGCCCGCGACGATGCAAACGCGCTTTGTCGAGCAGTACGGCGTGACGCCGTACGACGCGAACGTGCTCACGTCGAGCAAGGCGATGGCTGTGTATTTCGAAGCCGTTGTCGCGAAGGCCGGCGCCGCGCAGGCCAAGGCCGCCGCCAACTGGCTGATGGGCGAAGTCTCGTCGCAGCTCAATCGCGAAGGCCTCGACATCGAAGCCTCGCCGGTCTCGGCTGCGCAGTTCGCCGTGCTGCTTGCGCGCATCGCCGACGGCACGATCTCGAACAAGATCGCCAAGGAAGTGTTCCAGGCGATGTGGGACGAGAAGGCAGCAGACGAAGGCGCCGCCGACCGCATCATCGAAGCGAAGGGCCTCAAGCAGATTTCGGATACCGGCGCGCTCGAAGCGATCATCGACGAGGTGCTCGCGGCGAACCAGAAGTCGGTGGAAGAATTCCGCGCGGGCAAGGAAAAGGCCTTCAACGCGCTGATCGGCCAGGCCATGAAGGCGACGAAGGGCAAGGCGAATCCGCAGCAGGTCAACGAACTGCTGAAGAAGAAGCTGGGCTGAGTCTGGGTGCGGCCCGCCTGATTCGGGCATGCTAGCGAGGCGGCGTCGTGCGTAGCAGTGCGGCGCCGCCTTGCCGCTTCAGGCGCGCACAAGAGCACTAACCTGCTTTGCCATCTGTATTCACGAGAGAGGAGAACAACGCATGTCCAAGGTCCCGAGTCTCGACGATTACCGCGTGCCGTACTTCGGCGACAAGAAGGCGCCGACGTTCTCGCTCAGCGCGCTCGACCCCGCCGCGAAGCCGTTTTCGAGCGGCAGCAAGGACGGCGACCGCGATCGCCTCTCTGAAGTCGGCAAGCAGCTCGACGTGCTGCAGGAGCGTTTGCACGCCCAGCGTCACCAGCGCGTGCTGCTCGTGCTGCAAGGCATGGACACGAGCGGCAAGGACGGCACGATCCGCGGCGTATTCCGCGAGGTCGACCCGCTCGGCCTGCGCATCGTGCCGTTTCGCGCGCCCACGCCCATCGAGGCCGCGCACGACTTTCTCTGGCGCGTGCACATGCAGGTGCCGGCGGCGGGCGAGCTTGCGATCTTCAACCGCAGCCACTACGAGGACGTGCTTGTGCCGCGCGTGATCGGCCAGATCGACTCGGCCGAATGCGAGCGCCGTTACCGCCAGATCCGCGATTTTGAATCGCTGCTGGCCGAGAGCGGCACGTCGATCATCAAGTGCATGCTGCACATCTCGAAGGACGAACAGAAGAGCCGCATCCAGGCGCGTATCGACGATCCGACCAAGCACTGGAAGTTCGACGTATCGGATCTCGAAGCGCGCAAGCACTGGGACGCCTACCAGGCTTCGTACCAGGACGCGCTCGCGGCCACCTCCACGGAATACGCGCCGTGGTACGTGATTCCCGCAGATTCGAAGACGCATCGCAACGTCATGGTGGGCGAGTTGCTGCTACGCCTGATGGAAAGCCTGAAGCTCGAATTCCCGCCGGCCAAGGCCGAACTCAAGGGTGTCAAGATCGACTGAGCCCGATCGAATCCCCTCGCGCGGCGCAGATCAGCGCGGCGCGAGAAAACGTAAAAGCAGCGTAAAAGCAGCGTAAAAGCAGCGCAAAATCAAGAGGAAAGAAGACATGTTGCGTGTGATCACCGCGAATCTGAACGGCATCCGCTCGGCGGCGAAGAAGGGCTTTTTCGAATGGTTCGGCGAGCAGAAAGCCGACGTGCTGTGCGTGCAGGAAATCAAGTGCTCGCAGGACGACATGACGCCCGAGTTTCTCGCGCCGCACGACTTCACGGGCTACTTCCAGCATGCGGTGAAGAAGGGCTATAGCGGCGCGGGCGTCTACTCGCGCCACGAGCCCGACGACGTCATCATCGGCTTTGGCAGCGAAGAGTTCGACCCGGAAGGGCGCTATGTGGAAACGCGCTACGGCAATCTCTCGGTGATTTCGGTGTACGTACCTTCAGGCTCGAGCGGCGAAGAACGCCAGGCCGCAAAGTACCGCTTCATGGACGAATTCATGCCGCATCTCGCCGAACTCAAGCGCGAGCGCGAAGTGATCGTGTGCGGCGACGTGAACATCGTCCACAAGGAAATCGACATCAAGAACTGGAAGGGCAACCAGAAGAACTCCGGTTGCCTGCCCGAAGAGCGCGCGTGGCTCACGAACCTCTTCGACGACGTGGGCTACGTGGACGTGTTCCGCACGCTCGACCCGCGCCCCGAGCAATACACGTGGTGGAGCAACCGCGGCCAGGCGTATGCGAAGAACGTAGGGTGGCGTATCGACTATCAGATCGCGACGCCCGGCATTGCGCACAAGGCGAAGAAGACGTCGATCTTCAGGGACATCAAGTTCAGCGACCACGCGCCGCTGACCATCGACTACGACTACAAGGTCAAGCGCTGACGCTCACGCCGGCGCGCTGCGAAACCGCTTTCAGGGCGCCGAAACCACCTTGCGCTTCTGCACGGCCGGGATGCCTTGGTAGTCGGGCAACTCGGCAAGCGGCTTGCCGATCGCCTTCGCATAGAGCGGCATCATGTCGGCGAGGCGCTTGGCGATATCGGCGCGTCGCGCCGGCGTGTACGGATGCACGTAGATGAAGCCCTGATCGCGGTCGGCGCGCGTCGCCGCCGCGAGCTTGTCCCAGAGCGTGAGTGCCGCGCGCGGATCGAAGCCCGCACGCGAGGCGATATCGCTGCCGATCACGTCGGCTTCGGTTTCGTCGGCGCGTCCATAGTGCATCTCCACGAGCTGCGAGCCGATGCCGAGCGGAAATACCCCGAGATCCGCGAGCCCGAAGAGTTGCGGCACGCTGCCCGATTCGATTTGCGCGGCTTGCTGCTCGCCCAGGCGCTCGCGCACGTGCTCGCGCACCGCATGCGCGATCTCGTGGCCGAGCAGCATGCCGAACTCGTTGTCGTTGAGCTTCACGCGGTCGAGCAGGCCGCCGTACACGACGATCTTGCCGCCCGGCAGCGCGTACATGCGAATGTCGTTCGAGCGGATCACTGCCACTTCCCACTTCCAGTTCTTGACGCGATCGCTCCACTTCAACGCGTAAGGCGCGAGCCGGTCGACGAACGCGCGCACGCGCTGCACGTGCGGATCGCTTTCGGCATAGAGGCGGTTCGAATGGGCCGCGCCGCGCACGATCTCGTTGAATTCCGCAGTGGCCTGCGCTTCGAGCATCGGTGAGGGAATCAGGTTGCGGTACACAGCGGCATTGCCGAAGCGCACCACGCGGCCCGTGTTCGGCACACCGGGGGAGAGGGTGCTCTGCGTCGCGTTCGCATTCGCATTCGCATTCGCACTGCTGTTTGCTGCGTTGTTTCCCGCGCTGTTCGCCGCGCTGTTCACCGTACCGTTTGCGTTACTCGTTGGATTGACTGCGCCGGTGCTTGCGCTCGCGGCGCTGCCCGTTGGCGGCGTTGCGGCGTTGCCCGGCACGGCCGCCGGGGCGCTCGTGGCGCCCGGGCTGTCGGCAGCCCACGCATTCCATGCGCCGAGGGCCGGCCAGGCCGCGGCAAGGGCCATCGCGAGCGCGCGCACACCGCGGCGCTGCGGCGCGCGCTGGCGTTGCACGGCGGTCTCATGCGTGCTCACGACCGGACTCTCCACGGGGCAATACGAATGAGCAGGAGCATACCCGGTACCGCGAGCACCGTGCAGACGATGAAATAGTCGAACCAGCCGATTCGCGCGACCACGTAGCCGCTCGCGGCGGAGGCCAGCGTACGCGGCACGGAGGCGAGACTCGTAAAGAGTGCGAACTGCGTGGCGGTGTAACGCGGATCGGTCGTGCTTGCGATATAGGCAGTGAACGCGGCGAGCGTGAGGCCTGTCGCAAAGGTCTCGAAACCGTACACGAGCGCGAGCGCTACCGCGCGCGGGTCGAGTGTGAATTGCACGTTCGCGCCGAAGAGGCCTGCTGCCCACGAGACCGCGTGGCTCACGGCGATCACCGCATCGTAGATCGCCGCAAGCGAGGGCGAGCCTGCGCCGAGCTGCGCGAGCCACGCGAAGCCGAGCGTCGAAATCATCTGCAGGAAACCGAAGATCCAGAGCCCGCGCCCAATGCCGATTTTCACCAGCGCCACGCCGCCGATAATGCCGCCCGCGAGGCTCGCGCCGAACGCGGTCATCTTGGCGATCACGCCGATCTCGGTGCGCGAGTAGCCGATGTCGAGGAAGAACGATGTGGACAGCGTGGTCGCCATCGTGTCGCCGAGCTTGTAGAGGAAGATGAAGGCGAGCACGAACAAGGCGGCGGCGAGGCCGTCGCGGTGCACGAACTCGGCGAACGGCTGCACGATCGCTTCACGCAGGTTCTTCGGCGGCGCGCCATGCACTTCGGGCTCTTTCACCACGAGCGTCATGATCATGCCGGGAATCATGAACGCCGCCGTGACCACGAACACGGTGCTCCACGGCAGGTGGTCGGAGAGGATCAGCGCGAGCGAGCCCGGCACGAGCGCCGCGATCTTGTACGCGTTCACATGTACTGCGTTGCCGAGACCCTGCTGCGTGTCGGTGAGCAGTTCGCGCCGGTAGGCGTCGATGGAGATGTCCTGGCTCGCGCCGAAGAACGCCACGAGCGCGGTGAGCGCGGCCACGGTCCAGATCGAATCTTTCGGCGAAACGTAGCCAAGTGTGCCGATGGCGAGCGCCACGAGAATTTGCGTGACGAGCATCCAGCCGCGCCGCCGCCCCGGGCGCCAGCCCGGCAGGCGCGGCACGTAGCGGTCCATGAGCGGCGCCCAGACGAACTTCCAGGTGTATGGGAACTGGATCAGCGCGAAGAGGCCGATCTCCTTGAGATTGACGCCCTCGGAGCGCAGCCACGCCTGCACCAGATAGACGAGCGTGAAGAGCGGCAGCCCGGAGGTAAAGCCGAGGAACACGCAGATCAGCATGTGCGTATTCAGATACGCACGCCAGCCGGGGTGGGATTCGTGAGCGGCGAGGTGATCGTTGCGGGCGGGTGCCTCGTGGGGCGGATTCTGCATGTCGTCGTTAGCGGCGGCGGTGTTGGGTGCGGTTCCTCGCGAACCGGTCGGTCAGAAAAACACACGACGCCGCGCACGGCGTCATTTTTTTCTCACGCGATAGACCGCAAGACTACCACGCCAGTTCACACCCCAACGCACGGTCTGACCCCCATGCAGCACGGCGCGGTCGAGAATTTCGATGCCCACCTCGGGCGCGAGCGCCTCGAAGTCCTTCACCGTGAGAACACGCACGTTCGGCGTGTTATGCCACTGGTAGGGCAGCGACTTCGAAACCGGCATGCGTCCGCGCAACACCGAAAGCCGATGCGGCCAGTAGCCGAAGTTCGGGAACGAGACAATGCACTCCTTACCCACGCGCGCCGTCTCGCGCAGGATCGCGGCCGTCTGGTGAATGGTCTGCAGCGTTTGCGAGAGGATCGCGAAGTCGAAGCTCGCGTCTTCGAAGAGGCGCAGGCCGTCTTCCAGGTTCTGCTGGATCACGTTGATGCCGTTCTTCACCGAAGCGAGCACGCCCGCGTCGTTGATCTCGATACCGTAGCCCGTGCATTCCAGCTCTTCGGTGAGGAGCGAGAGCAGCGAGCCGTCGCCGCAGCCGAGGTCGAGCACCTTCGCGCGCGGTTCGATCCAGCGCGCGATGGTGCGAAAGTCGGGACGGGCGGAAAGACTGTCGAAAGCGCTCTGGTTCATGCGCCCACCTCTGCAGCAATGCGTTCGTAGTAAGCGCGCACCACATTGTGATAGCGCGCGTCGTCGAGCAGGAAGGCGTCGTGGCCGTGCGGCGCGTCGATTTCCGCGTAGGTCACCTGGCGCTTGTGATCGAGCAGCGCCTTCACGAGTTCGCGCGAGCGCGCGGGCGCGAAACGCCAGTCGGTCGCGAAGCTCGCCACGAGGTACTTCGCCTTCGTGTGCGCGAGCGCGCGCGTGAGGTCGCCGTCATACGCCTTGGCCGGGTCGAAGTAGTCGAGCGCGCGCGTGATCAGCAGGTAGGTGTTGGCGTCGAAGTAGTCGGCGAACTTGTCGCCCTGATAGCGCAGGTACGACTCCACTTCGAATTCCACGTCGAAGTTGAAGTTGTATTCGTCGACGGCGCCTTCCGCGCGGCGCAGCGCGCGGCCGAATTTTTCGGCCATGTCGTCGTCGGACAGATAGGTGATGTGGCCGATCATGCGCGCCACGCGCAGGCCGCGGCGCGGCTTCACGTTGTGCGCGTAGTAGTCGCCGCCGTGGAAGTCGGGGTCCGAGAGGATGGCAGAGCGCGCGACCTCGTTGAACGCGATGTTCTGCGCCGAGAGCTTGGGCGTGGACGCGACCACGATGCAGTGGCCGAGGCGCTCCGGATAGCGCAGGCTCCATGCAAGCGCCTGCATGCCGCCCAGGCTGCCGCCCATGACCGCGGCGAACTTATCAATGCCGAAGCGATCGGCCACGCGCGCCTGGGCGTCCACCCAGTCTTCGACGGTCACGACCGGAAATTTCGCGCCATAGGGCTGGCCGGTAGCCGGGTCGATGCTCATCGGGCCGGTCGAGCCAAAGCACGAGCCGAGGTTGTTCACACCGATCACGAAGAAGCGGTTGGTGTCGAGCGGCTTGCCCGGGCCGACCATGTTGTCCCACCAGCCCACATTTTTGGGATCGTCTGCGTAGACGCCCGCCACGTGGTGCGAGGCGTTGAGCGCGTGACAGACGAGCACCGCGTTGCTGCGCGCGGCGTTGAGCGTGCCGTAGGTCTCGACCACGAGGTCGTACCCGGCCAGCGCCGTGCCGTTCTGCAGTTGCAGGGGCTCGTCGAAATGCAGTGTTTGAGGAGCGACGATGCCGATCGATTCCATTCGTTCCGCCTTGGTTGTTCGGGCGGCTAAACGGTGTCGGCGGGCGCGGAGTGCGAAGGGGTTGGCGCAGCTGACGACCTCTTTAGCCGCATTTATATCGAACTCCAGGCCAGAGGCTCTGGGAGTTCACGCGCCCGCAATCGAGTCAGCAAATCGGCGCGTGGGTATTGCATAAGGAACGCAGAGTATATCGGAAAAAGTGCAAAGCGACGCGGCGCACAGGAAGGCGCGCCGGGCGGCGTGGTCTCGCCCGGCGCAGTTGCGTCGGCCCTTCACGTGTCCGCGCGCCGCGCGAGGCTGCGAAGCCTTATCACGTCTTCGGCGCGGAAGGATGTGCGTTGCGCCAGCGGCGCAGCTGCAAGGCCGCGATGATCATCAGGAGGCCGTAAAGCACCGCATAGGCGGCGATCACCCAGATTAGCGAGAGCGCGCCCGCGCCGGGGAACATCGCGAAGAAAAAGCCCACCGTGGCCGAAAGCAGCCCTGAAATCCCGACCGCCCACGGGTGGGCAATGGCGTGCCGGTACTGAATGGCGTAGACGATTTCGAATATGCCCGTGAAGAACGCCCACACGCCGATGATCATCACGAGGACGATGGCGGTCTCGCCGGGCCAGAAGAACGCGACGAGCCCGGCGATCACGCCGATCAGACCGATGATGACGTAGGTCCAGCGCCGCGTGCCGCCGCCGCGCGCACCGTAGATGAGCGCGAACGCACCGTCGACGATGGCGTAGGCGCCCCAGACGATGGCAAGCGTGAGTACGGTGAGCCCGGGCAGCGAGAAGGCGAGCACGCCGAAGGCGATGGCGGCGAGACCGCGTGCGATCAGCCAGCCCCAGTGGGCGGAGAGGCTGGTGAGGATGGGCGGAAGGCCGAAGGGAGGAACGGGACGGTTCATGCGGCGGTTCTCCTTGTAGCGACGCGAGCAGCCGCCACGGAAAAACGCCGCGCGGCCGCGCTATTGAAGAATGATGCGGATCTGCTCGTCGGCGTGCTCGCTCGGCGAACGAGTGAAGCCGCTTTGCGCATAGCGATGCCAGCAACCGATCACATAGCGCACGACCAGATTCGCACGTACCGCTGGATCGTATCCCTTGGCGGCAGGCTTCGCGTTGACATGGTCAGACCCCGCAATCGCTTTGCGCTCGGCCTCTTGCGCAAGGTCAACGCGCAGGCACTGGCGCAGCGAAGCCTCGACACGATCGAGCATCTGGTTCACGCGTTCGGCGAGGCGCTCGTGCTCGCCCACGAGGGCCTCGCAGGTCAGCACGCGGGTCATGCCCGCGTTGCGCGTGGAAAAGTTGACGAGCATGAGGGCGATCGCGCGCGCCTGCAGCACGCCGCTCGGTTCTTTTTCGACGATCTGGTTGATAAGCCCGAAGAGCGTCTGCTCGATGAAATCGATCAGGCCCTCGTACATCTGGGCCTTGCTCGCGAAATGGCGGTACAGCGCGGCTTCGGAAACGCCGAGGCGCGCGGCGAGCGCCGCCGTGGTGATTTTCTCGCCGCGCGGCGCCTCGAGCATGGTGGCGAGCGTCTGGAGAATATGGATACGGCGTTCGCCCGGTTTCGGGCGGGGAGCGCGGCGGGCCGCGCCCGGCGATTCTGCTGCTTCGACTGCTTCACGCGTTTCTGTCGGCTGCATGGATATCGTCCCTGGCGTTGGCCCCTGGGCTTACGCTCCCCCGTTTGACTTCGAGCGTCCCGACTGCAGGCCTGGTTTCAGGGATTTTAGCGAACGAATGCGACGATCGACATAGTGAGGCCTGCCGGTGCCAGGCAGATGCGCCGGCAAATGCCCGGTGATCCAGACGGTTCGGATGCCGAGACGCCGGTAACGCTTGAGGTGGCTGCGCGTGTCTTCGACCAGGATGGCATCGGCGAGCGCCACGCCCGCGCGGCGCAGCGTGCCGCGCAACATCCCGCAGTCGGGCTTGGCGCGCCAGTGGCTGCGCGCGCGCATGCCTTCGATGGCGATCACACGCTCGAAGAGCCGCTCGATGCCGAGCGCCGCGAGCACCGCGTGCGCGTAGTCCTCGGGGCCGTTGGTGAGGACGATCTTGCGCCCGGGCAGCGCGGCGAGCGTGCGCGCGAGCCCGCGCTCGGCGTGCAGCATGCCGTGCAGGTCGTCGAACGTGTGCACGACCTTGAGGAAGTCGTGCGGGTCGATCGGATGGTGGCGCGCGAGGCCGAGCAGCGTCGCACCGTAGCGGCGCGTGTAGCTTGTGCGCAGGTGATTGGCTTCGTCGCGGCTCACGCCGAGCGCGTCGACGATGTACTGCGTCATCCCGGCGTTGATGGCCGGGAAGATCGCACGCGACGCGTTGTGCAGCGTGTTGTCGAGATCGAAGAGCCAGACGGGGGCGCCGTAGCCCGGGCCGCGAGAGGCGACGCCCGGCGTGCGGGCGACGCGGCGCGGCCGATGCCGGGCACGCCTGGCATGAAGGCTGGAGTCGGTCATCTCGTGCGTGAGACGCGACGGCGGCACACAGCCGCCGCCGGTGGGCGCTCGCTTAATGCGAGCGGATCATCGTGCCGAACGGCTGTTCGGTCAGGATTTCCAGCAGCACCGAGTGCTCGATGCGGCCGTCGATGATGTGCACCGAACGCACGCCGCTCTTGGCCGCGTCGAGCGCCGACGAGATCTTCGGCAGCATGCCGCCCGAGATCGTGCCGTCTTCGAACAGGGCGTCGATCTCGCGGGCCGAGAGGTCGGTGAGCAGATTGCCCGCCTTGTCCATCACGCCGGGGATGTTCGTCATCATCACGAGCTTTTCGGCGTTGAGCACCACCGCGAGCTTGCCCGCCACGAGGTCGGCGTTGATGTTGTACGAGAGGCCGTCTTCGCCGAAGCCGATCGGCGAGATCACCGGAATGAACGCATCGTCCTGGAGCGCCTTCACGACTGCCGGATTGATCGCCTCGACTTCGCCCACCTGGCCGATGTCGATGTACTGACCGGGGTTGTCGCGGTCCGGCATCATCAGCTTGCGTGCGTGGATCAGGCCGCCGTCCTTGCCGGTCAAGCCGACCGCATGGCCGCCGAAGTGGTTGATGAGCGTGACGATGTCCTGCTGCACCTCGCCGCCGAGCACCCACTCGACGACTTCCATGGTTTCCTCGTCGGTCACGCGCATGCCCTGGATGAAGGTGCCTTGCTTGCCGATCTTCTTGAGCGCCGTGTCGATCTGCGGGCCGCCGCCGTGCACGATGACCGGATTGATGCCCACGAGCTTGAGCAGGATGACGTCGCGCGCGAAGCCCTGCTTGAGACGCTCTTCGGTCATGGCGTTGCCGCCGTACTTGATGACGACGGTTTTACCGTGGTACTGGCGGATGTAAGGCAGCGCTTCGGCCAGAATTTCTGCTTTCAGGGTGGGTGCGATCTGCGAAAGGTCGAGAGGCTCGGACATGGCGGCGGAGACTGGACGAAAAACGGACGAAACTCGCGGACGAAGATCCGCGGACGAAAAACGCGGCCGCAAAACGGTCGAAACAGGCCGGATTGTACAGGACTGGCGCGGTGCAACAGGGAAAACGGCGGGGAAACGACGCACGTCGGACGGGCAGCGCGGCGCGTGCGCAACATGGACGCCATCGCGCCGGCAGCGCGGTAAAACGGGGCGAAATCGGGAGAAAGCGGCGGGTGGCGAAGGCGGCCCGTGGCGAGCCCGGCGAAGAGCACGCGCGCGGGCTGTGGCATCATCTCTGTGTCGCCA
Organism: Paraburkholderia sp. J7; assembly: GCF_905220155.1. NCBI lineage: Bacteria > Pseudomonadati > Pseudomonadota > Betaproteobacteria > Burkholderiales > Burkholderiaceae > Paraburkholderia > Paraburkholderia sp. J7. The sequence continues at coordinate 311,430 of NZ_CAJMYZ010000001.1, read as the reverse complement.
ACCCATGGCTTCGAGAGGAGTGCGCGCCATGACCGCCTCCGCCGTGCCCGCCACAGGCATGAAAAGCGCCCGCTGCCCGCGCTGCGGGAAAAGCTTCGACTGCGGCAGGAACACCGAACCCTTCGATTGCTGGTGCAAGTCGCTGCCCGCCTTGCCTGTGAGCGAACTCGACCCGCGCGGGCGGTGCCTTTGCCCCGAATGCCTCGCGGCGGCGGCGGCTCCGGCCTTGGGAGCCGCGCCGAAGGGCAGGCGCGCTATGCCTTGACCCGCGTACCCGCTTGCGCACTGCGTTGCGAACCACGCGCAAGCGCCGCGAGATCGGCGCTGACCTCGTCGAGCACGGGCTCCCACTGTTTGAACGTCTTTTGCCGGTAGAGCCGGGTATTCGGATACCACGGGCTGTCGCTGCGATCGAGCAGCCAGACCCAATGCGGATTCACGTCGAGCAAGACCCAGGTGCGCTTGCCGAGCGCGCCCGCGAGGTGGGCGCTCGACGTGCACACGGAAATCACCAGATCGAGCGAGTCGATGAACGCCGCGGTGTCGTCGAAGGTTTTCCACTGCGCGCTGAAGTCGTCCACCTCGAAGCCGGCATGGCGTGCCGCGGCGATGTCTTCCTCTGCGCCGGGCTGCAGCGAGTAGAACGCCACGCCTTCGATGCCTGCGAAATGCCGGGCATACCGGTCGAGCCCGACGCGACGAAACGGATTGCGTTTGTGCGTGAGGCTGCCTGTCCACGCGAGCCCGACCTTCAGGCGCTTTTCGCCCGCCAGGCGTTCGCGCCAGTGCGCCGCCGCCTCGGAGTCTGCCTTGAGGTAACCGGTGGGTCCGGGGATCGTCGCTTCCCGAGTGCCGAAGATGAGCGGCAGGCTCAGCAGCGAGACTTCGCAATCGTACGGCGGCAGGTTTTCGACGGGGCCGCCCACGCTGTACAGGTCGCAATGACTGCCCAGGCTGCGCGCGAGCAGCGCGCCCATCTGCGGGAACGAATTCCAGACGAGCCGGCCGCCTTCGCGATGCACGCGCTCGGCGAGCATGGGCACGTAGCGGCAGAACTGCAGCAGGTCGCCCATGCCCTGTTCGCCCCATACCAGCAACGTGCGTCCCGCGAGTGGCTCGCCGCGCCACTCAGGCTTCGGAAAGACCGGGCGGCCCGCGGCCAGCTCGCTCGCCCCGCTCCAGCGCAACTCATGTCCGGGCCAGCCTTGCGCATAGTTGCCCCTTAGAAGCTGGGTCATCGACAGGTTCACGCGTAGCGATGCGTCGTTGGGCGCATACTGGCAACCGGCGCGCGCGGCGCGTTCGGCCTCGTCCCACTGCTGGGCTTCCTTGCAGGCCATCGCGTAGTTGTTCAGGGCAAGCGGGCTCTGAGGCGCGAGTTCGAGCGCCCGTCGGCTGGCTTCGATCGAACGCGCCGGGTCGCTATCCGTTGGGAATACGCGCGCAAGGTTGATCCAGGCGTTGGCGTCGCCGGGCGCTTCGGCAACCGCTTCTTCCAGCAGCGGCAGAATCTGGGCATCTCCAAAATTGATCTGCATCAAAGCCGTTGCAAGATTGTTGCGCAGATTTGGAAACGTACGCGCGATCGCCAGCGCGTGACGGTAAGGTTCTACCGCTTCGGCATGACGGTTTGCAAACTGCAGCGCGAGGCCCGCGGCGAACCACGCGGCGGCCCGCTCCGGCGCGAGCCGGGCGAGCGCGGTACTCACGCGCACGGCTTCTTCCGCCAAGGCGCTATCCTGTGCGCGGGCCGCGATGAGCATGAGCGTGTCGTCGTCGAAGCCACGCATCAAGGTGCGCGTGGCGGCCAGCAATTCGTGTGCGGACGCATCGGTTGCCTGCGCGGTTGCACCGGCGGCGGCCGCGTCGATGAAATCGAGAAAGAGACTGCGCACAGGTTGGAGCACGTCAGGAAGCGAGGTCTGCATGATTCGTTCTTGCTTGTCAGAAAGCGCCGACGCAAATGTCGTCGGCGGATGACATAGATTGAAGCAAACCTTTTCAAGATGATGAATCAGACAAGTCTTAACCGGTAAACTGACAGCATGCATCGCATAACCGTCAGTGCTCGTGTCAATCTCAGCCATCTGTTCTGGCTGCGCAGTCTCGCCATCATCGGCCAGCTCTGCACGATCGCGTTCGTGCAGCTCTTCATCGGCGTGCAGCTGCCGCTGCCCGCCATGCTGTTCGTGATCGCCATGGAAGTGGCGTTCAACGGCGTGACCTGGCTGCGCGTCACGCAGGATCGGCCCGAGTCGAACCTCGAATTGTTCGGCCAGCTTTGGGTCGATCTCGGCGCGCTTTCCGCGCTGCTCTTTCTTTCCGGCGGCACGACCAATCCGTTCGTCTCGCTCTATCTGCCTTCGCTCGCCATCGCGGCCGCCGTGCTGCCGTGGTATCTGACCGCGTGGCTCGCGGCCTTCGCCGTGGCCTGCTACGTGCTGCTTGGCTTCGACAACGTGCCGCTCAATCTCGACAACCCCGCCAACCTGTTCGACTACTATCGCGCGGGCATGTGGGTGAACTTCATGGTGAGCGTGTGCCTGATCGTGTGGTTCGTCGCGCGTATGTCGCGCGCGCTGCGTCAACGTGACACAGCCCTTGGCGACGCGCAGCAGCGCCTGTTGCGCGACGAGCGCGCCGTGGCGCTGGGCGTGCAGGCCGCCACCGTGGCGCACGAGATCGGCACGCCGCTCTCGACCATCGCCATGCTCACCGAAGAACTGCGCGATGTCGCGCGCACGGACAAGGGCCTCGCCCCGTATTCCGCGGACCTCGAGCTGCTCGACAAGCAGATCTCGCTTTGCACCTCGGCGCTCGCACGGCTCAGAAGCCGCGCATCGTCCACGGGCGCGCGCCAGCTCGTGAACGAATGGCTCGGGCCGTTCGTCGAGCAATGGCGCCTGCGCCATCCGCATGTGAAGTTCGAACTCCTCGACGATGGACCCGGCGACTTTGCTCTCGACGATACCGTCGCCGTTGGGCAGATTCTCACCATCCTGCTCGACAATGCCGCACGCGCCAGCCGCGATTTCGTGACCTTGCGCGCCTATGCGGCCGCGCGAGCCGGGTACGTCGATTTCGAAGTCTGCGATGCGGGGCCCGGCATTCCGTCATCGCTGCGCGCATCGCTTGGCGCCGCGCCTGTAGATAGCACCCAGGGCGGTCACGGCGTCGGGCTGTATCTGGCGTTTTCGTCTGCGGCGCGGCTTGGCGGCTCGATCGAGCTCAACGATGTCACGTCGCCCGGCAGCGCGTCGGGCGAAGTGAGCAGCGCAGACGACGAGACGCCGGCCGGCGCCGCAACCGGCAGCGGCATGCGCACGCGCCGCGCGCGCGGCACCCGTGCGGTGCTGCGCTTGCCGGCAAAGCAGGTCAAGGCGGGTGAGGCGGGTCAGGCGAACCCGGCAGCGGCGGCGCGAGAAGGCGCAACGTCCGCGGGTTTGGAGATTGGATCAGGCGAGGGGCCTAGCCGCCCCGACGCCGCGTAACAACACGGAGAATTAGGCATGAGCGAAATGAGTTTTCTGGTCATCGACGACGACGAAGTGTTCTCGGACATCCTCACGCGCGGCCTCACGCGGCGCGGCTTCGAGGTGAAGCAGGCACACAATGCAGAAGAGGCGATTCGTTTCGCCAACCAGCAAAAGTTCTCGCAGATCACCGTGGACCTGCATCTCGGCAACGATTCAGGCCTGTCGCTCATCGCGCCGCTGCGCGAACTGCAGCCGGACTCGCGCATGCTCGTGCTCACGGGCTACGCGAGCATCGCCACGGCGGTGCAAGCCGTGAAGGACGGCGCGGACAACTATCTCGCCAAGCCTGCGAACGTCGAGATGATTCTCTCGGCACTCCAAAGCGATGCGAGCGCCATGCAGGCCGAAGAAGCCATCGAGCACCCCGCACCGCTCTCGGTGGCGCGCCTCGAATGGGAGCACATCCAGCGCGTGCTGGCCGAGCACAACGGCAACATCTCGGCCACGGCGCGCGCGCTCAACATGCACCGCCGCACGCTGCAGCGCAAGCTCGCGAAGCGCCCGGTGCGCCAGTAAGCACGCCAGAGGCGGCAAAAGAAAAGGGACCCCGCGGGGTCCCTTTTTCATGCGTCATGCTTCGCGCTTAGAGCACGTAGCGCGACAGGTCTTCGTCCTGCGCCACTTCGCCGAGCGCCTTGTCGACATAGGCCGCGTCGATCGTCACGCTCTTGCCCGCGTGATTGCCCGCTGCGAACGATACGTCTTCCAGCAGCTTTTCGATCACCGTGTACAGACGGCGCGCGCCGATATTCTCGGTCTTCTCGTTCACGGAGTAGGCGATTTCCGCGAGGCGGCGAATACCGTCTTCCGCGAAATCGAGCTGCACGTCCTCGGTTGCAAGCAGCGCCTGATACTGCTTGACGAGGCTCGCATCCGTCGCGACCAGAATCGCTTCGAAGTCCTTCACGGAGAGCGAGTCGAGTTCCACGCGAATCGGGAAACGGCCCTGCAGTTCGGGGATCAGATCGCTCGGCTTCGCGAGGTGGAATGCGCCACTCGCAATGAACAGAATGTGATCGGTCTTCACCATCCCGTACTTCGTGTTGATGGTCGTACCTTCCACGAGCGGCAGCAGATCGCGCTGCACGCCCTGGCGCGAAACCTCGCCGCCGCTGCCTTCGTTGTTACGCGAGGCGATCTTGTCGATTTCGTCGAGGAACACGATGCCGTTCTGCTCGACGTTCTGCACGGCCTTGGTCTTGACCTCTTCGTCATTGAGCATCTTCGACGCTTCTTCGTCGGTCAGGACCTTGAGCGCTTCCTTCACCTTGAGCTTGCGGCGCGTTTTCTTGCCGCCGCCGAGGTTGGCGAACATCGAGCGGATCTGCTCGGTCATGTCTTCCATGCCCGGCGGCCCCATGATGTCCATGCCCACTTGCGGCTGCTCGACATCGAGCTCGATTTCCTTGTCGTCGAGCTGGCCTTCGCGCAGGCGCTTGCGGAAGGTCTGACGCGTGGCATTGTCGCCGCCTTCGGCGTGGCTCGTTGCATCGGACGAACCGAAGCCCACGGGACGCGCGCTCGGCAGCAAGATGTCGAGAATGCGGTCTTCGGCCTGGTCGGTGGCCTTGCTGCGCACCTTGCGCATTTCCGTTTCGCGCGTCTGCTTCACCGAAATCTCGATGAGGTCGCGCACGATGCTGTCCACGTCGCGGCCCACGTAGCCCACTTCGGTGAACTTGGTCGCTTCGATCTTGATGAACGGCGCATCGGCGAGTTTCGCGAGACGTCGCGCGATCTCCGTCTTGCCGACGCCCGTCGGCCCGATCATGAGGATATTCTTCGGCGTGATTTCCTGGCGCAGCGGGTCGGCGACCTGCTGGCGGCGCCAGCGGTTGCGCAGCGCGACGGCCACGGCCTTCTTCGCGTTCGCCTGGCCGATGATGTGCTTGTCGAGTTCCGAGACGATCTCGGCGGGGGTCATGGTGCTCATCCTGATTCCTTCTCGTCTGTCCGGCGGTTTCGCGAGTTATTCGATGGTTTCGATCACGCGGTTGTGATTCGTGTAGATACACATGTCGCCCGCGATTTCGAGCGACTTTTCGACGATCTCGCGCGGCGAGAGTTCGGTGTTGTCCACGAGCGCGCGGGCTGCGGCCTGCGCGTACGCGCCGCCCGAGCCGATCGCGCAGATGCCTTCTTCGGGGTCGAGCACGTCGCCGTTGCCGGTGATCACGAGCGTTGTGGTCGCGTCGGCGGCGATCAGCATGGCTTCGAGGCGGCGCAGCATGCGGTCGGTGCGCCAGTCCTTGGCGAGTTCGACAGCGGCGCGCGTGAGGTTGCCCTGGTGCTTTTCGAGCTTGGCTTCGAAGCGGTCGAGCAGCGAGAACGCGTCGGCGGTGCCGCCGGCGAAGCCGACCATGACCTTGCCGCCGTAAATGCGCCGGACCTTCTTCGCGCCACCCTTCATGACGATGTTGCCGAGTGTGACCTGGCCGTCGCCGCCGAGCGCGACCTTGTCGCCGCGCCGCACGGATACGATCGTCGTGCCGTGAAATTGCTCCATGTGCGTTCCTTTTTACCGTTGATGCCGGGTTGGATGCGTAGGTGGAATGCCTGCCGCTTTCGGTGGGCGCAGCGGCGCTCGCGCGCTTTACATGCATTGGGGCGCCACTGCCCTGAATCCGGGTGCGTCGCGCGCCTTGAATGCGCCGCGAGCGCATATCACCTGGAGTTTAGGGCGGCGCTGGGCATATCAAGGGCCGCGGGTGCAGAAAACGGCGCGGTGTCCGCTGGCGGGCGCGCATGGCGAAGGGGGCGGGACGGCCGAAGAAAAACCCGCGCGCAAAATAAAAAAGCGCACGGGGCTCCGTGCGCTTCGACAGGGAAGGCAAGTTGCTAGCCGCGCAAGCAGCGCTTCGCGGCCAGAAAAAAGCTCAATCGCCGAACAGCTTCTGGCGCAGTTCGCGCCGCTCCTGCGCTTCGAGCGAGAGCGTGGCGGTCGGGCGCGCGAGCAGACGCGGGATGCCGATCGGCTCGCCCGTTTCTTCGCACCAGCCGTAGTCGCCGGAATCGATGCGCGCGAGCGATTGCTGCACCTTCTTGAGCAGCTTGCGTTCGCGGTCGCGCGTGCGCAGCTCGAGCGCATGCTCTTCTTCGATCGTCGCGCGGTCGGCCGGATCGGGAACGATCACGGTTTCGCGCAGATTCTCAGTGGTCTGTCCCGCATTGCGGAGGATTTCCGCCTGCAGCTGTTCGAGCCGGTTCTTGAAGAAGGCGAGCTGATCCTCGTTCATGTAATCCTTGTCGCTCATCTTCAGGATTTCGGCTTCGGTCAAGAGTCGTTTCGTCGTCATCTGGCTTGCTTCTTCAATGAGTGAGGCAAAACTGGCACATCTTGCCTGCACTTTTGTGTTGCCCGCAGTGGCCGCGGTGGCCTTTACCAACCTTTACCACTTTGCCAGGCGCAGTTACCGCGCCGTTATTGCGCGCTGGCGGGCACGGACGATGAACTGTCGTGACGCCCGAAGCGCCGCTGCGGGGCCGAACTCCTCTGGAAACCGGTCTTCAGATGCTCCTGAGGCATATATCGTACCGACTGCGCGCTGCGACGCGATGCGCTGCCGGTGGGGCGTCCCTCGGCTGAAAACCGGGGCACCTCTCTTCCAGTGGGGCCGTATTGTAACCGAACCGCAAACTTGCGCCGCAAGCGGGAAATCCCTGCAGTGGCCCGCCTGTCACCAGGCCGTTTGCGGACCGGTCGATATCCAGAAAATATAACGCGCCAATCGTGAAAAAGCGATGGTCGGGTACGTTATTTGGCGCACGAAGCAGGAAGAGATCGTGGCGCAGGCCGCAGACGCAGCGCCAGCGCCACGTTGCGGCGCGCAAAATCCAGACGAAAACGCCCGGCTGTGGGCCGGGCGTATCTGAAAAAGCCTGGAAAACGGGAGGATTCCGTCAGGCGAGGCAGGCGTCGAGCCCGTCGGTGATGAGGTCCTGCGGCAGCTCGATGCCGATGAACACCATCTTGCTGCTCTTCTTCTCGATCGGCAGCCACTTGGCGGCCAGGTCGCTGCCCATCATCTGGTGCACGCCCTGGAACACCACCTTGCGGTCCACGCCCTTCATGTAGAGCACGCCCTTGTAGCGCAGGAGGCGCTCGCCGTAGATCTGCAGGATGCCGCCGAGGAAGTCCTCCAGGCGGTTCGGATCGAACGGGCGGTCGCTGCGGTAGACGAACGACTTGATCTTGTCGTCGTGATGCGCGTGGTGGTGGTGGTGGCCGTGGTCGTGGCCTTCGTGGCTGCACTGGCCGTGATCGTGGTCGCAGTCGGCGTGATCGTGATCGTGCGCGTGATCATGCGCGTGTGCGTGACCGTGGTCATGATCGTCTTCGGCGAGGAAGTCCGGGTCGATTTCGAGCTTGGCGTTCAGGTTGAAGCCGCGCAGGTCGAACACTTCCTTGATGTCGGCCTCGCCGAAATTCACCTGGCGGATCTGCGCCTTCGGGTTCATGTGCAGCACGCGATGACGCAGGTCGGCGAGTTCTTGCTCGTCGACGAGGTCGGCCTTCGTGATGAACAGGCGGTCGGCGAAACCGACCTGGCGCTGCACTACTTCGTGTTCGTCGAGCTGATGGTTGCCGTGCTTGGCATCCACGAGCGTGATGATCGCGTCGAGCAGGAATTCGTCGGCGATCTCGTTGTCCATGAAGAACGTCTGCGCGACCGGGCCCGGATTCGCGAGGCCCGTGGTTTCGATCACCACACGGTCGAAGTCCAGCTTGCCGTCGCGCTTTTGCTGCGCGAGGTCGCCGAGCACACGCGAGAGATCGCCGCGGATCGTGCAGCAGATGCAGCCGTTGCTCATCTGGATGATCTGCTCGTTGCTGTCCTGCACGAGGATTTCGTTGTCGATGTTCTCTTCGCCGAACTCGTTCTCGATCACGGCGATCTTCATGCCGTGCTTTTCGTTCAGGATGCGCTTGAGCAGCGTGGTTTTGCCGCTGCCGAGAAAGCCGGTCAGGATGGTGACGGGAATCATGCTGGTTGCCATGCTGTCTGCCTGGTAGGTGTTCGGGGGTACGTTCGGGCGCGCCGCTTCATGCTGTCGCGGCCTTCGAGTGTTACAACATAACTTCCTATTGAAACATATCTGCGCCGCGCCCGCATGCGGCGGCCGGGTGCGAGACCGGCGAGCGCCATTCGGGGCGGGAACAGACGCCGTGAAAGAGGCGCAGCGGCGCGCCGCCCAAAGGGCTCAAATAAGGCCGCTTCAGGCGATTTGCAACAGCAGGCCCTTCAGATATTCGCCTTCCGGGAACGCCGTGAGCAGCGGGTGATCCACGCCGGCGCCCAGGCGCTTGAGGATGCGCGCGTCCACTCGGGCGTCGGCGGCGGCGCCCGCCACGATCTTCTGGAACAGCGCCGAATCGATCGCGCCCGAGCACGAATAGGTGAACAACAGACCGCCCGGACGCAGCAGCTTGAAACCGGTGAGATTGATGTCCTTGTAGGCGCGCGCGGCGCGGTCCACGTGCTCGCGCGAGGCCGCGAACTTGGGCGGATCGAGCACCACGAGGTCGAAGCGCTCGCCTTCGTCGTAGAGGCGGCGCAGCGTCTTGAAGGCGTCGGCGTCGAGCCAGGTGGCGAGCGCCGCATCGAAGCCGTTCGCCTCGACGTTTTTCTGCGCCGTGGTGAGCGCTTCGCCCGACGAGTCGATCGACACCACGCGTTTTGCGCCGCCCTTCATGGCCGCGAGCGAGAAACCGCCGGTATAGCAGAAGCAGTTGAGCACCTCGCGCTCGCGCGCGTAGGTCTGCACGAGCGCGCGGTTGTCGCGCTGGTCCACGTAGAAGCCGGTCTTGTGGCCATTGCGCACGTCCACGTGATAGCGCACGCCGTTCTCGCTCGTGATGATCGTTTCGGGCGGCTCGCTGCCGGCGAGCAGGCCGGTGATCTGTTCGAGCCCTTCCTTCTCGCGGATCGACACGTCCGAGCGCTCGTACACGTTCGGGCAGCCCGTTGCCGAGGTGAGCGCCGCCACGATCGCTTCCTTCCACGCCTCGACGCCGGCCGCCATGAACTGGCACACGAGCTGGCCGCGGCCTTCGCCACCGTCTTCGATGTAGTAATCGACGATCAGGCCCGGCAGGCCGTCGGCCTCGCCGAAGATCAGGCGCACCGCGCCCGTGCCGCTCACCATTGCGCGGCGGTCGGCCACGGCGCGCTGCACGCGGCGCTTGAAGAACGCATGGTCGATCGGCTCGTTTTCGTCGAAGCTCCACACGCGCGCGCGGATCTGCGAATGCGGGCTGTAGGCGGCGCGCCCGAGAAAGCGGCCGTCGGCCGCGCGCACGATGACCGTTGCGCCGGGCGCGGGCTTGCCTTCCACGCGCTCGATCGCGTTCGCGTAGACCCACGGATGGCGGCGCAGCAGGGATTTTTCTTTGGACGGCTTGAGGGTGACGATATTCATGATGGCTTCAATGCTGGGTGACGGAGCAGGCGCAGTGTGGCGTTGCATGCCACTTGGCGCGAACTCCGCCGCGCTTTAATCGCGCTTCTTGGCGCGCGGATGCGCGGTGTCGTAGACCTTCGCGAGATGCTGAAAGTCGAGCGACGTGTAGACCTGGGTGGCCGCGATGCTCGCGTGGCCGAGCAGTTCCTGCACGGCGCGCAGGTCGCCGCTCGACTGCAGCAGATGCGTGGCGAACGAGTGGCGCAGCACGTGCGGGTGCACGTTCGCCGGAATGCCCGCCGCGATCGCGGCGCGCTTCACGCGCTCGCGCACCACGCCCGGCGCCATGCGGTTGCCGCGCACGGAGAGAAAGAGCGGGGCGTCGTCGTGCTTGACGAAGGCGCTGCGGGCGGCGAGCCAGGCGTCGAGCGCGTCGAGCGCCTTGCGCCCGACCGGCACCATGCGGTGACGGTTGCCCTTGCCGAGCACCTCGACTTCGGCGGCGTCGCGCTTGAGCCAACCGGCCGATTCGTAGCCGTCGCGCTTCACGTAATGCACATCGAGCCCCACGAGTTCCGCGAGACGCAGCCCCGACGAGTAGAACAGCTCGAGCATGGCGCGGTCGCGCAACGCCTCGGGGCCGCCTGCTTCCACGCCGGCGACGGCGGGCGCTTCCATGAGATGCGTGGCGTCGTCGACGGAAAGCGCCTTCGGCAGCGTTTTGGCGCGTTTGGGCGCACGCACGGCGGCCACGGGATTCGCGTCGATTTCGATGCGGCCCGCGAGCCAGCGATAGAAGGCGCGCCAGGCCGACAACCGGTGCGCGATGGAGCGCGCCGAAAGGCCGCCCGCATGCGCGCGCGCCACCGCGCCGCGCACTTGCGCGGGCGTGACCGATTCGAGCGGCTTGCCGCCCGCGAGCTTCTTCAGCTCGTCGAGTTCATGCGTGTAGCCGCGCAGCGTGTGCTCCGAGAGCCGCCGCTCGTGTTCGAGCATCGCGAGATAGTCGGCGATCGGATCGGTTGGGTTCACGTTGGGCGGCCTGGATGAGCGTCAGTGCGGCAGCAGGCGCGAGAGCGCCGCGCTCGCGAGTGCGCCAATCTGCGTGAGAAAGTCCGTAGCCATGCCGTCGTGGAAGCGGCGCGGGTCGGGCGAGCCCATCACCAGCAGGCCGAAGGCTTCGCCCGCTGGCGCATCGTTCGAGGCAACGGCGGGTACGCGCAGCGCGATGATCGCGACCGATTCAGCGGTGCCGTCGGTCGAGTCGAGCCATTGCGCGGCCTCGAAGCCTGTATTCGCGCCGCAGTAGGGCGTTTCGAGGCTGTTCGCGAAGATGCGCACTTCCTCGCCGGTCTGGCGCGCGAAATCGGCCTGCCCGTAGGCCTCGGCCACGTCCCACAGGCGCAGCGCGGCCTGCGGCATGTCGAACACGTCGCGCAGATTCTGCGTGATGGAGCGCGGCAGCGCGTGCGGATCGCGCTCGGCGATCATGCGCGTGGTCCAGCGGTTGAACTTCGCGGCGATCGAATCGTTCTCGTGGCCGTAGCGCAGCAGCTCCGAAAGACGGCGCTCGAGATGCTTGTTCTTCTCGCGCAGCATTTCCATCTGGCGTTCCTGCAGCGAAACGGCAGCCTTGCCGTGCGGATTGCCTAGCTTGATCGTCGCGAGCAGTTCGGCATGCTCAACGAAAAAATCGGGGTGGGCGAGCAGATAGTCGGCAACTTCGCGATCGTTCATGTTGTGGACGCGTTGTAGTTGTAAGGCGCGCACGGTGGCGCGCAGTCTGTCATGCGTTTGAGTTTTCGTGCGGCGCGACGTTCTCTCATTACGTGCGCCGCAAGGCCCGAAGCGAGCCGAATTCGGCCCGAAGCGCGCTAGTCGGCCAGCTCGATCTCGCCTTCGAACACGGTGGCGGCCGGGCCCGCCATGGTGAGCGCGGCGGATTCGTCGCGCGCGCCGTCCCAGGCGATGGTCAGCATGCCGCCATGCGTGTGCACCTTCACGGGCGAGTCGAGCAGCCCGCGGCGAATGCCCGCCGCCACGGCCGCGCACGCACCCGTGCCGCACGCGAGCGTTTCGCCTGCGCCGCGCTCGAATACGCGCAGCTTCACTTCGTTGCGCGAAACGATCTGCATGAAACCGGCGTTCACCTTGTTCGGGAAGCGCGCGTGCGTTTCGATGACCGCGCCTTCCGCCTTCACCGGGTACGCTTCGACGTCGTCGACCACCTGCACTGCGTGCGGGTTGCCCATCGAGACGACCGACACCCAGCGCCGGGCGCTATTCACGTCGAGCGGCCAGAGCGTGTCGTTGCCTTCGCGGCGGCCTTCCAGGCCGTTCGCGTTGAACGGCACGTGCGCGGGTTCGAACTCGGGACGGTCCATGTCGACGACGACTTCACCGTTTTCCTGCACGACGAGCGTGATCGTGCCCTTCTGGACCTGCACGCGCACACGGTTCGAATCGGTGAGCTTGCGGTCGCGCACGAATTTCACAAAGCAGCGCGCGCCGTTGCCGCAGTGCTCGACCTCGCCGCCGTCGCAATTGAAGATGCGATAACGGAAGTCCACGCCTTCCACGGTCGGCTTCTCGACGATCAGCAACTGGTCCGCGCCGATGCCGAAGTGGCGGTCGGCGAGCGCGCGCACGCGCTCGGGCGTGAGCGCGAGGTCCTGGCTGTAGCCGTCGAGCACGACGAAGTCGTTGCCCGCGCCGTGCATCTTGGTGAATTTGAGTTTCATGCCGTTATTGTAAGCGAGGCCCGGGCGAAAACCCGGGCCTCGAGCGTGGGCGCAACGTTCAGCGCATCGTTCAGCTGTAGACGCTGGGTTCGCCCGGCGGCCGCGTCTTGAAGCGCTTGTGGACCCAGTAATACTGCTCGGGAATGCGCGGAATCTGTTCTTCGAGGAAAGCGTTCATGCGGCGCGCGTCGAGATCGTCGTCGCCGGTTGGATAATTTTCCCAAGGTTTGAACACTTTCAGCCGATAACCCTTGTAATTGGGCAACACCTCGCCGATGAACGGTACGACCTGCGCATGACCCACCTTCGCCAAACGCCCGACCGCCGTGAGCGTGCACGCCGGCACGCCGAAGAAGGGTACGAACGTGGAATTGCGCATGCCGTAGTCCATATCGGCGCCGAGCATCACGGGCTTCTTGTCGCGCAGCCAGCGCAGCACGGCGCGCGCGCTGTCCGCGCGGCTGACCATTTCCGCGCCGAAACGGCTGCGTCCCGCCTTCGCCGCGGCTTCGAACTCGGGGTTCGAGAACGGCTGGTAGAGCGAGCCGCAGGGCCGGTGCAGCGAGTAGTTGAGGAACATGGAGCCCGCCTCGATGCCCACGAAATGCAAGCCGAGGAAGAGTGTGGGCGGCAGGTTCGGATCGGTGAGATCGATCTCGCTGTCGAGTTCGACGATCTTTTCGAGCTTCTTCGCCGAGGCGAACCATTGCACGCTGCGCTCCATGTAGCTGCGAATGGCGTGACGGAAGTGCTGCCCCGCCACTTCCTCGCGCTTTTCGTCGCTCCACTCGGGAAAGCACAGGCGCAGATTCGTATGAACAACGCGCTTGCGGCGGCTCGGAATCTTGTAGAGCAGCCAGCCGAGGCCGTCGCCCAGACGCGCGACAAAGCCATAGGGCAGGATCGCGAACAGCTTGAGCAAGCCGATGGCGAAACGGGAGCCGAGTTTGCCTAGCATGCGTGAACTCCGCTGCAAGGCTTGCAAACTGTGAGGAAGGAAACGAACGGCACGCGGGAGTACCCTGCGACAATTTAAGGAAGTCGCTATAATAAGGGCTTCGCCGAGTTAATAGACAACTTGCGGGGCGAAGCCGGATGCCAGTCAATGACCGAGTCACTGACAACAACCGGGCAGCAATTCCGCTAAAGCGTCGCCGCTTCAAAGCTCCCGAAGCTGGCTACGTGAACTCAACCGTCACCAGCTACAAGGAGCCTGACACGTGGCAAACGACTATTTCTTCACCTCCGAATCCGTCTCCGAAGGCCATCCGGACAAGGTCGCCGACCAGATCTCGGACGCGATCCTCGACGCCATCCTCACGCAAGACAAGTACTCGCGCGTTGCAGCGGAAACGCTGTGCAACACGGGTCTCGTCGTGCTCGCCGGTGAAATCACCACCACGGCCAACGTCGACTACATCCAGGTCGCGCGCGACACGATCAAGCGCATCGGTTACGACAACACCGACTACGGCATCGACTACCGCGGCTGCGCGGTGCTCGTCGCTTACGACAAGCAGTCGCCGGACATCGCCCAGGGCGTGGACCGCGCACACGACAACAACCTCGACCAGGGCGCCGGCGACCAGGGCCTGATGTTCGGCTATGCGTGCGACGAAACGCCCGAGCTGATGCCGCTGCCGATCCACCTTTCGCACCGTCTGGTCGAGCGCCAGTCGAACCTGCGCCGCGACGGCCGTCTGCCCTGGCTGCGTCCGGACGCGAAGTCGCAGGTCACGATCCGCTACGTCGACGGCAAGCCGCACGCCATCGACACCGTCGTGCTCTCCACGCAGCACTCGCCGGACATCGACCTTGGCACGCTGCGCGAAGCCGTGATCGAAGAAGTCATCAAGCCGGTGCTGCCGTCTGAACTCATCAAGGGCGACATCAAGTTCCTCGTGAATCCGACCGGTCGCTTCGTGATCGGCGGCCCGCAGGGCGATTGCGGTCTCACGGGCCGCAAGATCATCGTCGACACGTACGGCGGCGCAGCCCCGCACGGCGGCGGCGCGTTCTCGGGCAAGGATCCGTCGAAGGTGGACCGTTCGGCCGCCTACGCTGGCCGTTACGTCGCGAAGAACATCGTGGCCGCCGGCCTCGCGTCGCGCTGCCTGATCCAGGTTTCGTACGCGATCGGCGTGGCTGAGCCGACTTCGGTCATGGTCAACACGTTCGGCACCGGCAAGGTGTCGGATGCGACCATCACGAAGCTCGTGCGCGAGCACTTCGACCTGCGTCCGAAGGGCATCATCCAGATGCTCGACCTGCTGCGCCCGATCTACGAAAAGACCGCCGCTTATGGCCACTTCGGCCGTGAAGAGCCGGAATTCTCGTGGGAAGCGACCGACCGCGCACTCGCGCTGGCCGAAGCCGCCGGCACGGAGCCGGTGAGCGCAGCCATCGCGTAAGCATTCGCAAGCTGGCATCGCGCCAGCCGGCGGCAACGCCGGTCAAGCGCGATGTGGTGCCGAAGAAAAACCCCGCAGGGCGCAAGCCCGTGCGGGGTTTTTGTTTTTTGCGGTGCCTGCTGCGAACTGCGCAGCGTGGGCCGCGCGCGGGTCTTAGCGCATGGCGAAGCCGAACCAGCCCGTGCTGCTCGCGCCCATGCGGCGCGGCTTGCGCGTGCTGCGCGCCACATGCACCGTGGCGGGCGCGGCGAGCGTGCGCAGCGGCGCGTTCGGGCGATAGAGCAGCGTGCGCAGCGAGAAGTGGCGCGAGCCCGAGCGCATGCGCAGTACGGCGAAGAACGAGTGGAACCAGGTGCGCATGCCGTCGACGGGCTTCGTCTCCCGAACCTGTTGTGCGAGCGCGCGGGTGCGTGCGGCGTGGTGGCGCAGTGCGCGCACCAGATGACGGCGGGCCGGACGGGCCGCTTTCAGGGCGGTGTGGGCGGCGTGAGACATGCGTTGAGTATCGAAGAGGGTATGCATGGCGGTTGAGCAATCGGGTTCGAGGTGCGCCTCGCGCGACGCTTTGCGTCGAGCAGCAAACGTGCCTGTCTTCCAGGGCATCACGAATTGGGTGGACGGGAGACGGGCCGCATGGCGCGGCGTAGGACGCGACGCGACGGATTCTTCTGTTGGAGCGCCTTGTGCGGCAAGGCGTTCACGGCGATCCGTCCGTGCGATGAGAATTCGACAATGTAAAACAACATGCGCAACAGGCTACACGCGAATCATGACCGCAGAAAGTCGGTTAATACCCGGCCCTGCGCGCCTTTGATGCACACGATCCCACCCTTTGTCCTCATCGCGGTGCGTGCGCGCCATTCGCGTGCGGCTCCATCGACGCGACGCATGGAGCCACCTCGTGTGACAGCGTGGTCCTTCCCGCCGTGCCGGCACGCTTTACAATCGAAGCGTCGGCGCGCGCCGACGCCTCGGCCTCGTCGTTTCGCGTCATCGTGTAACGAAGCCACAACGCAGGCTGCGGCCCTTGCTCGCATCGAGATCGCATAACGGAAGTCCCATGTCAGTCCAGTCAAAGAAAGAACAGGTGCAGGCGCTGCGCGAGCGCGGCTTCGTGGTCGTGCCGGGGCTCGTCTCGCCCGAGCGCTGCGAGGCGATCAAGCAGGTTGCGCAGGAGCAGTTGCAGGCGGCTGCCGCGCCGCTCGAATTCGAAGCCGATTTGCGCTACCCCGGCGCGCCCGAATCGAAGGACGCCCCGGGCGGCCATACGGTGCGGCGTTTGCTCGACGCGTACTCGCGCCACGCGCTGTATCGCGAATGGGCCACGTCGCCGGAAATCGCGGGGTGGATGGAGTTGTATTTCGGCGAGGAGCCGGTCCTCTCGTGCGCGCATCACAACTGCATGATGACGAAGCACCCGCACTACGGCAGCCTCACGGGCTGGCACCGCGACGTGCGCTACTGGTCGTTCGAGCGCGACGACCTCGTTTCGGTCTGGCTCGCGCTCGGACCGGAGAAGATGGAAAACGGCGGCCTGTGGTTCGTGCCGGGCTCGCACGAGGCGCCGTTCACCTCGGAGCGCTTCGACGCCGCGAAATTCTTCCGCGCCGACCTGCCCGAGAACCAGGCGTGGATCGACCGCGCGATCGCCCCGACGCTCGCCGCCGGCGACGTGGTTTTCTTCCACTGCAACACGCTGCATTCGGCGGGGCAGAACCAGAGCGATCAGGTGAAGTTTTCGCTCGTGTACACGTACCACGGCGCGAGCAACGTGCCGCTGCCGGGCACGCGCTCGGCGGCCAAGCCCGAGGTGAAGTTCTGAGTGAAGTTCCGGGCCGGCGCTGCGTGGCGTTCGCCTAGCGCCGGCGCCCCGACATCGTGAGGCCGGTGATGCCCGCGAGCGTTGCTGCGATGCCGCCCCCGATCAGGAGGATCGTGCGGTTGGTGGGCGCGCCGGTGAAGAGACGCGACATGTCGTTCGCGAACGAATGGAGCGACTGGCCGCCGAAGTACAACAGGACGACGCCACAGGCGATGAGCGCGATCGATATCGCTTTGGCCATGAACAACCTCTCGCAAAGGATGGACGCCGCAGTGTAGGCGAGTGGCCGCGGCGCGTCCAGGGAGCGAGTTTTTCTCGCGGCCCGGCGTGCGCGCCCGCGTACCTTACATGGCCTTTCCCGCATAGTGGGCATCTGCACGGCTCGGGCGGATTGGCTAACATAGCTGCCTCACGCGAGCAGCACGCCCCACAGCGCGCCCGCGCCCATCCCTTCGCTCACTACCCGTTTTCGCCGAGGATCACCATGGCTTACGAAGCAGCCTCAGAACGCTATTCGGACATGCAGTACCGCTTTTGCGGCAAGTCGGGGCTCAAGCTGCCCGCACTGTCGCTCGGTCTGTGGCACAACTTCGGCGATACCACGCCGATTTCGACCCAGCGCGACATCCTGCGCACCGCGTTCGATCTCGGCATCACGCACTTCGACCTCGCGAACAACTACGGCCCGCCGTACGGCAGCGCCGAAACGAACTTCGGCCGCATTTTCAAGGACGATTTCCGTCCGTACCGCGACGAGTTGCTGATCTCGTCGAAGGCAGGCTGGGACATGTGGCCGGGCCCGTACGGCCAGGGCGGCGGCTCGCGCAAGTACGTGCTCGCGAGCCTCGACCAGAGCCTGCAGCGCATGGGCCTCGACTACGTCGACATCTTCTATTCGCATCGTTTCGACGTGGAAACGCCACTCGAGGAAACGGCTGGCGCGCTGGCCACGGCCGTGCAGCAGGGCAAGGCGCTGTATGTCGGCATCTCGTCGTATTCGCCTGCCAAGACGCGCGAAATGGCCAAGTTGCTCGCCGAATACAAGGTGCCGCTGCTCATTCACCAGCCGTCGTACAACATGCTCAACCGCTGGGTCGAGGAAGAACTGCTCGACACGCTCGAGGACCTCGGCACAGGCAGCATCGCGTTCACGCCGCTCGCGCAGGGCGTGCTCACGAACAAGTACCTGAACGGCGTGCCCGAAGACGCGCGCGTGAACCGCCCGGGCGGCGGCTCGCTCAAGAGCGAGCATCTGAGCACACAGAACATCGAGCACGTGCGCAAGCTCAACGACCTCGCGCTGCGCCGCGGCCAGAGCCTCGCGCAAATGGCGATTGCCTGGACGCTGCGCGGCGGCCGCGTGACCTCGGCGCTGATCGGCGCGAGCCGCGCGGAGCAGGTGCGCGAGAACGTTGCGGCGTTGAAGAACCTGGAGTTTTCGAAGGAAGAACTCGCGGAAATCGACCGCTATGCGACCGAAGGCGGCGTGAACCTGTGGGAGAAGCCGTCGACTGATCAGCACATCTGAACGGCACGTTTCCCGGCACAACGAACCGCCTCCTTGCGAGGCGGTTTTTTTATGCGCGAAAGATCGAGTAAGTGCGTGCAGCGGCAGCGAGGCGCGCCATTCTTCGGTTTGTCATGTGGCCCTGCTAACGTCGCGCCAGCCTTTGCCGCGAGGAATTTCCATGGAGTCCTTGAGCGCCGAATCCGAAGCGCTTTCCCCCACCGCCACGCGCACCGAACGCGCCGGGCGGCCCGAACGTGCGATGCGCCCGCCGCAGCCCGCAACGTCGGCTCGCGCAAATGCCGCAATGATTGCGTTCGCGTTCACGGCGCTGTGCTACGAACTCGTGGGCTTGCCGCTTTTGCTGGACGCGGCAGGCGGCCCGACGTTCGCCCTGCTGGCAACGCTTGCGCCCGTCGTGCTCGCCACGCCGATCCACTGGGGGCTCATCCACGAAGGCATACACGGACAACTCGCGCGCGACCGGCGCGTGAACGAGTGGCTCGCGCGCGTGCTCGCGATCGGCCTGGCGATGCCGTTCGACGCCGTGCGTTTCGGACACCTGATGCATCACCGCTTCACGCGCGAACCGTTCGACCGCCCTGATGTGCACGACCTGCACGACGCGAGCGGCCCGCGCTGGCGTCGCCGTGTTTCGTACTATGCGCGGTTGATGGGCGGCCTGTACGTGGCCGAATTGCTGCTGCCGCTGCTGGCTTTCATGCCCGTGCGCCTCACACGCGCCATCATCGAGCGTGGCGTGGGGGCGCACGGACGCGAAGGCGTGCAGGTGCAGCGACTCTTCGCGAACCACGCCGCCGATCCCGTGAGGCGCAGCCGCGCGCGGCGCGACTGGCTCGCCTCGCTCGCGCTGTACGCCGCTTCGTTCGCGCTGTACGGCAAGGCTTGGCCCGTGCTGCTCGCGGCGATGTACCTGCGTGGACTGTGGCTATCGGTAGCCGATAACCTGCCGCACTACGGCGTCGCGCTCGACGAACCGGGCCGCGCGCGGGATTTCCGTGTGCCGCGCGTTCTGGGCGTGCTGCTCATGAATCATCACCTGCATCGCCAGCATCATCTGCATCCGACGCTGCCGTGGACGGCGCTGCCCGCAATCGCGCACGCCGAAGAGGCCGCAGGCGCGGCGGCGCGGGCGGACTATCTCGCCGCCGCGTTGCGTCAGTTCAAGGGATTGCAGCCGGGCGTCGATCCCGGCTGAGGTGGAGGGTGCGAGCGAATGGCGCGCGTGCGCGCAAACCGCGGCGCGTTGCGCCGCGAGGATGCCGCTTCGTCAATTTGCGCCGGCTACATCAGCGCCGGCAGCGTCTCGACAAGCGCAACGGCTGCGAGCACGCCGATCAGCGCGCCGATCACGCGTAGCGTGTTGTGTCTGAATTCCGTCGCGCACGGCACCGCGCCAAGAAAGAGCGCGCCAGCGAGGGCCATCGGGATGATCATCACGAAATCGCCAATCGTGAAATAACCTTCCATGCTCGTCTCCTTATCGTATGGGCGACGCGGGCGCGCAATGGTTGTCGTTCTCGTTGCCATGCCAATGGCATGAAGTTGCGGCCCCGGGCCTGAAATCGAGTATAGGTGAGGGCGGCGAGCGCGGCGGCGCGTGTGTGTGCCGTGACGCGCATCGTGAAGCGCATGCCGCGCCGCAAAAGCCCGCCAGAAGCGGCGTTGCGCTGCGGTGCGATGCGCGCGGGGCGCAATTCGCCAGTCGTCTAAATATTACGGACGCCTTTCGATTGCCGCGGCGCGCGGCGCACAACAATGCAAGTGCGCACGTTGTGTTCCGCGCCGGGCGATATCGCGAACTCAGGCCGCCCCAGTGCGTTCGCGTGCCCGCAGCCTGAGCGCCAGCGCGAGCCCCACGACCAGCAGCACGATCACGAGGCCGGCCACGCCGGCCCAGCCCGCCGCAGTCCAGAAGTGCCCGCCGATGGAACCCATCACGCTCGAGCCGACGTAATAGGCCAGCAGGTACAGCGCGGCGGCCTGCCCCTTCGCTTCGCGCGCGAGCCGTCCAACCCAGCCGCTCGCCACCGCATGCCCGGCGAAGAAGCCAATGGTCAGGCAGGCGATGCCCGCCGCGATGGCCGCGAGCGGCGCGAATAACGTGAGCACGACGCCCGTGAGCATCAGCGCGAGACTGGCGACCAGCACGCGGCCGCGCCCGAAGGTGTCGGCCATGCGGCCCGACCACGGCGAGGCGACCACGCCGGTCAGGTAGACGAGGAAAATCGCGCCGATCGCTGCCTGACTCATGCGATAGGGCGGCGCGATCAGCCGGTAGCCGATGTAGTTGTAGAGCGTGACGAAGCTGCCCATCAGCACGAAGCCCATGGCGAACAGCATGGGCAGCCCCGGCCGCGCGAAATGGCGCAGCAGGGCCGAGCGATGATGCGTCAAGCCGAGGCCGCTCTTCGGCACGAAGTGTCGCGAGGGCGGCAGGAGCGAGCGGAACGCCAACATGGAAGCGAGCCCGAGCACGCCGATCACGGCGACTGCCGCACGCCAGCCGAACAGGTCGGTGACGATGCCCGTGATCACGCGCCCCGCCATGCCGCCGATGGCCGTGCCGCCCACGTACAGGCCCATCGAAAGGCCGAGGCCGTCCGGGTGCATTTCTTCGGCGAGCCAGGCCATGGCCACGGCGGGCACGCCACCGAGCGCAATGCCCTGCAGCGTGCGCAGCACGAGTAGCTGATGCCAGTGCGGCACGAAGGCGGTGGCGAGCGTGAGCAGCGACGACGCGCACAGCGACGCGGTCATCATGCCGCGCCGGCTCCAGCCTTCGGAGACAAAGCCCGCAATGAAGATCGCGATGGCGAGCGCCGCCGTGGTGAACGAGAGCGAGAGGCTGCTCTGCGCGGGGCTCACGCCGAAGGTTTCGGAGAACGCAGGCAGCAGCGGCTGCACGCAGTAGAGAAGCGAAAAGGTGGCGTAGCCGGCGAACAGCAGCGCGAGGCTCGCGCGCCAGAATTCGGGGGTGCCGCGTTCGATGTACGGAACGGCGGAGGGCGCGGAATTGCGCGAGGCGCCCGGTGATGCAGTCACGAGTCAATCTCCAGCAATATTACAAAGGCGCAACGATACGCCTGTTGGGCGAATGACGTGGTCGAGCGCCGCAGGAGAGGCGGCGCTGGCGGCTTAGCCCGGCGAGCGGGCGGCGTCCGGCTGCGCGCCGCGAGCGGCGCTTGGTGCGCTCGCCGAAGCGCCTTGTGGCCCGCTGGCGGGCTGCGCTTTTTGCACGTCGTCCGGATGCACGAGCGCCGCATCGCTGGGCAAATCCGCCGCGCTCCAGCCGCCGCCCAGCGCCTTCACGAGCGCGACGCTCGCCGCCATGCGCCGGCGCGAGATCGCCACGGCCTGGCGTTCGTTGTTGAGCGCCGTGGTTTGCGCGACGACCACGTCGAGGTACGTGATCGCGCCGCCGAGATAGCGATTGTTGATGGTGACGAGCGTGCGCTGCGCGGCGTCCACCGCGCGGTCCTGGGCCGTCGCCTCCTGCTCCAGCACGCGCAGCGCCGCGAGGTTGTCCTCGACGTCGCCAAAGGCGTCGAGCACCGTTTGACGGTACTGCGCCACGTTCTCGTCGTACTGGGCACGCGCTTCGTTGCGCACGGCCTCGCGCCCCCCGAAGTCGATCAGCGTGCCCGCGAGCGTCGGTCCGAGCGACCAGAAGCGCGCGGGCGCGACGAGCCACTGGCTGAAGTTGGTGGCCTCCAGGCCGCCCGTGACCGCGAGCATGAGGGTCGGGAAGAACGCCGCCGTCGCCACGCCCACTTGCGCGTTCGCGGCGGCCACGCGGCGCTCGGCAGCGGCAATGTCGGGGCGCCGTTCGAGCAGCGTGGATGGCACGCCCGGCGGGCTCGTGATCGCGCGCACCGTGTAGGCCTCCTTCGGTGCGACGGCGAGCGTGAACGTGGAAGGCGACTGCCCGATGAGAATCGCAATGGCATGTTCGAGCTGCGCGCGCTGCACGCCGAGATCGATCGCCTGCGCTTCGGTGGTCTGCAGCTGCGTTTGCGCCTGGCCCACATCCGCGTCGGTGGCGATGCCGCCCGCGTAGCGATGCTGCGTCAGTTCGAGCGATTCGCGATAAGCCTGGATCGTGTCGTCGAGCAATTGCCGTTCGCGGTCGAGGCCGCGCAGCTCGAAGTAATCGGTCGCGAGTTCGGCCTGCATGGAGAGCAGCACGGCCTGCATGTCGGCAGCGCTTGCCTGTGCATTGGCCCTGGCGGCCTCGACGTTGCGCGCGACGCGGCCCCAGATATCGGGCTCCCATGTGGCGTCGATGCCGACGGCGTAATCATTGATCGTTTGACCGGCCTTCGACGTGTACAGGACGTTCTGCGAGGTGCGGTAGCGCGAAAAGTCGCCGCTCGCCGTCACGAGCGGAAAATAGCTCGAGCGCTGCTGCGCCACGTTCGCGCGCGCCGCGCGAAAATGCGCCTGTGCGGCTTGCACGTTCTGGTTCGCGCTCTCGACCTGGGCTTCGAACTTGTCGAGCGCGAGGTCCGCGTAGATTGTCCACCACGCGCCGCGCGGCACGTTGTCCGCAGGCTGCGCAATCGTCCAGCCCGTGCCTTCGAGCTCCTTGAACGTCGCGGCCACGGGCATGCTGGGGCGTACGTAGTCGGGCCCAACCGTGCAGGCGCCGAGCCCCCCGAGCAGGGCCAACGCGAGAAGTCGAACGCGTGCGCGCCTCATCATTCGCCCTGCGCTTGCGCGTTGCTACCCGCACCGCTCGCGCCATGCGCCGCACCTGCCTCGTGCTGCGGCTGCACGATGCGCACGGGCGTACCGTCGACGATCGCGTCCTGCGGATTGACGATCACGCGCTCGTCTCCCGCGAGCCCCGCGGCCACAGCGACGCGGGTGCCGAAGTCGGTGCCGAGCGTGACCTTCACCAGCTTCACGCGGTTTTGCGCGTCGACGGTTGCCACCTTCACGCCGTCCGGGCGGAACAGGAAGGCGTTGCCGGGCAGCGTCATCGGCGTGCCCGAGCCGTCGAGCGCGAAGTGCACCTGCGCATACGCGCCGGGCAGCAGTTCGCCGCTGCGGTTGTCGACATCGACTTCCACGAGCATCGTGCGCTGCTGCGCGTCGACCGCGCCCGCCGTGCGCGCGACGATGCCAGGGAAGTGCTTGCCCTGCTCCTCGTTGAGCGTGAGATACGCATGCTGCTGCACGCGGATCTGCTGCGCGTAAGCCTGCGGCACGTTCGCGTACACGCGCAGCCGGTCGGCCTGCGCGAGATGAAACAGCTCTTTCTGCGAGCTGCCGCCGTTGCCCGCGTCGATGAGCGCACCCACGTCCACGTTGCGCGCGGTGACGATGCCGTCGAAGGGCGCCGTTACGCGTTCGTACGACTGCAGTTGCGAGAGCCGCGAGACGTTGAAGCGCGCGGAATCGAGCGTGGCCTTTTTCGCGAGCATGTCGCCGACTTTTTCGTCGGCGTCCTGTTTCGCCACCGAGCGCGTTTGCAGCATCTGCGTCCAGCGGTCGGCCGTGGTTTTCGCGAGCGCGTAATTGGCTTCGGCGTTGGCGAGATCGGCGCGCGCGGCACGCAGTTGGTCATCCACTTCGGGTGCGTCGATTTCGGCGAGCAACTGGCCCGCCTTCACGTGCGCGCCGATGTCGAAGTACCACTTGCGCAGATAGCCGTTCGTGCGCGCGTAGATCGGCGTGTCGAGAAACGCCTGCACGTTGCCGGGCAACACGAGGTCGAGCGCGCGCGCCGAGCGCTGTGGCGTGACCACCTGCACGGAGAGCGTGCTCGCGGTCTTCGCGTCGCGCTCGAGCGCCGCGTGCGCGCTATGGCGCGACCAGATGCCCTGCGCGGCGAGCCCGATCACGATGAGCGCGGCGAGCACGATAGGCCAGCGTCGCGGCTTGTGCGGGCTATGCGGCGCTTGCGGCGGAGGCGTTTGCGAATGATTCGTCATGACAGGGTATTCATGATTTGGGCACTACGTTTTCACTGGCGCGCTGGCGGCGCTCGCCGAGCTTGCGGTAGATGAGCGAGAACACCACGGGTACGAAGATCAGCGTGGCGAGCGTGCCCACCGCGAGGCCGCCGATCACGGCGCGCCCGAGCGGCGCGTTCTGCTCGCCGCCTTCGCCGAGGCCAATGGCCATCGGCACCATGCCGATCACCATGGCGAGCGCGGTCATGAGCACCGGGCGAAAACGCGTGTAGCCCGCTTCGATCGCGGCGCGCGCCGCGTCGCCGTGCAGGCGCAACTGCTCGCGCGCGAAGCTGATGACGAGAATGGAGTTCGCCGTGGCAATGCCGATACACATGATCGCGCCCGTGAGCGCGGGAATGGACAGCGTGGTGTGCGTGAGGAACAGCATCCAGACGATGCCCGCAAGCGCGCCCGGCAGCGCCGTGATGATGATGAACGGATCGAGCCACGACTGGAAGTTCACGACGATCAGCAGATACACGAGCACGATCGCGAAGACGAGACCGCCGAACAATCCGGAGAACGAATCGTTCATCGTCTGCACCTGGCCGCGCAGCTTGACGGTGGAGGTTTTCGGCAGCGCGTCGCGCGTCTGGTCGATGATCTTCGCGATGTCGTCGGAAACGGCGCCGAGGTCGCGCCCGTCGGCGGTGCCGTAAATGTCGATGGTGGTCTGCGCGTTGTAGTGCGTGACCACCGCGTCGCCCGCCACGCGCTGCATGCTTGCGAGCGAGCCGAGAATATTGCTGCGGCCGTTCGCGGTGAGCGGAATGTTCGCAAGCGACTGCAGCGAATCGATCGTGTATTGCGGCGCTTCGGTCACGACGTTGTAGCTCACGCCGTTGACCGGGTTGAGCCAGAACGTGGGCGTGGTCTGCTGGCTGCCCGAGAGCGTGATGAGCAGATCGCTTGCCACGTCCTTCTGCGTGAAGCCCGCCTGCTGCGCGCGCGTGCGGTCCACGTCGATGAAGATGCGCGGCAGGTCCGCGGGCTGCTGGATGCGCGCGTCGACGAAGCCGGGCACGCCGCGCAGCCGCGCGAGCAGCTTCGCCGCGAACGCGCGGTTTCCCGCCACGTCGCGGCCCACGATCTGCACGTCGATAGGTGAGGGCATGCCGAAGTTCAACGTCTGACTCACGATATCCGCGGGCAGGAAGGCGAACTGCACGCCCGGGAACTCGTCGTTGAGCGTGCGGCGCAACAGGCGTACGTAATCCGCCGTGGCGTGGTGATCTTCGTTCAGCGAGATCAGCACGTCGGCGTCGGAGGTGCCGATGGTGCCCGTGTTGCTGTACGAAAGGTTGATGCCCGAGACCGGCAGGCCGATGTTGTCGATGATCGAATGCAGCTCGCCCGGCGGAATCAATGTACGCACGCGCTTGTCGATCCGATCGACGAGCACGGCGGTTTCTTCCACGCGCATGCCGGTTTTCGCGCGCACGTGCAGCGCGATGGTGCCGGCATCGACTTGCGGAAAGAAGTCGCGCCCGAGAAACGGCATGAGCAGCAGCGACGCGCCACAGCAGGCGAGAAACGCCACGACGAACCACACGGGATGCTTCACGCGCGCCGCAAGAAACACGCGATAGCGCTCGCGTAGCCCCTCGAAGCCGCGCTCGAACGCGAGGTGCACGCGCATGAACGGATTGCGTGTCGTGCGATGCAGGTCGGCGGCCTTGTGATGATGGCGCATCAGGTACTTCGCGAGCGTGGGCACGAGCGTACGCGAGAAGAAGTACGAGGCCAGCATGGCGAACACCACGGCTTCCGCGAGCGGGATGAAGAGGTAATGCGCCACGCCCGTGAGCAGGAACATCGGCACGAACACAATGCAGATGGAGAGCGTCGAGACGAGCGTGGGAATCGCGATCTGGTGCGCGCCGTCGAGAATTGCCTGTTCCAGCGTCTTGCCTTGCTCCAGCTGCTGGCTGATGTTCTCGATGGCGACCGTTGCGTCATCAACGAGAATACCCACCGCGAGCGCTAGCCCGCCGAGCGTCATGATGTTGATGGTCTCGCCGAGCGCCGCGAGCACGATGACCGAGGTGATCATCGAAAGCGGAATCGAGACCGCGATGATGAGCGTGGCGCGCCAGTTGCCGAGAAAAAGCAGGATCATGAGCGCCGTGAGCGCGGCGGCGATGAGCGCTTCGCGCAGCACGCCCTGGACGGAGGCGCGCACGAAGAGAGACTGATCGGCGACCGGATCGATATTGAGCGACGACGGCACGAGATTGCGCAGCGTCGGCATCATCTCCTTGATGCGATCGACGATTTCGAGCGTGGACGTATTGCCGCTCTTGTTGATGGTGAGGAGCGAGGCGCGCTGACCGTCCACGCGCACGATGTTGGTTTGCGGCACGTAGCCGTCGCGCACGTGCGCGACGTCGCGGATATAGATCGTGCCGCTTGCCGTGGTTTTCACGGGAATGTCGTTCAAGCCCGCTAAGCTGTTGGGGCTTGCGTTCATCGTGACCGAATATTCGGTCGCGCCTATTTTCGCCGTGCCGGAGGGCAGGATGAGGTTCTGCGCGCTGATCGCGTTCACCACGTCCATGGGCGAGAGATTGTGCTGCTGCAGCGCGCGCTGGTTGATGTCGACCATGATTTGCCGCTGCTTGCCGCCATAGGGCAGCG
The DNA here is from genome assembly GCF_905220155.1 of Paraburkholderia sp. J7. Taxonomy (NCBI): domain Bacteria; kingdom Pseudomonadati; phylum Pseudomonadota; class Betaproteobacteria; order Burkholderiales; family Burkholderiaceae; genus Paraburkholderia; species Paraburkholderia sp. J7. Next base: position 284,390 of record NZ_CAJMYZ010000001.1, on the reverse strand, counting down.
GCGCGGAGGCGCCCGGCACGGTCGCGAGCTGCGTCTTCAGGAAGTTGTTGCCGTAGTCGAACAACTCCTGCTCGGTAAGTTGCGGTGAGGAAAGCGACAGGCGCAGGATCGGCACAGTCGAGGCGTTGTAGCGCAGAATGAAGGGCGGCTGGATGCCAGGCGGCAGCGAGCGCAGCTGCGCTTGCGAAAGCGCCGTGACTTCGGCGAGCGCTTCCTGGATATTGGCGTGCGGCTGGAAGAAGATCTTCACGACCGCGATACCGTTGAGCGAGGTCGATTCGGTGTGCTCGATATCGTTGACCGCCACGGAAAGGCCGCGCTCGTAGTTGAGCACGATGCGCTTTTCCATTTCGTCGGCGGGCAGGCCGGTGTAGGTCCAGATCACCGAGAGCACCGGGATGTCGATGTTCGGGAAGATGTCCGTGGGCGTGCGCAGGATCGTCAGCGGCCCGACGATCAAAAGCAGCAACGCGAGCACGACGAACGTGTACGGGCGCTTGAGCGCGAGTCGAACGATCCACATGGAACGACGGGTTCCTTCGCTGGTGGCGGAGTGTGGCTCGCGCGGCTGGTCTGGCCGCGATGGCGAGCGTTTAGGTTATCGGTACCGTGGCCGGCTATGATGGCGCGCTTGAGGTCTTTGCCTGTGCTGCGCCTGGCCTTTGTGGTGCACGGTTGGGACAGGACTATAGCGCCAGTCACGAGGCATCAGCGTACTTTTTCAGGGACTGCCCTAGCAAGGGCGCTGAAAATGGGGTTTACCATCTGTTACAGTCAGCTTTTCGTAAGTTGCGCGAACGAGGCGGGGCGGAGCAGTGACGGTGCGCGGCGGCGTCTTTACGGCGTCGTTGATACACCCCCCTATTTTTTCGCTTTGCGCATGCGCTCAAACAAGCAACAATGGGGATGCCAAGGGTCCGGCCGTGCTTAAGCGCGCGGAACGAGCGGGTCGCCCGAAGCACGTTTGGATGCGCGCGCAACCGTTGGTGCGCATCGGTTTTTTTGTCAGCATGCCGACCGGTTTTCCTTCGAGGGAGCCGGCGAAGGTAGCGAGGTAACGGGGAAACATCATGCAAATCGGTTCTATCGTCCGTTCCGTTCATATCGCCGTGCCACAGGGCGCGCGCGGCATCGTGATGCGCATTCTCGGCGACATGGCGATGGTGACCTGGTATGCCGGGGAGCCTGGCTCGTCGAAGCAACTCAGCACCGAGCCCTTTTTTCTCGAAGATCTGATCGATACGGGCGAGCACGTCATGCCCGCCGGCGCGCAGATCCACTGAGCCTGGGCTCTGTGACACGTTGACGAGGCGCGCCGCGCCTCGTCGCAGGGTTGCGCGCCGCGTTTGTGTTCATCGTGCCCGCCGTGGCGCACCGCGTGCTCGCAGCCACTGCCCGCAAGAGGCACAATTGCGGGTATGAATTACGATCCTTCTCCTCTTCCGGGCGAACCTTCCGGCCCCGGCAATTCCAGCGACCCGCAAGCCGCGCCCTACGCGCGTCTCACGCCTGAATGCGTGCTCGACGCCGTGGATGGCGTGCTGATGCCGGCCAACCGCCGCACGGATGGCCGCATGCTCGCGCTCAACAGCTACGAGAATCGCGTGTACCAGGTGGGCGTGGAAGACGAGGCGCCCCTCATCGCCAAGTTCTATCGCCCCGAGCGCTGGAGCGACGAGGCGATACTCGAAGAGCACGCCTTCGTCGCCGAACTCGCCGCGCGCGAGATTCCCGCTGTGCCCGCGCTCGCCTTCGAAGGGCGCACGCTGCACGAGTTCGACGGGTTTCGCTTCTCGCTTTTCGAGCGCCGTGGCGGCCGCGCACCGGACCTCGACCGCAGCGACACGCTCGAATGGCTGGGCCGTTTCATCGGCCGCATTCACGCGGTGGGCGCGACAAAACCTTACGCAGCACGCCCCACGCTCGACATTCAGACGTACGGCTACGAGCCGCGCACGTATCTGCTGGAACATGGCTTCGTGCCCCCCGATGTGCGTGAAGCGTGGCAGGCCGCGGTCAATCTCGCGCTCGAAGGCGTGGAGGCGGCATTCGAGCGCGCAGGCGACGTGCGTTCGCTGCGCCTGCACGGCGACTGCCATCCGAGCAACGTGCTCTGGACCGACGCCGGCCCGCATTTCGTGGACTTCGACGACAGCCGCATGGGTCCCGCTATCCAGGATTTGTGGCTGCTGCTGCCCGGCGATCGCGCGGGAGCCTCGCGCGCGATGGCGGATCTGCTCGCCGGTTACGAGGACTTCTGCGAATTCGAGCCGCGCGAGCTGCATCTCGTCGAGGCGCTGCGCACGCTGCGCCTCATCCACTACTCGGCGTGGCTCGCGCGCCGCTGGCACGATCCCGCGTTTCCGGCCGCCTTCCCGTGGTTCAACACGCAGCGTTACTGGGAAGAGCGCATTCTCGAACTGCGCGAGCAGATCGGCGCGATGCAGGAAGGGCCGCTCTGGCCCGTGTGAACGCTGAACGCGGCGCGCAGGTTCACTGCGCGCTCGCCGGACTGCCGGGCGAGGCGCCCTGCGCAGATGGCTTGACGATCAATTGCGCGCGCAGGTCGCGCGCCATCGTCTCGAACGCGGGGCGCATCTGTGCGAAATCGTCGGCGCTGCACACGTCGCTTGCGAAATGCGTCTGGCCCGTACGCGTGACGCGCAGCACGTTCGCCTCTGCGTCGAGCGCGTACTGCGAACTGAAATCGATGAAACGATTGTCGGCGTGCTGCGGCATGGGCACGTCGAGCACGCGCATGCCCGGCGGCAGGACGATGCGCGTGCGCTCGGTCATCACCACGTTGCGGCACATGAACGGCTGCGTGCGCCGCGGCTCGCCGAGCCAGTAGCGCAGATTCGCGTCGAGTCCACCCACGAAGCTCGTGAGCGTGGGCACAGGCGTGGTCATCTCCGGGTCGACGAAACCGTCGAAGGTGCCCGTGAGCGTGAGCACGAGCGGTCCCGCCGTGGCGTCGAGCGGGCTGGAGGCGAGCGTGGCGTTGCCGCGCAGGTTGGCGTTGTGCAGCTCCCATTGCAGCGACTCCTCGCGCTGCGCAGGCGTTTGCAGGCGCAGCACGCTGCGTGTCTGTTCGGCGGACCAGCCCTGCGCCTGCAAGCGGTAGATGAAGCGCGCCGAGCCGTCCGGCGCGACCGTGATGTCGAGATCGCTCTCGCGTGTGGTCGAGGCCGTGGCGGGCGTGCGGACCTGCGTGCCGTCGCCGGCGAGCACGGCCACGCGGTCCATATCCGTCGACGGCAAGTAGCCGAACTCGATGTTGCTCGCGGTGGAGTCGGCGAACATCTGCAGATCGGGCAGCCAGGTGATGACGTGATTGATCACGCCGAAGCCCGGCACGCTCGGCAGCGTGTAGACCGTGCCGCTGTTCACGAGCGCCGGCATGCTGCGGATGCCGACGGCGTCGAGCAGCGCGCCGTAGAGCGCGACATGGTCCTTGCAGTCGCCATAGCGGTTTGCGAGCACGTCGCTGGCGCGGTGCGGCACGATCTCGCCGCGCCCGATATTCATCGCCACGTAGCGGATGTTGCGGCGCACCCAGTCGTAGAGCGACTGCGCCTTCGCGCGCGGCGTGTCGTCGTGCGCCGTGAGCGTGAGCGCGAGACGCACGATGGCCGGGTCGCGCACGGTCGGATCGGCGGCCGCCTCGCGATAGACCTTCGCGAAGGCCGCGTAATCGGGGAAGGTGGACACCATCAGCCGGTCGCCGTAGCTCACGTAGGCCACCGAGCCGTATTCGAGGCGCTGGAAATTCGACTTGTCGTAGCGATACTCATAGCGCGTGCGGCCGTTCACCGTGGCGGGCGGCAAAACGGTAAAGCCGCGCGCGTCGGCGTAGAGCGGCACTTTCGCTGGCAGGTCGTAGATCACGCGGAAGTTGTGCGTGGGCGCGAGGTCGGGAGGCGTGAAGTCGCTGAACCAGCCCGGCACGAGCGGCACGCGCTGGATCTTGCGCCACGTGAGATGCACGCGCGCGCCGGGCTCCACGGCCGGGAACACGATCACCTTGTCCTGCACGTCCTGGAACATCGGGGCGTCGAACGAGCGCACTTCCTGCACGTCGCGGATCTGCTCGGGCCGCACGTCGTGGCGGCCGCCCTGGGCGTCCTCGGTCCACGCTTCGAGCACCTCCACGTGGGCCATCTCGCGGTTGAACCACACGTAATACTGGCCTGCGCGCGCAATGCCGGCCTCGGTGTTCACGCGCAGCGTGAGCGAGTCGAGCTTGGTGTACGAGCCGTCCGCGTTGACCGTGAAGGTCTGCGTTTCCGATTCGTTCGTGTAGGGCGCCTGCGCGGCGCTGCCCGCCGGATTCAGTTCGCCCGCTTCGAGGGGCACAGGCGTGAGCTGCGCCACGCCCGGGCGCAGGTCGGCGGCGAAGGTTCCCGTAGCGGGGCCGAGCACGGCTAGGCAAAGAGCGAGAGCGAGGCGCATTGGGGGGCTCGGCAGGGGTCGGGTCGCGGATGGGCGCTACTCCCGTCACTTAAAAGTCATGCAACCGGCTTGTCAAGCGGATGGCCCGCACACAGCCCGCAGGGGGCCCTGTATCGAGCATTGAGTCTAAATGCTGGGCCGCGCCATGAAACGCCCGCTTGCGTCGTTGTCCCTGGCGTCCTGCGGCGCCGCCGCCAGTTTGCTGCGCACGCAACAATCGGCCGAGCGCGACGGCGCGCGGGCCGCTGAAGGCCATATGTATGTTTACCTCATATTGCCAAGGCAGCGCCTGGGGTCTAAGGTTCGTGCAGCCGTCAAGCGGCAAATAAGTGTTCTGTGCGCTAACGCACAAAAGAGCACGTAAGACCACGCCTACCAACAGCCATTTTGGATGGGACCAGAGAGAGCGCCCACCCCTCGCTCCACCTCTGGTTGATTCGGGAGATCCCATGAGCAGCGTTGCAGATTCGACGCGCGGTGCGCAAAGCGCACCTTTCTTTTCCAAAGAGGCGACCGTCGCCCCGCCGGGCTTTTCGCGCTGGATGGTGCCGCCCGCAGCGCTGGCCGTGCATCTGTGCATCGGCCAGGCCTATGCGTTTTCCGTGTTCAACGCGCCGCTCACGAAGGTGATCGGCATTACGCAGTCCGCGCCCGATGACTGGTCGCTCACCACGCTTGGCTGGATTTTTTCGCTTGCCATCGTGTTTCTCGGCCTTTCCGCCGCCTTTGGCGGCAAATGGCTCGAACGTGTGGGCCCGCGCCGCACGATGTTTACCGCGGCATGCTGCTTTGGCGGCGGTTTCCTCGTTTCCGCGCTCGGCGTGTATCTGCATCAGATCGCGCTGCTCTATCTCGGCTACGGCGTGATTGGCGGCATCGGCCTTGGGCTCGGCTACGTCTCGCCAGTTTCGACGCTGATCCGCTGGTTCCCCGACCGCCGCGGCATGGCAACGGGCCTCGCGATCATGGGCTTCGGCGGTGGCGCGATGATCGCCGCGCCGCTCTCCGTCATGCTGATGAAGCACTTCGCGAGCGACACGAGCGCGGGCGTCGCCCAGACCTTCGTGGTGCTCGGCGTGGCGTACTTCATCTCGATGTCGATCGGCGCACTCGCCATCCGCGTGCCCGCGCCCGACTGGAAGCCCGCGGGCTGGACGCCGCCGGTCGTCGCGAAGAAGCTCGTGTCGAACCAGCATGTGCACATCGACCAGGCGCTCAAGACGCCGCAGTTCTACCTGATCTGGCTCGTGCTGTTCCTCAACGTGACGGCTGGCATCGGCATTCTGGGTCAGGCCTCGGTCATGATTCAGGAAAGCTTCAAGGACACGGTGACCGCCGGCGCGGCGGCGGGCTTCGTTGGCCTGCTCTCGCTCTTCAACATGGGCGGGCGCTTCGTGTGGGCTTCGGCTTCCGACTGGGTGGGCCGCAAGAACACCTACTTCATTTTCTTCGTGTTCGGCGCGGTGCTCTATTACGCGGTGCCGCAGTTCGCGCAGAGCGGCAACATCGTGCTGTTCGTGCTGGCGTACTGCCTGATTCTCTCGATGTACGGCGGCGGCTTCGCGACCGTGCCCGCGTATCTCGCGGACATGTTCGGCACGGCGTTCGTCGGTGGCATTCACGGCCGTCTGCTCACCGCGTGGGCGGCTGCAGGCGTGGCGGGCCCGGTGCTCGTGAACTACGTGCGTGCCTATCAGGTCGCGAACGGCGTGGCGAAGGCCGACGCGTACACGATGACTGTGCACATCATGGCTTCGCTGCTCGTGCTCGGCTTCATCTGCAATCTGCTCGTGCGCCGCGTGGACGCGAAGCATCACATGAGCGAGACGCAACTCGCCGCCGGTAAATAAGGAGGAACGCGCAATGTCTAGTCAAGCTGCCCCGAAATCGTCAAACACGGCGCTGATGGCGATCTTCTGGCTTTACGTGCTGGTGCCGCTCGTGTGGGGCGTGACCAACACGCTCACGCAGGCGATGAAGCTGTTCGGCTGATGCCTCGACGTTGAAGTGAAGCGAGGCGGCGCGAGCCGCCCGCAAAAAACCCGTACTGCGGGCCGCCGACGCGAGTCGCGGCCCGCAGTTTTTTTGGGGGCGCGTAGTCGCGTGCACGCTTGTGGCGATCCCTCGCCGCACGGCAGTACGATGCGTTTTCGTAACGCGGCATCCGGAGACGGACGATGGTGCGGATCATGATGATCCTGCTAGGCGTGGAGTATCTGCGCGAGCGCTGGCGCGGCGTGATGGCCGTGGGCGTGATGAGCGCGCTCGTGGGCGCGGCGCTCTTTATCGACGCACTCGACGGCGTGCTGTATTTCCATATCGCGCCGTTCGCGTGGCTGCTGCTGATCGAAGGCCTCGCCACGCTCGCGGTGGCATGGACCGGCATGGGCGGCCAGCGCACGCTGCGCTATGTGAAGGGCTTCGGTTTTTGCATCACTGCGGTGCTCGTGCTTTCGGGCTACCGGCACGCGTCGTTCATTATTTCGATGGTGTTCGCCACGCTCTTTCTCGCCGATGGCCTGCTGCAGATCGCGTCGGCCTGGGTCGTGCGCTATCGCACGTGGCGTCTCGCGCTGGCGGGCGGCGCGCTGCAGATCGCCATCGCCATCTTTCTCTACCAGCCTTATCCCACGCACTACAAGGGCACCGTGCCGTACTGCCTCGGGCTCATTCTGATGTTCGCCGGCTGGAACCTGCTGCTGCTCGCGTTGCGCGCGCGCCGGCTTGCCGTGAATCCGGCGGCGGCGCAGGGCGGCGCGGCAGCGCTCGTGGCGAGCGCGGTGGGCGCGGCGAATGCGGCCAAAGGCCAGGCGCAGAGACTCGCACAAACCGTGTTCGACGGGCCGCCCGCGCCGCACGAGCACGCGCTCACGGTACACGTGTGGACGCCAGTGGGCACTTCGAGAGCCGAGGCGCGGCGCCAGCCGCTCATCGACCGTTATATTGCCGCCGTCGATCGTGATGGCGTGATTTCCACGGGGCACGCCGCGCTCGAATCGCCCGAGCGCGTGTACATCAGCCTCTATCCGGCCGTGGAAATCGATCGTTCTCCCGATGAATTCACGCGCACGCTGCGCGCGACCCGCGAGAACGACGTGCCGGGCCTTTTCCAGCCCGACTACGTAACGGAGTCGCAGGCGTGGTGTCCGTCCACGCGTCAGGTGCGCATTCGCAACTACGATCCGCTTCGGCTGGAAAGCTTCTGGCAGCGCTATCGCGAGGACACGACCTATAACCTCACGCACCGCAATTGCTCGAGCACGGTTTCGCACGCGCTGGAGGCGGCGCTCGAAGGCGCGACGCCGCGTGTGTGGGGCCACGGGTGGCTCGCGTTCGCGCGCATGCTCACGACGCCGGAGCTATGGGTGGCGGCGCAGGTGCGCAAACGCGGCCAGACAATGGCGTGGACGCCGGGACTCACGCTCGACTACGCTCGCGCGCTGAGCATGCTGGCGGACCCGCGTCCTTCGGGATGGACGCGCATGCTCAGATCGCTGCGCGCGCGAATGTTAAGACGAGAGCGCAGGCACGAGCGCGAGCGCAAGCACGAGGCCGATCGCGACGGGCGCTCGCCTCACGCGTGAAGCTAACAACAAACCGGCCTCACACGTCGCACGTCGATCCCGCACCCGCCGCGTGTTCGCGCGCGGCCTTGGCGCCTTCCACCTGGAGAATGGTCGGCAGGGACACACCGTTCTTCGCCGCCGTGACCTCCGCGAGGATCGACACCGCGATCTCCGGCGGCGTGCGGCTGCCGATGTAAATGCCCACCGGGCCATGCAGCCGCGCGAGTTCCGCTTCGCTCAGGTCGAACTCCTTGAGCCGCTCGCGCCGTGCCGCGTTGTTGCGCCGCGAGCCCAGCGCGCCCACGTAAAACGCGGGGGTCTTGAGCGCTTCCATTAACGCGAGGTCGTCGAGCTTGGGGTCGTGCGTGAGTGCGATCACGGCGCAGCGTTCATCGAGCTTCATGTCGAGCACGGTGTCGTCGGGCATGGTGCGCACGAGCGCCGTGCCGGGCACGTCCCAGATGTCGGTGTATTCCTCGCGCGGGTCGCACACGGTCACCTGGTAGTCGAGCCCCACCGCGATCTGGCAAAGATAGCGCGAGAGCTGCCCCGCGCCGATCACCAGCATGCGGTAGCGCGGGCCGTGAATCGTGAGCAGGCGCGCGTCGTCGAAGTCCACGCCATCGGTCGCTTTTGCGGGGCCGAGCGTGGCGTGGCCGGTCGCCATATCGAGTGTGCGCGCAACCAGATCGCCGCGCTCGACGGTTTGAAGCAGTTCGCGAATGCCCGAGGCCTCCGAGAGCGGTTCGAGCACGAGCTGGATCGTGCCGCCGCATGGCAGTCCGAAACGATGCGCCTCTTCAGCCGTGATGCCGTACTTCACCGCCTCGGGTCTGGCGATCGTGACGCCTTCGCGGCGCACGCGGTCGATCAGATCGTCCTCGATGCAGCCGCCCGAAACGGAACCGACCACGTGGCCATCGTCTCGCACCACGAGCATCGCGCCCTCGGGGCGCGGCGACGAGCCCCACGTTTTCACCACTGTCACCAGCAGCGCGCGGTGCCCTGCGTCGAGCCAGTTCACGCTGGATTTCAGGACTTCGAGATCCACGCTGTCCATGATCGTTTCCTCTTCGGTGTTTCCTCTGCGCTTTCGCCTTGCGGCTCGCCTTCTGCGTCGCTCGCGGCAGGCGTCGCCGCTTCGTCGGTATTGTGCTGCGCGTCGCTGCCGAGCTGTTCCCCGAAACGCTTGAAAAACTCGCCTGCGATCTTGCGCGCCGCGCCGTCCACGAGGCGCGAGCCGATCTGGGCGAGCTTGCCGCCCACCTGGGCGTTCGCGGTGTACGTGAGCGTGGTCGACTCGTCGCCGGCGGATTCGAGCTTCACGTGCGCGTCGCCCTTGCCGAAGCCCGCTGCGCCGCCCTGGCCCTCGAAGACGATCGTATAGCTGTTTGGTGCTTCGATGTCGGCGAGCTGCATGCGGCCCTTGAAGCGCGCCTTCACCGGACCCACGGCGGCGGTCAGCGCGACAGCGTAGGCGTTCTCGCCATCGGCTTCGATGCTTTCGCAGCCCGGTATGCACGCCTTGAGGATCGCCGTGTCGTTGAGCGCTTCCCAGGCGCGCTGTTGCGGCACCGGCAGCGTGTGGCTTTCGGTCAACTCCATCGTGTGGCTCCTTGCGTACGTGCAACCGGCGCGGCTTCGCACAGGCTGCGCGCGAACGCTTCGAGGCTGTCGAGATTGTGGACGGGGTAATGCGCGTCGACGTGCGGCAGCATTGCCTGCACGCCGCGCGCTTTGGGGGTGAAATCGCGGTAGCGCAAGAGCGGATTGAGCCAGGTCACGCGGTGCGCGAAGCGGTGCAGGCGCGCCATCTCCTCGCCGAGCAGGCTGCATTCATCGTGATCGAGCCCGTCGGTGACGATCAGCACCGTCGCGCGGCCGCCGAGCATGCGGCGCGCCCAGCGGCGGTTGAATTCGGCCAGCGTCGCGCCGATGCGCGTGCCGCCCGACCAGTCCGCAACCTGGGTGGCGAGCTGCGCAAGCGCGACATCGGGGTCGCGTTCGCGCAGCGCGCGCGTGGCGTGCGTGAGGCGCGTGCCGAACAGAAACACCTGCAGGCGTTCGCGCGATTGCAATAACGCGTGGCAGAAGTAGAGCACCGCACGCGAATAGCTGCTCATGGAGCCCGAAATGTCGAGCAGCAGCACGAGCGGCAGCTTGCGCTCCACGGGCGCGCGATATTTCCATACGGTCCAGTCGCCGCCCGCGCGCACTGCGTGGCGCGCGCTCGCGCGCAAATCGGCGTGCGTGCCGTGCGACGATGCCTTCAGGCGCCGCGTGCGTTCGGTGGCGAGCGGCAGGCGGCGTGCGCGGATCAGGTGGCGCAGCGCGCGCCATTCGTCGGCGGAAAGCGTGTCGAAGTCGCGCTGGCGCAGGCGTTCTTCGGCGCTGAACGTGGCATGCGCGCGCAACTCGTGCTCTTCGTGCGAGGGCGGCGGCTTCGCGCCGGGGCGGGTGGCCGGGCGTGCGGCGAGCGCGTCGGCGAGGCGGTTGTTGCGGCGCGGCGGCGGCACGCCGCCTTGCACCTTCGGCAACAAGAGCGCGCGCAGCTTGCCTTCGAAATCGGGATCGCGCCAGAAGAGGGCGAAGGCGGCGTCGAAGATCTCGCGCTCGTCGGGCGCGCTCGTGAGGAGCGCGGCGAGCGCCGCATGCACGTCGTCGCGGCGGCCGAGGTCGATATGGCGCAGCGCTTCGATCGCGTCGACGGCGCGCGACGGCGACATCGGAAGGCCCGCGCCGCGCAGCACGCGCACGAAATGCACGACGTTGCGCGCGAACGTGGGCAGGGTGTTGATCGAGGCGGTTTCGTTCGCGGCTGCGGACATCGTGCTCACTCCGCGAGCGCGAGCGTTTGCGCGATGCGTTGCGCGTCGAGCTGCGCGAGGTCGTCCTGGTACTTGAGGAGCACGCCCAGCGTGTCCTGCACCGATTGCGGATCGAGTTCCGTCACGGCGAGCGCGGAAAGCGCGCGGCACCAGTCGATCGTTTCGGCAATGCCGGGCGCCTTGAAAAGGTCCATGGTGCGCAGCTGATGCACGAACGCCACGGCGCGATGCTGCAATTCCGGGGAGGTTTCAGGTGCGCGCGCAGCCACGATCGCGAGTTCGCGCGCGCGGTCGGGGTAGCCGAGCCATTGATAAAGGCAGCGCCGCTTGAGCGCGTCGTGCACTTCGCGCGTGCGGTTCGAGGTGATGATGACAAGCGGCGGCGTACTCGCGTGCACGGTGCCGTACTCGGGAATCGATACCTGGAAGTCCGAAAGGAGTTCGAGCAGGAAGGCTTCGAACGGTTCGTCGGCGCGGTCGATTTCATCGATCAGCAGCACGCGGCGTGCAGAAGGATTCTGCGGATCGGGTTGCAGGGACTGCAGCAGCGGGCGCTTCAAAAGAAATTCGTCGCGGTAGAGCGTGTCGTTGCGTGGCTTTTCGCCGGCGGCTTCGGCAAGACGCAGCGCCATGATCTGGCGCGGGTAGTCCCACTCGTAGAGCGCGCTCGCCGTGTCGAGCCCTTCGTAGCATTGCAGGCGCAAGACCGTCGTGCCGAGCATCGCCGCGGCGGCCTTCGCGAGTTCGGTCTTGCCCACGCCCGGCTCGCCTTCAAGAAAGAGCGGCCGCTCCATGCGCAGCGCGAGAAAGAGCGCCGTGGCGAGCTCGCGGCTCGCGAAATAGCCGCGCGCTTCGAGCTGCGCGAGGGTGTCGTCGATCGAGGCGGATTGCATGAGTCTGTCGTGCTGGCGCGGATCAAAGGCGGCGAGCGCTTCCGTGCAAAAGAGGAAGCGCTCGCCCTCGGGACTAGCCTAGCCGTTGGCCTTCGCCACCGCGCGCGCCGCGAGCACCGGTATGAGGTGCGCGCGATACGCCGCGCTCGCGTGCAGGTCAGTGTTGAGGTCGTCGTCGGCGACTTTTACCGCGCGTGCGGCCTCGGGCGCGAAGTTCGTCTTCAGCGCGCTTTCCAGCGCGCCTTCGCGGAACACCGATGGCCCGGCGCCCGTGACGGCCACACGCACCTCGCCGGGGTATTTCGCGACGAACACGCCCGTGAGCGCGAAGTGCGAGGCCGGATTGCAAAACTTCTCGTAGGCCGCGCGCTCGGGCACCTGGAATTCGACGGACACGATCAGCTCGTCGGGCTCCAGCGCCGTTTCGTACATGCCGAGGAAGAAGTCGTCGGCCGCGATGCGCCGCCGGTCCGTCACCACCGTCGCGTTCAGCGCGAGCACCGCAGCCGGATAATCGGCGGCGGGGTCGTCGTTCGCGAGCGAGCCGCCGAGCGTGCCGAGCGCGCGCACCTGGCGGTCGCCGATCATGCCCGCGAGGTCCGCGAGCGCCGGCAGCGTGTTGCGGATCTGCGCGTTTTCGGCGACGTCGGCATGGCACACGGCCGCGCCTATCTTCACCACCTTGCCGTCCACCTGCACGGCTTTGAGCTCGGGAATGCGGGTGACATCCACGAGCGTGGTGGGCTGCGCGAGGCGCAACTTCATCGCCGCGAGCAGGCTCTGGCCGCCGCCGAGGAATTTGGCGTCGGCATCGGCCGCGAGGGCTTTCACGGCACCTTGCGCGTCAGTCGCGCGCTGATAGTCGAATGCGTACATGGAGCGCCTCCGCTCAAGGTTGTGAAGTGGCCTGCGCGGCCTGGATTGCTTGCCATACCCGATGCGGCGTGGCCGGCATCTGCAGGTCCTTCACGCCTAACGGCGAGAGTGCGTCCAGAATCGCGTTGATGACGGCGGGCGGCGAGCCGATCGCGCCGGCTTCGCCGCAGCCCTTCACGCCAAGCGGATTGTGCGTGCACGGCGTGCCTTTCGCGGTTTCCACCGTGTACGAAGGCACATCCGACGCGTGCGGCATCGCATAGTCCATGTACGAGCCCGAGAGCAGCTGGCCGCTCTCGTTGTCGTACACGCACTGTTCGAGCAGCGCCTGGCCGATGCCTTGGCCCAGACCCCCATGCACCTGGCCTTCGACGATCATCGGATTGATGACGTTGCCGAAGTCGTCCACGGCGGTAAAGCGTTCGATGCGCGTTTCGCCCGTCTCGGGATCGACTTCGACTTCGCAGAGATACGCGCCCGACGGATACGTGAAGTTGGTCGGGTCGTAGAACGCGCTTTCGTCGAGGCCCGGTTCGAGCGTCTCCAGCGGATAGTTGTGCGGCACGTACGCGGCGAGCGAGATTTCCGCGAAGGTCTTCGTGCGGTCGGTGCCTGCCACGCGGAATACGCCGTCGACGAACTCGATGTCCTCCACGCCCGCTTCGAGCATATGCGCGGCGATCTTCTTCGCCTTCGCTTCGATCTTGTCGAGCGCCTTCATGATGGCCGAGCCGCCCACCGAGATCGAGCGCGAGCCGTAGGTGCCCATGCCGAACGGAATGCGGCCCGTGTCGCCATGCACGATCTCGACCTGCTCGATCGGCACGCCTAATCGATCGGATACGACCTGCGCGAAGGTCGTCTCGTGGCCTTGGCCGTGGCTGTGCGAGCCCGTGAACACCGTGACGGAACCGGTCGGGTTCACGCGGACCTCGCCCGCTTCGAACAGGCCCGCACGCGCGCCAAGCGCACCGGCGATGTTCGATGGCGCGAGCCCGCACGCCTCGATGTAGCATGAGTAGCCCAGACCTCGTAGCAAGCCTCGCGCCTTCGATGCGTCGCGCCGCGCGGCGAAGCCGTTGACGTCGGCGAGTTCGAGCGCGCGTCCGAGGCATGCTTCGTAGTCGCCTGTGTCATAGGTGAGGCCCACAGGCGTGGCATACGGGAAGCTCGTGATGAAGTTGCGGCGGCGGATCTCGGCGCGATCGATGTTCATCTCGCGTGCGGCCGTTTCCACGAGACGCTCGACCACGTAGGTGGCTTCCGGACGCCCTGCGCCGCGATATGCGTCCACCGGCACCGTGTTCGTGAACACGGCTTTCACTTCTGCGTAGATCGCGGGCGTGGTGTACTGGCCCGCGAGCAGCGTGGCGTAGAGAATGGTCGGCACGCTGGAAGCGAACGTCGAGAGATACGCGCCCATGTTCGCCGTGGTGTGCACGCGCATGGCGAGGAACTTGCCATCTTTGTCGAGCGCGAGTTCGGCTTTCGTTACGTGATCGCGGCCGTGTGCGTCGGATATGAAGGACTCCGATCGTTCGGCGGTCCACTTCACCGGACGGCGGATTTTCTTCGAGGCCCACGTGAGCGCGACATCTTCGGCATACAGAAAGATCTTCGAGCCAAAGCCGCCGCCCACGTCGGGCGCGACGATGCGCAGCTTTGTTTCGGGCAGCCCGAGCACGAACGCGGCCATGAGCAGGCGCTCGACGTGCGGGTTCTGGTTGGACACGTACACGGTGTAGCTGTCGTCGTGCTGCGAGTAGCTCGCGTTCACGGCGCGCGGCTCGATGGCGTTTGGAATGAGCCGGTTGTTGACGATGTCGAGCGTCGTTACGTGCGCGGCCTGGGCGAACGCGGCGTCGGTCGCGGCCTTGTCGCCGTGGCCCCACGTGTAGCAGGTGTTGTTCGCCACGCCGTCGTGCACGAGCGGCTGTCCCGCGTCGGCCGCGTGCGCCGTGTCGACGATGGCGGGCAGTTCTTCGTAATCGACTTCGACGAGTTCGGCGGCGTCCTTTGCGGCCTTGACCGAATCGGCGATCACGAGTGCGACCTGGTCGCCCACGTGGCGCGCTTTCTCGTGCGCGATCACGGGATGCGGCGGCTCGTTCATCGGCGTGCCGTCGATGCTATGGATGAGCCAGCCGCACGGCAGGCCGCCCACGTTTTCCGCCGCGAGGTCCGCGCCGGTGAAAACAGCCACGACGCCAGGCGATGCTTTCGCCGCGTTGGTGTCGATGCTCTTGATACGCGCATGCGCGTGCGGCGAGCGCACGAACACGGCGTAGGTTTGCGCGGGCAGCACGACGTCGTCGGTGTACTGGCCGGCGCCGGTGAGGAAGCGGAAGTCTTCCTTGCGCTTCACCGGCGCGCCGATCATGCGATTGGGTTCGGGTGCGTTCATGGTGGCCTCCCGAGTCACGCCGTCGTGGCGGCAGCGGTTGCGCCCGCGCGCATTTCCTGCGCGCCCGCGACCACGGCCTTCACGATGTTGTGATAGCCCGTACAGCGGCAGAAGTTGCCGTCCAGGCCTTCGCGCACGTCCGCTTCAGTGAGGTCGGGCTTGTCGGCGGCGAGCGCGGTCGCGCACATCACCATGCCAGGTGTGCAGAAACCGCATTGCAGGCCGTGGCATTCGCGGAACGCGGCCTGCATCGGATGCAGCGTGCCGTTTTTCGCGAGGCCTTCGATCGTCGTCACCTCCATGCCGTCGCATTGCACGGCGAGCTGGTTGCACGACTTGATCGCGCGGCCGTTCAGGTGGACGGTGCAGGCCCCGCATTGCGCCGTGTCGCAGCCGACGTGCGTGCCGGTGAGACGCTGCTGTTCGCGCAGGAACTGGACGAGGAGCGTGTGGGGTTCGACCTCGGCGGTCACGGGCGCGCCGTTGACCGTGAGGCTAATACTGATCGTCATTGATTGTCTCCAATGTCGACCGGAGCCGGTGCTGCGCGTGACTCCGGTCCCATACCATGTGATGGGATAGAGACCTGCCTGGGCCCGCTTTTTTACACTGAATCGACCGCCATAACCGCCCGCAATCGAACTTGCCCGTCTCAAGCATTGCGCCTCATTGCGCGCGCAACGCATGCCGCCGCGCAAAACGCGCGAGGCGATTCGGGCGAGTGGAACAAGTGCGGGTGGAGCGGAATCTGGGTCCGGCTGGTGCCTTGCTCTTCAGTGAAGCCTGGGGGTGACGCCCGGACAGTAAAGCACACTTTACTGAATTCCGCTGCGCGGGGTTTTACCCTCCAGAATGCTTGCGAAGCGCGTAAAAAAACGGCCCGCCTCGATGACTCGGGGCGGGCCGTTTGCGTTGCAGTGCAGCGATTAAAGCACGATCACGCGCTGATCAATCGTGATGCACCGGCTCATGCGGTGCGTGCGCGAGGCGCGAATGCCGGCGCGAGTAGCCGAAGTAGACGATCAGGCCGAAGCCGGTCCAGACGAGGAACGCAACCCACGTGAGCGGCTGGAGGTTGATCATGAGAAAGAGGCACGAGGCCACCGCGAGAATCGGCACCACGGGCACGCCCGGGCAGCGGAACGCGCGCGGCAGGTGCGGGTGGGTCTTGCGCAGCACGAGCACGGCGATCGACACCATCGAGAACGCGGCGAGCGTACCGATGTTGATGAGTTCGGCGAGCACGTTCAACGGCACGAGCGCGCCGATCAAACCGAAGAAAATGCCCACGAGCCAGGTCGTGAAGAACGGCGTGGCGAAGCGCGGGTGCACCTTCGACAGTTTGGCGGGCAAGAGGCCGTCGCGCGACATCGCGTAGATGATGCGGGTCTGGCCGTAGCTCATCACGAGGATCACGGTGAGCATGCCGAGCACGGCGCCCAGATCGATGAAGCCCGCGACCCAGTTTTCACCCACCACCTGCAGCGCGAACGAGACCGGGTGGCCAACATGGGCGAAGCGCGGCGAGGGCACGATGCCGGTCACGACCGCCGCCACGGCGACGTACAGCACCGCGCACACGGCGAGCGAGGCGATGATGCCGATAGGCAGATCGCGCTTGGGGTTCTTCACCTCCTCGGCGGCGGAAGACACCGAGTCGAAGCCGATGAACGCGAAGAACATCACGGCCGCGGCGCCGAACACGCCGCGCCAGCCGTTGGGCATGAACGGATGCCAGTTCGCGGGGGTGACGTGGAACACGCCCACGGCGATCACGAGCAGCACCACGGTCACCTTGATCGCCACCATGATGTTGTTGATGCGCGTGGATTCGCGCACGCCCACGGAGAGGAGCGCCGTGATCGCCATCATCACGAGGAAGGCGGGCAGGTTGAAGAGCGTGTGCACGCCGGGCACGGCGCCGGGTGCGGCCGTGAGTGCCGCGGGCAGCGTGAGGCCGAAGCCGGAGAGCAGCGACTGCAGGTAGCCGGACCAGCCCACCGAGACCGCGGAAGTGGCGAGCCCGTACTCGAGCATCAGGTCCCAGCCGATCACCCACGCGGCCAGCTCGCCGAGCGTGGCGTACGAGTAGGTGTAGATCGAGCCGGCCACGGGAATGGTCGAGGCGAATTCGGCGTAGGCGAGCGCGGCGAAGCAGCAGGCCACCGCCGCGAACAGGAACGAGAGCATGAGGGCCGGGCCGGCCTGCACGGCGCCCGTGCCGGTCAGCACGAAAATACCGGTGCCGATGATCGCGCCGATGCCGAGAAAGGTGAGGTCGAGCGCGCCGAGTGCTTTTTTCAGGCCGGCGCCCTTCGCGCTCGCCTGCAGCATGTGTTCGACGTTCTTCTTGCGAAAGAGGGACATTTGGCGGGGAACTCCACTTAAAACGCGCGAAGGCGAGGAACCGGCGCGGTGGGTCGACCCACCCCCGCCTTCGCCGGCTTCGCGTGCCGGATGTCTGGGGGAAACCCTAAATTTTAGCGGATGTACTGTGGGAGACCGGTTGAGCAGGGTCGCAAACGTACGTTTTGCGCGGACGATTCCGCCGCAAACCGGGACGCGCGAGCGCGATCCTTGCCGGGACCCGCGCAAACGGCGAATTTCATTTCCGGATCAACGGGTTGTGGCGAGAAGGCAGCCTTGATGCCGCCATGTCGGCTGGGATCAGGCGCTGACGGTAGGCGAGAGGTCGACGAGCCGGTTGCTCATCACGTAGAAGGTCAGCTCGGCGTTGTTGGTGAGCTTCATTTTTTCGAGCAGGCGCGTGCGGTAGACGCTCACCGTCTTCACCGAAAGCGAGAGCGCGTGCGCGATGTCGGTGAGACGTTTGCCTGAGGCGAGCATGCACAGCGTCTGGTATTCGCGGTCGGAGAGCTTCTCGTGCGGCAGTTGCTCGCCGTCCACCAGCACGTAGTCGGCGAGTGCTTCGGCCATGGCCGGGCTCACGTACTTGCGGCCCGCGGCGACCTGCTGGATCGCCCCGATCATCTGCGCGGCGTCCACCGTCTTCGAGAGATAGCCCGCTGCACCCGCCTTGAGCGCGCGCACCGCGTATTGATCCTCGCGATACATCGAGAACATCAGCACCGGCACGCGCGGCGCCTTTTTCTTGGCGCGCTTGAGCACTTCCACGCCGTTCATGTCCGGCAGCGAGATGTCGAGCAGGACCACGTCGCACACATGCTTCGCGATCGCGGCGAGCGCCTCGGCGCCCGTTTGCGCCTCGATGACCTCGGTGGCGATGCCGCGGTCGAGCAGCAACTGGCGAACGCCCTGGCGCACGACGGCATGGTCGTCGACGAGCAGGATGCGATGGGTCATGAGCGGGCGCCTTCTTTCATAAGGAGGGGCGAGGCGGAATGGGAGACGGCAAGCAGCGCGTCCCAGGCAAAGCGCGCGCGCACGGTCGTGCCGCGCTGGGGGGCTTCGTGCTGTGCGCCGTCGTGAACCGCGCGCGCGAGGCCGCCCTTGACGGCGCGCAGCGAGCCGCCGAAGGCGGCGCAGCGCTCGCGCATGCCGGCGAGGCCGTAGTGACCCGAGCGGGCGTCGCGTTTTTCGGTGCTGCCGTCGTTCTGACCGTACGACGGGTTGCGGCGCGTGCGGCCGGCGCTGCGCACGAGGCCGATGCCGTCGTCGGCGACGGTGAGCGTGAGGTGGCGCGCGGTGCTTTCGAGCCGCACCTCGGCGCACGTGGCCTGCGCATGGCGCGCCACGTTGGCGAGTGCTTCCTGGGCGACCCGGAACACGGCGAGCGCGGCCTCGGCAGGCAGACGTGCGAGGCGCGCGTCGTCGCTGGCGTTGGCCACGCGGGCGGCGAGGCCCGTGCGCGCGGCGAAGCCTCGCACCCAGCCCGAGAGCGCGGGAGCAAGGCCCGCATCGAGTTGCGGCGCGTGCAGGCCGTCTAGCACGTGGCGCATCGCGCCAGTCGCGGCTTCGAGCGAGCGGGCCACGAGCGCGAGCGCCTCGGCGCATTGCGGCGGGGCGTTGGCGGGCAGCCAGGTGTGAACGTTGGCGAGCGCGAAGTGCGTGGCGGCGAGCTCCGCGCCAACGCTGTCGTGCAGGTCGCGCGCGAGACGGTGGCGCGCGGCTTCGTCGGCGTGAATGGATTGGGCGGCGCTGCGGTGGGACAGCGTCCGGTCGAGGTCTTCGAGCGCGGCCACCGTGGCCGCTTCGTCGGCGGCGGACCATGCGAGGAAAGCGAAAACGTCGACGCCATGAGCGGCGCGCGGCGCATCGCCGGCAGGCGTGCGCGCGTTCGGCGCGGCATATCTCGACGTTTCCATCCATCCCCCGTTCAGGAACCGGTTCCTGCTGTCAGACATCCGTCGGTATTGGACTCTCCGGCGTGACGGCAAACAGCACGGCGCAGCGTAACGAAATTTACAACCAGTAACAACCTGGCTCTGCCCCTGGACACGGCGCAGTGTATCCAATGTTGCGCTGCGATAATATCTTAAAAATAAAAAAACTTCAGGCTGGACAAGGGTTAGCGACAAAACCTCAGGTGTAGCATGAGGTCGCAGGTCTTTGTCATGTAGGAAAAATACTGACAGGAAAGGTATCGTATTTGTGTGACAACTGTAACTGCCTTCTCAGCAAATCCTCGGCAAAATAAGGGGCCAAATTAAAACGTCCGGGCGAAAAAAAACCGGAGCGCAAGGCTCCGGTTTTTCGAGTCGCGGGCGACGAGGGCGCGGCGCTCAGCCGACGAACGCCTTTTCCACCACGTAGTGACCCGGCTCGTTGTTGCTGCCTTCCTTGAGGCCGGCCTGTTCGAGCAGCTCGACGGTGTCGCGCAGCATGTGCGTGCTGCCGCAGAGCATGATGCGGTCGCGCTCCGGCGAGAACGGCGGCAGGTCGAGGTCTTCGAACAGCTTCTTCGTGTCGATCAGCTCGGTGATACGACCGCGGTTGTCGAACACTTCGCGCGTGACGGTCGGGTAATACACGAGCTTCTCGCGCACGATCTCGCCGAGGTATTCGTGCTCGCGCAGCTCTTGAGTGATGAAGTCCTTGTACGCGAGTTCGTCGACGAAACGGCAGGTGTGCGTGAGCACGATCTTGTCGAAGCGGTCGTAGATGTCCGGGTCCTTGATGATCGACATGAACGGGGCGAGGCCCGTGCCGGTCGAGAGCATCCACAGCACCTTGCCGGGCAGCAGGTTGTCGGCCACCAGCGTGCCGACGGGCTTCTTGCCGATCAGAACCTTGTCGCCGACCTTCAGATGCTGCAGGCGCGACGTGAGCGGGCCGTCCGGCACCTTGATGCTCAGGAACTCGAGATGCTCTTCATAGTTCGCGCTCGCGAGCGAGTACGCGCGCATCAGCGGCTTGCCGTCCACTTCGAGGCCGACCATCGTGAACTGGCCGTTGTCGAACCGCAGGGCCTGGTCGCGCGTGCAGGTGAAGCTGAAAAGCGTGTCGGTCCAGTGATGGACGCTCAGAACGGTTTCTTCGGTGAATTTGCTCATGGTTCCTGAAGTGCGAAACAAGCGCCGCCTGACTGCGGCGATCCTGCCGGCCTGCTGTCCAGTACAGCGTAGTCTTTGACGATATGCCCGGGACCCGGATGCGCGAGTCCCTGTTGTGTTGCCAGTTCGCTTCGCTGCGAACGAAGCGCAATCCGCTATTTTACCGCGCTCGAGCCGCGAAGACCTGCGTGATCCCGCTCGATGCCGCTTGTCGATCCGCCTGAACCGGGTTGGGTTCCCCAAGCGCTGCAAGGGAGGGTGGCTCGCTGCGGCAGTGTGTGCTGGCTCCCGCACGCGGGCGCAACACGTATCGGCGCGCATCGGCGGGTCTGCTGGCGACGGCAAAAGGTGGCGGCGGTCAGCCGCGCGCTCACGCGGGCCCGCGCTGAACCTTGCCAGGACCCGCGAGAGCGGGGTCTCGTGCGGCTGGCAACGCGCGCCAGATCCCGATCAGGCGACCGGCGCGTGCGAATTTTCGGCTAGATGATACCGGAAGCTCTGACAGCCCGCAGCATTGACCCTGCTGGCGGGGCAGTTTCGGCGCTACTTTTAGGCGCCGATGCGTGCGTAATGGCGCCATTTTCGACGCTGCAGCAATGGTGCGGCAGTGCGCCGCGGCGCGTGAAATGCATGAGGCGCGCGAGACCTGTGACCGCGCCCTAGCGGTCGGCCGCGAGCTTCACGCCGAGCCCGATCAGCGCGGCGCCGCAAAACGCGTCGATGGGCCGGCGCAGGCGGCGGTAGCCGCGCTGGGTGCGGTCGTCGGCGAACAGGAAGGCGAGGCTGCAATGCCAGCCGAACGACATCGTGGCGACCGTGGCGAGCGCGACACCGTAGAACCACAGCGGCGGGTGCGCCGGAAACACGGCCGCGAACACGCTGGTCCAGAACACGCACGACTTGGGGTTCGTGAGGCAGGTAATGAGTCCGGCGCGCCAGGTGCGCAGCCAGGCGCGTCGGTCGGCGGGAGGCAGCGGTGCGACGACGGCTTGCGCCGCGGCGGCCAGTTCCCGCCGCACGCCCGAGCGCAGCAGCTTGAGCCCGAACCAGACGAGATAGAGCGCGCCCGCCACGCGCACGCCGTTGTAGAGCCAGCCAATGTGCTGCAGCACGGCCGCGAAGCCGAGCATGGCGAGCGCCGCCCAGAGTGTGGAGCCCACCCCCACGCCCGCGGCCGACGCTACGCCGAGGCCCCTGCGGCCGGCGAGCGAAAGCTGCGTGACCATGAAGAAGTTCGGGCCTGGGCTGATGAGCGCAAACAGATAGACGACAACGATCTGCAGCAGCGTGGCTAAGTAATGCATCTGAGGACACCTGACGAAACGCGCGGCGCGCGCGACCCGACATCTTAGCGTGGGCTCGCGCGCGCCGCTGGCCGCGATCGGGTGAGTGTCGCGCGGATGCTTCGGCTGGGCAGCGCGCCCAGGTTCAGCGCGTCAGTCTTCGAGGCGCAGGCGCGCCATGTACGGCAGGTGGTCGGAGAGCCAGGCGGTTTCCTGCGCGGGCTGGATCAGTTCGACGGGCTTCAGGCCCCGCACGAACATCTTGTCGAGCGCGAGCGCCGGGGAGAACGCCGGGAAAGTGCGCGCCGGTTCGCCAAGCAGCGTCGCGACTTCCTGCAGGCCATGCTCGGCAAACAGCGGCACGGAGTCGTTGCGCCAGTCGTTGAAGTCGCCCGCCAGCACGAGCGGCCCCTGCGGCGCCTCCTTCACGATCCAGTGCGCGATCCAGTTCATCTGCCGCAGCCGCGCGCTGCGCGTGAGCGCAAGATGCGCGCACAGCAGCGTGACGGACTGCCCGGCGACGTTTGCGCGCGCAACGAGCAGCCCGCGCCGCTCGAAGCGGTGCGCGGAGATGTCCCAGCGTCCGCCCAGATCGAGCGGATGCGGCGAGAGGATCGCATTGCCGTGCCGCCACGACGGCTTGAACACGTTGGGCCCGAGGGCGATCTGCAATTCGAGCGCGGTGGCGATTTCGGTGGCCTGGCAGTGCCAGACGTCGTCGAGCGGGTCGCCCAGCTGCGCGCCGAAGGCGGAGGCCAGCACCGGCTGCGGCAGGCGGCGGGCCATCGCTTCCTGGAGAAACCAGGCGTCGGCGTGGGTGGACTGCACCCAGCGCCGCATGGCCTCCCAGGCCTCGAAGCCCAGCGGCGAGCGGCCCTTGTGCAGATTCCAGCTCACGGCGACGAAGTCTTTGCTCTGCGAGGTGTCGATGAGCGGTTGTTCGGGATTTCGCATGCGTTTTTTCTAACGGATTGGGTCACGCCGGGTCATGCTTAGCCTCTGCGCGTTCTCACTGTGCGGTATCACTGCGCGGACGCGGACGGCGGCGCCAGCGTTGCGCGCACTCGATACGCAAGCGAGGGGTTCTGGTCGACGATCTGCCAGCTCACCCATTGCCCGTCCGGCACGATCAGGCCCGGATGGCTCGCATTCACCTGGCGCGGCTGCGGCGGCAGCCGGCAGCCTTCGGGCGTGCTCGGCGCGGCGTCGGTTTCGAGCGTTTCCTGCGCGTCGATCGACAGGATGACCTGGTTCGCGCGCACCTGCAGCGGCGAAACGGTGATCGTGCGCGACAGATCGATACTGCCTGCCGGCTGGTCCTTGCAGCCCACGCTGTGCGAGACGACTTTGTGATGCGTGTCGGTGTGCGCCTGGCCGATCGAGGTCGTGGCATTGAACGCGTCGATTTGCTGGCCGTCGCGCATGACCTGCAGTTCCCACTGGACTGCGCCCTGCGTGACAGGTGCCGCTGCTGGCGCCGCAGCAGACGCAGCGGA
The DNA here is from genome assembly GCF_905220155.1 of Paraburkholderia sp. J7. Classification (NCBI taxonomy): domain Bacteria; kingdom Pseudomonadati; phylum Pseudomonadota; class Betaproteobacteria; order Burkholderiales; family Burkholderiaceae; genus Paraburkholderia; species Paraburkholderia sp. J7. The sequence continues at coordinate 261,118 of NZ_CAJMYZ010000001.1, read as the reverse complement.
GGCGGTTTGCGGCGGGGGCGGCGGCGATGAGGCCGTCGGGGCTTGCGCCGGCGCGCACGCGCTTGTTCCCGCGAGAGCGGCGAACAGCGTCACGGCAAGGCGATGTTTCCACAACTTCATATGACTGGCTCCGTGCACGGCGCCGCGCGAAGCGACGGTGTCGGCAACGCTACGGCGGGGCGGATACGTTCTGACCATCGATCCTATACCGGGTTCGCAAACGCCGGACCGCAGCGGTTCATCCAGACATGGGGACGCGGCGGGCACGCTTCAACCGTGGCGCGCCGAGCGATTAGTTATTGAAGTGCAACAACCATAAGTTCGATGGGGTGATTCGCCGCATATTGTTGTCGTGACTGCAACGCAGACTTGTTCCTTATCGGGATGGTTTTTCGATAGCTCGTGTTTACACTGGCCTCGACGTGTCCAACACGTTGTTCGGATTGCACCGGCTGGCCAGCATGTGTTGCAAAGCTTGCCGGGCATCGCCACGAAGGAGCCTCGCCATGAAGAAGTCCGTCACGCTTGCTGCCCTGCTGGTCAGCGCCGCCACCGCCCTTGCCGCCGCGCCCGCATTCGCAAGCGGCGAGTCGGCGCCTGCGGCGGTTCAATCGCTGTCCGTCGCGGCCGTCGCCACGCACACCGCCCCGAAGACGCGCGCCGAAGTGAAGGCCGAACTGGCCAGCGCCCGTGCTCACGGCGGCGAACTGAGTCTGGACCCGAATTCGCCGGCGTATCCGCAGCAATATGCGATGGGCGGTTATACCGCGCCGCGCGAGCAGGCCGCGGCGGGCTTCTTCCACGTTCGCGGCGCCGCCAACTGACGCTCCAGCTGCCGCGTTCTTTGTTCCCTTCCGCTCTTTCCAGGCGAGAGTCTGGCGTAGCCTCGCCGCCGGGCAGCGTACAATTTTTGTCATACGGCGGCGCGATTTTTGCGCCGCTGGCCCCATGGCAGAGAGGATCGCGACGCAGCCGGCCAGTCTGCCGGCGCGGCGAAGGCGGGACGCAGGGACATGGACCAGATCGAATGCGTGGTGATCGGCGCGGGCGTGGTCGGCCTCGCCGTAGCGCGTGCGCTTGCCGCGCGCGGGCGCGAGGTGATCGTGCTCGAAGCCGCCGAGGCTATCGGCACCAGCACCAGTTCGCGCAATAGCGAGGTCATTCACGCCGGGCTCTACTACCCGCGCGGCTCGCTCAAGGCAACGCTCTGCGTGCGCGGGCGTGAAATGCTCTACGAGTACTGTGCGTCGCGCAACGTCGCGCATGAGCGCTGCGGCAAGCTGCTCGTCGCCACGGCGGCGAACCAGATTCCGCAACTCGAGGCGATCCGCGCGCGCGGCAAGGAAAACGGCGTGTTCGACCTCACGCGCATCAGCGGGAGCGAGGCGCTTGCGCTCGAACCGGCGCTCGAATGCGTGGCCGCCGTGTACTCGCCGCAAACCGGCATCGTCGACAGCCATCAGCTCATGCTCGCGCTGCAAGGCGACGCCGAGCGCGACGGCGCCGTGATCGCGCTGAAGTCGCCGGTCGAGTCGATCGATGCGCTCGGCGGCGGCTTCACCGTGAAGACTGGCGGCGACGCGCCGATCGACATCCGCGCCGCCTGCGTGGTCAACAGCGCAGGCCTTTATGCCACCAAGCTTGCCAAGCGCATCCGCGGGCTCGACGCGCGCCACGTGCCGCCGTTCTATCTTGCGCGCGGCAATTACTTCAGCGTTTCGGGGCGCGTGCCGTTCACGCGCCTCATCTACCCGATGCCCAACGACGCCGGCCTCGGCGTGCATCTCACGCTAGACCTTGGCGGCCAGGCGCGCTTTGGCCCCGACGTCGAATGGATCGATGCGATCGATTACGACGTCGACCCACGCCGCGCCGATTCCTTCTACGCGCAGATCCGCACCTATTGGCCCGCGCTCCCCGACGGCGCGCTGCAGCCGGCCTACGCGGGCATTCGCCCGAAGCTCTCCGGCCCGGGCGAAGCCCCCGCCGACTTCATGATCCAGGGGGCGGCGTCGCATGGCGTGCGCGGGCTCGTGAACCTGTTCGGCATCGAGTCGCCGGGGCTCACGGCGTCGCTCGCGATCGCGCAGCGCGTGTGCGAGATGGCTTCGTTCGATTGATCGGTGGGCGCGTCATTGCCGCCCAAGCGGCATCATGCCGCTGACTTATCTCCAGCATTGCAGCGCCACCGGGGCTTGCTTCGTTGTTAAGCTTCTTCGCGACGCCGCCACCAGAGCGGCTAAGAGGCATGCGCGGCGTGCGCCACACGAAAATCGCCGCGCGAAAACCCAGCGAATGAATCGCCACAATACTGGAGTGAGTCACATGAAATCGTCCCGCCGCAGCTTTCTGATTACGAGCATCGGCGTCGCTTCGACGCTCGCGCTTTCGCGCCAGGCCTTCGCCGACGCGCCCAAGGCTGCCGAATCCGATCCCACCTCCCAGGCGCTCGGCTACAAGCTCGACGCGACCAAGGTCGACAAGGCGAAGTTCGCGAAGTACGCCGCCGGTCAGGACTGCAGCAACTGCACGTTCTACCAGGGTAAGGCCACCGACGCGTTCGCGCCGTGCCCGATGTTCGGCGGCAAGCAGGTCGCGGGCAAGGGCTGGTGCAGCGCCTACAACAAGAAGGCGTGATGAAACGGCGCGGGCGGCGCAGCGCGTAGACCCCACACGCCTCGCCGCCCGCGCGTCGTACGTAAGCGCGCTAGAGTCGCGCCTGCAGCAAAGGCGGCCGGCGGTTGAACCACGGCCGCGCCGCCTCCAGTTGCGCGGCGAGCCGCAGCAACAACGCGTCGTTGCCCTCGCGGGCGGCGAACTGAACGCCTATCGGCAGCCCGCGCGCGTTCCACGCGAGCGGCACCGACATCGACGGCTGGCCCGTCAGATTGAACAGCTCCGTGCACCCCGCCCACGCGAACGCCTTGTTCGAGGCTTCGGTCAGCAGCTTTCTCATCAGCACTTCCATCGGCATGGCCGTGACCGCGCGCATCTGGATGCGCTCGCTCTGGCTCGGCTTCAGTTCGCCGATCTTCACCGGCGGCGCGGCGAGCGTCGGGCACAGCAGCACGTCGTAGCGCTTCATCAGGTCCGCGAGCTGCGCCGTGATGCGCTGCTGCACGTCGAGCGCCGCGGGCAGCTCGCGCTCGCCGAGCTTCTGGCCGACGTGCGCCATGGCCCACGTCGAGATTTCGAACTCCCGGCGGCGCGGCTTCGTGCCCGTGATGTCGTCCGCGTGCAGCACGTACTGTTCGGCCACCACCGACCACAGCATGAGGAACGCCTCGCGCGCCTCCGCGTAATTCACGGGCAGCGAATACGGCTCCACGCGATGGCCGAGCGAGGCGAGCAGTGCGGCGGCATCGTCGAGCGCGCCGCACACTTCGGGCGAGAGCGTGTCCGCGAACATCGGCTCGGTCAGCAGCGCGACGGCGAGCGGCTTCGAGCCGTCTAGCGGCGTGCGCGCGGCGTCGAGGAAGGTGCCGCTCGCACCGGCAGGCAGCGCGGGGTCGCCGGCGATCAGGTCGAGCATGAGCGCGCTGTCACGCACGCTGCGCGAAACCGCGAGATCGACGCCGAGCGCACCGGGCGGCGGCGGCACGTCGGACGCCGGCTGGAACGCGCGCGACGGTTTGAAGCCGAAGAGCCCGCAGCACGACGCCGGAATGCGGATCGACCCGCCGCCGTCGGACGCGTGCGCGAGCGGCACGATGCCCGCCGCGACCGAAGCGGCCGCGCCGCCGCTCGAGCCGCCGGGCGTGTGATCGAGGTTCCACGGGTTGCGGCACGGGCCGAACAGCTCGGGCTCGGTGTAGGGCATTTGCCCGAGTTCGGACGCGCTCGTCTTGCCGAAGATGTTCAGGCCCGCAGCGCGAAATCTTGCGACCACGGGCGCGTCGGCGGTGGGGATGTAGTGGCGGTAGTGGCGGCTGCCGAGCGTCATGCGCAGCCCGGCCACCGCCGCGCCAAGGTCCTTCACGAGAAACGGCACGCCCGCGAGCGGGCCTTCGGTTAGCGCGTTCACACCGTTGCCGGACGCCTCGATGCGCAGCGCACGCTCGCGCGCCGCCTCGTAGTCCTTGAGGACGATGGCGTTGATTGCCGGATTGGTGGCTTCCGCGCGGGAGATGGCGGTGTCGAGCAGTTCGCGCGCGCTCACTTCGCGGCGGCGCACGAGATCGGCGAGGCCGATGGCGTCGTATTCCAGATAGTCGGACTGCAAGGCGCGCACTCCTCGTCGTCGGGTTGGGGCTGGGTTTGCTCGAAACGGGCAGCGTACGCAAGGAGTGTAAGCGGGCGGCGCGCTCGCCGGGTGTGTCGTTGCGCGCGCATCGACGCATCAACGCGCGCGCGTGACGACAGACGGGCGGTGGCAAGACGGCCGCCGCCCGCGAGACAACGGTATTACAGATGCTCGGCGAGGAAGCTCAGCGTGCGGCCGTGCGCGAGCGCCGAAGCATGCTGGTTGTACGACGCACGCACCGAGCAGTTGAAGCCGTGATCGGCGTTCGGGTACAGGTGGAATTCGGCGTTCGGGCGGCCCGCGAAACGCTCCTTCACCTGGCCCACCGCCGAGAGCGGAATGCCGTGATCGAGTTCGGCGTAGTGGAAGAGGATCGGCTTGGTGACCTTGTCGGCGAGGTCGAGCTGATTCTGGATGCCGCCGCCGTAGTAGGACACCGCAGCATCCACCGAGCCGCTCGCGGCCGCGAGATAGGCGAGACGCCCGCCGAAGCAGTAGCCGATCGCCGCGACCTTGCCCGTGCACTCGGGCAGCGCGCGCAGCGTGGCCGCCGTCGCGGCGATGTCCTCGACCACGAGATTGACGTCCGTCTTCTGCATCAGCGCGATGCCGCGGTCGCGGTCCGCGCCCACGTATTCGAGCTCGACGCGCGGGGCCGCACGCCAGAACACGTCGGGGGCGATCGCCACGTAGCCGTCGAGCGCGTATTGCTCGACGACGTCGCGGATGTGCCCGTTCACGCCGAAGATTTCCTGCAGGATGACGATGCCCGGGCCCTTGCCGCCCTTGGGCAGCGCGAGATACGCGCCGAAGCTGTCATTGCCGGCGGGAATGTCGATCCATCTGGTCGAAACGCTCATGTTGTTTCTCCGTCTTCATTAAGGAGTCGTGCAATGCGCCGCGGTGGGCCGGCCGTGTGCAGGCAGCGGGCCAGCGCGCCGCTCGCGGCGCATCGCGAAATCGGGGAGCCAGTTTGCCATAGGCCCTTGACCCTCTGCAGCGCAGGTCAATCTCGCAAGCGGATCGTAATGATCTCGATTATTCATTTTTCGGGCAGGCGGGGTTTGGCTAGAGTCGGGAGCGATTTGCATCGTCACGCCTCATTCAGCCAGACAAGGATCGCGTCATGAATTCTGTTCCCGCCTTGCGCACGTCGCCCGACTTTTCCACCCCGTTCAGCCGCCGGTTCGGTTTGCGCCTGCCGCTCGTGCAAGGGCCGATGGCGGGCGGTCCGACCACGCCGGCGCTCGTCGCGGCGGTTTCGAACGCGGGGGGACTCGGCTTTCTCGCCGGGGCGGCGCTTGCGCCCGAGAAGATCGCGAGCGAAGTCGCCGCGATTCGCGCGCTCACGGACAAGCCCTTCGGCGTGAATCTTTTCGTGCTCGACCCGGCGAATCCCGACGATGCCACCGTGCGTCGCGCACTCGAAGCCATCGATCCGGTGGCCGCGCACCTGGGTCTGCCGCCAGGCGAGGCGCTCGCACGCTACGCGCCGGACTTTCGCGCGCAGCTCGATACGGTGATCGAGCTGCGCGTGCCGGTCGTGAGCTTTACGTTCGGCCTCTTGCCAGCAGCCGATGTCGCGCGCCTGCACGCAGCCGGAAGCTACGTGATGGGCACGGCGACGCACGTGGCCGAAGGCCTCGCGTGGCGCGACGCGGGCGCGGATGCCATCGTCGCGCAAGGTGCCGAAGCGGGCGGCCATCGCGGCACGTTCATCGGCGAGGCGCCGCACGCGCTCGTGGGCACGATGGCGCTCGTGCCGCAGCTTGTGGATGCGGTGGATGCCGCCGGCCTGCCCGTGCTGGCAGCGGGCGGAATCATGGACGGGCGCGGCATCGTCGCCGCACTCGCGCTGGGTGCGCAAGGCGTGCAGATGGGCACCGCGTTTCTTGGCAGTGCGCAAAGCGCGATTCCCGCCGACTGGAAGGCGCGGCTGCGTGCATCGACGGATACGGCGACCTCGGTCACGCGCGCGATCACAGGGCGCCACGCGCGCGGTATTCGCAACGCACTCATGCAGCAACTCGAGGCGCGGCCCGAGACGGTCGCGCCGTACCCCGTGCAGAACGCGCTCACGCAACCGTTGCGGCAGCACGCGGCGCGCGCTAACGACGGCGATTATCTTTCGCTGTGGTCGGGCCAGGGCGCACCGCTCTCACGCGCGCGCGAGGAAGGCCTCGGCGCAGGCCAGATCGTCGAAGCGCTCGACGCCGAATGGCGCGCGGTGCTCGGCAAACTCAGCGGCGAAATCAGTGGCGAAATCAGCGGCGAAATCAGCGGCAAACCCAGTCACGAATCGTGAGGCACGTAGCCGCATGAGATGGGCGCGGGCAACGCATCGGCATCCGAAATTAATCGAATACTTACTTGAACCGGCGCGCGCCAAAAACGCGTGCCCGGCAGCAATACAACTCGCAAACGTTATCGCGAATGCGAGGGATTTTCATATCGTCGTAATGCGTCCTGGTGTATTCCCGGAACGCGTGCGCTAACACACCAATAACTCCCGTCAAATAATCTCAAAAATGATTCGCGCCGGGCGCCTCAGGGAATCTCCCAATAATTGGATCCAAAGTCGGGATGCCTTATTACATAAGCCTTGCGGTCGATTGATCAGGGTTTCGAACTGTTGTTGCAGGACGCATATTGGTACTCGCACCAATATCTGAAAAAAGTCCCCCAAATTAATTTGATCACCTACACTTGCGCGCAAGTATGGATGGGCGGCCCGCCATGAACGGGTCATTCGACATACTGGCCAGGTGCATCAAGGATGCATCCTGCGTGGTCGTCCGCACGGGGAGCGACACGTTCGGGGCGCGGGAGCACTGGGCGATTACGTAGCTTTTGGGTTCGAAACTGGAGACTTACATGAATATCAAGCTTCACAAGCTGTTGCCGATCAGCGCGGCGGCCATGCTGGCAGCGTCGTTCGCAACGGTGTCGAGCGCCGACGAAACGATCAAGATTGGTCACGTCGCGCCGCTTACGGGCGGTATTGCGCACCTCGGCAAAGACAACGAAAACGGCGCACGTCTCGCAGTCGAAGAGATCAACGCGAAGGGCCTCACGATCAACGGTCAGAAGATCACGCTCGTGCTCGACGCACAAGACGACGCAGCTGACCCGCGCACGGCTACCCAGGTTGCGCAGAAGCTCGTCGACGACAAGGTCGTTGCCGTTGTCGGCCACTTGAACTCGGGCACGTCGATTCCGGCATCGAAGATCTACAGCGATGCGGGCATCGTGCAGATCTCGCCGTCGGCCACGAACCCGGCCTACACGCAACAAGGCTTCAAGACGACCTACCGTGTCGTGGCGACCGATGCCCAGCAAGGCCCGGCGCTCGCGAACTACGCGGCGAAGAACCTGAAGGTCAAGACCGTTGCCGTGGTCGACGACTCGACGGCTTATGGCCAGGGTCTCGCGAACGAATTCGAGAAGACCGCCAAGGCACTCGGCATGAACGTGGTGTCGCATGACGCGACCAACGACAAGGCCGTGGACTTCCGCGCCATTCTCACGAAGATCAAGGGCGAAAACCCCGACGCGATCATGTACGGCGGCATGGACGCCACCGGCGGCCCGTTCGCGAAGCAAGCCAAGCAGCTTGGCCTGCGCGCGAAGGTGCTCGCGGGTGACGGCGTCTGTACCGACAAGCTGGCCGACCTCGCCGGCGACGCGACCGACAACATCGTGTGTTCGGAAGCCGGCATGGCGCTCGAAAAGATGCCGGGCGGCAAGGAATTCGAAGCCAAGTTCGAGAAGCGCTTCGGCCAGCCGATCCAGATCTACGCACCGTTCACGTATGACGCCGTGTACATCATCGTCGACGCCATGAAGCGTGCGAACTCGACCGATCCGGCCAAGATCCTCGCCGCCATGCCGACGACGGACTACAAGGGCGTGATTGGCGAGACGACCTTCGACTCGAAGGGCGACCTCAAGCACGGCGTGATCTCGCTGTACAACTACAAGTCGGGCAAGAAGTCGCTGCTCGACGTCGTGAAGATGTAAGTCGCGTTTCGCGATTTCGCTCACGCGATTGGAAAAGCCCGCGGGTTTCGGCCCGTGGGCTTTTTTTCGTCCGGAGTTTCGCGTGACGCTTGAGTCGATGCGCTGCGTTGCGCTTTTAGATCCCCAGCCGCCGCAACACCTTCGGCCCCGCAAATGCCACGAGCGCCGCGCACAACGCGACGACGGCGAGCCCGACCGTGAGATTGGTCACCTGCGTAATGCCGCCGATCACCACCGGCCCGAACAGCAAGCCGAAATACGCGATGCCCGCCACGTGCGCTAGCCCTTCGGCTGCGTGGATGCCTTTCACGCGCGCGGCGGCTGCGAACAGCACCGGCATCATGTTGGCGAGGCCGAGGCCCATGAGCGTGAAGCCCGTGAGCGCCGTGAACGAGAACGGCAGCAGCAGCGCGCCGATCATGCCCGCGCATGCGAGCGAGGCGCTCGCCATCACGAGCTGCGGCGCGCCAAAGCGTGCGCGCACGGCGTCGCCGGCGAAGCGCGCCGCGGCCATGCCGCCCGAGAACGCCGCGTACGCTGCGCTAGCGAGCGCAGGCGTTGCGAGCACGACGTCGCGCATATAGACCGTGGCCCAGTCGTACATTGCGCCCTCGGCGATCAGCGCGATGAGCGCGATGGCGCCAAGTGCCCAGAGCGCGGGCGTGCGCCAGCGGTTGCCGGTTTTCGCATGCTCGCCGTGCGTGGCGTGCGGCACATGCGGCAGGACGGCCGGGCACGAGACAAAGAGCACGAGCGCCGCAAGCGCCGACGCCAGAAACAGGTGCAGCGCCGGCGCCATGCCGTGCGCGAGCAGCGCGCCGCCAATCGCCGCGCCCGCCATGCCGCCCAGGCTGAACATGCCGTGCAGCCCCGACATGATCGGCTTGCCGACGGCTTCTTCCACGGCACTCGCTTCGGCGTTCATGGCGACGTCGAGCGTGGCCATGCCCACGCCGAAAAACGCGAGCACGACGATCAGCATCCAGTAATACGGAACCACCAGGATCAGCGCGCCGCACACGGACATCGTGAGGCCGCCGGCGAGGCACGCGCGTCGCGAGCCCACGCGCGCGATCCAGCCGCCGATGGTCGTCATCGCCGCAATCGAGCCGCCCGCCACCGCGAAAAGCGCGTAAGAGAGCAGCGCCGCGCTCAGATGGAACTTGTCGCGCACGGTCGGCACGTGCACGCCCCACGACGCGTACATCATGCCGGCGATGAAAAAGAGCGCCATGGTCGCGATGCGCGCGCGATGACGCGTGGCGGCGGGCAGCGCCCGATGGTGGGCGGCGGGGCTCGCCACGGAGATGGCGGGATCGGTCGTTCGGTCGGACACGGGAATTCCGGGCAGAAGGAAGAGAGGAGACCAGGAAGGCGTCTGAAAGCAAACGATGATTCTAACGAAGGTGCGACTCGGCTGTCGGAGCGCGTTTGCCGAGGCAACTGCTCTAATATCGAGAGGATCCGCCGTTCGAGGACGCGCCCTTGAAGATTCCTGCCCACGCCCCGCTGCATTTGCTGCATCAAACGCCCACCGGCACGCTCGCCACGCACTCGCGCGAGCCGCGCGGCTTCCCGTATCCCACGCTGCTGCCATTCGCACCCGACGCGCGGCACCGCCCGGTGATCCTCGTGAGCCGCCTCGCCGAGCACACGCGCAATCTGCTCGACGACCCGCGCGCGGGCTTTCTCGTCGCGCACGCGCCGGACGCCGACGTGCTGAACGCGCCGCGCGCCACGCTGCTCGGCCGCTTCGAACCGGTCGATGCTGCCGACCGCGAAGCGAACGAGGCGCTGGCGCGGCGCTACGTGCGCTATCACCCGGACGCCGAGCGTTATCTCGCACTCGGCGACTTCACCTTCTGGGGCATGCAGATTGAGCGGCTGCGTTATATCGGCGGGTTTGGCGCGATGGGCTGGATGGAGGGCGCCGATCTCGACACGCTGGAGCCACTCGCACCCGCCGACGAAACCACGCTGATCCGCTTTTTCGAAGCCCACCCCGCGCGCCGCGCCGGACTCGATCTGGCAGGGGTGGACCGCTACGGCGCCGATCTTGTGATCGACGGCGCGCGCACACGCTTCGTTTTCGATGCGCCGCAGTCTGATTTGCAAACCTTGCATGCGGTGCTAGCGGACTGCATTGAGCGCCATATGCCCTGACGGGATTTTGTGTTCCGTGTGGGCGTTATCCGCCCGTGTATATAGCGTGTCGTCTCATGCTGCTTCGCAGCAACCCGTTTCTGTCCCCGTTGATTGGCCCAAAGTTGTCATGGGATGAAATGTTTGACGTATTTCAAAGCATTTAATTTTCATCCGCTGCTAATTATGAGATGGGGATTTATCTGGCAAATGCGAGATTTAGTAAAAATACCGATTTGCACGAAATGACAATGAGTTAGACGCTTGCCGGAAGCGACAGGATTCGAAATTTGGTTTAAATTATTTTTATTCCTTACGCGCATCCCGGCATTCAATTCTGTGTTAATCTCGCCACCGATTTCCGAGGCGCGCATCTATCAATCGGCATACTGGCGCGAGATCAGTAGCCATTAAGATCAAACCACAAGGGCACCTATGTCTTCCTACAAGGAACTCCTCGCTCAGCGAGAAAAGCTGGAAAAGCAGATTGAAGAGGCGAAGGCTCGCGAATATGCCGAGGTCCTCGACGAAATCAAGCAGAAAATGGCCGACTACGGCATCACCCTGGCAGAACTCGGTGGCGGCCGCGCTAGCGCCAAGGCCGCGAAGGCAGCCAGCCGCTCGCGCGCAAGCGTCGCGCCGAAATACCGCGATCCCGACAGCGGCAGCACCTGGTCGGGCCGTGGCAAGCCGCCGCGCTGGATCGCCGGTCAAGACCGCGATCGTTTTCTGATCCAGAAGTAAATCAACGTGTCAGCGGCGCGTTTGAACGCGCTGTGCATGAGTCGAAGCAGGAGCGGAATCGGGCAAGGTATCGCCTGATTTCCGAAAACAAGAAGCCGCGCAGTCCGGGGACGCGCGGCTTTTTGATTTACTGCGCCGCGCCCGATGGGAACGGGCAGTACCCGCGGCTTGAATGAGAATGCTTCTTGGTATTGTAGGCATCTGATTTAAAAGAGATTTTTAGGGGAATCCATAAAATCGACGCATACGGTCGCTACAATCGCGGTTATTCCCTAATTTGCTCTCTCGCCGCGCATGACTGCTTCTGTCGCCCCACCGTTATCAGATAAACACGCAGTCGCGCGGCGGACCACGTGGGTCAGCGTTGCCGTCAATAGTGTTCTGGTGGTGCTGCAAATCGTCATCGGCGTGATTGCGCATTCGCAGGCGTTGATCGCCGACGGCGTACATTCACTGGCCGATATTGTTTCCGACTTTGTCGTGCTACTAGCCAACCGGCATAGCGGCGCAAAGCCGGACGCCGATCATAACTACGGCCACAGCCGTTATGAAACGGTTGCGTCGTTATTCCTCGGCGCATTATTGATTGCGGTGGGCGTGGGCATGCTGGTGCGCGCCGGCACGCGCATCATGAATCTCGGCGATATTCCGGCACTGCACGTGAGCGCGCTGGTCGTTGCGCTCCTCGTGCTGGTTTCCAAGGAAGGGCTCTTTCGCTACATGCTGCGCGAGGCGCAGCGCGTGCGTTCGGCCATGCTGATCGCCAATGCGTGGCATGCGCGCTCGGACGCGGCTTCGTCACTCGTGGTGGCGATCGGTATTGTGGGCAGTTTGGCGGGCGTGCGGCTGCTCGATCCGATCGCGGCGGCCATTGTCGGCTTCATGGTCGCGCGCATGGGTTGGGTGTTCGGCTGGGACGCGCTGCAGGACCTCTCCGACCGCGCGCTCGACGAAGCCGCGGCCGCCGACTTGCGCGCGCTGCTGGTGAGTACGCCCGGCGTGCTCGACGTGCACGAGATGCGCACGCGCAAAACCGGCGATCTCGCGCTCGTGGATGCGCACATCCTCGTCGATCCGCTGATTTCGGTTTCGGAAGGGCATTACATTGCGGAGACGGCGCGCGCTCGCCTGCTCACCGATCCACGCGTGCTCGACGCGCTGATACACGTCGATCCCGAAGACGACATGCATGTGCGCTCCGTGGCCAATCTGCCGCCGCGCGACGACGTGTCGGAGCGCTTGCGTAATGCGCTGGCGCAGCACGACGTGCATGTCGAAGCGGTGACGCTGCACTACTTGAGCACGGGGCTGGAAATTCAGGTGGTGCTGGCGGCAGCCGACGACGCCCGCCGTCTTGCCGCAGTGGACCTGGATGCGCTACGCGCGCGCTTGGGCGCGAACAAGCTCGACGTGATGCAGTCGCTCGATGCACACGGCACGCTGGCAACGCACGACAAACCGCGCGAGACAGATTGAATCGCGAATCGCGATTCGCGATGAGTAAGCGGCGCGGCAAAAACGCCGCCGCGCCTTCGCGGCTTCAAAGCGGCAATTGCGTGTCGAACTTGATTTCCCGCAGCACGACGCTCGTGCGCACCTGCGCCACGGCGGGAATGCGGAAGATGCGCTCGTGCAGGAAGGCGTCATAGGCCTTGATGTCGGGCGCAACGATCTTGAGGATGTAGTCCGATTCGCCGGTGGTGCTGTAGCACTCGGTGACTTCGGGGCAGGTGGCGATCTCGCGCTCGAAGGCTTCGACGCCGCCTTCGGTGTGTCGCGTGAGATGGATATGCGCGAGCGCGCAGACGTGCAGGCCCAGCTTCTCGCGATCGAGCAGCGCCGTGTAGCGCTGGATCACGCCCGACTGTTCCATGTCCTTGATTCGGCGCCAGCACGGCGTGCTGGATAGCCCCACCTGGTCGGAGATTTCCTGCACCGAGCGGCGCGCGTCGAGCTGCAGCAGGCGCAGGATCTTCTGAGAGAACGTATCGAGTGTCAACTGCGCCTCCATTGCGTCGCTGTATTCCTGAATGGTAGAGGCCAGGAGAACAGAACGCAATGCGAAGCACAAATGATGAGGGAGATTACCTAATTTGCCGGAGCGCTCGCGGCGTTTTGCCCTGAGTCGTCCCCATCAGCGACGAGCGCGGCTTGCTGCGCGCGCAGGTCGGCCAACATGTTGCAGAAGAGGGCGCCTTGCTCGATCGCGTCGTCGAGCGCGACGTGCGTGTGCGGATGGTCGTCGAACCAGTGCTTCGGAAAGCGCGGCTTGATGCACTTGCGGTACGGCAGGCCCGTCATCGCGAAGGCAAGCGTCTTGATGTCGAGCGCCGACCACGAGAACGGGCAGCGCCCGGCGAAGCGCATCATGTACCAGAACATGAAGGTGAAATCGAAGCCCGCCGGCATGGCCACGAACACGGGCTTGCCGGGCAGCGCCTCCACCCATTCCACATAGGCGACGAGCGCCGCCGCCGGATTTTGCAGATCCTTGCGGCAAGCGGCCCACGCCTCGGGTTGCGTCTCCCACCAGGCGGCTTGCACCGGGTGCGGCGCGGCGCCTTCGAGCATCTCGAGATTGGCCGAGAACGTGGCGATCAAACGCTTGTCGGCGGTGTACGCCGCCGAAGCGAAACTCAGCATCGAGTGCGGGCCGGGAATGGGACCATCGGCCTCGACGTCGGTGCTGACGTAAATCTCCTCAATGGCAGCTTGATTCATCGTACTTTTCACTCTCATCCAGGTACGCCATCTGCGACGTAGGGGTTGGAGCGGCGCTCCTCGCCGAATGTCGAAACCGGGCCGTGGCCCGGCACGAACGTGACGTCGTCGCCGAGCGGCCAGAGCTTTTCACGGATCGAACGAATCAGGTCGGCATGATTGCCGCGCGGAAAGTCCGTGCGGCCGATCGAACCCGCGAACAGCACGTCGCCCACCGTGGCGACCCGGTGCTTGCGGCTAAAGAAGATCACATGACCCGGCGTGTGCCCGGGGCAGTGATAGACCTCGAGTTCTTCGTCGCCAAAGCGCACGGTGTCGCCGTCGTGAAGCCAGCGCGTGGGCTCGAACGCCTCGGCGTGACCGAAGCCGAAGCGCACGCTCTGCTGCGGCAACTGATCGATCCAGAAGCGCTCGTCTTCCTGCGGTCCTTCGATCGGCACGCCGAACTTTGCAGCGAGCGCCTTCGCGCCGGCGCAATGGTCGAGATGGCCATGCGTGAGGAGCACCTTCTCCAGTTGCACGCCCTGGCGCTCGATCTCGGCCTCGATGCGCTCGAGATCGCCGCCCGGATCGACGACGGCGGCACGGTTCGTCGTTTCGTCGACGAGCAGCGAGCAGTTTTGCTGGAACGGCGTGACAGGAATCAGCGTGATTTTCATGCGGGGTTCGTGGGCGGTTTTGTGCGGCTCAGGTCTTGCGGGGCGCAAGCCGCGGCGCTTCGAAAGCGACGGTGCGCGCCGGTGGCCACAGCCAAAGGATCGATTGTACCGGGGTGCAGGAAGCGCCGCCGACGCTGCTCGCGGCGGTCTGAATCCCTTGTCAGACAAGGGATGCGGCGGCGCAAGACAAACGGCTTTGTTACATCAATAGTGAAAAATCATGGAGTTTTGTGGGGCATCGGCGTGACAGGAATAACTTTTGGGTATAATGCGATCCATCACGCACGGAATTCGTGCTTTCAAAGGGCGGTGTGACCTTCGCAAAAAAAGAGGTCGCGTACACCGCCGTCAAGCAGTGCTGTCGTTGAAGACGGGCCGAAGAAGGCTGCCTTACAACAAGATAGCAAATCAGGTGTCGAATCCGTTCGACGCCGCACGTCTTGCCCAGCCAGGTGCCACGCGCCTGCAACGGCCTACATGCCGTGACGCTGGGTGGGGCCTACGCCGCCGTTCCTGTGCGCCGAGAGTTTCCGGCGCGCCTGAACGAGTTTCATCGTTCGATGGCGGCATGTGGGGTCTGGTCAGGCTGCCGGGGACAGGTTGCGCCAGACGTGAAAGATAACTAGCGGTTAGCGGCTAAATAGGGCTGCATCCGGGCATTGGCACGCGTTCGCCTTTTTCATTCCAGGCGAGCGATGGCGTAGCTTTGCCCGCGACCGCCGAAGCCTTTCCGACAACGCGCACACATGGCGCGGGACAGGCTTCGAACACGTGATGGCAATGTTATGAACCTTAGACTGACTCGACGACGACTCGGGAGTCTCGCAGCCGTGTCCATTCTGGCCGGTTGTGCCATGCCGCCTGCCCAGCAGGACCAGGCCACCAGCGACGCCCTTCGCACGAAGGACGCCGCCTTCACCGCGCCGCAGGGCTACGGCTCCGCGCTCGCCGCGCTGCCCGCATCGGGCACCGCCAAGGACAACTCGCTCGCGAACGCCGATGCGATCGACGAGAACAGCCCGGACGTTCACTCGTTCCACCAGACCGGCCGCGCCTCGTGGTATGGCCGCGCGTTCCACGGCCGCCGCACTGCGAGCGGCGAGCGCTTCAACATGAAGGCGCTCACCGCTGCGCACCGCACGCTGCCGCTCGGCTCATACGTGCGCGTGAGCGTGCCCGGCACGTCGAAGTGGGTGGTGGTGAAGATCAACGACCGTGGCCCGTACGCGCGTGGCCGTGTGCTCGACCTCTCGTATGCCGCCGCCAGGCTCCTTGGCGTGCAGCACGCGGGTACGGCGAAGGTGGACATCGAAGGCCTCACGCGCCAGGAAGCGAAGGCCGCGCAAGCGGAGATGGTTGCCGCGAACTCGAGTATCGACAACTAAGCGCGTTCGTTTGGGCGTGGCGCTGAGTGCGCCGCGACGCGCCTGAGACTGAACCGCCTGGTCGCGTTGGATGTATATGCGAAGGGCCGCCTGATTGACTCAGGCGGCCCTTCGGTTTTTCTGGCTCGTGTTTTTGGTTGTTATCGGCTGGCGGCTCAGTCGTCCGCTTCTGCCTCGCCTTCACCCTTCAATTCCAGCGCCCGCGCGTAGAGCGCGTTACGCGACGCGCCTGTGAGCGCCGCCGCGATCTTCGCCGCGCCCTTCACCGGCACCTCCTGAAGCAGCACACGCAAGAGCGCGTCGTGATCGGCTTCGCCTTGCGCTTGCTCGCTCGCGCCTTCCACCGCCAGAACGAACTCGCCGCGCTGATGGTTTGCATCCGCTGCCAGCCACGTTGGCGCTTCGGCCAGGGTGCCGCTCCAGAGCGACTCGTGTAGTTTCGTCAATTCGCGGGCGATGAGGATGCGGCGCGCGGGGCCGAACGCATCGGCGAGCGACTGCACGGTTTCGACGATGCGATGCGGGGCTTCGTAAAACACCATCGCGTGCGTATGCGCGGCGAGCGGCTGCAAAGCGGCTGCGCGTTGCTTGGGCTTGGGCGGCAGGAAACCGAGGAACGTGAACGTCGACACCCAGTCGCCGGCCGCGGAAAGCGCCGTTGCGAGCGCGCTCGCGCCGGGCAGCGGCACGACGTTCAGGCCGGCGGCGCGCACGGCGTCTACGAGCTTGGCACCCGGATCGGAAATGCCGGGCGTGCCCGCGTCGGAAACACAGGCCACGCGCTCGCCCGCGCGCAGAAACTCGATCACGCGTTGCGCCGCTTCGCGCTCGTTGTGCTCGTGCACGGCGACGAGCGGCTTCGAAATGCCGTAGCGGGCGAGAAGCTGGCCGGTGTTGCGCGTGTCTTCGGCGGCGATGCGATCGACGAGACCGAGCACGTGCAGCGCGCGCAAGGTGATGTCGGCGACATTGCCAATGGGCGTTGCCACGACGTACAGCGTGGCGGCCGGATACTGCTGGGCCTGTGCGAGTTCGAAGGGGGACGAGAGGGACGTCATGACACGGAACGCGCGAATGCAGGAAAAGAGGCCGACATTGTGCCACGCGGGCGCGAACGCACCCGAGCGAAGCGGCGCGAACGAACGCGTACGCGCAGACAACTTTAGTGCGCGAGCGCAGTCGAATGCCAAACGCCGCGCGACAGGTGCGCGTTTCGAAGCGCATGCGCTAGCGTTTTTGCGGCGCGAAGGGTTGGAGCTTGTCGCGCGCAACGTGAATTGTCGAGGTGGCGAACTCGATCTCGTGATGCGCGAGCGAGACGGCACGCTGGTGTTCGTGGAAGTCCGCGCACGCGCGCGGCCGGAATTCGGCGGCGCGGCGGCAAGCGTGGGGTGGCGCAAACAGCAGCGCGTATTGCGCGCGGCGCGCTACTTTCTCGCGACGTGGCGACCTGCCGATGCAAGTGGTGAAGTGCAGACGCCGCCCGCGTGCCGCTTCGACGTGATCGCGTTCGAGAGCGGCCGGCTCGTGTGGCTGCGCGACGCGTTCCATGCGCAAGCCCACGAGAGCTAAAACTGGGGCAATAAAAACAAGGGTGAAAATGAACGCCCTCGAGTGCGCTAAACTTGCGGCACGCCGCAATACGCGGAAATTTTGCGATACCCGCAGTACAGATTAGAGAGTCGATGTCCGTCGAACGCATTCAACAGCACTTCCGCGATAGCGCAGCCATTACGCTCGCGGCCATGGAAACCCTGGCGGTCCCAATTGCCGCCGCGGTCGATACGATGTTCGCCGCGCTGGCGAACAGCAACAAGATCCTCGCATGCGGCAATGGCGGCTCCGCCGCCAACGCCCAGCAACTCGCCGCCGAACTGATTGGCCGCTTCGAGCGTGAACGCCCGGGCCTGCCCGCGCTCGCGCTGACCACCGACGCCTCGGTGCTCACCGCCGTTGCCAACGACTACGCGTACGAGCAGGTATTCGCGAAGCAGGTGCGCGCGCTTGGCCAGCCGGGCGACGTGCTGCTCGCCATCACGACCTCGGGCAACTCGGTGAACGTGCTGGCCGCCATTCAGGAAGCGCACGAGCGCGAGATGGTCGTGATCGCGCTGACCGGGAAGGGCGGCGGCGACGTGAACAGCGTGCTCGCCGATACCGACATTCAGCTGTGCGTGCCGAGCGACCGGACGGCGCGGATTCAGGAAGTGCACCAGTTAATACTTCATTGCCTGTGCGATGGCATCGACGCGATGCTGCTGGGCGAAGACTGACACCGTAAGACGAAGAGAGGGGAAGTTGATGAGCAGATACGGCATGACGCGCGCGCTGGCACGGACCACGCTCACGATCGGCTTCGCAGCCTCGCTCTGCGCAAGCCTGCAGGGCTGCTTCCTGGCGCTGGCGGGCGCGGCGGGCGGCACGGCGCTGGTGGCAACCGACCGCCGCACGGTAGGCTCGCAAACCGAGGACCGAGAGATCCAGGTGAAGGCGCTGGCCGACCTCGGCAAGCAACTGCCCGATACGGCGCACGTGAACGTGGCGGTGTTCAACCAGCGCGTGCTGCTCACGGGTGAAGTGCCCGACGACGCCTCGAAGCAGAAGGCCGAGAGCATTGTGCGAGCGGTGACGAACGTGGGTTCGATCGTCAACGAACTGGCGGTGCAGCCGGCTAGCTCGTTCTCCTCGCGCGCGAACGACTCGTACCTCGAAGGACGCGTGAAGGCGGAGCTGATTGCCTATAAGGACATCTCCGCGAACAACTTCAAGGTGGTGAGCGAGCGCGGCACGGTTTATCTGATGGGGCTTGTGACGCCCGATGAAGGCAATATCGCTGCCAACGCGACCGCCGGGGTGATGGGCGTGACGCAGGTGGTGAAGTGCTATCAGTACATCGATCCGCAACAGGCAGCAGTGGCGACGGCGGCTGCGGCCAGTGCGCCGGCGGCGGCGCCTGCTGCCGATGCGCCGACGGTTGGAGCGGTGCCGGATTCGGGTGTGACCTCGCAGCCTATTGAGCACCAGGCGCCCGCGCCGGTGACGAATTCTTCGGCTACGCGGCCGGGGAATACGGGGGCTATGTGATGGGGCGGTTTGTTGGTGGTTTTGTTGCCGCGGTCGTGGTTGCTGGGGCGGGTTTTGGAGTGGCTTCGCCGGCGTTTGCTGCTGTGGCGGATGGGTTGAAGGTGGCTCAGGCTAATGCTTGCATGGGGTGCCATGCGGTGGATCGCAAGCTGGTTGGGCCTTCGTTTAAGGATGTCGCTGCTAAGTACAAGGGCGATGCTGGGGCCCAGGCTAAGCTCGAGAAGAAGGTGCGGGACGGTGGGGCCGGGGTTTGGGGGGCTATTCCTATGCCGTCTCACCCTGGGATGAGCGCCGGCGATATTCAGTCCGTCGTGAGCTGGGTGCTCGCTGGGGCGCCTTCGAAGTAGGTTTGCGCGGGGTCAAATTTGACGCTTGGCAAAACTGATTTTGTGTGGGTAGAATCGGTAGTTCGTTGGGGCGGTAGCTCAGCTGGGAGAGCGTCGCGTTCGCAATGCGAAGGTCGGGAGTTCGATCCTCCTCCGCTCCACCAAGATTTTCTTTAAAAACAACGCACTACATCTTGCGATGTCGTGCGTTGTTTTGCTTTCAGACGCGATGTTTCGCGCACTGCGTGTGGGAAATTTGTGGCAGAGCGCGCCCACACTGCCGTTCATGCCGGTGAGTGGTAAAAAGACGCGCCGAAGTCTACCGTTACCTCGCCCCCCCCTCCTGCGAACCTTGCAGACATCTGCCAACTACTGCGGCCGTGTGCATGAAAGCGCCACGGCCCTTACGTGCCAATGTCCATGCAAGCGTTACTCACAGTCGACCAGTTAGCTGAACACCTGCACAAGTCCGCCGCGAGCATCCGTAGCGACGCGACGCGCAATCCGCTATCCCTTCCTCCAATTTGCAGGCTGCCTAACACCAAACGCCTTCTTTGGCGCGTCGAAGACGTCGAGCAATGGATTGCGCGACATGTAGGTGGCGTTGAGGTCCGCGGCGCAACGATCCAGCCACAACCTTTGAAGCGTCGCCGGGGGCGTCCAAACAAAGCCGAATCCGTAGCGAAGCTCCGCACGCGTTGATTCAACGCGATGGGCACTAGAGGCTTGATGGTACGCGTCGGCGACGAAGACAACGTCAACCTGTCCGAACGGGGTTTAATGGCTGGACCGAGCGTGTCAAAAGGGCGAACGACTAAGGAGTTGCTCGATGTTATCGCCGGAATGGCTAAGACAAGTCGGGAGCGCGCAGTTGGCGATACCCCTGATTGCCGGTCGGAGGCACCCCGATTCTTCGACGAGAGGGAATTGCCGCCGTGCGCAGACTTCGAGCGAGCCATTCCCAATGACTTATTGCGATCAGCTGTGTTTGGCGCCTTTCGCAAAGGGTACCGTCCCGTGCAAGTTGAAGGCTGCGAATCCAAGGATCGCAGCCTTCTTTCCTTTGATCGCTCGAATTTGCGAGCAGCGTGTCCAGAGACCTTCGCATTTGAGAGGCCGAGCGCCCTCCCAAATCTTTTTTGAAAGACTGGATCCACAAATCCACTCGTAGTACGCTGCCTCACAACAGCAACCGAAAGCGACGTCCTCCCGCACCGCACAAAAATGCCTGCCACCAGCGTCCGCAGCACCACCGGCCTAGCCTTAACGGCCGAAGAAGAGGCCTACCGCTTCCTGCTGGAGGCCATCATCGAAGGCCGCTACGCAGCAGGGCAGCGCATCGTTGCCGAAACGGTTGCAGAAGAACTCTCAATGAGCCGCATGCCGGTACGCGCAGCGCTCAAAAGGCTCCACACAGAAGGCCTGATCATCCAGCGCCCGAACCGAGGCGCAATCGTCCGCGGCCTCACAGTAGAAGAAGTCCGGGACATTTTCGACATGCGCATTGCGCTCGAATGCCTGGCCATGCGCGTAGCCGCTCCGCGCTGCACCGAAGCCCACCTAACCAAACTCCAGCGCCTGCTAGAAGACATGGACGCCTGCGTAGGCGACACAGACACCTGGGTCCAACGCCACTGCGCGTTCCACGAATACCTGTGTGAAATCAGCGGCCGCACGCGCCTCTACCAGCAAATCCACTCGCTCTACACGCTGATAGAAGGCCCCATGCGCCTGTGGATCGAGCAAGCCACTTTCAGACGCAAACGCGCACGCGACGCCCACCAGATCCTCATCGACGCATTGCGCACCCGCGACCCAGCGCAAGCCGAGCAAGCGCTACGCGAGCACCTCGAATCAACCGTTCCCCAGATCATCAAGTTTCTAGAATCGCCCGCGTCACGAGCATGACGCGTCGGCATCCTAACTGTCGTCGTATCTCACGCAGCTCACTTTCAGCCAGGAGCCTCTCGATGTCAGCAATTCAGTTCAAGCGTCTTCGTCTCGCCGCCTGCGCAGGCTTGGCGGTTCTGGCACAAGCGGCCGGAGCATCAGCAGCGCACGCCGCCGATCTGGGCCTCGTGAAAGGCGGCACGCTCACCTACTGTTCGAGCATGGACGCGCCACCGCTCGCGTCCTACGACGAGAACCAGCAGCCGCGCGGCTTCTCCGTCGACGTGGCGCAAGACATCGCGAAGCAGCTCGGCAATCTCAAGGTCGAGTGGAAGGTCATGTCCTTTAGCGGACAGATTCCGGCGCTGCAAGCGAAGCAATGCGATCTCGTGATCGGCCAGCTCTTCGACAAGCCCGAGCGCCGCCAGATCATCGACATCGTCGACTACATGTATTCGAGCCAGTCGATCATGGTGCCGCGCGGCAACCCGCGCCACGTGCGCTCGCTCGACGACCTCTCCGGCAAGAAGGTCGCGGTGCTCAACGGCA
The DNA here is from genome assembly GCF_905220155.1 of Paraburkholderia sp. J7. NCBI lineage: Bacteria > Pseudomonadati > Pseudomonadota > Betaproteobacteria > Burkholderiales > Burkholderiaceae > Paraburkholderia > Paraburkholderia sp. J7. Next base: position 239,355 of record NZ_CAJMYZ010000001.1, on the reverse strand, counting down.
CGACCATCAGCACGCTGCTCGACAAGGAAAACGAGAAGCTCAAAGCCGCAGGCAAGCAGCCCATGAACATCGTTGTCTATAGTTCGGATGCCGATGCATTTCAGGCCTTCCGTCTGAATCAGGTCGACGCCTACGGCACCACGGCGGAAAGCGCCGCGCACTTCCAGCAGGTCTCGGGCGACATGTTCGAGGAGGCGGTGCCGGGCTTCAATCGCATCGCAACGGGCATTGGCGCGCGCAAGGGCGAGCCGCTTTCTCCGGCGGTCGCGAAAGCCGTGGCCGATCTCGTGAAGAGCGATCGCTACAGCAAGATGCTCGCCACCTGGAAGCTCGAAAACGATCGCCTGTGAGCGCGGGGTGACGCCATGAATTTCAGTTGGGAAATCTTCCGGAAATTCCTGCTAGACCCGAGCCCGGCGTATCTGCACGGTTTGTGGCTCACGTTCTCGATCAGCGCTTGCGCGATCGTGTTCGGCGCCACGCTCGGGCTCATCGTCGCGCTCATGCGGCTTTCGTCGAGCTTGCCGGTGCAGTATCTCGCGCGCGGCTATATCTGGGTCATGCGCGGCACGCCGTTGCTCATGCAGATCGTGTTTCTGTACACCGCATTTGCCGCGGCGAACATCTTTCACTTTCACGATCTCGACTTCGGCATCATCTCGCTGCCGGGCAACATTCAGGCCGCCGTGCTCGCGCTCGGCATGAATTCGGCGGCATATCAGGCGGAGATCATTCGCGCGGGCTTGAGTTCGGTGGACAGAGGCCAGTACGAAGCGTCGCGCTCGCTCGGCATGACTTCGGTGCTGCTCATGCGGCGCGTCGTGCTGCCGCAAGCGTTCCGCATCATCGTGCCGCCGCTCGGAAACGAGTTCAACGTCATGCTGAAAAACACCACGCTCGTGAGCGTGATCGGCGTGCCGGAACTGCTGCTCAGCACGCAGATGATCACATCGGTGAACTTCCGCGTGTTCGAGCTGTATCTCGTGCTCGGCATTTACTTCCTCGCGCTCACCACGCTCTGGGGCTTCGTGCAGCGGCGGCTCGAATCGCACTTCGGCCGCGGCGAGGCGAAGCCGGCTGCGAATACGCGTCTCTTTGGCGCGCAAACGATGAAACTGCTGCGAGGACGTTGACATGAGCGTTGACATGAACGAAGCACGCGAAATCGTCATCGAGGCGTCGGACATTCACAAGTCGTTCGGCGCGACCAAGGTGCTCAACGGCATTTCGTTGAGCGTTGCGAAGGGGGAAGTGGTGGTGCTCATCGGCTCGTCCGGGTCGGGCAAGACCACGTTCATTCGCTGCCTCAATCTGCTCGAGTCGTACGACAGCGGGCGGGTGCGCGTGAACGGCCATCTGCTCGGTTTTGTCGAGCGACCGAACGGCACGCTGGTGCGCGATTCCGGGCGCCAGCTCGCACGGCAGCGTCGCGACATCGGCATGGTGTTCCAGCGCTTCAATCTGTTTCCGCACATGACGGCGCTGGAGAACGTGATCGAGGCGCCCATCCACGTGCTGAAGATGCCGCGCGAAGAAGCGGTCAAGCAAGCAAAAGCGCTGATTGCGCGCGTGGGTCTTGCCGATCGCGCCGACCACTATCCGTCGCAGCTTTCCGGCGGCCAGCAGCAGCGTATCGCCATCGCTCGCGCGCTCGCCATGCAGCCGAAGGTGCTGCTCTTCGACGAGCCCACCAGTGCGCTCGATCCGGAAACGGTAGGCGAAGTGCTACAGGTGATGAAAGAGCTTGCCGAAGACGGCATGACGATGGTCGTCGTCACGCACGAAATGGGCTTTGCTCGCGAGGTGGCCGACCGCGTGGTCGTGCTCGACCAGGGCGAGCTGATCGAAGAGGGGCCGCCCGAGCGCATCTTCACCGCGCCTTCGCATCCGCGCACGCAGACGTTCTTGAAACGCACATTGCGCACTGCAATGCCCGCGTCCGCGTAAAAGACGTAGCCGCGATGCAGCGTCACGTGAAATAAAACATCATCAGGACACCAAAGAGGAGAACGCGTCGATGCGTAACTTCGAAACGCCGGGCCGCTCGCTCGTCATGGCTCGCAATGGTATGGCCGCAACCTCGCATCCGAGCGCCACGCTCGCGGCCGTGCAGATTCTCGCTGCAGGCGGCAACGCCATGGACGCCGCAATTGCCGCGTGTGCGGTGCAGTGCGTAGTCGAACCGGGCTCAACTGGTGTGGGCGGCGACTGCTTCGCGCTCTATTCGCGCGGCGGCACGGATGACGTAATTGCCTATGACGGCTCGGGCTGGGCCCCCGCAGCAGCAAGCGCAGAGCGCTTGCGCGCAATGGGCATAGAAACGATTGCGCGCCATTCGCCGCATGCAGTCACGGTCCCGGGCGCGGTGGACGCATGGACCACGCTCCATCGCGACCATGGCCGCTTGCCGCTGCGCGACGTGCTCGCGCCGGCAATCCGTTTCGCGGAAGAAGGCTACGCCGTCGCGCAGCGCACCGCGCACGACTGGGCCGCAGAGGTAGAGACGCTCTCGCGTGACGCCGTAGCGCGCACGACCATGCTCGTGGATGGCGCCGCGCCGCGCGCCGGCTCGACGCATCGTCAGCCGCGCCTCGCAAACACGCTGCGCGCCATCGCCGAAACGGGCCGCGACGCTTTCTACCGAGGCACCGTCGCTGCCGATCTCGTTGCGCAACTTCAGGCGCATGGCGGCTTGCACACGCTGGAAGACTTCGCGCAATTCCACGGCGAGTACGTCACGCCGATCCGCGCGAAATTCCAGGGCTATGACGTGATCGAATGTCCGCCTGCGGGGCAGGGTGTCATCGCGCTGCTGTTGCTCCGCCTGCTCGACAAATACGACGCCGAAGGCAGCCCGCTCGACGCCGACCGTCTGCATCGCGAGATCGAGGCGGCGAAGCTCGCGTACGCGGTGCGCGACGCCGTGCTAGGCGACCCGCGCCATGGTGCCGTCGATGTCGATCGCCTGTTGTCCGACGAGTACGTCGACAAACTGCGCAGCCGCATCGACCTCGAAAGCGTGCTGGACCCGGCCGCCGCGATCACCCAGGTCGAACACCGCGACACGGTCTACATCACCGTGGTCGATCGCGACCGCAACTGCGTGAGCTTCATCAATTCGTTGTTCTATCCATTCGGCAGCGGGTTGATGGGCAAAGAATCCGGCGTGATGCTGCACAACCGCGGCATGAGCTTCTCGGTGGAGCCGGGTCATCCCAACGCCATCGCGCCGCACAAGCGGCCGCTGCACACCATCATCCCGGGCATGGTTGCGCGCGATGGCCGCGTGCAGATGAGCTTCGGCGTGATGGGCGGCCACTATCAGGCGATGGGCCACGCGCATTTCCTCTCGAAGGTGCTGCATTACGGCCTCGACATGCAGGCCGCGATGGATCTGCCGCGTGTCTTCCCGCGCCCAGGGACCGGGACTGTGGAAATCGAATCGACATTGCCGGACAACACGCGTGCGGCGCTTGCCGATCGCGGCTTCAAGCTCGTGCCGGCAGCCGGCCCGATTGGCGGCTCGCAGGCTATTCGTATCGACTGGGAGCGGGGCGTGTTGACCGGCGCATCCGATCATCGCAAGGATGGCTGCGCGCTCGGATATTGAACAAGCACGCTGCCGAGAAAAGAAAGGGGCGCGAGCCCCTTTCTACTTATTGGCTGATTTCGGCTTCAACGAGCTTTGCAAGCAACCCCAGCGACTCCTGCCAGCCGAGATAGCACGCTTCGACCGGAATGATCTCCGGTATGCCTTCCTGCACGACGGTCATTTCCGCGCCGAAAAACACCGCGCGCAATTCCACCGTCGTCTGCATGGTGCCGGTCAGGTGCTCATCCTCGAACACGCCGGTGTAACGCAATCGCTCGTTCGGCACGAGTTCGAGATATTCGCCGCCGAACGAATGACCGTGGCCGGCCGTGAAATTCTTGAACGACATCCGGTAACGGCCGCCGACTTTCGCGTCGAGTTCATGGACGGTGCACGTGAAGCCGTTGGGCGGCAGCCATTTCACGACCGCGCTGGCGTCGAGGAACGCGCGATAGATGCGCTCGGGCGGTGCGCGCAGCACGCGGTGCAGGCGGACGGTGTTCGATGCCATGGCTAAGCTCCCAGGGTGGTGGATCGCCCTGCAATAGTAGGCCACCCGCCCGGGGCCCATCGCCTAAACTTCCCAATACCGAACGCCCGGCCGCACACCCATCGGCCGGATAGCCCGCAGCCGCTCACCCGCGGCACCCGGAGGTCACCATGAGCGCTCAACCGCTTGCGATGCATCAGGTTGACTACGAAGGCTTCGAGATCCACGTCAGCGCCACGCCAACCGAAGAGGGCGCGAACCGCTACACCTACACGGCCTACGTGTGCCATCCCGGCGCGAATCCCGCGAAGCCGGGCCACACGGTCACCTATCACGCGGACGGCGACGAAACCTGGCGCAGCGAGCAGGACGCCACCGAAGAGGCGGTGCACGTGGGCCGCAGCATCATCGACGGCACGCACCCCGATCTTTCCGTGCTCTCGCTCGTGACCCACGGCTTTTGAGCCGGGCGGCCCGCGCTGGAAAAGCGGGCCGCATGCGGCGCGAGAGGGAAGGAGGAAAAAGGCCCGGACCGCAGTCCGGGCAAAGCCACCGGATTTCCGGCGGCGGAGGTTTTCGTGGGCGTGCCGCTCTTTGTGGCGCGCGCGTTGCACGCGCGGCGCAGAAATGAACGGCGGGCCCGCTCTCTCTCAATTGGGAGAGCGGGCCCGCCAAGCGAAGCTACGCGTCGTGCACTAGCACCACGCGTGCGCCGCGATTACTGGCCGAAGTAGGTCGGCTTGATGTTCGGTGCGCGGGTGCCGGACTGGACGCTGCCGTTCGTCGATGCGCCGTAAGCCGTGGCTTGCGCTGCGCCGTTCTGCTGGGCGACGCGCGCCTCGGCAGCCTGCAGGTCTTCCGGATAGTACGGGCTCGACAGGTTCGGACGGTAGCCGGCCTTTTCCAGCTGGACCAGTTCGGCGCGAACTTGAGCGCGCGTCACGGGCGCTTGCTCGGCTTGTGCGAACGACAGGGCCGGAGCGGCGAGGACGGTAGCGGCGAGTGCAGCAGCAATCAGATTCTTCATGGTAACAACCTCCGAAAATTATGTGGTCGGTTCGTAACAATCTTGTTGCTCGAATCGTTGGTGAGACTTTATTGCAGTGCACTTCAAAGAAAAACACCGCAATCCAGCAAACATAATTACTTGAATTGCAATAATTCCGTGAGCCCGCGGCGCTTCGGCCGGGTCGGGCGCCGCGTGGTGAGGCAAAATAGGGCGCGCGAGGCCGCGCGTTGCGACGGCTGCGTATCCCAATTGCTTGCTGCGAAACCCATTTCGAAGTTCAAGGAGAAACGCAATGAAGAACTCTCTCGGCCGCCAGGCACTGATTGCCGCCGCGCTGGCGGGTCTTGCGACGGCCGGTGCGGGCGTGGCCCACGCGGACGACACCGTGAATTGCTACGGCGTTGCCAAGGCCGGCCAGAATGATTGTTCGAGCAAGACCGGCGTGCACGATTGCGCGGGCCAAGCCAAGGTCGATCACGACAAGGGCGACTTCAAGACCATGCCGAAGGGCACGTGCGCGAAGCTGGGCGGCACGCCGGAAAAATGAGCCTCGCGGCTGAGCGGGCGCGCCAAAAAGAGCGCGCAAGGTGAGCGCGCCAGGCGCATTGAGTGGCGTGGGCATCGGCCTGCGTCACGCGCATTACGACGCTTTCATGGCGGGGCCGCCTGCCGTCGACTGGGTCGAGGTCCACAGCGAGAACTACTTCGGTGATGGCGGCTACGACCTGCATGTGCTCGAAACCGTACGGCGCGATTTGCCGGTGAGCCTGCACGGCGTGGGGCTCGGACTTGGCTCGGCTGCGCCGCTCGATACGGCGCATCTCGCGAGGCTTGCGCAGTTGGTGGCGCGCATCGAGCCCGCTGTGGTGTCCGAGCATCTATGCTGGGGCGCGAGCGCACAAGGCGCGCTGCACGATCTGCTGCCAATGCCGCTCACGCAAGCCACGCTCGACCACTTGAGCGCGCGCGTCTCGCAGATGCAAGACGCGCTGGGCCGCGCTGTACTGATCGAAAATGTTTCGACCTACGTACGATTTCGCGGCGATACCTACAGCGAGGCTGAATTCCTTGCGGCGCTCGCGCAGCACACGGGCTGTTGCGTCCTGCTCGACGTGAACAATCTGTACGTGAATCAATGCAACCACGGTGAAGATGCACTGGCGGCAATGGCCGCACTGCCGCCGCAGATCGTTGGTGAGATTCATCTGGCGGGGCATCGCGCAACGCCTGCCGCCGTGATCGACGATCACGGCTCGCGCGTCGCGCCGGCGGTTTGGTCTCTGTATGAGACCGCACTCGAGCGATTTGGCGCGACGCCCACGCTCATCGAGTGGGACACGGCGGTGCCGCCGCTCGAGGTGCTGCTCGACGAGGCGCGTCTCGCGCGCGAACGGTTCGCGAAGCACGCGCATAGCGCGACGGAGTTGCGCTCGTGACCGCGCGCGACACACTGGAAGCGATGCAGCAAACCTTCGCCGCCGCGTTGGACGATCCCAACGGCGATGCGGCGCTCGCCAACGAGATGCTTCCCGCCGATGCAGCGCTGCTGCACGAGCGCATGGGCCTTTATCGCGGCAACGGTCGCGCGGCGCGGCGACTTGCGCTCGCGAACGCCTATCCAGTACTCGCGGCCCTAACTGGCGAGACCTACTTCGAAGCACTCGCGCTAGCGTACGCGCGCGCGTATCCTTCGCGCGATGCGGACCTGAACCGCTTCGGCGCGCAGTTGCCTGACTTCATCGAACGATACGAGACCGACGCGCGGTACGCGTATTTCGGCGATGTCGCGCGACTCGAATGGGCGTTGCATACGGCCAACTATGCAGCGAACGCCGCGCCGCTCGACGCGCAGCAATGGCAAGCGCTGGGCGCAGCGCGTCTCGCGCAATCGCATCTCGTTGTGCACCCGGCATGCGCTGCGCTCGCGTTGCGCTTCGAGGCCGTGGCGATCTGGCGAGCGCATCAGCCGGACGGCGTATGGCCTGAGCGTGTGGACGTGCCCTCGTGGGCGCTCGTGGTCAGGCCGCAATGGCGGCCTACAGTGCTCGTGCACACACACGCCGCGCACGCAGCGTTCGTCGCACTGCGAGACGGCGCCACGCTCGACAAGGCGCTTGCCGAGGCATTTGACATCGACCCGGCTTTCGACTTCGGTGGTCAATGGCGCGCGTGGATAGACGCGCGCGCAATCGTCGGTGTGCGCGGCGACTGACCACGCGGCATGACTCGCTCATACGGAGTCTCGCCATAAAGCAGAGGAATCCAAAATAACAAAGACAATGCGCCTCTCGAAAACGCACTTTATTCAGGAGAATAGGGCACAAAAAACGAGCCCCGCCCCAAACGACCACCCCCAATCGGACTTGCCCGCATAGCAACGCTCCACGCGGCATGCGAGGATGAATGCATACGCACAGCATGCGTCCGCCGGCCGTTGTACACTCGGTTGCACCCCGGCGCGCGCGGCGCCGGACATCGTCCGCGGTCGGGCGCAGGCAAGCGCCTGGCAACCGGCGCCCGTGCAAGGCCAGCCCCCGAAGGCCCGAGATGATCATCCGCCGACCGAACGCCGTGCTTGCCATCGGCATTGCGCTCGCCGCAGTGCTGACGCTGGTCGCCGCGTGGGTCATGGCGCAAATGCGGCACGACGCGCTTGCGAGCGCCCGCGCGTCCGCCTCCAACATGGCACTGCTTTTCGAGCGCGACACCGCGCGCAATTTCGACGTCTACGACCTTTCGCTGCAAGCCGTCATCGACGCCATTGACGATCCGCGTCTCGCCGCGCTGCCCGCCGACATTCGCCAGAACGTGCTGTTCGACCGCTCGGCCACGGCAAAGAATCTCGGTGCGATCTTCGTCACCAACGCGGCGGGCGATGTGGTCTTCGATTCGCGTTCGGTGCCGCCGCGCGTGCTCAATATCGCCGACCGCGACTATTTCATCGCGCAGCGCGACTCGCCGCACGCGGGACTCTTTCTGAGCCATCCGTTCATTCCACGTGACGGTCCCGCCAACGCGACGATCGGCATGAGCCGCCGTCTCTCGAACCCCGACGGCTCGTTCGCGGGCGTCGTGGTCGGCACGATGCGGCTCGATTATTTCCGGCACCTGTTCGGTGGCGTGAACATTGGCACGAACGGCACGGTGGCGCTCACGCTCGCAGACGGCACGCTGCTCATGCGCCGCCCGTACGATCCGCAACTGATCGGCAAAAGCATCGCGGAATCCGAACTCTTCCAGCGTTTCCAGCGGTCGCAGGCTACCGGTTTTTTCTCGCTCGGCCCGATAGACGGCGTGCGGCGCTGGTTCGCGCTGCGGCGCGTGGAAGGCTATCCGCTCGTGTTCAGCGTGGCCGTCGCGGCGGACGACATCTACCGCGAATGGCGCGTGCGCGCCTGGATCATCGGCACGCTCACGGCAGTGCTGGACGTTTCGCTGATCGCGCTCGCGTTGATGTTCACGCGCCAGTTGCGCCAGCGTGGCGCGGTGGAGGCGGAGTTGCGCGTGCAGGCGGGCACCGATGCGCTCACGTCGCTCGCGAACCGGCGCGCCTTCGAAACCCGCGCGGACCACGAATGGGCGCGCGCACGCCGCTCGGGCAGCCCGCTCGCGCTCGTACTGATCGATGTGGACCGCTTCAAGCGCTACAACGACCGCTATGGCCACCTGGCGGGCGACGACGCGCTCGCGGCCGTCGCGCATGCGCTCGGCGCACACGCACGCCGTGCGGCGGACTGTGCTGCGCGCTACGGCGGCGAGGAGTTCGTGCTGCTGCTGCCCGAAACGGGCGAGGCCCAGGCGCTCGCGCTGGCCGAGAAGGTGCGCGCCGCGATCGAGGCGCTGGCGCTGCCGCACGCCGATAGCCCCAACGGCGTGCTGACCGTGAGCGTGGGCGTGGCGTGCACGACGCAAAGCGGGTTTGCAGACTGGCGCGCGCTGACCGACGCCGCCGACGCGGCGCTTTATACGGCCAAGCGTTCGGGCCGCAACCGCGTAGCGGCATGGCTGCCGGCAGCGACCAACGACGCGCGCGGCGCGGATCTCGAAGGCCGCACCGGCTGACCGCGATCAAATTTTACCCGGATGATATTGCGCACCGTAATTTACCCGGGTAATATTCGCCCATCATTGGAAATCAAGAAGGAGAAAAACGATGGTGGTGGCGAACGGTTGCACGGCATTTGCGGGTACGCGTCTGGTTGCGCGGGGCGCGCCGCTTCAGGTGGCGCTGGCGGTCAAGGCGGAACTCGAGCGTGAAGGCAACGAAAACGGCGCGGCGGTGCTGGTTTTCGACGACTGCGACGCGCGTCCGGTGGAGTTCGATCTGCGCGGCACCGAACAGGATATCGAGGCGCGACTCGTCGCGCAGGCAAGCAGCGAGCAGGCCGCAGCGGCGCTGAATGCTGTAGACGAAGAAGCGCAGGAAGACGCCCCGCGTGGCCGCGGCCGCCCGAAGCTTGGCGTGGTCGCTCGCGAGGTGACGCTGCTGCCGCGTCATTGGGACTGGCTCGGCGCGCAGCCCGGCGGCGCCTCCGTAGTGTTGCGCCGACTCGTGGATTCGGCACGCCACGCGAGCGAGGCACGCGAACGCGTGCGCGCGGCCCAGGAAGCCGCGCATCGCTTCATGACCGCACTGGCCGGCAATCTGCCGAATTATGAGGAGGCGTTGCGTGCGCTCTACGCGGGCGAGCGAAGCCGTTTCGAAGCGGCGAATGCACCCTGGCCGGAGGACGTGCGCGACTATGCGCGGGAGTTGGCGCAAGCCGCATTCGCCTGAACGCACGAACGGCCAATGTGGGGCAAGGAGGGACTCAGATTGAGCGGGCAAAAAAAAACCGCTCAAGCGGGGGAGCGAGAGCGGAGAAGTCGGAGAGTTTACAACTTACAACCTACAACCTCTGCATGAACTGTCATGGGGTCACGCAGCAACGAAAGTCTAGGTCTCGTATCCTGCCCCGAATATAGGAGGAGTCTGAAACTCCATTCGGCATTCACTTAAGACCTCGTATCGGCGAACGCCGGCATGGTTTCGGACGCCTGACATCCGGCTTGCCACGCGGATTGCGGCTCCGTACACTCCCGCCTGATCTGCATCAAGGGCGGCCGTTGCTGCGAGGCGCCAACAATCAAAACCAGAACCAAAACCGCAAATCACGCCGACAAGAGGAACCCATGTCCGACTCCTATTTCCCACGCTGGCGCGCGCAGACGGGTGACACCCGCGGTGTCGTCGCCCCCGATGAGCGCCTCGCCTGGCCGCAGATGTTCGCCATGGGCGTGCAGCACGTCGTCGCCATGTTCGGCTCGACCGTGCTCGCGCCGCTGCTCATGGGCTTCGACCCGAACCTGTGCATTTTCATGTCGGGTGTCGGCACGCTGCTGTTCTTCGTGGTGGTGGGTGGCCGCGTGCCGAGCTATCTCGGTTCGAGCTTCGCGTTCATCGGCCTCGTGATCGCCGTGACGGGCTACGGCGGGCAGGGCGCCAATCCCAACATTCCCGTGGCGCTCGGCGGCATCATCGCGTGCGGCGTGGTGTATACGCTGATCGGCCTGCTCGTTTCGGCGGTCGGCACCAAGTGGATCGAAACGCTCATGCCGCCCGTGGTGACTGGCGCGATCGTCTGCGTGATCGGGCTGAATCTCGCGCCCATCGCCGTGAAGGGGGTGAGCGGTTCGACCTTCGACTCGTGGATGGCGATCGTCACCGTGCTCTGCGTGGGCGGCGTGGCCGTGTTCACGCGCGGCATGCTGCAGCGCCTGCTGATTCTCGTTGGCCTGCTGATCGCCTATGTGATCTACGCGATCATCACGAACGGCATGGGCCTCGGCAAGCCGATCGACTTCTCGATCGTCGCGAACGCCGCCTGGTTCGGCATGCCGAAGTTCACCGCGCCTGTGTTCGACCCGCACGCCATGGCGCTGCTCGTGCCGATCGCCGTGATTCTGGTGGCGGAGAACCTCGGCCACATCAAGGCCGTTTCCGCGATGACGGGCTACAACCTCGACCGCTACGTGGGCCGCGCGTTTATCGGCGACGGCCTCGCCACGATCGTTTCGGGCTTCGCGGGCGGCACGGGTGTCACGACCTACGCGGAAAACATCGGCGTGATGGCCGTGACGAAAATCTACTCGACGCTGGTGTTCGTGATCGCCGCAGTCATTGCGCTCGTGCTCGGCTTCTCGCCGAAGTTCGGCGCGGTCATTCAGACGATTCCGGGCCCGGTGCTCGGCGGCGTCTCGATCGTCGTGTTCGGTCTGATTGCCGTGACGGGCGCGCGCATCTGGGTCGTCAACAAGGTGGACTTCTCGGACAACCGCAACCTCATCGTCGCCGCCGTCACGCTCGTGCTCGGCGCGGGCGACTTCTCGCTCAAGCTCGGCGGCTTTGGCCTCGGCGGCATCGGCACCGCCACGTTCGGCGCGATCATTCTCTACGCTCTGCTGCGCCGCAAGCCGGCGCAGGAAGCGGCGGTCTAAGCTTCACCGCTAATGCGGCGCCGGTCCTCGGCGCCGCGTTTTCCCACTCCCAATCTTTCGATCCGCGCCGCGCTCGCGCTTCTTAGCTGCGGTTGCGTCCGCGCGTGGTCATCGCCGTTTCCGAGAGATCGACTTCGCGCATCAGCTTCGCCAGCGTTTCGTCGTTGATCTGCATCTGGTTGCGCAGCTTGAGCAGCGTCGCGCGTTCGGCGCGCATGCCCGCGAGGCGCATTTCCAGCTCCAGCGCGTCCGAGCGGCGCGCGTGCGCGCTGCGGTCGCGGTCGGCGTCGAGCGAGGCGAGGCGCCGGCGGTAAGTGTCCATCACGCGCGCGGTCGTGTCGGCGGCGTAGGTGGCCTGCGATTCGTCGAGATCCTCGCTCACCTTTTCGTGCACCGCGTCCACCGCGCGGATGCCCGCCTGCGCCGCCTGGATGCGCGCCTGGCGCTCCTCTGCCGCGTGCGGTCCCTGCGCGCCGCGCCGCACGCCGCGCAGCAAGAGCGGCAGGCCGACGATCGCCACCAGCAGCGAAGCGAGGATCACGCCCGTCGCGATGAAAATGGCGCTGTCGCGCCCTGGCAGCGGGCTGCCGTTGGCGAGCGCCACGGGTAGCGAGAGCACGCCCGCGAGCGTGACTGCGCCGCGCACGCCCGCCACCGTGGTGATCGCCACCGTGCGCAGGCCCGGCACCGCGTTCGCCACGCCGTGACGCGCGGCGCCGCGGCTCGCCACCCAGCGCAGCAGCCACACCCAGCCAAAGCGCATGGCGTAGAGCGCCGCGAGCACGGCGGCGATATAGCCGATGAGGCGCAGCATCTGCACGTTGCTCGTGTGGTGCGCGTCGAGCAGTGCCTTGCCGAGAATGCCCGGGAACTGCAGGCCGAGCAGCGTGAACACCATGCCGTTGAAGACGAACTCGATCATCGACCAGGTACTCGTTGCGCGCACGCGTGTCGACACCGGTCCTTTGTGCGCGACGCTCGTGTAGTTCATCGTCATGCCGGCGGATACCGCCGCGAGCACGCCGGACACTTCGAGGTGCTCGGCGAACAGATACGCCGCAAACGGAATCAGCAAGGTCAGCACGACGCCGGGCGCGGGGTCGCCTTCTTCGGTCACGTTGAGAAAGCGCTCCGAAACGAAGCTGAAGAGCCAGCCGATCAGCGCCCCCAGCGCGAGACCGCCCGCCGCGATCAGCACGAAGCTCAGCGCCGCCGCGCGCAGCGAAAAATAGCCGGTGAGCGCGGCCACCACGGCGAACTTGAGCGCGACGAGGCCCGAGGCGTCGTTCATCAGCGCTTCGCCTTCGAGGATGTGCATGAGCTGCGAGGGAATCCGGTCCTTGCCGGCAATGCCCGCGAGCGCCACGGCGTCGGTGGGCGAGAGCACGGCGGCGAGCGCGAAGGCGACGGGCAGCGAGATCTGCGGCACGAGCCAGTGCACGAAATAGCCTACGGCAACGACCGTCAGCAGCACGAGGCCGAGCGCGAGCATGAGAATCGCGCGGCGCTGCATGAAGAACTCGCGCTTGGGCATGCGCCAGCCGTCGGCGAACAGCAGCGGCGGAATGAACAGCGCCATGAAGATGTCGGGGTCGAACGTGACGTGCGGGTTCACGAGCGGAAACGTGAGCAGCGCGCCAATGCCGATCTGCACGAGCGGCAATGGCAGCTTGAGGGGCACGGTGCGCGCGATGACGCCGGACAGGGCGACAGCAAGCAGCAGAATGAGAACGGTGAAGAGGATGTCCATCGAAAAACTTAGCGGGGGCGAAACGGGACGAAAAACGGGACAAAAAACGGGACGATGCGGGGGAGCGCCGAAGACGGAAAGCCGTGGTTTTCGCGCGCGGTACGGCACTGCGTTCTGGCGCGCATTAGAGAGGGGCGGGCCGGTCGAGGGAGAGTGTAGCCTGACGCGTCTGTAAGCCGCCGCGAAGCGCGCAGAATGTGTGCGTGGCGAGGCACACATCCAGCACCATTTGCCTGCGGCAAGGCGCCGGGAATGCGGCAATCTGTCCGCTGGAGCGCGTCACTACCGAAGCAAAGGCGCGTGGAAAGGCGCACGATATCGGTGCACCCCGCGATGCCTCGTACGGTGCATGGCGTGCCCAATCGCTGCGCACGCGACCGGCTAAAACGTATTTCGCGATGCGTGCCAGATCGCAGTGCGAGCGAGCACGGACCTTGCTTGATCCCTCCTGTGACGCAATGAAAAGCAGGCTACGGAGGAACGCGCAGACCGTGCAAAGGTTGTGCGGACGGCAGCGTCCTTCCTACGCGCTAGAGGATGGCATGATCACAGAGCAACAGGACAAAACGGCCGTGGCCCCTCACGGTTTCGATCTCAGCGTCACTTCGGGGCTGCAGCGCTACAGCGCACACCACGGCGACCTCACGCTCACGAGCGTGTTCCAGCCGGTGTTCAGCCTTTCGCACATGCGTGCGGTGGGCTACGAAGGGCTGCTGCGCGCGCACGATCCACTCGACCGCCCGGTTTCGCCGCTCGACGTGTTCGGCGACGCCGCGCGCGTGGGCGACGCGCTGCTGGTGGACCGGCTCGCCCAGGGGCTGCATCTGGAGAACTTCGCGCTGCTGGGCGCGGAGCGCGAGTGGCTCTTTCTCAACGTGCATCCGGGCACGCTGATCGAGGCGTATCACTCGGCGGCGCTGCTAGCCAACCTGCGGCGGCTGAACATCGCGCCGCGACGCGTGGTGCTGGAGGTGCTCGAAGATGAAGGGACGGACCTCGAGGCCCTCGCGCAGGCCGTGGCGACGTTTCGCGAGCGCGGCTTTCTGGTGGCGCTCGACGACTTCGGCGCGGGCAACGTCGACATCGGCCGCGTGTGGCAGCTCAACCCCGACATCGTCAAGCTCGACCGCATCATGCTGATGCACGCGCAGCATCGCGCCGACATGGCCGCGACACTGCCCGCACTCGTGGCGCTGCTGCACGACGCGGGCAAGCTCGTACTGATCGAAGGAGTGGAGACGGAGCACGAGGCGCAGCTCGCGCTCGCGTGCAACGCGGACTTCGTGCAGGGCTTTTTCTTCGCGCGGCCGGCGCCGGGGCTCACCGACGCCGCGCAGGTGCAAGGCGTGATCGCCGAAGCGACGGAGCGCTTTCGTCAGCAGACCGAAACGCGCGAGCGCGGCGAGACCAGTCGCCTCGCGCCTTACCTGCGGGCATTCGAGCGTGCGGCAGAACGCCTTTCGGACGGCGAGCCGATGGAAGAGGTGTGCTGGAATTTCCTCGCGCTCGATCACGCGGCGCGCTGCTATCTGCTCGATTCGAACGGCCGGCAGGCGGGCCGCAATGTCGTGCTGCGCGTCGATCGCGCGGAGCGCGACGCGCGCTTCTTGCCGCTGGAAGACGCACAAGGGGCGAGCTGGCTGCGCAGGCCATACTTCCGCAGCGCGCTCATCACGCCAGGGCGCGTGCACGTGACCGGACCGTACCTGTCGATCAACGAGGCGCTGCCGTGCCTGACGCTGTCGATGGCGGTGCAGGTGGGCGATCGCCTGTGCGTGCTGTGCGGCGACATCGACTGGTTCGAGTAGGCGTGCATCTGCGATCATGTCGTGTTCTTCACGACATGGCGCGCAAACATGCCAATCACACAACAGCGTGAACGGGTGGTGCTGGAAGTCATCGCGACCACGGTCGCCGACGCACGAGCGGCCGCGCGCGGCGGCGCGGATCGTCTCGAACTCATTACCGCGATAGGCGAGGGCGGCCTCACGCCGAGCATCGGCATGATCGAAGCCGTGGTCGAGGCCGTGACGATTCCCGTGAACGTGATCGTGCGGCCGCACAGCCGCTCCTTCATTTACGATTCGAACGATTACGCGGTGATGCTGCGCGACGTGCGTGCCGCGAGGCGGGCGGGCGCGCATGCGGTCGTGATCGGCATGCTCACGCCATCGCGTGAAGTGGATCGCGACGGCTTGCAGCGCGCGATCGACGCCGCCGATGGCATGCCGCTCACGTTTCACCGCGCGTTCGACGAAGCGCGCGATCTGCAGGAAGCGTTCGACGTGCTGCTCGGTTTCGAAGCCGTGACGAACGTGCTGACCTCGGGCGGCAAGCCTTCGGTGCTCGACGCGCAGGCGCAGATCGAAACGCTCGTGCAGCGTGCGGCGCACACGCATTGCACGGTGCTCGCGGGCGCAGGACTGACGGTCGATCGCGTGGCGGAGTTCGCGAGCGCGACGCGGGTGCGCGCGGTTCACTTCGGCTCCGGCGTGCGCGTTGACGGTAAGGGGCTCGCTCCTGTCGACGAAAACAAGGTGCGGCGCGTGCGGACGCTGCTCGACGCCTGACCCATAAAAAAACGCGCGCCATTCGATTGAACGGCGCGCGCTTCCTGCCTTCACTTCACCTTACTTCGCCACCACCACCGGGATACCGCGCAACGCGCCCGCGCCCTTGAACGAAGCGAGCGCTTCCTGCACCGCAGCGCTGGTCTTCACCTCGATGGCAAGGCGCGCAGCCAGTTCGCGCTCGCTGCGCTTCACCGCCGCGAGGTTCGCGAGTTTCACGTGCCCATAGCCACGCACACGCTGGTGCAGGTTGGCAAGCTTGGCGATGTCGTCGGCATTTTCAGCGGTGAGGCTGGCGAACGCACCGCGTAGCGTCGCCTCGTAGTCGCCGGCGAGTGCGCGTTCCATGCGGCGCTCCAGCGTCTTGCCGAACGGATCGAGCCACGTGCCGCGCACGCTGCGGCCCTTCTTCAGCAGCCCGAGCGCGCTCCACAGCCACTGGCCGAACTGCATCTTGCGCGGCGGCTGGCCGTTCTTCTCGCGCGCGATGAGCGGCGGCGCGAGGTTGAACTTCACGGTGAAGTCGCTGCCCGCCGTGCCTTCGAACTGCGCTTCGAGTGCGGCGCGGAACGCCGGGTCGGTGTGCAGGCGCGCGACTTCGTATTCGTCCTTCACGGCGAGCAGCCGATAGAACGTGGTCGCGACGGCGCGCGCGAGCGTTTGCTCGGCGGTCTTGTCCGCGCTGCGAGCGGCATCGACCAGTGCGCGATAACGCTTCACATAGCTTGCCCCACCGTAGGCGAGCAGACGCGTTTCGCGATCGGCGATCAGCTCGTCGAGCGTTTGCGTGAGCTTGCGCGCCGTGGCTTTGGCAGCCGCCGCGCGTTGCGAGTCGAGCGCTTCGAGCGCGGCTGGCTCGGCGGCAGCCATGCGGCCGATGGAGAACGCAAACAGGTTCGCCTTCACGGCCACGTTGTTCAGCTCGATGGCGCGCGTGAGCGCCGCAAGCGATACCGGCACGAGGCCCAGTTGCCACGCAAAACCGAGCATCACAATGTTCGCACCGATCGTGTCGCCGAGATAGCGTTGTGCGAGCGCCTGCGCATCGCACGCGGCGAGCGGATCTTGCGCGGGCGTTGCGCCGTTGGTCGCCGCGTGGCGCATCTTCGCGAGCAGCGCATCGGCGTGCAGGTTCGCTTCGGGGTTCTGCACGAACGACGCGTTCGGAATCTCATGCGTGTTCACGACAATGCGCGTGCGATCGTGACGCACGGTTTGCAGCGCGTCGGCGCTCGCGCCCACCACCATGTCGCAGGCGAGCAGCAGGTCGGCCTGCTGCGTGTCGATGCGCACCTGGTTGAGCAGCGCGTCGGTCGCCGCGAAGCGCACGAACGAGAGCACCGAGCCGCCCTTCTGCGCGAAGCCCATGAAGTCGAGCACCGAAGCGCTCTTGCCTTCCAGATGCGCGGCCATGCTGATGAGCGCGCCAACGGTCACGACACCCGTGCCGCCCACGCCCGTTACGAGAATGTCGTAGGGCGCGTTGTCCAGGTGCGTAGCCGGCATCGGCAGCGCATTGACGCGCGCAGCCAGCGCCTGCGGATCGAACGCGGCCCCCGCGGCCTTCTTGAGCTTGCCGCCCTCGATGGTCACGAAGCTCGGGCAGAAGCCGTTCACGCACGAATAGTCCTTGTTGCACGACGACTGGTCGATGCGGCGCTTGCGGCCCAGTTCCGTTTCCACCGGTTCGACCGAAAGACAGTTCGACTGCACGCCGCAGTCGCCGCAGCCTTCACACACTTCCTCGTTGATGAAGAGGCGCTTGTCCGGGTCGGGGAATTCGCCTTTCTTGCGGCGGCGGCGCTTTTCAGCCGCGCACGTTTGATCGTAGATCAGCACCGTTACGCCCGGCGTTTCGCGCAGCTCGCGCTGCACGGCGTCCAGTTCGCTGCGGTGATGGAATGTCGTGCCCTTCGGGAACAGGCCGTGATGGCCGTCGTACTTCTCGGGCTCGTCGCTCACCACCACGAAGCGCGAGACGCCCTCGGCCTCCACCTGGCGCGCGATCTGCGGCACGGAGATGCTGCCGTCCACGGGCTGGCCGCCCGTCATGGCCACAGCGTCGTTGTAGAGGATCTTGTAGGTGATGTTGGTCTTCGCCGCCACGGCCTGACGGATAGCGAGGATGCCTGAATGAAAGTAGGTGCCGTCGCCGAGATTCTGGAACACGTGCGGCATCTTCGTGAACATGGAATGCGCGGCCCAGTCCACACCTTCGCCACCCATCTGGATCAGGCCCGTGGTGTCGCGCTCCATCCACGAAGCCATGAAGTGACAGCCAATGCCGGCCTGCGCGATCGAGCCTTCGGGCACCTTCGTCGACGTGTTGTGCGGGCAGCCCGAGCAGAAGTACGGCGTGCGGCGCACGGCGTCGGCGGCGTTCGAGAGAATTTGCGGCGCGACGAGATCCACCACGCGTTCGCGGCGGTCGAGCGCTGGCCGGTGCTTCGCGAGCCACGCGGCGAACACGGGCAGGATGCGCGAGGGGCGCAGCTCGCCAAGCTCGGAAAGCAGCAGCGTGCCGTCTTCGGCGTGCTTGCCGATGATCGTAGGGCGTGCGCCTTCCTTGCGGTTGTACAGGTAGTCCTTGATCTGCTGCTCGATCACCGGGCCCTTTTCTTCGATCACGAGCACGTCGGTGAGGCCCGCGACGAACGCGTCGATACGCGACATTTCCAGCGGGAACGACAGGCCCACCTTGTAGACGCGCACGCCGGCTTTATCGAGATCCTCGATGGTGAGATCGAGGCGGCGCAGCGTTTCCATCAGGTCGAGGTGCGCCTTGCCGCAGGTGACGATGCCCACGTTCGCGTGCGGGCTCGGCGCGATCCACTTGTCGATGCTGTTCATGCGCGCGAAGTGGCGCACGGCGTCGAGCTTGGCGGCCAGACGCTGCTCGATGGCGAGGCTCGGCAGATCGGGCCAGCGGTTGTGCAGGCCGCCGGGCGGCGGCGTAAAACCTTCAGGTGCTTGCCAGTCGGTCTTGATGGCATCGAGATCGACGGTCGAGCCCGACTCCACCGTTTCCGAAATCGCCTTGTAGCCCACCCACGCGCCCGAGTAGCGCGAGAGCGCCCAGCCGTACAGGCCGAATTCGAGCATGTCGGCGATGTTCGACGGATTCACGACCGGCATGTGCCACGCCATCATCGCGAAGTCGCTCTGGTGCGGCATGGACGACGACACGCAGCCGTGATCGTCGCCGGCCACGACCAGCACGCCGCCGTGCGGCGACGAGCCGTAGGCGTTGCCGTGCTTGAGCGCGTCGCCGGCGCGGTCCACGCCCGGGCCCTTGCCGTACCACATCGCGTACACGCCTTCGACGGTGCGTTCCGGGTCGGCTTCCACGCGCTGCGTGCCGAGCACGGCCGTGCCGCCCAGTTCCTCGTTGATGGCAGGCAGGAAGCGCACGTCGGCCGCTTCGAGCAGTTTCTTCGCCTTCCACGCCTGCTGGTCGACCATGCCGAGCGGCGAGCCGCGATAGCCGCTGATGAAGCCTGCCGTGTTCAGGCCATGCGCGCGGTCGAGCGCGCGCTGCATGAGCGGCAGGCGGATCAACGCCTGCGTGCCGGTCAGGAAGATGCGGCCGCGCGTGGCGGTGAGGTTGTCGGTGAGCTTGTAATCGGCGAGAGGCGGCGTGTCGCCAAACGCGGGGCGCGCGGTCATTGGGGGAGTCTCCGTTTCTAGTGCATTCGCATGGCCCCGATCACAGAGCGGCGAAAGAGACTCTATTTTTTCTCGCCAATGACGGAAATTTTTTGCTAACTCTCCGGTACTGCCGGTTATTCGCGCGAGAGCCTGCCCACGCCGGGCGAATTTGGAGAGAGATTTTCCCTGCCTCGGCGCGGTCCCGTTTGCGTCGGTCTTCGGGGCAGTCTGTCAGATCACGCGGGGCCCGAAGGCTCTCGCCCCGTCGAACGGCACGACATCGTGAAAGTGCGTGTAGTCCATCGTGCTCACGCCGTCCGCGTCGCTCATCAGGTCGACGTAGCGGTAGTGCCAGCGGATTTGCCGGTCCGACCAGCTAAAGCGTGCCTGCATGGTCTGCGCGGTGGACTCGTCGGAGCCCTCGATCACGACATGGAGCGTGGCGTGCTGTTCGGCCAGCATCTCGGGCGTCGCGCCGTAAAGCGGGCTCGACTCGTCGATCACGTGCATGAGATTCCAGCCCAGCGTGAAGAGCGGATGCTGGTCGCGCACGAGCTTGAGGTCGTGAATGCGCCGCGCGCGAAAGCCGTCCGACGAGGTTTCGATGCGGATGAGCCGCAGCTTCGCCCCCGCTTCGGCGATCACGTTCTGGCGCGCGTTGGCGGCGCGCACCATCAGCGTCATGCGGCCTTCGATGGGGTGCACCACCACCTGGCGCGCGAACATGATCTTCGCGCGCGGACGCGAGAAGCGCGCGAACACGAGACCCGTGGCCAATGCGATGCCCGACATGCCGACGAAGATTTCAAGCGTGGCGACGATGTGCGCGTAGATCGTTTGCGGATGCATGTCGCCGTAGCCGACGGTCGCAAGCGTCTCCACGCTGAAGAAGAACGCGCCGAGAAAGCCCTTCGGGTACTGGTTGGCGATGGGCGCGGTGCCGAGCTGGTAGAGGCACGCGAACACGCCGTTCATGAACAGGAAGAGGGCCGCGAGCGAGGCGAAGAAGGTGGGCCAGCGCATGGTGAGCGCCGAGTGATAGAAGTCGCCCCAGGCCTGCGGCATGCCGTAGACGAGCACCTCGCGCGAGCCGACCATCAGCTTGCGCGGCGTGCCGCGCCGCGCTTTCTGCTTCGGTCCCGCAGGTGTTTCGGACGTGCAGGCGGCCATGTCCACACCCGGCGAATCCTGCGGCGCCGCCTCGGCTTGCTGGGCCGCTTCCTGGTTTGCGACGCGCTCCGGCGTTTCGGGCGTCATGGTGTTCCTGCGGTTCTGAATCGGGATAGGGAGCGTAGCCATGCCAAAGCGACGCGGCAACAACGCAACAACGACGCGACAACGACGCGACACGTCAAGCGTACCGCAAGACGGTATGGGGGAAGCGATGCGGGGACGATGCGCTAGCGCCTCACGCCCGCAGCGCGGGCGGGAGTGAGCGGTAGTGGCGCGCGGCGCGCGTTGGGTTTACGGAAATCCGTGCGGCTTGGGAATGCCCGCGCCGTGTTCGATATCGGCGATAGCCTGCCGGCGTGCGGCGTCCACGGCTTGCGTGGGCGCGTCGAAGCCCGCGTTGCCGCCGACCGTGACCCACGGTTGCACGGCCTTGTCGCGATGCGTGATCTGATACTCGGCGTCCCAGCGAGCGCCCTGCAGTTCGAGCGGATGCACGTGGATGGCGTAGACGCCGTATAGAAAGAGCTGTTCGGACATGGCTAACCTCCTCATGACCGCACGTGTGCGGCCCCATGCAGAGCACCCCCGTCTCATCCAGCGCTGCCAGCCGTCCCTGAGCGGGCGCCGGCTTCAACGCGCGACCTACAGTTCGAGTTCGCCGAGAATGCGATGCGCCAGTGCCTTGGCTTCTTCGAGAGCCTCTTCCGGCGTGCCCGATGCGGCTTCGACTTCATACACCGCGTTTTCGAGTTCCTCGCCGTCGTCGCGCGCCAGGGAGACCAGGCCCTGGTACTGGCCGGCGTTCATGGGCCGTACTGAGGCGACGGCCGTGTAGATCCCCTTGGTGTAGCTGACGTCTTCCATAACGTGCTCCTCGTGGAAGGAAACCCCTCGGCGGGCCGCTCGGATCGGGCCGCGCAGGGTGAAGCGCGCAAGTGTCGCGCCTCGCCCGCAACAAGAGGGAAATTCCATGCTAGCACGTTGCCCGCGCGGCTGCGGGACATGCAAATGACGGCGGCGCGGCGCTTTCGTGTCAGCGCCGCGCCGTGTCCTCGGCGTGTGCCTCGCAGTTCGCCGCGCAGTTCACCTTGCAGTTCGCCTCGCAGTTCACCTTGCCGTGCGCCTTCAGTCGGCGAGCAGCGCGACGACTTCGTCGAGCGTCGGCGAATACGCGCCGGGCCGGCGGCACGCGGCCGCGCCCGCGGCGAGCGCGAAGCCGAGATGCTGGCGCCAGTTGCGCTGCGGCGTGCTCATGAGGCTGAACAGCAGGCCGCCGATGGAAGCGTCGCCCGCCCCCACCGTATCGGCCACTTCGACGCGCGGCGGCGCTGCCTCAATTACGTCGTTGCCCGCGTAGAGCGTGGCCGCCTGCGCGCCGCGCGTGACAAGCAGCGTGGCGGCCGGATTGAGCGCGCGCACGGCTTCGATGGCTTGCGCTTCGCTCTTGCCGGCGAACAGCATGCGCAGGTCTTCGTCGGAGACCTTGATGAGATCGGCGAGCGCGGCCATGCGGCGCAGGATCGGCTCGTAGCCGTGCGCCATAAGGTTGCGGTAGTTCGGATCGAAGCTGATCTTCACGCCGGCCGCGCGCAGCTCGGCGGCAAGCGTGGCGAGCGTTTCGCCGAGCGGCTGGCGCACGAGGCTGATGCAGCCGAAGTGCGCCCACTTCGCATGCGCGCGCCAGCCTTCGGGCAGCTTCGCGGGATCGAAGGCAAGGTCGGCGCTGTTGTCGCCGATGAAGTAGTACGCGGGCGGATGCGTCTGATGCACGATCGCGAGCAGCGGCGCGCGCTCCACGCGCTGCATGAAACGCATGTCGAGCCCGGCGGCCACGCTCGCATTCCAGAGCTCGTCAGAGAAGTTGTCCACGCCGAGCGCGCCCACGCTCGCCGTGGGCAGCCCGAGGCGAGCGACCGCGCGCGCAACGTTCCAGCCCGCGCCGCCAGGGTGCGCGCGCCAGTGCGAGTCCATGCCCGGCGCGCCCGGCGGCGAACTGTGCGGCGCGCCTTCGGGCGCAGGCGTGCGCACGAGATCGGTGAGGATGTCGCCGGCCGAGATGAAGGCCGGGAAGCCGGACGAGAAGTCCGGGCCGGTGCTGCAGGTGCTCATCGTCGTCTTCCTCTGTTTAGTTCTGGCCGCTTGTGCCGGTCATGCCGGCATCGGCGGCGGTCGCTTCCTCGCGGCCCACGACCGGCGCCATGCCGCGTCCGGGCAGCGCGTTCAGCGCTTCGTAGCACGCGCCCATGGTGTGATAGTCGGTCTTGCCCGCGGGGCTCTTCTCGTCACTGTACTTGCGGTTGTCGCAGGTGAGGATGCGATACCACGCACCGTAGCGATGATCGACGAAATTCGCCCAGCTGTAGCGCCAGATCTCGTCGTACCAGTCCCAGAAGCGCTCGTTGCCGGTGCGCTTGCCGAGCAGCGCCGCCGTGGCGAAGGTTTCCGCCTGCACCCAGAAGTACTTGTCGTGATCGCACACGGTGCCGTCCGGCCCGAAGCCGTAGTAAAGGCCGCCGTGATCGTTGTCCCAGGCGTGCGCCATGGCGGCGTCGAAGAGCTCGATCGCGCGCGGCAGCAGCCAGGGCAGCGGGCGGTGCCGCTCGAGCAGCAGCAGCAGCTTCGCCCATTCCGTTTGATGCCCAGGCTGGAAGCCCCACGGGCGGAAGATATTCGAACTGTCTTCTTCGTTGTAATGCCAGTCCACCGACCAGTCCGCGTGAAAGTGCTCCCACACGAGCCCTTGCGACAGCTTCGCCTGGCGCAGCGTGATGTTCGACGCGACGCGCTCGGCGCGGTCGAGATACACGAGATGGCCCGTCGCCTCGTAGGCCGCGAGCAGCGCCTCGGTCGTGTGCATGTTGGCGTTCTGGCCGCGATAGCCCGAGACGATCCAGTCGGCGCTCGCCTCGTCGGCATAGAGGCCCGCCGCGCCGTCCCAGAAGCGGTGTTCCATCAGGTCGAAGGTCGCGCCGATCATCGGCCGAGCTTCCTCGATGCCGGCCATTGCCGCATGCGCGTACGCGAGCAGCACGAACGCGAGGCCGTAGCAGTGGCGCGTGGCGTCGAGCATGCGCTTCTTGCCGTCGCGCCAGTCGATCTCCCAGTCGTAGCCTTGCAGTTGCGGGTCCCAGTGGCCTTCGCGCAGGAACTGCAAGCCGTGGCGCGCGTATTCCAGGTGCTGCGGATCGCCGAACTCGCGATACGCCATCGCATAGTTGAAGACGTAGCGGCAGCTGCTCACGAGGTGGCGCGAGTGCGCGTTGTAGATCGAGCCGTCGTCGCGGAAATAGTGGAAGAAGCCGCCCGACGGATCGAGCACGTTCGGCGCGTAGAAGCGCAGCGTGTCCTGCACGTGGCCGAGCAGGAAGCCGCGGTCGCGAAAGCTCGCGACGGCAGGCGCGGCAACGGGATGTGCGGTGGCGGAGGAGGCGGTGTCGGCGGTCGTCGTCATGGCGTTCTCTTCTGGCTTGGACGTGGCTTCAGCGTTGTTTCAACGTGTTTTCAGCGGAGCGCCTCAGGCGCTCTGCGGCGTGCTTGCAGTGTGACGGACAGCGTGCGCGGCGACGAGATTCGATGACGCCGCACCCAGGGTGCTCGCGCGCGCGACGAGCTGCACCGGCAAGCGGATCTCGCTCGTGGCAGGCGCTTCTTCGAGCAGCAGTTCGACGCCGCGCCGCCCGAGCGCTTCCTTGTCGACGGCGATCGTCGAGAGCGGCGGCGTGGCGTGCGTGGCGCCCGCGATATCGTCGAAACCGATGATCGCGATGTCCTCGGGCACGCGCAGGCCGTTGGCGAGGCACACGCGCATGGCGGCGAGCGCGGCGGCGTCGTTGTAGGCGAACAGGGCGTCGGGCGGCGGGCGCGGGGTTGGGTATCCCGAGCGCGCCGCATCGATCAAGCGCTGCATGGCGAGCGACGCGCCCGTGTCGGGGTCGAGGCCGCCGTCGATCGTCGTTTCGAGCGACGGGTCGAACAGCAGGCCCGCCTCGAAGAACGCGCGCCGGTAGCCGAGCGCGCGCTGCGCGATGCTGTAGTGCGCGAGCGACCCGCCGATGAACGCAATGCGCCGCCGCCCGAGTTCGAACAGATGCTGCATGGCGAGCGCGGCGCCCGCCGCGTTGTCGATGTTCACCGAGCGCAGGCCCGGCGCCCACAGGTCGATCAGCACGAGCGGCCGCTGCAGCGCGACGAGCGCGGCGAGCATTTCCGGCTCGACGAAACCCGCCACGGCGATGGCGTCGGGCGCGTGCAGGCGCAACTGCTGGACGGTGTCGTCGGCGGGGCCGGCCGTGAGCAGCGCGGGCACGATGCCGTGTTCGCGGCAGGCGTCTTCCACGCCGTGCAGCACGTGCGAGAAGAACGGGCTTGCCGCGAAGTTGTTGTGCTGGCGATGGAGCAGGAAGGTGAGCCGGCGAATGCGCGGGCGCAGTTGCGCGCAGTCATAGCCGAGCGTGCGCGCGACTTCGACGATGCGTTCGCGCGTGGCTTCGGAAAGGCCTGGCTGGTTTTTCAACGCGCGCGACACGGTGCCGATCGACACGTTGGCGGCCTGCGCGACGTCACGAATGGTTGTCCCCATGGTTCCTGGCTTGCGGTGAGCGCGGTGAGCGTTCCGGGAGTGGTCAGGTGTGCGGCGATTGTATAGTAAAAATCGGTCCAAAAAACCCGGATCTACGCCTCAAATTCCAGGTAAATACCAGTAAACAATGAAATAAACGCAAACTTGTGTGTTTAGTAAAAATAACTAAACGGTTGCGGGTATGGCGATTGCGGAAGCTCGGGCATTCACAATCGACGTACGGAGGCATCATGCTCGGCACCCTGCTTCTGGTCATTCTGATCCTGCTGCTCATTGGCGCGTTTCCAGCGTGGCCGCACAGCCGCTCGTGGGGCTACGCGCCTTCGGGCACGCTCGGCATCGTCGTTATCGTGGTGGTCGTGCTGGTGTTGATGGGGACGATCTAGCGACGGCGTAGCGGCGAGGAAACAAAAGCAGAACGGGCCGGCGCGCGGCATGAGCCGCGCGGCCGGCCCGCGCTTTTTTGGGGCTGCCGCCGGGGAAGATTCCCGCCGTTATGACGCGTTGGCGCCTTCGCCTGCTGTCGGGCCAAGCGTGGGGAGGAGGTCGGCGCTCGTGCTGCCGTCGATCACGACGAGTCCGCTGGCTTCCTGTTTCGCGCGGCGCTTGGCGAGGGCCGCGAGCGAAGCGATGGCGTCGCTGCTGTGCTGTGCGCCTTCGCCCGGCGCGACGCGCACGCAGCCTATCGCCATCGTCACGAAGGTAAAGAAGGTCGCGCTGCCATAGCGATCCTCGCCGTGAATGCCGCCCGCGAGCCGGTCGCCCGGCGCGTAGAAGCGCTGCGCGCCTTCGTTGAACGCTTCGATCGCCTGGCGCGCGCGCTCGCGCCACGTCTCGCTCTGGAACAGGATCAGGAAGTCGTCGCCGCCCACATGGCCGAGGAAGTCGCGTGTGGGGTCGCAGGCGTCGGCGAGCACCGTCGCGGCGAACTTGAGCACCTCGTCGCCTTGCCAGTAGCCGTACTGATCGTTGAAGGGCTTGAACAGGTTCAGGTCGACGTAGCACGCGTGAAAGCCCGCGTCGTGCGAGAGCAGGCGCTCGATATGAGAGCTGATCGGAATGTTGCCCGGCAGGAAGGTGAGCGGATTCGCGTAACGCGCGGCCTGGATGCGCACCTCCGTCACCGCGCGCACGAGGCTTTCGCCCGTGCCGAGTCCGGCATAGCGGCCGTTGTCGGTGATCACGAAGCCATCGGCGAGATAGCGCTGGTCGTCGCTCGCGAGGAGCGTGGCCATCTGCTCGACGCTCATCGACTGCTCGATCAGCACCGGCTGCGCGTTGGCGAATTGCAGGCAGGCCTTCTTGCCGAACAGCTCGCGGTGGTAGGGCAGCGCATAGCGGTCCATGAACGCGCGCCGGTTGATGAGCGCAACGGGCGCTTCGTCTTCCACCACGGCCACCGCGTGCAGATCGGGCTGGCCGTTGAACAGTTCGAGCACGTCGTTGTTGGTTGCGTGGCGCGGCAGCGCGGGCGCGCGCACGAGCATCTTGCTGGCGGGCGCGCCGCCGCCCGCCGGCTGCGTGGCGGCGCTGCGCGTGGCCTCGGGGAACACGGCGATATGGTCCGCCCGAATCGCTTCGCGCGCTTCGCGTGCGAGCACGCGCAGCGGCTCTCCGTTGGGGCGGCCAAAGAAAAAGCCCTGGCCGCAGTCGATACCCATGTCGCGCAGCACGATCAGGTCGGCGGCGTTCTCGATGCCTTCCGCCACGAGGCGCGCGCCGCTCGCCTGCGCGAAATGCTGCATGGCGCGCACGGCTTCGAACTTGAGCGCGTCGTGGGCGATGTCATGGATGAAGAAGCGATCGATCTTCACGACATCGGGCTGCAGCTGCACCCAGAGGTTGAGGCTGGCGTTGGCGGTGCCGTAGTCGTCGAGCGCGAACTGGGCGCCCGCCGCGCGCAACGTTTCGACCACGGGCGAGAAGTTGCGCAGGTCGTGGATGGCGCTCTGCTCGGTGAGTTCGATCACAAAGCGCGTCGGATCGATCGGGCCGTCGAAGAGTGCAAGCGCGGCGTCGCCGGCAGCGGTGAGCTGGCGCAGTGCGTCGGCGCTGAAATTGAGGAACAGCTTGCCGGGGCAGTCGAGCCCGGCGAACGTTTCGATGCAGGTGCGGGCGGCCGCGCGTTCGAGCGCGGCGGTGCAGTGTTCGTCGCCGGCGCGCGCGAAGAGGGCGGCGGGCGTTTCGAGCGGCGAGCCGGCCGGCCCGCGAATGAGGCCCTCATAGCCGAGGATCGCGCCACCGTCGAAATCGACAATGGGCTGGAAGACCGCGCGTAGCTGGCGCTGGGCGATCAGTGCCCCGACGCCGGGCGTGGCGTGATGGAGTGGCGCGCGAGCAGACGCAGACATGGACAGGCCAGAACGGGCGAAGACGTTGAACTTAACGGCATATCATCGGATGAATTAAATGAAATTTTGGTGACAGTGCCGCGAAGCCCACGTTTTGAACGTGCGGCGCATGCGGGCGGAACGCGGGGGAGGGGCTGGAGGCAGAGATGGGTGCGCCGCGAGCTGGCCGCGGCGTTTGCTGCAGCAGGGCGACGATTGCTCGCCGCCCTGAACGAAGAAGCTCGTTGGCGCTTACCGGCGCGCGGCCGTAGCAGTCGTCGTGCGCTCACCCGCGCCGGCGCGCGATTCGTCGCCTGCGCTGGCGGCGCGCTCGGCGCTCATGTCGCGGGCGCCCCAGCGTTGGGCGAGCGCCGCGCACACCATGAGCTGGATCTGGTGGAACAGCATGAGCGGCAGCACGACCGCGCCCACGGCGTTCGAGGCGAAGATGACCTTCGCCATCGGCACGCCGGCCGCGAGGCTCTTTTTCGAGCCGCAGAAAATGATGGTGATCTGGTCGGCGCGCGAGAACCCGAGCTTCTTGCTCGTGTAAATCGTGATGCCAAGCGCCAGCGCGAGCAGCACCGCGTTCACGACGAGCAGCCCGCCGAGCGCGGCGAGCGGAATGTGATGCCAAAGCCCTTCGTTCACGGCCTCGGAAAATGCGCCGAACACCACGAGCAGGATCGAGCCCTGATCGACGAACTTGAGCACACCCTTGTTGCGCTCGATCCAGCGGCCGATCACCGGGCGCAGCAACTGGCCCGCCACGAACGGCACGAGCAGTTGCAGCACGATGTTCCACACGGTGTGCCAGGCCGACCCGCCGCCCGCGTTCTGGTTCGTGACGATCAGGCTCACGAGCGCGGGCGTGACGAAGATCCCGATCAGGCTCGACGCCGAAGCGCTGCAAACGGCTGCAGGCACGTTGCCGCGCGCCATCGAGGTAAAGGCGATGGACGACTGCACCGTGGAGGGCAGCGTGCAGAGGAACAGCACGCCCGCGTAGAGCGCCGGGGTGACGAGCGGCGAAAGCACGGGCTTAAGCGCGAGCCCCAGCGCGGGAAAGAGCACGAAGGTGCTGAGCAGGACGACGATGTGCAGCCGCCAGTGCGTCGCGCCGGCGACGATCGCCTCGCGCGAAAGCTTGGCGCCGTGCAGGAAGAACAGCAGGCCGACCGCGACATTGGTCAGCCAGTTGAAACCGGTGGCGGCCTGGCCGTGCACCGGGAACAGGCTCGCAAGAATCACCGTGCCGACAAGGCAAAGGGTGAAGTTATCGGGCAGGAATTTCGGACGTGCCATCGGACAATCTCTAGTGCGCGCCTGGGCGCTGGCTGCGCGCAATCGGTGTGCGTGCAACGAGTGAATCGGAACGCCTATTGTCGGCGCAAGCCGATTGAAAAAGCAAATTCATTTGAAGCATCGATTGATGACGGATACGCATGGATCGTCAAGATCGATGACTCGTTTATGCCGGATTCCTCATCGACGTGCGAGGGGCATTCGCGCGCCGCAAAAGTCGTCAGGAGTCCGCGCATTCTTCAGATGTTGAGCCCTTGCTCAAGCATCAAGCGGAGCGCTCCCCTGGCTGCCCGAAGAGCCTTGCCGGACGGCCTTCCCGGGCCGCGTCCGGAGCCAGAAAACCCAGCAGTAACATGGTGTTACAACCCTTCGGGCGGCATAACATCTTTTGGCTCGACACCCATTCGGCACGCCCATAAATTACCGTCAAAGGGACGCCCGGAATCGTTGTGGCGGCAATCGTTACGCGCTGCGCGGCGTGCGTCCCGGGACTGGCCCGCCATGGCCCGAGTGGCGGGTTGCCAAGCGCAAACGTCGGGCAGGCGAAACGTCACAATGCACGCAGGGTTGTCAAAACTGGGACAGTGGATCTTGGGGGCCGGATTAGCGGCCCTCGTTGCGCTCGCCCATGCTCAGCCCGGTTTTTCGGGGCACGGCGGGGGCGGCGGCTTTGCGCGCGCGCCTTCCATGCCCGCCATGCATTCGATGCCTGCCATGCATTCGATGCCCGCGCCGCGGGCCGGCATGTCGTGGGGCGGCGGCTACCACGGCGCCCCCGAGCGCGCCCGCGGCCCCGCCGCAGCGCCCATGCGCGTGGCCGATCAGGGCGGCCGCTATGAACGCGGCGGCAACCGTGCGCCGAACCAGTGGCAAGGGCAAGTCCAGCAACAGGCTCCCCGCCGCGACTACAGCTATGGCACGCCGTTCGGCGGCTACGGCGGCTATCCCCGCGGCAACCCCATTACGCCCGTGAGCGCGGAAACGCGCCAGGTGCCGCATCCGCCGGCCGACTCGCCGGTGCGCGCGGGCTCGATCCGCGAAGACGTTGCCCGTTACAACGAAGAGCGCGGCGGTACCTACCGGCCGTTCCCGCGCAACGGCGGCGAGGTCCCGCGCCCGCCCATGCCCTCGCCTTACCGCAATTAAGCGCTGCCCTCGCGGCCGCTTTCGCTTTCTCCCCGCCTCACGCTTTCTGCGCTTTTCTCCCGTTTTCTACCGTTGATTCGCTTCAGGCACTGACCTGCTAGCGCCGCCGAAACACGTCCAAAACAAGCCCGGTTTGTCCACGTTACGAAAACTGACGCGTGGATACCACACTTTTTTGGAAATCTCTCGTCATACAGATCCCTTTCGTCTGAAATCTCGCTTTCGTTTCGGCGGCGCGTCACCGGCAGCCCCCGCGCGTGCGGGAGCGCCCCGCTGGGCGCGGCCCGGCAGGCTGCGCGTCGCGGTGATGCAGCGCAGCGCAAGGCAGAGTCGACAGCGATTAAACAGGTCTTTTGGACGGCAAACTAATCCGCCCGATATACCGGCAATAACACCGTTTATTTTTGACCACATAAATGGTCCGCAAAGATGGATCCGCCCAGAACGGCCACGCCTGCGAACGACGAAAAAACAAAGCTTTGCGCGAGCGCCTCAGCCGCCCGACACCTTTTTTTGACAAAGACTGGAGAACCCATGAATACAACGGTCAGCCGCGTGCTGCGCACCACCCTCAAGGCGAGCGCGCTCGCCGCTGTTCTTGCCGCCGCGTCCTCGTCGGCGTTTGCGCAGTCGAGCGTCCAGCTCTATGGCCAGGTTGACGAATGGGTCGGGGCGACGAAATTTCCGGGCGGCCAGACCGCCTGGAACGTGGGCGGCGGCGGCATGTCCACGTCGTACTGGGGCATGAAGGGCTCTGAGGACCTGGGTGGCGGCTACAAGGCGATCTTCACGCTGGAAAGCTTCTTCCGCGCACAGAACGGCCAGTTCGGCCGCTTCGAAGGCGACACGTTCTTCGCGCGCAACGCGTACGTTGGCCTCGAGTCGCCGTACGGCACGGTCACGGCAGGGCGCCTGACGACGCAACTGTTCGTCTCGACGATTCTCTTCAACCCGTTTGGCGATTCGTACACCTTCTCGCCGATGGTGTACCACGTGTACCTCGGCCTCTCGACGTTCCCGACCTACACGACCGACCAGGGCGTGGTGGGCGACTCGGGCTGGAACAACGCGGTCCAGTACTCCACGCCGAACTTCAACGGCCTCTCGGGCTCGGCGATGTACGCGTTCGGCAACCAGGCCGGCTCGAACGGCTCGAAGAAGTGGAGCGTGCAGGGCCTGTACTTCCATGGCCCGTTCGCGGCCACCGCCGTTTATCAGTACGTGAACTTCAACAACACGCCGGGCGACATCGGCAGCATCGTGAGCGGCGACACGACCATCGTCGGCCTGAAGAGCCAGGGCGTCGCACAGCTCGGTCTCTCGTACGATCTCAAGTTCGTGAAGTTCTTCGGCCAGTACATGTACACGGCGAACTGGCAGCAGGAAGGCAGCTGGCACGTGAACACGGCGCAGGGTGGCGTGACGGCGCCCGTCGGCCCGGGCACGGTCATGGCTTCGTACGCCTACTCGCGCAACGGCGGCGGCCTGAACCAGACGCGCCAGACGGCGGCCATCGGCTACGACTATCCGCTCTCGAAGCGCACCGACGTCTACGCGGCGTACATGTACGACCACTTCGACAACATGTCGAGCGGCCAGACCTACGGCGTGGGTCTGCGCGCGAAGTTCTGACCGGCGCTGCCGCTCAGGTCGACGTTCAAGGTTCGACAGCCAAACCCCGCGCTGCGTGCAGCGCGGGGTTTTTTGCTTTCTGGACGGCCAGATGCCAGGCGTACCTGCGCGTTTCAACACCCGCGTTTGATAAAACGAGGAAAATATCGACGATTGATTCCCGTTTATTTATGTTCGAGTTGAAGGCCGCACCATGGATACCCTCGTCAGCATGAAAGTGTTCCGCCAGGTGGTGGAGGCGGGCAGCTTCGTCGCGGCGGCCGAGCGCATGGACATGTCCGCCGCGATGGCGAGCAAGCATGTGATGCATCTGGAGCAGCAGCTTGGCGCGCGTTTGCTGAACCGCACCACGCGCCGCGTCGCGCCCACCGAGGCGGGGCGCGAGTATTACGAGCGCGTGGCGCTGGCGCTCACCGAGCTCGACGAAGCCGGCCAGGCGGTGGGCGCGGCGAGCGTCGTGCCGCAAGGGCGGCTGCGCGTGTCGTCGCTCACGGCGTTCGGGCTGCGTCATGTGATGGGCGCGGTTGCCGACTACGCAGCCGGATTCCCGCAGGTGACCGTCGACATCACGCTCTCCGACCGCGTGGTCGAGCTGATCGACGAGGGTTTCGACGTGGCGATCCGCGCCGCGCCTTCGGGGCTCAAGTCGTCGTCGCTGATCGCGCGGCCGCTCGCCACCGCGCACATCGTGCTGTGCGCGTCGCCGGAGTACCTGCGCCGCCACGGCGTGCCGAAGACCGTGGCCGATCTCGCCCGGCACAACTTCGTTCAGTACGCGGGGGCGTCGGCCCAGGAACTCGCGCCGTTCGCGGAGGGCGCGGGCGGCGTGAAGCCGAAGCCGGGCGGCAACCTCATCGTCAATCACCTGGAGGCGCTGCGCGTGGTGGTGTTGCAGGGCGGCGGGCTCTCGATGCTCGGCACCGAGGTGGTGGGCGACGATATCGCCGAAGGGCGCCTCGTGCCGCTGCTCGTCGACGCGCTGCCGCCGCGCGAGCTGCCGATCTATGCCGTGTACGCGAGCCGCCGCCATCTTTCGGCGAAGGTGCGCTCGTTCGTCGACTTCCTCGCCGCGCGCTTTTCGGAGCGCGAACTGTGGCCGGGCGTGGAGGCGATCCGCGCGGCGGCGGTCAATGCCGACGCTGCACGAAGCGCTGTCACGGCGCGCTGACGTTGGCCCTCGCTACGCCGAGCGGCTCACACCGAGCCGCGCTTTCGTCTCTTCGTACTCACGCCTCAGGCGCTCGATGAGATCGGCCACGGAGGGGACGTCGTCCATCAGGCCCACGCCCTGGCCTGCGCCCCACACGTCTTTCCAGGCTTTCGCCTTCGAGGTGCCCGCGCCGAAATCCATCTTCGTCTTGTCCGACTCGGGCAGCGCATCCGGATCGAGCCCGGCGTTCACGATGCTCTCGCGGATGTAGTTGCCGTGCACGCCGGTGAAGAGGTTCGTATAGACGATGTCGGCGGCCTTCGCTTCGAGAATGGCGTGCTTGTAGTCCTCCACCGCGTGCGCTTCTTTGGTCGCGATGAAGCGCGTGCCCATGTAGGCGAGATCCGCGCCCATGGCCTGGGCGGCCAGGATCGAGCCGCCGTTGGCGATCGCGCCCGACAGCACGATCGGGCCGTCGAAGATACGCCGCACTTCGCCCACCAGCGCGAACGGCGAGATTGTGCCGGCATGGCCGCCCGCGCCCGCGGCCACGAGGATCAGGCCGTCCACGCCCGCTTCGAGCGCCTTGGCGGCATGGCGCAGGTTGATGACGTCGTGCAGCACGATGCCGCCGTAGCCGTGCACGGCGTCGAGCAGTTCGCGCGGCGGCGCGCGCAGGCTCGTGATGAAGATCGGCACGTGGTGCTCGACGCACACGCGCACGTCGTGCTCGAGCCGCGCATTCGACTGATGCACGATCTGGTTCACGGCGACCGGCCCGATGACGGCTTCGGGGTTCGCGGCCTTGTACGCGGTGAGTTCCTCCCGGATCTGCGTGAGCCAGACACCCAGCTCCTCGGCAGGTCGCGCGTTGAGCGCCGGAAACGACCCGACGATGCCCGCCTTGCACTGCGCGAGCACCAGCTGCGGGTAGCTGACGATAAACATCGGCGAGCCCACGACGGGCAGCGAGAGGTTTTGCAGGACGGCGGGCAGTGCCATGGGGAGGTCTCCTTGCGGCGCTTCGGCAGGTGGCGCGGCGGGCGCACGCGAATGGGGTGCCGGTATCGACTGGGCGCGATTTAACTTGATCAGGCGCAATCGCACAGGAAATCGCGACGTGATTCGATCGCGAAAACGGCCGTTCGATTATAGGCTTGGGGTTGTTCGGGCATCTCTCGCGCGGCATTCGAGGGAGTGTTCGGTTTCTACCGTTGTGGGCCCAAAAGCACGTTTGCGAGTTGTGCTCGCCTCATACAATGACCGCAGACCAACAAACACAAGAGACGAGCCCCATGCCCTTCGACGGATTCCAGCCTTTCACCGTTCGCACTGCGGGCGGCGTAGACATCTGCGGCGTGAAGGGCGGCGACGGACCGCCGCTATTGCTGCTGCACGGCCATCCGCAAACTCACATGATCTGGCACCGGTGCGCCACGGCGCTCGCACAGCATTTCACCGTCATCGCGACGGATCTGCGCGGCTACGGCGCCTCCTCGAAACCGGCCAGCGACGACACCCACGCCGCCTATTCGAAACGCACGATGGCGGCCGACCAGGTCGAGGTGATGCGCCACTTCGGCCACGAGCGCTTTCTGGTCTGCGCACACGACCGCGGCGCGCGCGTCGCGCATCGCATGGCGCTTGACCACCCGAACGCGGTCGAACGGCTCATGCTGCTCGACATCGCGCCCACGCTCGCCATGTACGAGCAAACCGACCGCGAATTCGCCACGCTCTACTTCCACTGGTTCTTCCTGATCCAGCCCGAGCCGTTGCCGGAAACGCTCATCGAAGCGAACCCCGACGTCTATATCGAGCGCGTCATGGGCAGCCGCCACGCGGGACTCGCACCCTTCGCGCCGAAGGCGCTCGGCGCCTACCGCGCGGCGCTGCGCCAGCCGGGCGCGGTGCACGCGATGTGCGAGGACTACCGCGCCTCCGCGACCATCGACCTCGAGCACGACCGCGCCGACCTCGAGCGCGGCAACAAGGTGGCGTGTCCGCTGCGTGTGCTGTGGGGCGCGGAAGGCGTGATCGAGCGCTGCTTCGACCCGCTCGCCGAATGGCGCAAGGTGGCGCGCGACGTGAGTGGGCGCGCGCTGCCGTGCGGCCACTACATTCCCGAGGAGGCGAGCGAGGCGCTGGTCGAGGAGATGCTGGCGTTCTTCGAGACTACGGAGCAATGAGCGGCGGCGGCGCCTGGCCGCCGCACCACTGCATCAGCTCAGCGGCGGCAGTCGGCGCGGCACTGGTGTGGACTTGACGATGGCCGTGCTGGTTTCGGCGCGCTCGGTGACTTTCGCGAGAATCTCGTCGAGCTGTTCGATCGAGTGCAGATAAAGCCGGGCGATGAAGCAGTCGTCGCCCGTGACCTTGTCGCACTCCACGAATTCGGGAATGCGCCGCAGCACCTCTTCCACCAGATGCAATTGCCCGGGCAGCGGCTTCACGCGCACGATGGCCTGCAGCGTGTAGCCGAGCGCGCGCGGATCGATCTGCACCGTATAGCCGCCGATCACACCTTGCGCTTCGAGCCGGCGCAGCCGCTCGGACGTGCTCGGCGCCGAAAGCCCCACGTGCTTGGCCAGTTCGGCGACGCTCGCCCGGGCGTCCTCGGCGAGCGCCGCGAGCAGCATGCGGTCGATGTCGTCGAGCGGCGCGGCGGCGGGCGTTGGGTTGGGACGTCGGTTCATGATCGCGCGGGTGCTCCGCCAGGTTAGCCTTTCAATCGAAGGCAAGTGTTGCCTTTCGCCTAAGTTTAGCCATGTATTCCCCGCCTTGCAGCCGATAAACTGGCTGGCAGATGCGAAGGGCTGCGCGCCCTTTGTCCGCCATTTAGAGGATGCAAGCTGATGTCTTCCACCACTCCCGAAATTCGCCGCGGCGCGGCGGAGATGATCGTCGCGATGCTGATGTCCGGCACCATCGGCTGGCTCGTGGTCGCCTCGCGGCAGGCACCGATCAATATCGCCTTCTTGCGCTGCGTACTCGGCGGCGCGACGCTCACGCTCGTATGCGCCGCGCTCGGCCTGCTGCGCCGCAAGCATCTGCCGCTGCGCACGCTTGCGCTCGCCGTGCTGGGGGGCGCAGCCATCGTCGCGAACTGGGTGCTGCTGTTCGCCGCCTATTCGCGTGCTTCGATCTCCATGGCTACGGCCGTCTACAACACGCAGCCCTTCATGCTCGTCGGTCTCGGCGTGGTCATTTTGCGCGAGCGCGTGAGCGCCTCGACGCTCGCGTGGCTCGCGGTGGCCTTCCTTGGCCTCGTGTGCGTGGTCGAGGTGCAGCCCGCCGTGCTCGCGGTGCCCGGCGAGTATCTGCAAGGCGTGGCCTACGCGGCGGGCGCGGCGTTTCTCTACGCAATCTCGTCGATCATCACGCGGCATCTGAAGGGCACGCCACCGCATCTCCTCGCGCTCGTGCAACTCGCCTTCGGCGCGCTCGTGCTCGCGCCGTTCATCCACTACGGTACGCTGCCGGCCACGCCGCTGCACTGGGCGCAGCTCGTCACGCTCGGCGTCGTGCACACGGGCATCATGTACGTGCTGCTTTACGGCGCGATCCAGAAGCTGCCCACGGCGATGACAGGCGCGCTCTCGTTCATCTACCCGGTGGTCGCGATCCTCGTGGACTGGTTCGCGTTCGGTCAGCGCCTCGCGTGGATCCAGGTGGTGGGCGCCGCGCTGATCCTGGTCGCGGCGGCGGGCGTGAATCTCGGCTGGCGGATCGTGCCGCAACGGCGCGACGCGCGTTCGGCGTAACTGACGCCTGAGGTGCGCCTGACGCACCTGTGCTTCGCCATGTGAGGGTGGCCGCCCTGGCCGCATAATGGCGCGGTTCGAACCCGCGACCTTTTCCCCGCATGACGCAATTTCCCGCCAACCAGGACGAAGCCGAACTCGCGCGCGCCAAGCGCCGCGCGCTGCTGCTGCTGCTCGGTGCGGCGGCCGTGTTCGTCGGCACGGCGCTGTCGCCGCCCGGCATCGTGATCGATGGCGTGAAGGCCGTGAGCGAAGCCGCCATGGTTGGCGCGCTCGCCGACTGGTTCGCCGTAGTCGCGCTGTTTCGCCGCGTGCCGATTCCGTTCGTTTCGGCGCGCACGGGCGTGATTCCGCGCAACAAGGACCGCATTGCCGACGAGCTTGCCAACTTCGTGCGCGACAAATTTCTCGACGTGGGCTCGCTCGTCGGTCTGATCCGCCGTCACGACCCGGTCGAGCGGCTTGGCACGTGGCTGAGCGCGCCGCTCAACGCGCAGCGCCTGGGCAATTACGCGGTGCGCATGATGTCGGGCGTGCTCGGCCTCACCGACGACGCGCGCATCCAGAACTTCATTCGCGAGGGCCTGCATGCCGCACTCGAGCGCGTCGATCTCTCGAAGTCGGCGGGCGCGATTCTCGACACGCTCACCAAAGACGGCCGCCACCAGGAACTGCTTGACCAGGTGCTCGACCAGCTCGGCACGCTGCTGCGCGACGAGGGTACGCGCGCGTTCGTCGCAACGGCCATCGTCGATTGGCTCAAGAGCGACTATCCGACGACCGAGAAGTTTCTGCCAACGGAGTGGATTGGCGAGAGCGGCGCGCGCGTGGTGGAGAGCGCGGTGAACCGGCTGCTGCTGCAGGTGAGCGGGGATCGCGAGCATCATCTGCGCCGGAAGTTCGACGAAGTGGTGGGAAAGCTGATCGTGCAGCTCAAGAGCGATCCGGCCTTCCTGCGCAAAGGCGAGGAGCTGAAGGCGAGCCTGCGCGAGGGCAGCGCGCTCAACGAGTACACGCGCGCGCTGTGGGACAGTCTGCGCGCGTGGCTGCGCGATGATCTCGCGCGAGAGGACTCCGAACTGCACGCGAAGGTGGCCGCAACGGGCCGGTGGCTAGGCGAGACGCTTGCCGCCGACGCCGAGCTGCGCGCCTCGCTCAACGGTCACCTCGAGGACGCCGCGCGCGCCATGGCGCCCGACTTCGCGCGCTATCTCACGCATCACATCCGCGACACCGTGCAGAACTGGGACACGCGCGAAACGGCGCGGCTCATCGAGCTCAAAATCGGCAAGGATCTGCAAGAAATTCGCGTGAACGGCACGGTGATCGGCGGCGCGATCGGCTTGGGCCTCTATCTGTGCTCGCATCTGTTCGAGCTTGCGCGGCTGAAGATGGGTTACTGATTTGATTCGTATTCCAGATCAATCACCCGGGCAGAGGCGCGTGAAACCGCAGCCGTAGGTCATCTGTAGGGAAATCACCGATGCTTCGGGATTTTTGGCGCGAGTATCATGGTTTGACAGTTTGATCACGTCAGAGCTAATTCAAACGCTCGTTCGGAAACGGACGAGCGTTTTTTTTCGCCTTTTTATGCGGCCCGGCTAGACCGCTGCCGCCGGGGCTTCGAGTCGCTCGCCATTCGCGATCAGCGCGCCGCTCTTCGCCAGCTCCCCGGCCAGCTCGCGCAGCAGCGCCGGCCACGCGCCTCGCGGGGCGAGCTGCTGCGCCGCGGCGCGCAGGCAGGCGGCGCTTTCGAGCATCGTCATGAGCGAGTCGAAAGTCATCGCACGTACCTCCAGCAGCTTGAAGACGATCAGCACCTTGAGCGCGTTCTTCGCGTTGCGTGCCGGGTCGGCGCGCAGCCAGGCAAGGCGTGAAAACGCGCGCTCGAGTGCCGCTTCGACGTTAGCGAACGGCTTGCCGTGGCCGGGAATGACCGTGCGCACGTCGAGCTTCGCAATGGCTTCCAGCACCGCTTGCTGCTCGGCGAAACCGCTTGCGCCGTCGAGCTCGGGAAAAATCACGCCGAAGCCGTGTTCCCAAAGCGCATCCGCGCTGATGAGCAGGCGCGGCCCGGCAGCATAGAGCATCACCGAGTCGGGGTCGTGCCCCGGTGCGCCGATCACCTCCCATTCGAAGCCGCCCAGCGTGAGCTGTTCGCCCGCCGCGAGCGTGCCTGTGAACGCGAATCGCTCGCAGGTCTGCCCGGTGGCGAGAAAGCTCAAACGCGCTTCGTCCCAGTCGCGCACGATCGCCGCGCTTGCAGCCGGAATGAGCGTCGCGCAGGGCCAGTGCGCCTGCAGCTGCGCGTTGCCGCCGCAATGGTCCGAATGCAGGTGCGTGTTGACGATCAGGTCGAGCGCTCGCGGGCCCAGCGCGTGGCGCACGAGCGCGAGGGTTTGTTCGGCGTGCGTGGCGTAGCCGGTATCGACGAGTGCGGCGCGCGCCTCGTCGACGAGCAGCACGTTGTTCGACGAGAGCCAGCCGCGCTCGAAAACGCGGATCGATTCAGGGAGTGCGGGCGTTGCACTCATGCTTGCGCGTGCTCCGGTTTCGGCATGACGAGGATCGTCGCGCGGCCCACCACGAGCACTTCGCCTTTCTGGTTCACGGCCTCGCCCGCTAGCTTCACGAGGTCACCGTTCAGGCTAGGCTTCCACCACGCTTCTTCCACGCGCCATTCGAACG
Source organism: Paraburkholderia sp. J7 (assembly GCF_905220155.1). Taxonomy (NCBI): domain Bacteria; kingdom Pseudomonadati; phylum Pseudomonadota; class Betaproteobacteria; order Burkholderiales; family Burkholderiaceae; genus Paraburkholderia; species Paraburkholderia sp. J7. Next base: position 200,052 of record NZ_CAJMYZ010000001.1, on the reverse strand, counting down.
TGATCGTGTCGTGCGCGTGTGCGGCGCGCTTGAGCTTCATGTCGAATTCGAGCCCGAGCGGCTGCGCGTACTGCGAGTAGTGCGTGGCGAGCAGCGCCATGAAATGCGCGGTGGGCTGCGTGCCCGAAGCAATGAGGCCACCAAAGCGGCTTTGCGCGGCGTACGCTTCGTCGTGGTGCAACGGGTTCAGGTCGTTCACGAGCAGTCCGAACGATTTCACCGATTCGGGCGTGAGCTGAAGCGTCGAACGGAACGTTTCCCCGAGCGTGACGACGCGGGCGGGCGCGTTCATTGTTTTTCTCCTTGCGCTCGCCCTTGCGATTTGAAGCGCTGCGCAACCCATTCGGCGTGCCGCGCGTCGATCGCATCCCAGACGGCGCGCTTTGCCGCTTCGTCGAGCGTGGACCAGCTGGCAATTTCGTCGATCGTGCGCAGACACCCCTCGCACAAGCCGCTGCGCTCATCCATGCGGCAGATGTTGATGCAAGGCGAGGGCGGCGGCACGACGCTGTCTGCGCTGTCGTGAATCGCGGTCATGCTCACGCGTCGCGCAGCGCGACGTCCACCACGGGCGCGCCGGTCAGCGCTTCGAGCTCCTGTGGCGAGAGGTTGAACACCGCATGCGGATGGCCTGCAGCGGCCCACAGGCTTTCGAGTTCGAACAGATCGGCGTCGATCAGCGTGACGGGCGTCGTGGCGTGACCGATCGGGCACACGCCGCCAATGGCATAGCCGGTCTTCTCGCGCACGAACTTCGCGTCGGCGCGGCCGATTTCGCCCACGTGCGCAGCCACTTTCTTTTCGTCCACGCGGTTTGCGCCGCTCGCGATCACGAGCACGGGCGCATCGTCTTCGCGGCGGCGGAACAGGATCGACTTGGCGATCTGCGCGACTTCGCAGCCAAGGCCCGCAGCAGCTTCGGCGGACGTCTTGCCGGTTTCCGGCAGCATCACGACCGGCTTGGCGTGCCCGCGCTCGCGCAGCATCAGGGCCACACGGCGCGCGGAGTCGGGCAGGGCGTCGAGGTTGTCGAGGGTTTCCGTCATGAGTTGATTTCCTTCGTACTGCGATTCGATATTCGATGCATCGCGCGTCACGAGCAGGCGGCTTCGCTGCGCGCCTTCGCGAGCAGCGCCTTGCCCGCGCGCGAGACGTTCGCCCGGCCGATGGCGGTCGAGATGAAGTCGCCCGCCGCCACCACCTGGTTCAGGTCGATGCCGGTTTGAATGCCGAGGCCGTTCATGAGGTACAGCACGTCTTCGGTCGCGACGTTGCCCGTGGCGCCCTTCGCGTACGGGCAGCCGCCAAGACCCGCGACCGACGCGTGAAAAATGGCGATGCCTTCTTCGAGCGCCGCGTAGATGTTGGCGAGCGCCTGGCCGTAGGTGTCGTGGAAGTGGCCCGAGAGCCGCTCGCGCGGAAACACCTTCGTCACCGCTTCGAACACTTCGTGCACGCGCCTGGCCGTGCCCACGCCGATGGTGTCGGCAATGTCGATCTCATCGCAGCCGAGCGCGGCGAAGCGCTCCACCACGTCGACGACCGAAGCGACCGGCACTTCGCCCTGATACGGGCAACCGAGCGAGCACGACACGCTGCCGCGAATGCGCACGCCGTGCTCCTTCGCGGCTTGCGCCACGGGCGCAAAGCGCTCGATGCTTTCCGCGATCGAGCAGTTGATGTTCTTCTGCGAGAACGCCTCGCTCGCTGCGCCGAAGATCACGATTTCGTCCGCACGCGCGGCGAGCGCGCCTTCGAAGCCGCGCAAATTCGGCGTGAGGACCGAGTAGATCGCACCCGCGCGGCGCTCGATGCCGGCCATGACGTCGGCGCCGTCTGCCATCTGCGGGACCCACTTGGGCGAGACGAACGAGGCGGCTTCGATGTTCGGAAAGCCTGCGGCCGATAGCCGGTTGATGAGCTCGATCTTCGTTGCGGTGGCAACGAATTCTTTCTCGTTTTGCAGGCCGTCGCGCGGCCCGACTTCGACGATCTTCACTGCGGTGGGTAATGCCATTGCCGTGTCTCCAACGAATATTTGAAATGCCTTGCGATGCTTCGATGCTCCGGCGTTCAGTAACCGCGCCCGACGTGCACCACGCCGCTCACGGTTTCGCCGCGAGCGAGCGCGCCGATCTTGTCGGCGACCTGCGAGATCGCTTCGTCGCGCAACGTGAGCGCCGAACTGTGCGGCGTGATCGTGATGCGCGGCTCGCGCCAGAAGGGATGATCGGGCGGTAGCGGCTCTTCGCGGAACACGTCGAGCGTGGCCGCCGCGAGCGTGCCGTTGGCGAGCGCGTCGAGCAGGTCCTGTTCGTCCAGATGCGTGCCGCGCGCCACGTTCACGAGATACGCGCCGCGCGGGAGCTTGACGAAGGTGCGCGCGTTGAGCACGCTTTCGGTGTCGGGTGTGGCGGGCAGCAGGTTCACGAGCACCTTGACGCCGTCGAGGAAGGCGTCGAACTGCTCGCCATGCAGCTCGCCCGAAAACGTTTCGATGCCCTCGATCGTCTTCGCGCTGCGCGAAAAGCCGCGCACCGGCACGCCGAGCGAGGCGACCGCGTGCGCGACCTGCGCGCCCAGCACGCCAAGGCCGAGCACGCCCACCGTGAAGGTTTCGTGCGGATGCGGCGCCAGCACGTGCCATTCGCGGCGCGCCTGCGCGAGCGCGTATTCGTCGAAGCGGCGCAGGTAGCGCAGCACGGCGTGCTGCACGTACTCGCTCATTTGCCGGCCCATGCCCGAGTCTTCGAGCCGCACGAGCATGGCGGTGCCCGGCAGCGTGCCCGGCCGCTCGCGTTCGTGGGCGAGGATCGCGTCGACGCCCGCGCCCAGATTGAAGATGGCGCGCAGGCCCGGCACGCCGAAAAGCTCGCGCGGCGGGTGCCAGACGACTGCGTAATCGGCGGGATCGGTGTCGCCGGGCTGCCACTCGCGCAACTCGGCGTCGGGCAGGGCGCGCGCGAGGCCGTGCAGCCATGTGGAGGCGTCGGTCTGCGGGAACCAGAAAATGATCTTCATGATGGGTGAACCTGTCCCTGGTATGCGGGTGTGGCTGCCAGCGGCACGGTAGCGCCGCGTGCACTGGCACCATTCTACTTTTTCGGGCCTGCGGCCGCCGGGCAAATCGCGGCGCGGCGTGCCTCCCGCCGGGCCGCTGCTAGGGCGCGGAAAAGCTAAGCAAAAAAAATTGGTTCGGCGCGCGCGGCTTGCAAGCCACAATCCCTTCACGCCGTGTTCCAGCGAGGAAAAAATCATGCTTTCGTGCGCGCAAATGCGTTGGCCGCCCCGCCTCGTCACCGTGCCGGGCCTGCACGGCAGCGACGGCGCCCACTGGCAGAGCTGGCTCGAACGGCAGTTCGCGCGCTCGCTGCGCGCGGAGCAGGACGACTGGGACGCGCCGGATCTCGCGGTTTGGGGCGCGGCGCTCGCGCGGCGGCTCGCCGGGGAGCGCGGCCCGTTCCTGCTGGCCGCGCACAGCTTCGGCTGCCTTGTGACGGCGCATGCGCTACATACGGGCGTGCTGGGGGAAAACGGCGCCGACATTGCGGGCGTGCTGTTCGTTGCGCCCGCGAGTCCCGAGAAGTTCCGCTTCGCCGGCGCATTCGAGGCGCGGCAGCTTCCCGTGCCGTCCATTCTCATCGGCAGCGAAACCGATCCGTGGATGCCGCTCGAAGGCGCCCGCGCGCTTGCGCAGCAGTTGGGCAGCACGTTCGTGAACCTTGGCGATGCAGGACACATCAACACGGCGGCAGGCTTCGGCCCGTGGCCGCGCGCGAAGTATTTCGTCGATACGCTGATCCACGGCGCAGCACCAGGGCGGCTGCGCGACGAGGCGTTCGACCAGAGCGGTCCGGCGTACGCCTGAGCCGAGCCACAGCAAACTGCGGTTCAGCGTTCCTCGCGCTCAGTGCTTGAGCGCCGAGCGCAACAACCGCGCCGTGTGGAGTGCGATCATCCCTTCTTCGTCGGTGCGGATCGCGAATACCGGCACGCGGCTTTCGCGCGCGCTCACCCGTTCATTGCCCTGACTGCTGCCCACCTCGTTGGCTTGCGCGTCGAGCACGGTGCCGAAAATCGGCGCGAGGCGCTCGCATACCTGCGCGCGTATGGGCGCGGCGTGCTCGCCGATGCCCGCCGTGAACACGAGGCCATCGAGGCCGCCCAGCACCACCGCGAGCTTGCCCACCTCCTGCGCAATGCGATACGTATAGAAGTCGATCGCGAGTTTCGCCCGGTCGCTGCCGCTCGCGAGCAGCTCACGCATGTCGCTGCTTAGTCCCGACAAGCCCTTGAGGCCCGACTCCTGATACAGCACCTTCTCGATGGCGTGGTAATCCATGCCCTTCGCGATCATCCAGAGCACGGCGCCCGCGTCGAGCGCGCCGCAGCGCGTGCCCATGGGCAGGCCGTCGAGCGCGGTGAGACCCATGGTCGTCTCCACGCTCTTGCCGTCCTTCATCGCGCACAGGCTCGCGCCGTTGCCCAGGTGCGCGACGATCACGCGCCCGCGCGCAATGTCGGGCGCGACCTGATGCATGTGCTTGGCGATGTACTCGTACGAGAGGCCGTGAAAGCCATAGCGCCGCACGCCCTCGCCGTAGTAGCTGTAGGGCAGTGCGAAAAGCTGCGCCATGATGTCGTTGCCCGCATGGAACGCGGTGTCGAAGCACGCGACCTGCGGCAGTTCGGGCGCGGCCTGGCGCACCGCGCGAATCGCGGCGAGATTGTGCGGCTGATGCAGGGGGGCGAGCGGCGTGAGCGCGTCGAGTTCCTGGATCACTTCGTCGTTGATGAGCACGGCGTCGGCGTAGCGCGCACCGCCGTGCACCACGCGGTGACCGATCGCGGCGGGCGGCGTGTCGCGCAGGCCCACGGCGAGCACGAGGCGCAGAAGCCGAAACGCGGCGTCGTGATCGGCGACCTGGGCGACCGGAAACTTCTCGTCGACGATCAGGCGACCGTCGGCCATATGCGCGACCACGCGCGGCGCGACGCCGATGCCCTCGATCTGCCCGCCCGCGCCATGCAGCGCGCGCGCACCGCCTTCCACGTGGTCGTCTTCGATCACGCGATACACCGAACACTTGATGCTCGACGAACCCGCATTCACGACGAGCACGACGTGGCCTTGATCGGCCGGCTGGGCTTGGACGCTGCTCACAGGATCTCCGTTGCTTTGCGCGAGCGCCGCGCGTGTGCGAGCAGTACGGCGATCGCGCAGCTGCCGATGCGCGAGCGCACGCTGTCGGCGCGGCTCGTGAGGATGACTGGCACGCGCGCGCCGAGGACGATGCCGGCCGCTTCCGCACCGGCAAGGAAGGTGAGTTGCTTGGCGAGCATGTTGCCCGCTTCGAGGTCGGGCACGAGCAGGATGTCGGGGTCGCCGGCCACGGGCGACGTGATGCCCTTGATGCGCGCGGCCTCGGCGCTGATCGCGTTGTCGAAGGCAAGCGGCCCGTCGAGCAGGCCGCCCGTGATCTGGCCGCGGTCGGCCATCTTGCAGAGCGCGGCGGCGTCGATGGTGGAGGGCATCTTTTCGGACACGGTTTCGACCGCGCCGAGAATGGCGACCTTGGGCGTGCCGACGCCCAGCGCCTGCACGAGATCGATCGCGTTGCGCACGATGTCGGCCTTGTCGGCGAGCTTCGGGAAGATGTTGACGGCCGCGTCCGTAATGAAGATCGGCTTGTGGTACGACGGCACGTCCATCGCGAACACGTGCGAGAGGCGGCGCTCGGTGCGCAGGCCGTTCGCGCCGAGCGCGACTTCGTGCAGCAGCTCGTCGCTGTGCAGGCTGCCCTTCATGAGCAGTTCGGCGTCGCCTTCGCGCACGGCGCGCACCGCGAGTTCGGCGGCGGCGTGGCTGTGCGGCGCGTCGATGATGGTGATGCCGTCGAGGCGCAGGTCGGCTTCCTCGGCCACCGCGCGGATCTTCGCTTCGGGGCCCACCAGGATCGGCACGATCAAGCCGAGGTTGGCAGCGTCGAGCGCGCCGGTGAGCGAGGACACGTCGCAGGGATGCGCCACGGCGGTGGGCACGGGCGCGAGGCCGCCGCAACGGGCGAGCAGAACCGAATACTTGTCGGGCGATGACGTCATGGCGGTCTCCACGAGGACCTGCGTTTGAACCACTGCGTTCGAACCATGCTGCGGCGCGCAAAGCCGTAACAGTGTAGACCAGCGTGAGTGACGCAGTCGGCCAGATGCGCGCCAGCGTGCCGCGACATCGTGACACGCCACACGAAGCGTTGGCCGGCACGCCTGTCACGCTTCGTTCACAGCGCGAGGTGATCATGGAGCAGGCACTTGGGGCCGCGGTGTGCCTTGACTTTCGGCATGTCGCCGCCTAACTTTTTAGATGCCGCAGTGCAACATGATCTGGCTCTTTTCATGTCGCGGCCGCGAGGCGCAAGGAACGCGCGCGCGGCCGTGCATGTCCGCCGTGAATATCTTTGCCGGCCCCGTCGTCCGCAATGCCGCCCGCGCGAGGGCGGCGCGGGCAACGGTCAGGCCTCGCGCGCCATCCGTCGTGAAGGCGCGCGTCCACAACCCGCGCCGGCCTGGCGCTTGCTTGCCGCGAGGCGAGCAGGCGCTCCCTTAAAGGAGATTCGTCTCGTGGCAGTTTCCCCCTCCTCGCCGCAGCTTTCGTCGCCGTTTTCCTTTTTGCCCACGTTCGCATCGGGCGCGTCTTTCTGGCCCTTCGCGTCTTTCTGGCCCCTCGCGGGCGCGTCCGACGAGGCGTCATCGCCCCGCACGCCGCTGACCGAAGCGGCTTCGGCTGTCTCTTCAGTTGTCACCCAGGCCATCGAGTCGGCGCAGGCCACGCCTATGCCCGCGCAACCGCTCTACGACTACCTCTACGACGCCTGGCAGCGCAGCGTCCTGTTCCTCGACGTGCTGCGCGAGCGCGGCAACCAGACGTATGTGCACGAGCAGGCGGGCATGCCGCCCGTGCTCGCGTTCGACTACGAAGTGGTTGTCGACGGCCGCGAACTCGACGATCCCTGCAACTACGCTCTCCTGCGCATCAAGCCCGAAGAGGGCGTGCCGACCGACCCGCGCATGCGCCCGTTCGTCGTGATCGATCCGCGTGCGGGCCACGGCCCCGGCATTGCCGGGTTCAAGATGGACAGCGAAGTCGGCATCGCGCTGCGCAAGGGGCACCCGTGCTACTTCGTGACCTTCTTCCCGGTGCCCTGCGAAACGCAGACGATCCAGTCGGTCGCGCAGGCCGAGGGCGTGTTCGTGCAACGCGTGCGCGACCTGCATCCCGACGCGGACGGTCTGCCGTTCATCATTGGCAACTGCCAGGGCGGCTGGGCCGCGGCGCTGCTCGCGGCTTCCGCGCCCGCGCTGGTCGGCCCGCTCATGCTCGCCGGTTCGCCGCTGTCGTACTGGGCCGGCGTGCGCGGCAAGAACCCCATGCGCTATTCGGGCGGCATGCTGGGCGGCTCGTGGATGTCGTCGCTCGCGGCGGATCTCGGCGACGGCCGCTTCGACGGCGCGTATCTCGTGCAGAACTTCGAGTACCTGAATCCGGCCAACACGTACTGGGGCAAGCTCTACAACCTCTATTCGAGGGTCGATTCCGAGCGCGAGCGCTTCCTCGAATTCGAGCGCTGGTGGGGCGGCCATTTCCAGTTGAACCGTGCCGAGATCGACTGGATCGTGCAAAACCTGTTCGTGGGCAATCACCTCACGCGCAACGAAGTGTTCGCGAAGAACGCGCGTTCGCCGGTGGACCTGCGCAACATCCGCACGCCGATCATCGTGCTCGCCTCCTGGGGCGACAACATCACGCCGCCGCAGCAGGCGCTGAACTGGATTCCCGACCTGTATGCGAGCGTCGACGAGATCGTCGCCAACGAGCAGGTGATCGTGTACTGCCTGCACGACAAGGTGGGGCACCTCGGCATCTTCGTTTCGGCGAGCGTGGCCAATAAGGAGCACACCGAACTATTCTCGGCGCTCGACCTGATCGACGTGCTGCCACCGGGCCTTTACGAAGCGAAGATCACCGACTCGACGCCGGAAGCCGGGCGGCTCGAAGCGCTCGAAGGGCGCTACGAGATCCGCTTCGAGCGCCGCACGATCGAAGACATTCTCGCGCTCGACGACGGCCGCGACGACGAGCAGCCCTTCGAAGTGGTGCGCCGTTTTGCGGAGAACAACCAGCGTCTCTATGACCTGGTCGTTTCGCCGTTCGTGCGCGCGTCGAGCAATGCGTACAGCGCGCATGCGCTGCGCGAGTCGCACCCCTCGCGCGTGGAGCGCAGCGTGATCAGCGACGCGAACCCCGCGCTGGGCGTGCTGCCCGCCGTGGCGCAAGCGGTGCGGGAACATCGCAAGCCGGTCGCCCCCGACAATCCGTTCACGCTGCTCGAAAAGCAGGCTTCGGCCACCATCGAGGCGTCGTTGGATGCGTACCGCGACGCGCGCGACGCCTGGATCGAAAGCACCTTCTACAACGTCTACACCGCGCCGTGGGTGCAGGCCTGGGTGGGCGTGACGCCGAACCAGCCGCTCGAGCCGATTGCGCCGCCGCTCATGGCGCTGCGCAAGGAACTTGCGCAGTATCGTTTGCGCGCGGCGCGCGCGCATCTCACGAAGGGCACGCTCGTCGACGCGTTCATGCGCATTGCCGCGTACATCGTCGACGAAATGCATACCGTGCAGTACCGGCCGTTCCAGCGCATGCGTGAACTCGCGCGCGAGTATCTCGGGGATCGTCAGCCGAGCATTGCCGAGCTCAAGGAAGCGGCGCGCCGCCAGGGCGCGATCGTGCAGCTCGACCCGCAGGCGGCGATCGAGGCCTTGCCCGAGATCGTGCCCGACATGAAGTTGCGCCGCGCGCTGCTCGCGGCCGTGTACCGCATCGCGACCGTGTCCGGGCCGCTCGAAGGCGAGCGGCGCGAGCGCTATCGCGACGTGCAGCGTGCGCTGGGCGTCGAGCCGGGCAGCGAGAAGACGGGCTTGCCGCCGCTCGATGGCGGCGGGTCGTCGTCGGATGGCGGCGGCGTTTCTGGCGCTGGCGGCGGTGCGGCGGGCGACACTAGCCTGGAGCCGGGCGTCAAGGCATCCGCCGCCGCACAAGCTGAGGAACCTGAAGCCCCGGTGGCTCCCGCGAGGGCCTCCCGCACGAAGGCCGCCGCAGCGAGCGAAAGCGCCGCCCCGGCAAAACACATTCGTGCGGCGCGCGCCGGCGTGAAGGTGAAGGCGGCGGAACCGGTCGAAGCGAAGAAGGCGCCGGTTGCCGCCAAATCGGCGGCGCGCCGCTCGCGCGCGGCGTCCACGCCCACTGCTACGCGCGCCGCGGGCGCGACGGCCACGCGCCGCCGCGCGACGCGCAGCGCGGGCGAGTAAGGAAGAGCAAAGAGCAGTCCATTCCAGTGTCACCTCGACGCGCCGCATCCCTGCCGATGCGGCGCGTCGTTTTGATGCCGGCACATCGGCCGCCAGATCGGCAACTGCATCCGCGGCCGTCACTGGCCGTCATCCACTGCGAGGTCAGCCATGCATACCCCTCCCGAAAGGCCGCTTGCCGGCATGCGCGCGCTCGTCACCGGCATCGCGAACGCGGATTCAATCGCTTACGGATGCGCCCGCGCATTTGCCGATCTTGGCGCGCAACTCGCCGTCACCTATCTGAACGACAAGGCCAGGCCCTACGTCGAACCGCTCGCCAACGAACTGGGCGCGCAGTTGCTGCTGCCGCTGAACGTCGAGGAGGACGGGCAACTGGATGCCGTGTTCGATGCCGTGCGCGACACGTGGGGCGCGCTCGACATCGTCCTGCACTCCATCGCCTATGCGCCGAAGGAAGATCTGCAGGGCGGTTTGCTCGATTCGTCGGCGCAGGGCTTCGCCTATGCGATGGACGTGTCGTGCCACTCGTTCATCCGTATGGCCAGGCGCGCCGCACCGCTCATGCCGCACGGCGGCACACTGTTCGCCATGAGCTACGACGGCGCGAACCGCGTCGTGCCCAACTACAACCTCATGGGCCCGGTGAAGGCGGCGCTCGAAGCGTCGTGCCGCTATCTCGCGTTTGAACTCGGGCCGCTCGGCATTCGCGTGCACGCCATCTCGCCGGGGCCGCTCAAGACGCGCGCGGCCTCGGGCCTGCCCGACTTCGACCGCATGCTCGCGGAGGCCGTGGACCGCGCACCGCTTGGCGAACTCGTCGACATCATGGACGTGGGTTATGCCACCGCGTATCTGGCCACGCGCTACGCGCGCCGCATGAGCGGCAACACCGTGTACATCGACGGCGGCGCACACATCATGGCGTAAGAGCACGCTTAGCACGCTTAGCACGAAAGCCGAATAGCAAAGCTCGCATCGGTATAAGCGGTGCGCCCCGGCTCGCTAGAATCGAGCGTTCGGCCTGCTTACGAAAATCATGCAAGCAGGCCGAAACGCCTTTCAACGACAGACGGGGATCACCATGGCAGGTTTGGGACGCACGGCGCGCTGGGTCGGCGCGGGCATCATCGCATTGAGCGCAGCGGCGGCGCATGCCGAAACGTCGCTCTTGAACGTCTCGTACGACGTGACGCGCGAGCTGTACAAGGACATCAACGCGAGCTTCATCGCCGACTATCAGAAGAAGACCGGCGAGACCCTGTCGATCAAGCAGTCGCACGGCGCTTCGAGCGCGCAGGCGCTCTCGGTGCTGCAAGGCCTGCAAGCCGACGTCGTGACGATGAACCAGCCCAACGACATCGACCTGCTCGCGCAGCAGGGCCATCTCGTGCCCGCGAACTGGCGCACGCGTCTGCCCGACGCGAGCGCGCCCTATACGACGACGATGGTGTTCCTCGTGCGCAAGGGCAATCCCAAACACATCAAGGATTGGGACGATCTCGCAAAGCCCGGCGTGCAGGTCGTGATCGCCAACCCGAAGACCTCGGGCAATGGCCGCTACGCTTATCTGGCCGCATGGGGCTACCGCAAGCAACAAGGCGCAAGCGACGCGCAGGCGCTCGACTTCGAGCGCGCCCTGCTGAAGAACGTGCCGGTGCTCGACGCGGGCGGCCGGGGCGCGACGACGACGTTCACGCAGCGCGGCATCGGCGACGTGCTCGTGACCTTCGAAAACGAAGTGGCGCTCATCGATACGGGCGTGGGTGCGAAGGACTTCGAAGCGGTCTATCCCTCGGTGAGCTTGCTGGCGGAGCCGCCGGTGACGATCGTCGACAAGGTCGTGGACAAGCGCGGCACGCGCAAGACCGCGCAGGCGTATCTCGACTATCTGTATTCGCCCGCCGCGCAGGAGATCATCGCGCAGCACCATCTGCGTCCGCGCGATGCCGCCGTGCTAGCGAAGCACGCAAACGAGTTCAAGTCGATCAAGACATTCACGGTCGAGCAGGTGTTCGGCAGCTGGCAGAACGCGCAGGCCACGCATTTCGCCGATGGCGGCACGTTCGATCAAATCGTGGCGGACCGCAAGTAACACGCGTCCAGCCGCGCATGAAAAAACGCCTCGCAAATCATCTGCGAGGCGTTTTCGTTTGTGGCGCCGGTCGCGGCGCTAAACCGGCTTAGTACCAGCCGCGATGGCCATTCCATTCGCGGCGGCCGTACCAGCGATGGCCGTCCCAGTAGCGGTCGCCGTGCCAGCCGACCACGATAGCCGGCGGCGCGTAGCCCACGCGCACGGGCGGCGCGACGTAGACCGGACGCGGCGCGACATAAACCGGCGCGGGTGCAACATAAACCGGAGCGGGTGCAACATAAACCGGAGCGGGCACGCCGACATTCAGGCCGACTACCACACCGGCCATCGCGGTTTGCGAGGCGGCCAGGACAAGCGCTCCAGCACCCAGTGCGGCAAAGAGTTTGGTTTTCATTTTGAGCCCCTTCGGTTGAAGATTCGATGGGTTCAATGTAGCCAGGCGCTCGCCCGCTTGAGTTACCAAACTGCAACAAACTGCGCGCGAATTTTACGGGCGGTAATGGGAGGAAAGGTCGCTTGCCCGCTTGTGGCGGGGCTTGCGCGGGTTTGGCGCAGGCGGCGATGTTTCAATTCGTGATCGTCGGGGCAGGTCTGTAATTGGCGAGCCGGGCGCGAAACGCCCGGCTCGCACTCGCAGTGAATGCTGCCGTTACTGCACCGCGACGCTCGCGAAGTTCTGGCGGCCGAACGGGCTCACCTGATAGCCGCTCACGTTCGTACGCGTGATCGCGGCGGCGGTCGGGTAGCCAAGCGGAATCCACAGCGCCTGGTCGTGGATGATCTGCTGGGCGGTTTCGTAGAGCTTCACGCGCTTGGCCTGATCGGCGGTGGCCTTGCCGTCGGCGATCAGCTTGTCGAGCTGCGGATCGCAAAAGCGCGCGAAGTTGATGCCCGACTGCACCGCATTGCAGCTAAAGAGCGGCGAGAGATAGTTGTCGGGGTCGCCGTTGTCGCCGGCCCAGCCCATGAAGAGCGTGTCGTGCTGGCCCTGCTTCGCCTGCTTGATCAGCTCGCCCCACTCGATCACCTTGATCTCGGCCTTCACGCCGATCTTCGCGAAATCGGCCTGCAGCAGCTCGGCGCCCGCGCGCGGGTTCGGGTTCAGCACGCTGCCGTTCGGGCGCACCCAGAGCGTCGTCGAGAAGCCGCCCGCCAGGCCCGCGTCGGCGAGCAGCTGCTTCGCCTTCGCCGGGTCATACGGGTACGGCTGGATCGACTTGTCGTAACCCCAGGTGATGGGCGGCCACGGGTTCGTCGCGGGCGTGGCCGTGTTGTCGAACACCGTCTTCAGGTAGGTGGTGCGGTCGAACGCCATGTTCAGCGCCTGGCGCACCTTCTGGTTGTCGAGCGGCTTCTTCTGCGTGTTGAGCGCAACGAACGCAGTCATGAACGCGGGCGTTTCCACCACCTTCAGCGAGCTGTCCTGCTTCGCTGCGCTCACGTCCTGGGGCTTGGGCGAGAGCGCGATCTGGCATTCGCCGGCCTTCACCTTCTGCGCGCGCACGGCGGCGTCGGGCGTGATCGCGTAGATCAGGCGGTCCACCTTCGGCTTCGGCCCCCAGTAGGCCGGGTTCACGTCGTAGCGGATCAGCGCGTCTTTCGTGTAGCTCTTGAGCACGAACGGGCCCGTGCCCACCGGCTTCGCGTTGAGGTCGACCTGCTTGCCGGCCTTGAGCAACTGGTCGGCGTACTCGGACGAATAGATCGACGCGAAGCCCATCGTGAGGATCGAGAGGAACGTGGCGTTCGGCTCGTTGAGCTCGAACTTGACCGTGTTCGCATCGACCTTCGTGACCGACTTCACGAGCTTCACGAGGCCCATCGACTGCGCGTGCGGGAAGCCGCTCGCGCCAGCCACCTTGTGCCACGGATTGTTCGCGTCGAGCATGCGCTCGAACGTGAAGACCACGTCGTCGGCGTCGAGCGTGCGCGTGGGCTTGAACCATTCGGTCGTCTGGAACGCCACGTTGGGCCGCAGATGGAACGTGTAGGTCAGGCCGTCGGCGCTCACATCCCACTTGTCCGCGAGCGAGGGCACGACCTTCTTTTGCGCTTCGTCGTAGGCCACGAGCGAATTGAAGATGACGTCCGCGGAAGCGTTGGTCGTGACGAGCGAGTTGAACTGCACGACGTCGAAGCCATCAGGGCTCGACTCGGTGCAGACCGTCAGCGGCTTGGCGAGCGCGGGCGTGGCCGCGAACGCGCAGGCGGCGCCAAGCGCGGCTGCGAGCACGAGTCCAGATACTCCAGGTACGCCTGGTACAAGCGTGCGCGCGGTGGGCGAGGTGAAGCGCATGGGATCTCCGTGGTTCTTCGGTGGCGGGCGGCGCCCCGTTTTGTTTGCGGCTTGGTTTGATTCGGGAGAGGCGGGAAGGCCAGGAAGGGCGCCCGGACGAGGCAAGCTTATCGAAGGGAAAATGCCGAGACAACAATTTAATCCACATACCCATATGGCATGGGCTCGCCGGGCGAGTGTCCGGCGCGCGGGCCAAGGGGCGGCCCGCGCCATGAGACGAGCCTCAGTGGCTCGCGGTGCGCGGCTTGCGCGGCGCTTTTTCGAACACGCGGTCGTAGACCCAGCGCGGCAGCGCGCGCAGCATCGTGGCGGCCACGCGCATCGGCCAGGGGAACACCGCGAACGCGCTGCCGCGTGCGATGGCTTGCGCGGCCTTTGCCGCGAACTGGTCCGCATCCATCAGGAAGGGCATGCGGTAGGGGTTCTTCGCCGTCATGGGCGTGCGGATATAGCCGGGCGCGATTGTGACCACCGGCACGCCGAACGGACGCATTTCCACACGCAGCGCTTCGAGATAGGCGAGCGCCGCGGCCTTCGAGGCGCTGTACGCGCCCGAGCCCGGCAGCCCGCGCACGCCCGCCACGCTCGCAATGCCCACCAGCGTGCCGCGTTTCGCTTTCGCCATGGCGGAGGCGAACGGCTCGAAGGTGGCGACCATGCCGAAGTAGTTGGTGTCCATCACATCGCGGAACGTGGCGAGGTCGCCTTCGCCCGTCAGCACGCCGCGGCTCACGCCTGCGTTGGCGATGACGATGTCGGGCATGCCGTGCTGTGCGATGAAGTCGCGCGCGGCGGCGGCGAGCGCATCGGCGTCGCGCACGTCGGCGGGATAGATGGAGATGAGGCGATCGGGGTGGGACTGCCGGAAGCCGGCAAGGGCCTCGCCGCGGCGCGCGACGAGCCCGAGTACGGCGCCCTGCCGCGCGTATTCGGCGGCGAGCGCGGCGCCAATGCCGCTCGACGCGCCGGTGATGAAGACCTTCAGTGGCGCGTCTTGCATGGCGCTGTGCATTACATCTTCTTCGAACGGACCTGCGAGACGATGAAGTCCATCACCTGCAGCGTGCCCGGCAGCGCCTTGTCTTCCGGACCCTGGACCATGGCCGGACCGGTTTCGTACTTGCCCTGGATGGCGATGGTCGGCACACCGTCGATCTTGTACGAATCGAGCAGGGCCTTGTCACGCTGCAGCGCGCTCTGCGTCGAGAACGAGTTGTACGCTTCCATGTACTTCTTCGAATCGACGCCCTGCGTGGCGAGGAACTTCGCCTGCTCTTCCGGCGTGAGCAGGTAGTTCTTGTTCACGTGGATTTCGTGGAACACGACCGGCGTGAGCTTCTGGGCGAGGCCGAGCGCGTCGAGCGCGTAGTACATCTTCGAATGCGGGATGAAATCGTCACGGAATGCCACCGGCACGCGCTTGAACACGACGTCCGGTCCTTGCTTCTTGATCCACGATTCGAGGAACGGGTCGAACGCATTGCAGTGCGGGCAACCGTACCAGAAGAACTCGATCACCTCGATCTTGCCCGCGGGCACGTCGAGCGCCTGAGGCGTTTTCAGGACCGTGTAGTCCTTGCCGGCCACGGGGGCGTCAGCGGAGGCGTGTGCCACACCGGCGATCAGCGAAAGCGAGAGAAAAAGCGTACCGAGAAGTCGTTTCATGGCGTAGAAATCCACTGTTCTTGGACCGGCCGCGGCCGGTTGTTTGCCGCAGGACGCCGTTCGCGCGAACGAGGCGCGGGCGGGTGCTGCGCGAGTTTTGCCTGGGTGTTGCCAGGTTGTTGCCGGGGTGCTGCCGGGGTGCTGCTCGTAGAGGACGCCGCGCCGCGGGGTGCGCGGCGCGGAACGGCGATTACTGCTTCGTGAAGCGGATGACGGCGGTATCGATACCGGCATCGGACAGGCGCTGACGCGTCGAGTTCATGTCGTCGAACTTCGTGAACGGACCGATGCGCACGCGATAGTACGTCACACCGCCGGCGTCGCGCTGCGTCACCTTCGACTCGAACCCCTGGAACGCGAGGCGCGCGCGCTGCTGCTCGGCGTCGCCGGAAGTCTTGTACGCGCCCACTTGCAGGAAGTAGCCGGTGTTGGCGTCGCCCGGTGCGGGCGTGGCGCTGCCGGGCTTGGCGGCCGGGGGCGTCGGCACCGCGTTGGCGGGCTTCTGCGGCTGGTTGCCCGCGAGAATCTGCGCCGGGTTGGTCGCGTTGTTCGCGCTGTTCGAGTTGCTGGCCGACTGCGGCTTCTTCGCGATGGCCGTGCCGCCCGTGACGGTTTCACCCGTCGACGGCTGCGGCGCGACGGCCACGCCATTGGCGCTGTTGTTGTTCGCAGCCGAGGGCGGCACTTCGACGATTTGCGGCTCTTCGAGCATGCCCGAGGACTGCGACTGGTTCGTGGTCTGGCCCGGCGCCGTGTTGGGCGGCGTGCTTTGCGCCGCCTGCGGCACCGGCTGGCCAGGCGACTTGCCCTGCAGCGCGCGGTTCGGGTCGACCTGCTCGTTGTTCTGGCTGACGTCGGAGGCGGCCGGCGGCGCGACCTTCGAGACGAACGGCGTGGGCGCGCGCGTGATGTAGAGCGCCACCACCACCGCGATCGCAAGGCCGACGATCAGGCCCAGCACGATGCCGAGAAAGGTTCCCCCGGACTGCTTCGACTGCTGTTTTGTAGTGCGGCGCGGTTTTGCCATCGTCTGAATCACCTGCAAACAAGAGAATCCTGGAATGGCCGTCCGCGCGAGGCGGCGGCCCCAAACATGTTTCTGTGCGCGGGTCTCGCGCGTCTCGTTACATGCGCTCCGGCGCGGATACGCCGATCACGGCCAGGCCGTTCGCGAGCACCCGGCGCGTGGCCGCGAGGAGGGCGACGCGGGCGTCGCGCTCGGCGGCGTCGTCGACGAGAACGCGTTCGGCATTGTAGAACGAGTGAAACTCAGCGGCGAGTTCGCGCAGGTAGAACGCCACCGCGTGCGGCGCGAGTTCGCTGGCGGCATGCGTGAGCATGTCGGGGAATTCGCCGAGTTTCGCGATGAGCGCGAGCGCGCGCTCGCTCGACAGCGGCGCGAGATCGACCTTGGGCAGCGCGGCCAGATTGCCGCCGAACTTGCCCTGCCAGTCGCCGAGAATCGACGAGATGCGCGCATGCGCGTACTGCACGTAATACACCGGGTTTTCGTCGTTTTCCTTCAGCGCGAGGTCGATGTCGAACACGAATTCGGTGTCGGCCTTGCGCGAGATCAGGAAAAAGCGCACCGCGTCGCGGCCGCGGCGGATGGTGGCCTCGTCGAGCAGGTCCGGCGAAACTTCGCTGCCGGGGTTCGCGCCGCCCGACCATTCGATCAGGTCGCGCACCGTCACGTAGCTGCCCGCGCGCTTGGAGATCTTCACCTCCTGGCCGTCGCGCATCACCGTCACCATCTTGTGCAGCACGTAGTCGGGGTATCCCTTCGGAATGCCGATGCCGAGCGCCTGCAGGCCCGCGCGCACGCGTGCAATCGTGCCGTGGTGATCGGAGCCCTGGATATTGATGACCTTCGTGAAGCCGCGCTCCCACTTCGTGACGTGGTAGGCCACATCCGGCAGGAAGTAGGTGTAGGTGCCGTCGGACTTGCGCATCACGCGGTCCTTGTCGTCGCCGTAGTCCGTGGTCTTGAGCCACAGCGCGCCTTCCTGCTCGTAGGTTTCGCCCGACGCGACCAGCGCCTCGACGGTCTTCTCGACGCGGCCTTCCGTGTACAGCGACGACTCGAGGTAGTAGCGATCGAACTTCACGCCGA
This sequence comes from Paraburkholderia sp. J7, assembly GCF_905220155.1. NCBI lineage: Bacteria > Pseudomonadati > Pseudomonadota > Betaproteobacteria > Burkholderiales > Burkholderiaceae > Paraburkholderia > Paraburkholderia sp. J7. The sequence goes on along the minus strand of NZ_CAJMYZ010000001.1, from coordinate 182,514 downwards.
ACGCCTGCAAATCGAGATCCTGCTCGTGGCGCAGATAAGCCACGGCGAAGCGGCGGATCGCTTCGAGGTTCTCCGGATCCTTCTCGCCCGTGACGGGCTCGCCGTCCTTGGCCGCGACGGTTTCGCCCGCGAGATAGTCGCGCGCGATGTCGGCGATGTATTCGCCGTTGTAGGCGGCTTCGGGCCACTCGGCGTCGCCGGGCTTGAAGCCGCGTGCGCGCGCCTGGGTGGAGACGGCGAGGTTGCCGATCTGCACGCCCGCGTCGTTGTAGTAGAACTCGCGATGCACGTCATAGCCCTGCGAGGCGAGCACGTTCGAGATGGCGTCGCCGAGCGCGGCCTGACGGCCGTGGCCTACGTGCAGCGGGCCCGTGGGATTGGCCGAGACGAACTCGACGAGCACGTGCCGGCCGGCTTCGCGCTGCGAACGGCCGAATGCCTCGTCCTGCTCGAACACGGCGCCGATCACGGCGCGCTTCGCGTTCGCGGTGAGACGCAGGTTGATGAAGCCGGGGCCGGCCACTTCGGCCGCCTCGACGAGGCCTGCGGCCTCGGGCTGGGCGAGCACGGCGTCGACGATCTGCTGGGCGAGCTGGCGCGGGTTCGCGCGCATGGGCTTGGCGAGCTGCATCGCGACGTTGCAGGCGACGTCGCCGTGCGCGGCGACTTTCGGGCGCTCGAGCGTGATCGCGGGCACGACGAATGCGGCTTCGCTCGCGCCTTCGGTGGCCTTCGCCACCTGGGCTACGGCTTGCGCGAGCAGGGTCTCCAGGGTGTGTTTCTGTGCGGGCAGCATGCTGGTTGCAAGTCCTGTGCGGGTAATGGGATGCGGGGCCGGCGCTTCAGGCATGTGGCCTCTGGCTGCCGGCGTGGACCGCCGAATACGGGTGAGGGCGCGTCAGCCTTGCGGCAGGCCGCCTACCGTGCGCCAATGCGCGGGCGGCCTCGTTGCGGCAGGCGGCGTGGCGGCGTCTTCGACGCCAGAACGTCCGGGTGCCGCGCCCTGCGGGTAATTCCGTCCTGACGGATTTTAGCAGGTGCTAATATGTGAAATGAGGTAGCGCGACACGGGCCGCCTTGGCCCATCAGGCTTCGCAGGGCTGAACGTCACGCGCAGATCCGAAAAAATCATAAAGGGAACAGACATGCTGGTTACTTTCAAATGTCACGCGGCGCCTGACGTCACGATGCTGGAGAACCTCGCACAGTACCTTCTCGGCATCATTGGCAAGCGGCTCGGTCCGCGCGGGGTGATTACCCACGACGAACTCGACACCGCCATCAGCAAGCTCGAAGCGGCTATCGCCACGGACAAGAAAGAGCGCCACGAGCAGGAAGGCCACTTTCACGAAGGCGAGGATGACCACGCCCATCACGAACTGCCGGTCGGCCTCGCGCAACGCGCCTTTCCTTTCCTCGATATGCTGCGCGCCGCGAAGAAGGAAGACAACGACGTTCTGTGGGGCATTTGAGCTTACTGTTCGCGGTCTGAGCGTCGAAGCGAGTGGTCGTGGTGCGTTCAATGCACGCACCGGCCAGATCGTGACGGGCGCCTGAACGCGACCGCCTGATCCGGTGTTTCAAAAGCAAAAGAGCCCGCAATGTGCGGGCTCTTTTGCTTTTCGTTCGCCTTCGCCGCAGGTTACTCGCTGGCGGCCGCCGGCTCGGCAGCGGAGGCCTCCGACTTCTTCACCTTCTTTTTCTTCGGCTTCTTCACGTGCTTTTCGGTGGGCGCCGAATACGACGTCACCGGGCTCGCCTGCTCCGGCGCGGCCGGCTGGGCGAACGACGGCGGCGCAAGCGCCGCCACGCCGAAGGCGGTCAACATCAACATCAGCTTCTTCATACGATTTCTCCGTCGAGGTTGCTTCGATTTTGCGTTTTAAGGATTTGCTGATGATCGAGCCGGCGCGGCGTTGCCGTGTGTGGCCGGGCGTCATGCAGGTGCTGCCGGGTCATACGAGGGTCTTGCCGGGCCATCTTACAAAGCCGAAAAATTGCGCGCGCGTAATTTTCACCTTGCCGGATGGCGTATGTCGGGCGGTGACAACGGGGGTAGTGAAGCGGAGGGAGCGCAGCAGGGAGAAGCGCGCCGCACAAGGGCGGCGCGCGGTACCGTCTGTGAATTGAAGCTTAAAGCTGCGGCGCGAGCGCGCGGCGGGCGTCCTCGTCGGAGAGCGACGTGCGGCGCGCGTAGTCGGCGAGCTGGTCCTGGCCGATCTTGCCCACCGAGAAGTACGTGCTGTCCGGGTGCGCGAGGTAGAAGCCCGAAACGCTCGCGGCCGGCAGCATGGCGAGCGATTCCGTCACGCTCATGCCGACTTCGCCCGCCTGCAGGAAGTCGAACATGTCGCGCTTCACGAGGTGGTCCGGGCAGGCCGGGTAGCCGGGAGCCGGGCGAATGCCCGCGTACTTCTCGGCGATCAGCGCGTCGTTGTCGAGCGTTTCGCTGGCCGCGTAGCCCCACAGGTCGCGGCGCACGCGCGCGTGCATCGCTTCGGCGAACGCTTCCGCGAAGCGGTCGGCGAGCGCCTTGAGCATGATCGCGCTGTAGTCGTCGTGGTCCTTCTCGAACTGCGCTTCCTTCACGTCCACGCCAATGCCCGCCGTGACCGCGAACATGCCGATGTAGTCGGCCACGCCCGAGTCCTTCGGCGCGATGAAGTCGGCGAGCGACCGGTTCGGGCGCATCACGCCGTCCACCACGGGGCGCACCGACTGCTGGCGCAGATTGCGCCACGTGAGCGCGACTTCGCTGCGCGATTCGTCGGTATAGATTTCGATGTCGTCGTCGTTGACCGTGTTGGCGGGCAGCAGCGCGATCACACCGTTGGCCTGCAGCCAGCGGCCCTGGATCAGGCGCGCAAGCATCGACTTCGCGTCGGAAAACACGCGGCGCGCCGACTCGCCCACGATCTCGTCGTTGAGGATCTGCGGATAGGGACCGGCGAGATCCCACGTCTGGAAGAAGGGACCCCAGTCGATATAGTTCGCCAGTTCGTTCAGGTCGAAGTTCTTGAACACGCGGCGGCCAATGAACTTCGGCTTCACGGGCTGGAAGTTCGCCCAGTCGATTTTCGTCTTGTTCGCGCGCGCCTCTTCGAGCGTCACGAGCGGCTGCGCCTTCTTGTTGGCGTGCTGCTCGCGAATGCGCTCGTAGTCGGTCTTCAGTTCGTCGATGTACTTCGTCGCGCCTTCGTCCGAAAGCAGGCTCGACGCCACGGAAACCGAGCGCGACGCGTCCGGCACGTACACGACCGGGCCTTCGTAGTGCGGCGCGATCTTCACCGCGGTATGCACGCGCGAGGTGGTCGCGCCGCCGATCAGCAGCGGAATCTTCTTCACGCGGAAATAGTCGTCGCGCTGCATTTCGCTCGCGACGTAGGCCATTTCTTCGAGCGAGGGCGTAATGAGCCCCGAGAGGCCGACGATATCCGCGCCTTCGACCTTCGCCTTTGCGAGGATCTCGTTGCACGGGACCATCACGCCCATGTTGACCACTTCGAAATTGTTGCACTGGAGCACGACCGACACGATGTTCTTGCCGATGTCGTGCACGTCGCCCTTCACGGTCGCGATGACGATCTTGCCTTTCGCGCGCACGTCGGCGCCCGATTCGGCGAGCAGGCGTTTTTCTTCTTCGATGAACGGAATGAGGTGCGCCACGGCCTGCTTCATCACGCGCGCCGATTTCACCACCTGCGGCAGGAACATCTTGCCCTGACCGAACAGGTCGCCGACGATGTTCATGCCGTCCATGAGCGGGCCTTCGATCACGTTGATCGGCCGGCCGCCGGCGCCCATGATCTTCACGCGCGTTTCTTCGGTGTCCTCGACGATGAAGTTCGTGATGCCGTGCACGAGCGCATGCGCGAGGCGCTTCTCGACGGGCTGGTTGCGCCACTCGAGGTTCTCTTCCTTCTTCGCGGCACCCGTCTTGAACTTGTCGGCGATTTCGAGCAGACGGTCGGTCGCGTCGTCGCGGCGGTTGAGCACCACGTCTTCCACACGTTCGCGCAACTCGGCGTCGAGGTCGGCGTACACACCGAGCTGGCCGGCGTTGACGATGCCCATGTCCATGCCCGCCTGAATGGCGTGGTAGAGGAACACGGTGTGGATCGCCTCGCGCACCGGGTCGTTGCCGCGGAACGAGAACGACACGTTGGACACGCCGCCGCTGATCTTCGCGTAGGGCAGGTTCTGCTTGATCCAGCGCGTGGCTTCGATGAAGTCCACCGCGTAGTTGTTGTGCTCTTCGATGCCCGTGGCCACCGCGAAGATGTTCGGGTCGAAGATGATGTCCTCGGGTGCAAAGCCCGCTTCGTTCACGAGGATGTCGTAGGAGCGCTTGCAGATTTCGGTCTTGCGCGCGAACGTGTCGGCCTGGCCCTGCTCGTCGAACGCCATCACCACGCTCGCCGCGCCGTAGCGGCGAATCAGCTTCGCGTGATGCACGAACTGCTCCTTGCCTTCCTTGAGCGAGATCGAGTTGACGATGGCCTTGCCCTGCACGCACTGCAGGCCCGCCTCGATCACGTCCCACTTCGACGAGTCGATCATGATCGGCACGCGCGCGATGTCGGGCTCGGAGGCGATGAGGTTCATGAAGCGCACCATCGCCGCCTTCGAGTCGAGCATGGCTTCGTCCATGTTGACGTCGATGACCTGCGCGCCGTTTTCGACCTGCTGGCGCGCCACCGCGAGCGCCTCGTCGAACTGGCCGTTGAGGATCATCCGCGCGAAGGCCTTCGAGCCGGTCACGTTGGTGCGCTCGCCCACGTTGATGAACAGCGTGCCTTCGGTCACGTTGAAGGGTTCGAGGCCGGAAAGGCGCAGGGTATGGTCAGTCATGGCGTGGGACCGGATCGTATGTTGTTTGGAGCGGGACTCGGGAGCAGCGGTCGAACGGGTTCTCAGGCAGCGTCGCGGTACTGGCCGGGCCAGCGGCGCGGCTTGATTTCGGCAAGCGCCTTCGCGATAGCCGCGATGTGCTCGGGCGTCGTGCCGCAGCAGCCGCCCGCCACGTTCACGAGACCGGCGCTCGCGAACTCCTTGAGCAGCGTCGAGGTGTCGGCGGGCGTTTCGTCGAAGCCGGTGTCGCTCATCGGGTTGGGCAGGCCCGCGTTCGGATAGCACGAGACGTAGGTGTCGCACAGCTTCGCCAGCTCGGCGATGTACGGGCGCATGAGCGCCGCGCCCAGCGCGCAGTTCAGGCCGAACGTGAGCGGCTTCGCATGGCGCAGCGAGTTCCAGAACGCCTCGACGGTCTGGCCCGAGAGAATGCGGCCCGAGGCGTCGGTAACGGTGCCCGAGATCATGATCGGCAGATTCTCGCCCGTGTCTTCGAAGAGCTGGTCGAGCGCGAAGAGCGCGGCCTTGGCGTTGAGCGTGTCGAAGATCGTCTCGACGAGAAAGAGGTCGCAGCCGCCATCCATGAGCGCCTTCGCCTGCTCGTAGTACGCACGGCGAAGCTCTTCGAACGTGACGTTGCGCGCGCCCGGATCGTTCACGTCGGGCGAGATGCTCGCCGTTTTCGGCGTCGGCCCGATTGCGCCCGCTGCGAAGCGCGGCTTGTCCGGCGTCGAATACTTCTCGCACGCGGCGCGCGCGAGTTTCGCCGACTCGATGTTCATCTCGACGGCCAGCTCGCCCATGCCGTAGTCGTCCTGGGCCACCGTGGTCGCGCCGAACGTGTTGGTCTCGATGATGTCCGCGCCCGCCGCGAGATACTGCTCGTGAATCTCGCTGATGATCTGCGGTTGCGTAAGCGAGAGCAGTTCGTTGTTGCCCTTGATGTCGCGCGGGTAGTCCTTGAAGCGCTCGCCGCGATACGCGGCTTCGTCGAGCTTGTAGCGCTGGATCATCGTGCCCATTGCGCCGTCGAGGATCACGATACGCGAGGCGAGCAGCGCGGGAAGCGCTGCGCCGCGCGTGTATTTGGCGTCCCCGGCGGGGCGCGAGGCAAGGGCTGCGGGCTGGTTCATGGATCGCGGGCGGGCGTGGTGCCGGTTGAACTGGGAAACCTCATATTGTAGCCGCTGCGGCAATGGGCCGCTGCCCGCGGCGTCGCGCGCGAGCAACCGTGGCGGCGTGCGTGCAAGGGCAAACGAAGCGGCCAAAAGAAAACCCCGCCAGGCAAGCCGGGCGGGGTTTCGTGTGAAGGACGCTGCGCGTTGAGTGCCGCGGGGTGCGCTAGCGTCAGTGAAGCACAACGGGTTGCTGCATGAGGCTGTCGAACTGTCCGAGGAATTCGTCGACTTCGTCGAGCGACTGGTCTGCGTCCATCAGTTTTTGCACGTCTTCGCGAAAACGTGCCGCCATCACGCCGTCGATGAAGATCTCGCGGCGTGCGTTTTTGTCGACGATCTCGTAGCCGCCTGCGCGCATGGCGCTGTGGCCGTCCTGCGGTGGGAACTCGACGACGCAATAGTTGGGACTGTTGTAGATCATTTGCATGGCGACACTCCTTTTTCCTGTGCTCCCTGACCTTCTCGGTCAATACTTGGAGCGTTCGTTCTGGAATTCAAGGGGTGGGTCCCGCATCACCTCTTATGTGGACTGCTCTCCCTTTTTATACTTCACTTCTCAACTGCGTCTGCTGCCACTGCCATGATGCATTTGCTTCGAACTATTACTTCGAACTGCTTAGACCAACTGCTTGAGAAACGTTTCTAGCAACGCGGTGAAACGGTGAGACTCCTCTACCGGGGCCAGATGCGCGGCATCGAGCACCACGAAATGCGACCCTTCTATCGCTCTTGCCAGCGCCTGCGTCACGGCCATCGGCGTGCCGCTGTCATGGCGGCCTGCCACGGCGAGCGTTGGCACGCGCAGTTGCGCGAGCCTCTTTTCCACGTCGAAATCGCGTAGCGCCTCGCAGGCCATCGCATAGCCTTCTGCAGGGGTCCGTAATAAAACGTCACAAATTCGCTCGACAGTCGGCGCATGCGTGTGCCGGAAGTCGGCGGTGAACCAGCGCGCCATCGTCGCGTCGACGAGCGCGCCAAGACCGTCGCTGCGCACGGTGGCGGCGCGCTCGTTCCATGTTTCGCGCGCTTGTGGCGGCGTATGGCTCGACGTGTCGCAAAGCGTGAGCGTCGTTACGCGTTCGGGGTAATCGAGCGCGAACTGCTGCGCGATCATGCCGCCCATCGACATGCCAACGAGATGGGCATGCTCGACGCCCGTTGCGTCGAAAAGCGCATCGAGGTCGGCGGCGAGATCCACGAAGCCGAAGGGCTCGCTTGCGACCGCACTTGCGCCATGCCCGCGCACGTCATAGCGCAGCACGCTGTGCCGATGGCGGAAATGTCCGGCGAGCGTGTCCCACACGCCAAGGTCGCCGCCCAGTTGATGAATGAACGCCAGCGCGGGCCCACCGCTCCTGTCGTCGAAGACATAGTGCGTATCGATGCCGTTGACAGTCACTTGCATGGGTTCCTCCTTCGCCTTCCAGGCTGGGAGTCAAGCCGTTTGCGAGGTACTGCATGCACGCGATGCTGGTGGAGCAATCCGCGCGCCTGGGGCGCGCAGACGATGCGCGATGCGATGTTCGTTAGCTTGTGTGTCGCGTCCCTGTTTGCTGCGCTGTTTATTGTGCTGTGCCGATTTTGTCCGTCGTTTGCAGCGTTGTATCGGTTTGCTGGTGCTGGTCCGTTCGTTGATTCGCTAGTTGCGCGCGGTGTCGTGTTGCCGTGTTTCGTCTGCTTGTTTTTGGCCCTTCATGCTGCGCGCAACGCCTTGCGATCCTTGACGCATGGCTCGATTCCAGTATGCGCCATTTCACGCGTTTGTGTCGTGAAGCGGGCCGGCTGGATCGAGCGATGCGTGCGTTTGCGTGCGGTGGCGCGCTCAGGGATGCTCGGGTGTTGCGCCCGGCGAGGCGGGGGACGGTTCGTCATCCGTGGACGGTTGCGACGGTGATTCTGTCTGCGCATTGGCGGGTGGCGCCGGTTGCTCTGGCGATTGCGGCTGCGGCGCAGATTCTGGCGCAGTCTGCGGTGTTGCGGATTGTGGCGATGTTGTGTCGGGTGTGGCGTTGGGCGTCGCGGCGGTCGTGGGCGCGGCCGTTGAGGGCTCGGGCGTCGGCGCGTTCGCAGCGCTCGGCACCGTCAGCGCGCCACGCCACACCAGTTCGAACTGGTTGCCACTCGGCTCGGTCTGCACGAGGCGCACAGGCAGCCAGCCGAGCGCTGGCGCGAGCCACACGTCGATGCGCCGCTTGTCGCCCTCGCGGCGCGGCAGGCGCATGAAGTGGCGAGCCGTGACGTAGCCGTGATCCGTGCTCACGGTTTCGTCGCCGATCGTGGTGATGGGCCAGGTTTCGCCGCTGTCGTTGTCCGCGACATAGAACTCGCGCGTGACGCCCGGTTTGTACGCGTCGGGGTCGCCGCGCACGAGGCTCGCGAGCTGCATCACCATGCTGAAGCGGTCCTGCGCGCCGTCGGTCAGCGCGAGCGAGTTGGGCGTGCGCGTGAACACGATCTGCTTGTCGGTGCGATTGAAAATCGTCACATCCGAAGGGCGATGGCCGCGTTTTTCGATGTACTGATCGGGCGCGAGGCCGAAGGCGTCCACGCGGCCCTTGCTCGTCCAGCTGAACTCGCCGACGAAGGGCAGGGGCACGCGCACGACCATCTCGTAGGCTTGCCCGTCGCTTGACCAGTGGATCGTGCCGGGCTGATTGCGCACGCCGTTATAGAACGTGTCGTACTGCAGTTCGCCCGATGGGGGCACCGAAAACTTCAGCCCATGCGAGGCCTGCGTGGCTTGCGCCGAAGGCTGCTTGCCGTTGCCGTTGCCGGGCGCGGCGCTTGCCGTGCCGTTTTTGTCACTCGAGCCGTCGGCGCTCGCGGCGGCTTCTGAAGCGGCCGCGGGCGCAGGCGCCGCTTGCGTATCCGGCGGCGAGGCAGGCGCTTTGGGGTGCGGTTTCGGCGGCGCGACAGCATGCAGCGTATGCGGCTCCGCAGGCTTCGGCGCGGGTTTGGGCGCGGCATGCGCGGGCGCCGCCGCCGGGCCCGCGGGCCGTGCCTCGCGCTCGATGCGCTCGGGCTTGAGAAGCGCCACCTGCACTGGCACACGCACGTGCGCGACCGGCGGCGGCGCGCCGTGATGCCGCTCGAACCATTCGGCCGCGAGCCAATGGAGCGCCGTGACCGCGACGAACACGCCGACCCAGCGCCACGCGCGCGAGCGCTGCGAGCTGCGTGAGTCGGTGTCGAGGCGGCGTGCCTCGCGCGGGGCGGCGGGGGTGGACATCGGCGGTTCGTGAGTCGGTATCTGTCGGACGTTACTGTGACACAACGTGCCGGGGACGCGCAGAAACCCAGACGCCGCGCGAGGCGGGGTCACATGCAACCCGCCCGGGCTGTCCAGCGTTCAGCGCGGCGTCGGACTGTACCCCAATTCGTACGACAGTTTCTCGGCGCAACCGCGCAACGCGGTGTCCACGGCGCCGTTCCAGGCGATATCGAACGCGCCTTCGTGACCGAGCGCGATGAGCCCGAGCGCGAGTTCGCCGCTCGCGTCGAACACGGGTGTGCAGAACGCGTGGATGGTCGGCAGCAGCATGCCTTCCACGCGGGCGGCGCCATGCTCGCGCACTTGCGCGAGTGCGCGTTCGAGCGCTTCTGCCGTGCGCGGCGTGGAACCGTACGAGTAGTGCTGCGCGCCCGCGAGTTCGCGCTCGATCATCGGGGCGGTCTTGCTGCGCGGCAGGTAGGCGGCGAACAGCAGGCCCGTGGCGGAACTGAGCATCGGCATGACGTCGCCGAGCTTGAGCGACGCTTTCGCCGGGTGGCTCGACTCCAGCCAGTGCACGACGGTCGGCCCCTGGTTGCCCCACACGGCGATGCCCACGGTAATGTCGAGCGCGTCGCGCAATTCGGTGAGCGCGATGCGCGCGAGTTTGACGCCGTCCACGCGCGCCAGACGGGCAAGGCCAAGCTGCAAGGCGAAGCCGCCCAGTTCGTAGCGGCCCGAGAGCGGGTCCTGCGCAACGACGCCGAGGCGCATGAAGCTCACGAGATAGCGATGCGCCTTCGCCGGGCTCATGCCCGCACGCTGCGCGAGGTCGCGCAGCATCATCGCGCGCGGCTCGCCGGTTAGCACTTCGAGCAGGCGAAAGCCCACTTCGATCGACTGGATGCCCGAGCGCAGCTTTTCTTCGCCGGCTTCGGGGCCTTCGGAGGCTTCGGCGGTGTCGAGGGCGTCGGCGAGATCTTCGGCGTTCGTGGCGTCTGTGGCGCTCGCGCGTGGCGAGGCGGATCGGACGGTAGGCGGCATGGAGGCGTTGTGGTGTTCGATGTACGGCAACTGAGGGCGTGCGGCGCGCCCCGCTTGGGCCCCGCCGATTCACCATCGTAGAATACATTTCCCTTATCGTCACTCACGTCTGATTCCATGAAACTTGCCACGCTGAAGGACGGCACCCGCGACGGGCAACTGATCGTCGTTTCCCGCGACCTGCGCAGCGCCGCCATCGCCGACGCGATCGCGCCCACGCTGCAGCGCGTGCTCGACGACTGGCGCTTCTACGCGCCGCAGCTCGCCGAGCTGTATGACGCGTTGAACTACGGGCGCGCGCGCAACGCGTTCAGCTTCGACGCGCGCGACTGCATGGCGCCGCTGCCGCGTGCGTACCAATGGGCGGATGGCTCGTCGTACGTGAATCACGTCGAACTCGTGCGCCGCGCGCGCGGCGCCGAAATGCCCGCCGAGTTCTGGACCGACCCGCTCATGTACCAGGGCGGCAGCGACGACTTCATCGGACCGTGCGACGACATCGTGTGCGCGTCCGAGGCGTTCGGCATCGACTTCGAGGCCGAAGTCGCCGTCGTGACGGGCGACGTGCCGATGGGCGCGAGCCCCGACGAAGCGCTCAGGGCCGTGCGGCTCGTCACGCTCGTCAACGACGTTTCGCTGCGCAACCTCATTCCCGCGGAACTCGCGAAAGGCTTCGGCTTTTTCCAGAGCAAGCCGGCCAGCGCGTTCGCCCCGGTGATGGTCACGCCCGACGAGCTCGGCGAACACTGGCGTGAAGGGCGCGTGCATTTGCCGCTCATCGTGCACTGGAACGGCAAGAAGGTCGGCCAGCCCGATGCGGGCACGGACATGGTGTTCCACTTCGGCCAGTTGATTGCTCACGCCGCGAAAACGCGCAATTTGCGGGCGGGCGCCATCGTGGGTTCGGGCACGGTCTCGAACAAGGACGCCAAGCGCGGCTACTGCTGCATCGCCGAGAAGCGTTGCCTCGAAATGATCGAAAGCGGCCAGGCGAGCACCGAATTCATGAAGTTCGGCGACAGCGTGAAGATCGAAATGCTCGACGAAGCGGGCAAGTCGATTTTCGGTGCAATCGATCAGGCCGTGGTGTCGCTCCACGGCGAGCAGTGACGCAGCAGTGACACGCGAGCGCTGAAGGGTTTCGCCGGATGCCGCGCGCCACGCGTGCGGCTACACTGGCGAACGCCCTTTTTTCTTCGAGAGAAGTTGGGGAGACCAGTCAAAGTACGAGCCGTAGAAGCACGCAGCATCCGCATGCAGAAAAAAAACGCAAAACGAATGCATAACGACAAGGAGACATCGTGAACGCTTCTCGCCCCAGCCGTCTTGCTGCACGCATCGCCCTGCTTTTGAGTATCTGTGTGCCCACGCTTGCGCTCGCGCAGGTCAAGATCGGCCTCGTGCTGTCGCTCACGGGCCCGGCCGCCTCGCTCGGCATTCCCGCGCGCGACACCGCCACGATGTTCCCCACCGAGATCGCGGGCCAGAAAGTTCAGTACATCGTGCTCGACGACGCCTCCGACACGACCCAGGCCGTGCAGGACACGAAGAAGCTCATCGACGAACAGCATGTCGATGCGATCATCGGCTCGTCGATCACGCCCAATTCGCTCGCGATGCTCGACGTGATCGCGCAGGGCGAGACGCCCACCATTTCGCTCGCTTCGTCTGCGAAGATCATCGAGCCTGTGGACGACAAGCGTCACTGGATGTTCAAGACGCCGCAAACCGACGCGATGATGGCCGGCGCGATCATGGAGCACGCCGCCGCGCACAACGTGAAAACGCTCGCCTATATCGGCCAGGCCGACGCGCTCGGCGAGACGTTCTATGCGGAGATCGCGAAGGCCGCGCAGCAGCGCAACATCAAGCTCGTCGCTAACGAGCGCTTCAATCGCACCGACCCGAGCGTGACGGGGCAGGTGCTCAAGATCGTCGCGGCCCACCCCGACGCCGTCGTGGTGGGCGCGGCCGGCACGCCCGCCGCGCTGCCGCCGAAGGCGCTCAAGGAGCGCGGCTACAAGGGCGTCATCTATCACAACCACGGCGTGGGCAACCGCGACTTCCTGCGCGTGTGCGGCGCCGACTGCAACGGCACGTTCCTGCCCGCGAGCCAGGTGCTCGTGGCCGCGCAACTGCCCGAAGACGCGCCTGGCCGGCGCCTCGCGCTCGACTATATTTCGCGCTACGAAGCACGCAACGGCGCGGGCACGGTGTCGGCGTTCGGCGCTTACACGTGGGACGCGGGTCTCCTGCTGCAGAACGCGATACCCATTGCGCTCAAGGCGGCGGCGCCCGGTACGCCCGCGTTTCGCCACGCGCTGCGCGACGCGCTCGAAGCGACGCACGGTCTGCACGACACCAATGGCGTCGTCAACATGAGCGCCACCGATCACCTCGGCCTCGATGCGCGAGCGCGCGTGATGGTCGAGATCCGCGATGGCAAGTGGGTGTATCAGCCGCATTGATGAGCCGCACGGTCATCGCATTCATGTAATCAGCAATCCGAAGCAAAGGAGGTCCGCCGATGAACGATCCTTTTTACGCCCACTATCATGCGCTGCGCGTGCGGCGGCATGAACACGGCATCGTCGAGATCGTGATGAGCGGCGAGGGCGCGAACAAGAGCGGCCTCGCGACCGCCGACGCGAATATGCACCGCGAACTCGCCGAAATCTGGCGCGACGTGGACCGCGATCCCGACGCGCGCGTCGCCGTGATTCGCGGCGAGGGCAAGGGCTTTTCGGCGGGCGGCGACCTGCAGCTCGTCGAGGACATGGCCACGCATTTCGACGTGCGCGCGCGCGTGTGGCGCGAGGCGCGCGACCTCGTCTACAACGTGATCAACTGCGGCAAGCCGATCGTTTCGGCCATGCACGGCCCGGCGGTGGGCGCGGGGCTCGTCGCGGGGCTGCTGGCCGACATTTCCATTGCGACGAAAACGGCCCGCATCATCGACGGCCATACGCGCCTCGGCGTCGCGGCGGGCGATCATGCCGCGATCGTGTGGCCGCTGCTGTGCGGCATGGCGAAGGCGAAGTACTACCTGCTGCTGTGCGAGCCGGTGAGCGGCGAGGAAGCGGAGCGCATCGGCCTCGTCTCGCTAGCCGTGGACGAGAACGACTTGCTGCCGAAGGCGTTCGAAGTGGCGAAGCGTCTTGCGGGTGGTTCGCAAACCGCGGTGCGCTGGACCAAGTACGCGCTCAACAACTGGCTGCGCATGGCGGGGCCGACCTTCGACACGTCGCTCGCGCTCGAATTCATGGGTTTCGCGGGACCCGACGTACGCGAAGGCGTGCAGTCGCTGCGCGAGCGCCGCGCGCCCGATTTTCCGGGCGGCGATCCGTTCTGACGCGCGTTGGTTGGTGCTTTATACCGATTTCTACTTTTGCGCGCGCTATCATCGAAGAGATCGCTTTGCGCCGCCGCCGCGTGCGCATTTGACCACCTATCTATGCGAGGGAGATCCGCATGACCGACCCAGCAGGCAACATGCCGCCGTTCCCGGGCTTTCCCGGCTTTCCGCCCGCCGAAATGCTCGACCGCATGTGGGGGATGATGCGCCTCACGCCGTTCGGCGGCGCATTTCCGGGTACTGAACCGGGCGTGGCGCAAGCCTTCGGCCCGTCGCTTTCGATGATGTCCGACATGATGACGCCGCTCACCAACATCGAGGAACTCGACAAGCGCATCACCGATCTGCGCGCCGTCGAGCAGTGGCTCAAGCTCAATCTCGGCATGCTGCAGTCCGCCATCCAGGCGCTCGAAGTGCAACGCGCGACGCTTTCCACGCTGCGCGCGTTCGGCGCATTCGCGCAGGCGCAGATGACGCCAACGCACGCCGAGTCCGAAGCGCCGAGAGCGGGCGCCTCGCGCGAGCGGGCCGCCGAGCCGGAAGGCGCGAGCGCCGGCGATGCGGCCGAGGGCGCCGCATCGGCGCCGCCGGGCTTCGACGCGGGTTCGTGGTGGAATCTCGTGCAGGCGCAGTTCAACCAGCTCGCGCAGTTCGCGATGGCGCAGCCGGCCGCCGCCGCGGAGGCGGCACAAGCCGCAGCCGAAGCGGTGAGCGAAGCGCAAGCGAAGACCGCGGCCGCGGCGGCCAAGCGTAGCACCGGCAGCAGCACCGCCAAACGCGCCGGCAGCGCCAACGGCGGCAACGGCAACAGCAGCGGGGCGGCCCGCAGCGCGCCGCGCGGCGCGAAGAAGGCACCGGCGCAGCCGGAATAAGGCGCGCGGCGTCACGTTACGAAGAACGGTCCCGGGGGACGCAGCAGAAAGGCGACGCCGGGACAAAAGCTGCACAACAGCGGGGAGCGTCGGCATCATGCGGCTTGCGCTCGTGATGATGGGCGGCGGCGCGCGTGCGGCCTACCAGGCCGGCGCGTTGCGCGCGCTCGCCGAACTGGCCAGCCACGCCGAGCCGGCGCGCCGCGCCATGCCCTTCACCGTAATTTGCGGCACCTCGGCGGGCGCGATCAACGCCACCTCGATCGCGAGTCACGCCGACCAGTTCACGCAGGGCGCAGCGCACCTCGTCGAGATCTGGTCGGACATGCGCGCAAGCCAGATCTATCGCACCGACTGGCCCGGCGTCGCGGCCGCGGGCGCGCGCTGGCTGGCCGCGCTCGCGTTTGGCTGGGCCGCCTCCAGCGTGGGCGCGCGCACTGCGCCTCGCACCTTGTTCGACAGCACGCCGCTTGCGCGGATGCTCCCGCACTCGCTCAACTTCCACCGCATCGAGCAGATGCTCGACGAGCGGCGGCTCCATGCGCTCGCCGTCACGGCGCTCAGCTATTCGTCGGGGCGGCACGTCACGTTCTACCAGGCGAGTGAGCCGATCACCGCCTGGCGGCGCGCGCAGCGCACTGCGCGCATGGTCGCGCTCACGCCTGCTCATCTGCTTGCGTCGGCGGCGATTCCGTTCCTCTTTCCGGCTGTGCGCCTCGAACTCGACGGCCGCCACGAATATTTCGGCGACGGCTCGATTCGTCAGATCGCGCCGCTCTCTCCCGCCATCCATTTCGGCGCGCAGCGCATCGTCGTGCTCGGCGCGGCCACGCCTACGCCGGAAGTGCCCGCGGCGCGAGGCGATAAAGACACGTATCCGACGCTCGCGCAGATCGGCCAGCAGGTGCTCGCAAGTGTGTTCCTCGACGCGCTCGGCGCCGATATCGAGCGCATCGAGCACGTGAACCGCATGGTGCTGCAGCTGCCGCATGCGGTGGAGCCGGAAAGCGGCTGGCGGCATGTCGAGGTGCTCGCGATCGCGCCGAGCGAGCGCATCGAGCTGGTCGCCGCGCGCCATTTGCAGCAGTTGCCGCGCTCGGTGCGCATGCTGCTGGGTGCGATGGGCGGCAACCGCGCATCCGGCGCGGCATTCGCGAGCTATTTGCTGTTCGAGCGCGAATTCACGCGCGAATTGATTGAACTGGGTTATCGCGACACGCTAGCGCAAAGCGATGTTCTTTTGACTTGGCTCAAAGCTCCGGCGGACGGCGCGATCGCGGATTTGGGGGCGCGGCGGAACTGAAAGACCGGCATGCTATTATTGTGTAAGGTTTTTCTGGTCATTTGTGGGAGTTGTGTGCGGCGATGCGCTGCTTCGCCGCACAGGGTCCACGGCCTTGACGGGCGGGATGTTCGCCCGTTGAAAAATCAGCCGGCAAGGTGCGGCAAAGGGACGTCGAGCGCGGGGCACCAGAGTGCGACATTGTGTCGCATCGACCCGTGGCGATGGTTCGCACGCCTCGCGGGCATCGGAAGTGATCAGCGGTATCAGGCGGCCGGGTTCGAGGCACGGAGCAGCTACCCAGAATCCACGACGGCGCCTTCATTCCGGTTGGCTGGATTGTCGTGGGGCAACGCGTATTGCGTTCGCCGGTCTGCGATTGCGTCCAGAGGGCCGGATACCGCGTAAAATTAAATGCTTTTTGCCTGCGCGACCGCGTTTATGCGGGCACGCGGCACGCTACGAATTCGTCATGCGCGCGTTTTGCGCAGATCAGGGGCGGGACTATGAACACGATGCTTTATCCGGAACTTTACAAATCGCTCGAATCGGTCCGATGGGACATGGAAAAGGACATTCCATGGGACAAGTTCGATGCGTCGCTCCTCACCGACGAGCAGGCCGCGACCATCAAGATGAACGCGATCACCGAATGGTCGGCGCTGCCGGCCACGGAAATGTTCCTGCGCGACAACCACCACGACAGCGACTTTTCGGCGTTCATGAGCGTGTGGTTCTTCGAGGAGCAAAAGCATTCGCTCGTGCTCATGGAATACCTGCGCCGCTTCAAGCCGGAAATGGTGCCGACCGAAGAAGAGCTGCACGCCGTGCGCTTCGAGTTCGATCCGGCGCCGCCGCTCGAAACGCTCATGCTGCACTTCTGCGGTGAGATCCGCCTGAACCACTGGTATCGCCGCGCTGCCGAATGGCACACGGAGCCGGTCATCAAGGCCATCTACGAAACGATTTCGCGCGACGAAGCGCGCCATGGCGGCGCGTATCTGCGCTACATGAAGAAGGCGCTGAACAATTTCGGCGACGTCGCGCGCGCGGCGTTCGCGAAGATCGGCGTGCTGATGGCGTCGGCGCGCCGCACCGAAAAGCCGCTGCACCCCACGAACCTGCACGTGAACCAGGCGCTGTTCCCGCGCGACACCGTGCAGTCGCGCCTGCCCGACCCGGAATGGCTCGAGCGCTGGCTCGACGAGCAGATCCGTTTCGACGACGGCTGGGAAAAGAAGGTCATCGAGCGGATTCTGCACAACCTCTCGATCCTGTTCGAGCGCACGTTCACCACGGCGCAGGAACTGAACCGCTATCGCAAGGAAGTGGTGCAGCGCCTGCAGGCCGAGCAAGGCACGCAACAGCCGGCCTGATGCGCCGGGACATCTCGCGTGCGCGCCTTTCGTGGCGCGCCGCGATCGGGACGGCCCGAAGCGCTATTCGCGTGACGGGCCGTTTTCATTGGGGCGTTCGGTAACAGCTTTGCCTGAATCGACTCACGCCCATTTTCTTAGCCGAGCCTTATTCCATGCCCGCTTCCTTCGAACGCAAGATCACGACCCGCGACGCGCTCGCGCAACTGCGCGCCTCGCTGCCGGGCCCCGTGGTGTTCACCAACGGCGTCTTCGACATCCTGCATCGCGGACACGTGACCTATCTCGCCGATGCCAAGGCGCTGGGCGCCACGCTGATCGTCGGCGTGAATAGCGATGCTTCGGTGAAGAGGCTCGGCAAGGGCGACGATCGCCCGATCAACAACGAGAACGACCGCATGGCGCTGCTCGCGGCGCTGGAGAGCGTGGATTGGGTGGTGCAGTTCGGTGAGCAGACGCCCGTCGAGCTGATCCAGGCCGTACGTCCGGACATTCTCGTGAAAGGCGGCGACTACGACATGGACGCGCTGCCCGAGTCGGCACTGGTGCGCGGGTGGGGCGGGCGGGCGCTCGCGATCGCCTTCGAGCACGATCGCTCCACGACGAAGCTGTTGCAGAAAGTGCGCGCGCAGGAAGGATCGAAGTAAGTTGCGGCGACCGGGCGCACGTTCACAGCGTGCGCTCGCCAGATGCAAAACCGGCCGGAGGCCGGGCCGCCCGAGGCTTGGGCGCGCCCGGCCTCCGGCCGGTTGCGTTTGAAGCGCCGCTTACTGCGTCAGGGTCGATGCCTGCACCGCCGGGTCCGCCACCGGGCCGCCGACGGTCGGCACGTCGGCCGATTCGGAGGGCCGGATCGCCTTCACCACGAGCCGCTCGGGGTGGATCTGCCGGTTCAGGTGCTGGGTTTCGCGCGTGCCCGACGCGGGCGTCGGGCCGAACACGCCGCCAATGGCCGCAAAAGCCAGTCCGTTGGCGAGAATCAGAATGGCGATCAGCCAGCGCAGCATCGTGTGAAGCTCCTTCGAAATCGTTCGTTCAGTTTCATGGCCGGGGTCGCAGCTCAGCACTGCGCCGCGATGAGCGCCAGGCCCGACAGCACCAGTGCGTCGTGGCGAGTATGCGGCACCTTGAGCGCCGCTGTCACTTCGGCTGCGGCGCCGCCGCTCACCACGAGCCGCACCGGGATCCTCCACGCGTCCTGTAAATCGGCCAAGGCGCGCTCGACGAGCGCCGCCTGCGCGAGCGCGCATCCCGCCGAGATCGAGGTTCGCGTGTCGGTGGCGAAGGCAATGCCCGGGTGGGCAGCATCCGCCATGCCGCCGGCGACCACGGGCAGTTGCGCGGTGTGCTCGCCGAGCGAGCGCATCATGAGCGTGAAGCCCGGCGCGATCATGCCGCCCACGAACGTGCCGTCGGCGCGCAGGGCTTCGAGTGTGGTGGCCGTGCCGAATGTCGCGATCAGGAGCGGTTCGCCCGGATAGGCCGCGTGTGCGCCGATCATGCCGGCCCAGCGGTCGCTGCCGAGCGCGTCGGGCGTGGCATAGCTGTTCGTCACGCCGCATTGCTGCGCGCTCGCCCGCACGACGGTGCGCGCGAGGCCCGGCCAGTGCGCCTCGACTAGCGCGTCGAGCCGCTGCGCGACCGCTGCGCCCGCGACGTTCGAGATCCAAGCACCAGCGGGCCGGGGCAGCGCCGCCCATTCCTCGCAACGGGTGTCAGACGTGGCTTGCGTAGAGTCGGCGGGAACGTGATCGATGGTGCCCGCATGCAGGCGCGACCCGTCCGGCGCGACGAGCGCCCATTTGATCCGGCTGTTGCCTGCGTCGATCAGGAGGAAGGGACCCCGGCTCATGCTCCGCCGTCCGCGAGCCGCAGCGACACGTCGCCGGTCGTGACGGTTTCGCGCCCGTTCGGCGTATCGACGAGTAGCTGGCCGCTCTCGTCCACACCGGCCGCCGTGCCGCGCAGCAGCTCCTTGCCTTGCTCGTAGATGGCGACTTCGCGGCCCGCGTAAGCGTGGCACGCGTTCCAGCGCGCCTGGAAGGGCGCAAAGCCCGCAGCGCCGAAGCGTTGCAGCGCGGCTTCGAGCGCGTTGAGTTCGGCGGCGAGCGTGTCGGTGAGGTTGGCGTTCGGCCACGCGCGCGAGAGCGCCGTGGGCGTCGTGCCGGGCACGACCGCTGCGCTGCCGCCGGCGGCGTTGAGCGCCTCGACCTTGGCGGCGAGCGCATCTTCGCCGCGCACGTTCGTGCCGATGCCGATCACGACCGCCGTGGCGTCGGCGGTCGTCCAGGCCGTCTCCACGAGAATTCCCACCAGCTTGTCGCCCTCGAGCAGCACGTCATTGGGCCACTTGAGCGCAATCTGCCCTGGCGCGGTCACGGGCAGCGTGCGCAGGCCGTCCACCAGCGCCGAGCCGATGGCGAGGCTCAAGCCCGCGAGCCCATCGATCGGACGCGGCAGCACGCAGCCGATCGAGAACAGCAGCGCGTCGCCGGGCTGTGCGACCCAGGTGCGGCCGCGCCGGCCGCGGCCGGCCGTTTGCAGATAGGCCACGCGCACGATGGGGCGCTTGAGTGCGTCGCGTTTTTGCGGCAGCGCCTTCAGGCGCGCCATGAGGTCGGCGTTGGTCGAGCCGGTTTCCTCGACGATCTCGATGGGCCAGTCGTGCGCGGCCGGGCCGAACAGCGTGATCGCGCGGTTGCGGTCGATGCGCCAGTCGCCGGCGCTCGGAGTATCGGGGGTGGGGGGCGTCGCATTCATGTCTCATATTGTAGTGGCTGGGGCGTGAACAGCAGGACGCAACGCCCGTTTCGGCCCGAAATGCGGGTATCCACATGCCGCCCACAGCTAGCCCACAGGTTATCCACGGAATCATCCACAGGCACTGTGGTGCCGGGCGATGACCGCCGCACCGTCGAATTCCGCGCAATTTGCTTAATCTTTAAGCAATTCACAGGCCGCCCACAGGCAGTCCACAAGTTATCCAGAGTGTTACCCACAGTTCGCCTCGCATTTGCATGTCGGCGGTGCGCTTTCGGACCGACGAAACGGGGCGCGTTCGCTACAATGTTTGCTCACCCTGCCTGTCGAGTGCTTACCCTTGAATCAAGCCACGCCGCCCGGCATTGAAGTCTCGGCCGGCACCCACGGAAAGACCGTGCGCCTGTCTGGCCAGTGGACGGCGCTCGCGCTCGCGCGCGACCGCGAAGAGGGCGGCGCCGCCCGGCGTCTGCGCGCGCTCGCGCAAGAGCGCATTGGGGAATGGGACCTCTCGCGCGTGGAGCGCATGGATCACGTGGGTGGACAGGCGCTCTGGAGCGTCTGGGGCCACAAGCTGCCCACCGATCTCGTCGATCTTACGCAAACGCAGCGCGACATCTTCGAGCGCATCGCGCTGCTCGATTCCGTGCGCGAGCCGGCGGAGCGCATCGTGCGCGTCGACCCGGTCACGCAGCTCGGCCTCGCGATCTTCTCGTTCTTCGACCACCTGTACGGCGGCATCGCCATGTTCGGGCGCGTGATCCTCGACTTGCTGCTCGTGCTGCGCAAGCCCAAGGTCACGCCGTGGATCGAGATTTCGGCGAATATCTACAACGCCGGCGCGCGCGCGCTGCCTATCACGGCGCTCGTCGCGTTTCTGATCGGCATCGTGCTGTCGTACCTCTCGGCGCAGCAATTGCGCCTCTTCGGCGCGAACCAGTTCATCGTCAACATTCTCGGTCTCGCGGTGATCCGCGAACTCGGGCCCGTGCTCTCGGCGATTCTCGTGGCGGGGCGCTCGGGCTCGGCCATCACCGCGCAGATCGGCGTCATGCGCGTGACCGAGGAACTCGACGCCATGCGCGTGATGGGCATCTCGCACGGGCTGCGGCTCATTCTGCCGCGCGTCATCGCGCTCGGCGTTGCCATGCCGCTGCTCGTGATCTGGACCGACATCATTGCGTTGCTAGGCGGCGCGATCGCGGCGAAGATCGTGCTGGGCATCGACATTTCGTGGTTCATGCGCTCGTTGCCCAGCGTCGTGCCGATCGCCAACGTGTGGATCGGCCTCGGCAAAGGGGTGGCGTTCGGCATGCTGGTGGCGATCGTGGGCTGTCACTTCGGCTTTCGCATCAAGGCGAACTCGCAGAGCCTGGGCGAGGGCACGACCACGTCGGTCGTCACGTCGATCACGATCGTGATCCTCGCCGACGCCGTGTTCGCGATCCTGTTCCAGAACGTGGGGTTGTCATGAGCACGACGGGCACGACGGTAACGACGATCGAGACGAAAACGACCGGCACGATCACCACGCCGCTCAAGGAGGTCGTGCAGGACTTGCCGTTGCCGACCATCGGCGAGCCGGTGATCGAAGTCCACAACCTCTCGAAGCGCTACGGGCGCAACATCGTCCACCAGCATCTGAACCTCGAAATCCGCCGCGGCGAGATCGTCACGCTCGTGGGCGGCTCGGGCTCGGGCAAGACCACGCTCGTGCGCCAGATTCTCGGGCTCGAAAAGCCGACCTCGGGCAGCATCAAGATGTTCGGCGAAAACATCTCGACCATCGACCCCGAGCGCGCCCGCCTCATGCGCACGCGCACCGGCATGCTGTTCCAGCAAGGCGCGCTGTTCTCGTCGCTCACGGTGTTCGACAACATCGCGCAGCCGGTGCGCGAGCTTGGCAAGGTGCCGGCCGCGCTGCTGCGCGACATCGTCATGCTCAAGCTCGAAATGGTCGGGCTGCCGTGCAAGCACGCCTCCAAAATGCCGGCGGCGCTCTCGGGCGGCATGATCAAGCGCGTAGGCCTCGCGCGCGCGATCGTGCTGGAGCCGGAACTGCTCTTTCTCGACGAGCCCACGGCCGGGCTCGACCCGCGCTCCTCCGACGAAGTGGTGGAACTGATCAGCACGCTGCATCGGGCCCTCGGGCTCACCGTCGTGCTCGTCACGCACGACCTCGACGCCATGGTCGCGCTCTCCACGCGCGTAGCCGTGCTCGCCGAGCGCCGCGTGCTCGTGGCGGCGCCCGTGGAGGAGGCGGCGAGCGTCGATCATCCGTTTATCCGCGAGTATTTTCTGGGCATGCGCGGTCGCCGCGCGCTCCAGGCGCTGCCGCCCGAGCGGCGCGCGAAGCTGCCGCCGGCGGCGCTCGCTCCCGCAGCCGTGGGGTACAAGCCGTGGTAGGGCCCGCGCACGCCTGTATCCGGCTTGACCGGCTCAAGAACCGGCGCGCCGCAGCCGCCAAAGAAGGAATCTGACGATGGAAAACAAACCGCATGCGTTCTGGGCGGGCATGTTCACGATAGGCCTGCTCATCGTGATCGCGCTTGTCGTCATCTTCTTCAGCGCTGACCACACCGTGCGCGTGCCGTACGACCTCATCTCGCGCTCCAGTGTGACGGGCCTTTATCCGGATGCGTCGGTGCGTTTTCGCGGTATCGACGTGGGCAAGGTGCAGTCGATCAAGTTCGATACCCAGCATCCGGGCCAGATCCGCATTCGCATTCTCGTCGACCAGAAGGCGCCGATGACGCGCTCCACCTTCGGCTCGCTCGCGCTGCAGGGCGTGACAGGCATCGCCTTCGTGCAGCTCGACGACAACGGCGTGGACCTCTCGCCGCTGCATTCGTCCGCGGCGCATGTGGCCGAGCTGCCGCTGCGTCCGGGCTTGCTCGACCAGCTCCAGCGTCGCGGCGACGCGCTGCTGCGCAAGCTCGACAACATCGCCGGGGACATCGACGAAATGCTCTCCGAAGACAACCGCAAGCAGGTGATGGCGGCCGTCACCAGCCTGCAGCAGGCCGCGAGCAGCGTGAACGTGCTCGCCCAGCAGCTCCAGCCCACCGCGAAGCAGCTTCCCGGCGCGGTGACCGACCTGCAGCACGCGCTGCAGTCGACCAACACGCTCATTACGAGCATGAACCGTCCCGATGGCCCGTTCCAGACCAACCTGAACAAGGCCGGCACGGCGGCGGCCCAGGCGGGCGCGGCGCTCACCTCGATCGACGCCTCGATCCAGGACCTTTCGGCGCGCGTGGGTTACGACACGCTGCCACGCGTCGATTCGCTCACCGACGACGTGCGCTCGGCCATGCGCGCCGTGGACCGCGCGGCGGGCACCTTCAGCACGAGCCCGCGCAGCGTGCTGTTCGGCGGCGCGCCGCAGCCCGCGCCCGGGCCCGGCGAGCCGGGCTTTGCGTGGCCGTCTGCTGGGGGCACGAAGTAGGCCGCGCCACGAGTCATACGGCCTTTCGCGACACCATTCGATGCACACCGCGCGGCGTATGCGCCGCGCGCCAAAGAAGGAAACGCAATGTCACGCACATCACGCCTGCCACGATCGATGCAACGCGCCGCGGCGGCCAGCTCGGGCTGGCTGGCGGCGCTCGCGCTCGGCGCGCTCCTGGCCGCCTGCGCGGGCAATCCCGGTTCGATCAACGACGTTCGCTACGACCTCGGGCTGCAGTCGTCGCAGAGCCCCCAGGGCGCTCCCGCCGCGCAAGGCAAGCCGCTGCTGAAGGTGCTGGCGGTCAACGCGCCGCCGCCGCTCGACAACGACGGCATCCTCTACCGGATGAGTTCCGATTCCCAGCGCACGGCGCGCTACGCGAACAGCCGCTGGACGATGTCGCCCGCGCGCCTGCTCACGGAGCGCCTGCGCACGTCGCTTGGCGCGTACGCAACGGTGCTCGCGGGCGGGGACGCCGTGCAGGCGCCGATGCTCAAGGTCGAACTGTACGAGTTCGAGCAGGTGTTCGAGAGCCCGACGCAAAGCGCGGGCGTACTGGCCGCGCGCGCCACGCTCATGCAGGGCGGCAGGGTGCTGGCGCAGCGCTCGTTCGCCACGCGTGCGCCGGCGGCCACGCCCGACGCCGCGGGCGGCGTGCACGCGCTGCAGGCGGCCAGCGACGAGTTCGCGAGCCAGCTCGGCGCGTGGCTGAGCACGCAGTCCCTCGCGGGCACGCGTTGAGGGGCACATTCAAGGGCGCATTCAAGAGCGCAGACCGGCGTTGCGCGATGGCGGCGCGCGGCGCGGCATCGGGGGCAAGGGCAGGATAGCGGCATGATCGAAGCGGGACGGCTCCGGCTGCGCGCCCCGCATGGCGGGCGGCGCGCGATGGACGGCGACGAGGGTGGCCAAAGCGGTGGCCAGAGCGCAAGCGGCGAGCGCGGTACGCTCGCCAGCGGCGACACGCCCGCGCCGCACGCTGACACGTCCGCGGCGCCATCGCCGTCGCCACCACCGCCCGCCGCCCGCGAGCCTTTGCTGCGCCAGTCGTCGACGCTCTCGCGCCAGTCGCTCGCGCTTTACACGGCGCTGATCGTCTACGGCTCGTGGTATCCGTTCTCCGGCTGGCGCTCGCTCGGCCTCAGTCCCTTTGCCTATCTCGGCGATCCATGGCCGCGCTACTGGACGGTTTTCGACATCGTCACCAACGTGCTCGGCTACATGCCGTTCGGCGCGCTCGTCGTACTCGCCGCGTGGCCACGTTGGCGAGGCGTGCGCGCCGTGCTGCTCGCCGCGATTGCGGGCACGCTGCTCTCGGGCGTGATGGAGGCCGTGCAGACCTGGCTGCCCACGCGCGTGGCGTCCAATCTCGATCTCGCCTCGAACGCACTCGGCGCACTGCTCGGCGCGCTCGTGGCGGCGCCCGCCACCGGCGCGCTGCTCGAGCGCGGTTTCCTGCGCCGCTTGCGCTTTCGCTGGTTCGAGCGCGACGCGGCCGTGTTGATGGTGCTTGCAGGGCTCTGGCCGTTCGCGACGATGTACCCCACGCCGCGCCTGTTCGGTCTGGGCGAATGGGCGCGCGCGCTGTGGCAACGCCTCGACGGCTCGATGCAGGACGCCGTGCTCGCCTGGACGCCTGCCGCCTGGCATCTGCGCGCGCTGCCCGACATGCTCGCCGCGCGCCTGCCCGATAGCGGCTGGGAGGCAATCGTCACGACGCTCAACCTGTTCGGCGCGGCGGCGTTCGCGACGCTCCCCATGCGAGCGCGCGCGCCGCGTGCGCGGCTCGTCGTCGCGCTCATTGCGGCGACACTCGTCGTCAAGGTGGGCGCGACCTTTCTGCAGTCGCAAAGCGGGCTCATCTTCGACTGGGCGACACCGGGGGCCCTCGCGGGCCTCGTGTGGGGCACCTTGCTCGCGTTCCTCGCCTTGCGTCTGCCGCGCGCCGTGCGCGCGGCCGCGGCGACGCTTGCGCTTGCTGTGGCCCTCGTGTTCGTGAACGTGCTGCCCGTGAACCCGTACTTCGACGTCGTGCTCGCGGACTGGCGGCAGGGCCGCTACCTGCACTTCAACGGCCTCGCGCGCTGGCTCGCATGGACGTGGCCCTGGGCCGCGCTCGCGTGGACGGCGTTCTCGCTCGAACGCGCGTGGCTCGTGCGGCGCGCGCGCCGGGCCGCGAAGCGCGCCCGCCGCGGCGCGTGAAGGCGCGCGGCGCTCACCGGAGCGTTCGCGCCGCGCTCGTTATAATCGACCGGATCGCCGCGCAGCCACGCCCGCGCGCAACGCAACGCAAGGCTTAATTGATAGCTCACGCGGGCCACACGCTTTCAGCCAGCCTGCGCTCACTGCACGACACTCACCGGTGCCCCACGCCATGACCGATTCGTTCTACAAGTACCACGTCTTTTTCTGCCTGAACCAGCGCGAGCCTGGCGCAGACCGCCCGAGCTGCGCGAATTGCAATGCGCAAGCCATGCAGGAGTACGCGAAAAAGCGCGTGAAGCAGCTTGGTCTCGCGGGACCGGGCCAGGTGCGCATCAACAAGGCGGGGTGCCTCGACCGCTGCGAGGAAGGCCCGGCCGTCGTCGTGTATCCGGAAGGCACGTGGTACACGTATATCGATGAGAGCGACATCGACGAAATCGTTGTTTCGCATCTGCAGAACGGCCAGGTGGTCGAGCGCCTGAAGATCGATCGCTGATCGACCCCCATGCAAGGCCAATCTGTACCCGTAAGGACTGCCGCACGATGAACGCCCAGACACAAAAATTCCAGATCGACGGTCCCGTCGGCAAGATCGAATGCGCGCTCGACCTGCCCGACGCCGGCACGACGCCGCGCGGCATCGCGCTCGTCGCGCATCCGCATCCGCTCTTTGGCGGCACGATGGACAACAAGGTCGCGCAAACGCTCGCTCGCACGCTGGTGCAACTCGGCTACACGACCTATCGCTCGAACTTTCGCGGCGTGGGCGAAACGGCGGGCACGCACGACAACGGCATCGGCGAGCAGGACGACCTGCTCGAACTGATTGCACACATGCGCGCGCAACCGGGCCAGGCCGACGTGCCGCTCGTGCTCGCGGGCTTTTCGTTCGGCACCTTCGTGCTGTCGCATGTCGCGAAGCGCTATCTCGATGCCGGCGGCGCGATCGAGCGCATGGTGTTCGTCGGCACCGCCGCAAGCCGCTGGGAAGTCGCGCCGGTGCGCGACGACACGCTCGTGATCCACGGTGAACTCGACGACACTGTGCCGATTCTCTCGGTGTACGAATGGGCGCGCCCGCAGGAATTGCCGATTGTCGTGATTCCGGGGGCAGAACATTTCCTGCATCGCAAGCTGCATATCCTCAAGCGCATCATCGTCGAAGCCTGGCGCTGACAGTTCACGGGCATCGGGCGCCGATGTTTCGGGGCCCGATGCAAGCTGCTCGTCACCTGGCCGTCACCTCGCGTCTGGCGAGTGAAATGCGTGAAAAATGCACGACAGGTATGCGCAAACGTGTGACATCGCGAAAATTCGCCGCGACGTGACGCGTATAATGTTCGCCAATTTTGTGCTTGCTGCGCTGCAATCGGCGCGTGCACGGCACCCGCATTCCGGCTTTCTCCGACCGTGCGCCGCATGGCGCGCTACGTTCATCCCGTCCCAATTCAGCCCGACCTGAACCTATGCGTTTTCTCTCCTCCGGCCAACCGTCTTCTTTCGTTCCTTCTTCCCTCGTTCGCAATGTCACGCTCGCAGCGCTTGTGCCCGCCACGCTTCTGGCAAGCGCGGGCACGTTCGCTCGCACGCCTGCACACACTGCGGGCGTGAAAGCGCAGGCGCAGCCGCAAGCAGAAGTGGCTGTCGGCACCCCCGCGGACAACGTACTCGGCGGGCTGCCGCCTCCGGGCGTGAATGCGCGCTCGTGGGTGCTCGTCGACGCCACCGCGAATCAGGTGCTCGCTTCCGGCAATGCCAATGAGCGCGTCGAGCCTGCGTCGCTCACGAAGCTCATGACCGCGTATCTCGTGTTCGAGGCGCTGCAGAGCAAGAAGATCACGATGGACCAGATCGTCACGCCGAGCGAAGCCGTGCGCCGCGTGAAAAACGACGAGTCGCGCATGTTCATCGAAGCGAACAAGCCGGTCTCGGTGCATGACCTCGTGTACGGCATGATCATCCAGTCGGGCAACGACGCGGCCATCGCGCTCGCCGAACTGGTGGGCGGCAGCGAAGCGAACTTCGTCACCATGATGAACGCCGAAGCGCAGAAGCTCGGCATGACGCACACGCATTTCGCCGACGTGAACGGCATGCCCGACCCGAATCACTACACGTCGGCTGGCGACCTCGCCACGCTCTCCACGCGTCTGATCCGCGACTATCCCGAGTACTACGAGATCTTCTCGGTCAAGGAATTCAAGTACAACAACATCAAGCAGCCGAACCGCAACCGCCTGCTGTGGATCGACCCGACGGTCGACGGCCTGAAGACCGGCCACACGCAAGCCGCGGGCTACTGCCTGATCGCATCGGCCCGCCGTCCGCTCGCGAGCGGCGGCAACCGCCGTCTCGTCTCGGTGATGATGGGCGAGGAGAAGGAACACGACCGCGTGCAGGACAGCCTGAAGATGCTGAACTACGGCTATAGCGCGTACGACACCACGCGCATCTATCAGGCGAACCAGGCCGTGGCGACGCCGCGCGTCTACAAGGGCACGCTCGACGCCGTGAAGGTCGGCGTACAGAAGGACCAGTACGTGACGCTGCCCAAGGGCGCCGCCGACAAGGCCAAGCCGCAGGTCGAACTGAGCAGCCCGCTGATCGCGCCGTTCACGGTTGGCCAGCAGGTTGGTACCGCGAAGTTCGTGGGCGCCGACGGCAAGGTGCTCGCACAGGTTCCGCTCGTGGCGCTCGAAGCCGTGCCGCAAGCCGGTATCGTCGGCCGCGTGTGGGATTCGCTCATGCTCATGGTCAACAAGAAGAAGTGATGACAGGCGCTCCAGCGACGCAAGCCGCCGAGCCGCTCGTCTGGCTCAACGGTGAACTCACGCCGCTTTCCGAAGCGCGCATTCCCGTGCTCGATCGCGGCTTCATCTTCGGCGACGGCATCTACGAGGTCGTGCCCGTTTATGCGCTCGACGCGGCCGATGGTGAAGGCAAGGTGCGCGTGCCGTTTCGCATTGCGCAGCACCTCGCGCGGCTCAAGCGCTCGCTGGAGAAGGTCGGCATTGCAAATCCGTTCGACGAAGCGGGCTGGCGCGCGCTCGTCGCGCGCCTGATCGAGGCGAACGAAGCAGCGGGCGCGCTCGCGCGGGATGCGCACGCCAACTTCTACGTGCAGGTCACGCGCGGCGTCGCACCGCGCGGCCACGCGTTTCCCGCGGCGGCCACGCCCACTGTGTTCGCGATGGTCAATCCGCTCAAGCTGCCCGGCCAGGCGCAGCGCGAGCATGGCGTGCGCTGCGTCACCGCTGAAGACAAGCGCTGGCTGAATTGCGACATCAAGTCGACTTCGCTGCTCGGCAACGTGCTGATGGCGCAGCACGCAGCGGAAAACGACGCGT
This sequence comes from Paraburkholderia sp. J7, assembly GCF_905220155.1. Lineage (NCBI taxonomy): Bacteria > Pseudomonadati > Pseudomonadota > Betaproteobacteria > Burkholderiales > Burkholderiaceae > Paraburkholderia > Paraburkholderia sp. J7. The sequence continues at coordinate 153,582 of NZ_CAJMYZ010000001.1, read as the reverse complement.
TCGAGACGATCCAGCTGCGCGACGGCTGGCTGACCGAGGCGTCGTCGGCGAACGTGTGGGTCGTGAAGGGCGGTGCGCTCTTTGCGCCGCCGCGCAGCAACCGCATTCTCGAAGGCATCCGCTACGGCCTGATCGAGGAACTGGCCGAGGCGTGCGGCGTGCGTTTCGAAGCGCGCGAAGTGGCCGAGGCCGAACTGCGCGAGGCAGACGAGATTCTCGTGACGTCGGCGACGAAGGAAGTGCTGGCGGTCGTCACGCTCGACGGCAAGCCGGTCGGCGCCGGCTTGCCGGGCCCGGTGTACGCCGCGCTCCATGCGGCGTACCAGCGCGCGAAGCAACGCGAGGCGGAGGCTGTGCAAGCATCGGCCGCCGAGCTACAGGTAGTGGAGAAATGAACATGACACAGATGAACGTGACCCAGCAGGCAAGCAACCCCGAAGCGAAAGAATCGCTGATCGAATTCCCCTGCGACTTCCCGATCAAGGTGATGGGCAAGACGCATCCGGAATTCCAGGACACCATCGTGACGGTGCTGCGCGAATTCGACGGCGGCTTCGACGCCACGACCATCGAGACGCGTCCGTCGAGCGGCGGCAACTACACGGGCCTCACCGTCACGGTGCGCGCCACGAGCCAGGCGCATCTCGACGACATCTATCGCGCCCTCACCGGGCATCCGATGGTGAAGATCGTGCTGTAAGCGCTGGCGCTTCGCTGGCAGTGATTCGAACGACAAGGGCCGCCATGCGCGGCCCTTGTTGCATCTGAGGCATTCGTTTCAGGGCACGTCGCCCACACGGGCGCGTTGTGCCGCCGCGGCCGCCGTCATCAGCGGACCGGCTTCGCAGGCGTCCTCGTAGAGCCGCCGAAAGCGCGCGACCTCGTCGAACACCCAGTCGCGGAAGGCCTGTACGCGCTCGGTCTGCATGCGTTGCGGCTGGCAGATGAAGTAGTAGCGCCAGGGGCTCGGGCCATCGACGTCCTTGAAGAGGCGCACGAGACGCCCGAGCGTGATCTCGTGCATGGCGAGCGAGCGGCGCACGAGCGCGATGCCCTGGCCGTCCATGGCCGCCTGCAGCAGGTTCGACGAGTCCTGGTAGAGCACGCCGCGCTTCGGTTCGGGCAGGTCCTGGAGGCCCGCGGCGTCGAACCACGGACGCCAGAGTTCGTCGTCCGAGCGCAGCAGCGGCAGCTTCGCGAGGTCGCGCGGGTCGGTGGGCAGCTTGCCGCCGTTGAAATCGGGCGAGCAGGCCGGAAAGAAGATCTCGTCGAGCAGCAGCTCGGCGTGCAGGCCCGGATAGTGTCCGTAGCCGAAGCGGATGGCGACATCGACATCGTCGCGCGCGAAGTCGGTGAGCGAATTCGTGGATTGCAGCTCGACGTCCCACTGCGGATGCGCCTCGATGAAGCGGCCGATGCGCGGCGTGACCCAGCGCGCCGCGAACGACGACAGCATCGACACCACGAGCCGCCGGTCGCGGTCGCCCGCGCGGATTTCCTGGGTGGCGTGCGCGAGCTGGTTGAGCGCGTCGCGCACCTGGCCGGCGTAGCGGCGGCCGGTGTCGGTCACGCGCACGCGCTTGCCGTCGCGCGCGAAGAGCGCCACGCCCAGCTCCGCTTCGAGCGCGCGGATCTGGTGGCTCACGGCGCCGTGCGTGACGAAGAGTTCGTCGGCGGCGCGCGAGAAGCTTTCGTGGCGGGCGGCGGCTTCGAAGGCCTTGAGCGCATTCAGCGCGGGTAGCTGGCGCAGATCCATATCGTATTTTTTCTCACATAGCCGTGAAAATTGATCGTTTTTCCCGATCCCTTATGGCGTCTACGATTGTAGCCATCGGAGCAGGTCATTCGGAGTCGAAAATGAGAGAAATTTCTTCGGATATCACGTTTGAAGTGGCGGCCGATCAAACGGCCTCGGTGCGCGTCACGCGCAGCACGCGGCTGACCGTGAAGTGCGGCACGGTCTGGGTCACGCGCAGCGACGACACCGCCGACTACTGGCTGGAACCCGGCCACACGCTGCGGCTGCGGCGCGGCGAACGCTTGTGGATCGGTGCGGAAGGCGGTGCGGCCGCGTGGGTTGGGTTCGCCGCGCCGGCGCGCCTGAGCGAGCGCGTGGTCGATATCGCCGCACGCGCTGCGCAGCGCGCAGGCGTTCACATTGGCGACGGCTGGCGCACGGTTTGAGCCCACGGTTTGACCCAAAAACGGCGGCGATGGGAGGGCAACCCATCGCCGCCGTTATCCGCAGCATGCCCGGCGCGCTTGTCCCGAATTCGGTAAACTCCCGAAATCATGTGCGCTACCCCGGTTTCACCCTCGCAAATCTCTTCGGACCCCGGCACATCCGCGGCCGATTCCCAAACGGCAGGTTCGTCCATCGTCGTGCGCTGGCGCGGCAACGAGGCTTATCAAACAAGCTTCGACGCCATGCGCGAGTTCACGGCCGCCCGTGACACGCATACGTCCGACGAAATCTGGCTCGTCGAGCATCCGCCGGTGTTCACGCTCGGCCAGGCCGGCAAGCCCGAGCACCTGCTGGTCGCCAACAGCGGCATCCCGCTCGTGCAGATCGATCGCGGCGGCCAGATCACGTTTCACGGGCCGGGCCAGGTGGTGGCCTATCTGCTGCTCGACTTGCGCCGCCGGAAGCTGATGGTGCGCGAGCTCGTCACGCTCATCGAGGACGCCGTGATCGAAACACTGGCGGCGTATAATCTCGCGAGCGAGCGCAAGGCAGGCGCCCCCGGCATTTACGTGCCGCAAGACGCCAGCGGCGCGAGCGCCGCGCACAAGGGCGCGAAAGTCGCCGCCCTCGGGCTGAAGATCCGCAACGGCTGCAGCTACCACGGCGTGAGCCTGAACGTGTCGATGGATCTGAACCCATTTCTCGCGATCAATCCGTGTGGTTACGCCGGTCTCGAAACCGTCGACATGGCCACGCTGGGTGTAGAGGCGAGTTGGCGCGATGTGGCCGCCACGCTGGCGGCGCGGCTCGAGGCGAATCTCGCGGCGCACGCAGCAACACTTCTCACGGTAGCCGAAGCGGCTGCCACAGACCCTTCAGCCGAAGCGGCTGGAGTGGAACCGGCCGTATCGGCCGTCTCCGGCGGGGAACCGCCGCAACCGCAGGCTGGCGTTGCACCGGCGGCCTGACTGGATCGAAAGCATGACTGACATCACTGCGAACCCCGCTGGCGCCAACGCCGACGCCGTTCCCTACGACGCCACCGCAAAACAGAAGGCACAGGCCAAGACCTCGCGCATTCCGATCAAGGTCATTCCCATCGAGAAGCTCAAGAAGCCCGAATGGATTCGCGTGAAGGCGGCCACGGGCAACTCGCGTTTCTACGAAATCAAGAACATCCTGCGCGAGCACAACCTGCACACGGTGTGCGAGGAAGCGAGCTGCCCGAACATCGGCGAATGCTTCGGCAAGGGCACTGCCACGTTCATGATCATGGGCGACAAGTGCACGCGCCGCTGCCCGTTCTGCGACGTGGGCCATGGCCGCCCCGATCCGCTCGATCCGGACGAACCGGCGAACCTCGCACGCACCATCGGCGCGCTCAAGCTCAAGTACGTCGTGATCACGAGCGTGGACCGCGACGACCTGCGTGACGGCGGCGCCGGCCACTTCGTCGAATGTATCCGCCAGGTGCGTGAGCAGTCGCCCGAGACGCGTATCGAGATTCTCACGCCGGACTTCCGCGGCCGTCTCGATCGCGCGCTGCAGATCCTCAACGACGCGCCGCCCGATGTGATGAACCACAACCTCGAAACGGTGCCGCGCCTCTATAAGGAAGCGCGTCCGGGTTCGGACTACGCGCACTCGCTCAAGCTGCTCAAGGACTTCAAGGCGCTGCATCCCGAAGTCGCGACGAAGTCGGGCCTGATGGTGGGCCTGGGCGAAACCGAAGAGGAAATTCTTCAGGTGATGCGCGACCTGCGCGCGCACGACGTCGACATGCTGACGATCGGCCAGTACCTCCAGCCTTCCGAGCATCACCTGCCGGTGCGCTCGTACGTGCATCCGGACACGTTCAAGATGTACGAGGAAGAGGCGTACAAGATGGGCTTCACGCACGCGGCCGTTGGCGCGATGGTGCGTTCGAGCTATCACGCCGATCTGCAGGCGCATGGGGCAGGGGTGGTTTAAACAAGCCACCGCTTCCTGCAAGCAAGCAACGCGAAAAGCCCGCTGAAAAGCGGGCTTTTTCGTTATGCGCTGCGCTCGAACAGCGCGTGTCGTGCGTCGATTTCCACGCCATCCATTGCGGCGCGAAAAGCAATGCTTCAGCAGCGTCATTAGCTAACGCGGATAAGTTAGAACCACCCGCCGCCAGACTCCCTATAGTCGGAACCTTCATTCACTCGAACGTCGTTCCGCCGGAGTCTCCCGATGAACCCACGCGCTCTCCCTGCATTCGCACGCCGCCCGCACATCGCCGCCGTTGCATTCGCCGCCGCCTGCCTCGCAGCCACGTTCGGCGCGCCGCGCGCGCATGCCGAAACGCGTGAGGTCGTGATCGCGTATCAGGACATGGTGGTGCCGTGGCGCTATGCGCAGGCCACGGGCGAAGTCGAGAAGGAAACGGGCTACAAGGTCACCTACCGCAAGCTCGCGAGCGGCGCCGACGTGATCCGCGCGCTCGCCTCCGGCTCGGTGCAGCTCGGCGAGGCCGGTTCGAGCCCGATCGCAGCGGGCCTCTCGCAGGGTGTGGATCTCTCGCTCTTCTGGATTCTCGACAACATCAACGACGCCGAGGCGCTCGTCGCGCGCGACGGTTCGGGCGTGACGAGCATCGCGGGCCTCAAAGGCAAGACGATCGGCGTGCCGTATGTCTCGACCTCGCACTTTCACGCGCTCGTCGCGCTGCAGAACGCGGGCGTGAATCCCGCCGACGTGAAGATCGTGAACCTGCGTCCGCCCGAAGTCGCGGCCGCCTGGCAGCGCGGCAACATCGACGCGACCTACATCTGGGACCCCGTGCTCGCGCAGGTGAAGAAAAACGGCAAGGTGCTGATCACGTCGGGCCAGGTGGCGAAGGCCACGGGCAAGGCGACCTTCGACGGCTTCGTCGCGGACAAGCGCTTCGCAAAGGACAACGCCGATTTCGTCGCGAAATTCGTCAAGGTGCTGGCCGCCGCGGACGCCGATTACAGCGCGCATCGCGGCGCCTGGAACGCGGCTTCGCCGCAGGTGCAGGCCGTCGCGAAAGAGTCGGGGGCGAATGCCGCCGAAGTGCCGGCGAGCCTCGCGCTCTACGCCTTCCCCACGCCCGCCGAGCAAGCCTCGAAGCAATGGCTGGGCGGCGGGGCGCAGTCGGGCGCGGCGCAGTCGCTGCTCGCCACGGCGACCTTCCTCAAGGAGCAGGGCACGATCCAGAACGTGCTGCCCGACTACTCGGTGGGCGTCGATCCGCAGTACGTGCAGCGCGCCGCCGCGCACTGAACGCAAGGAGCTTTGCATGAGCGCGCTCGCGATCCGCGATCTCACCGTCATCTATGAGGGCGCGCAACGCGGTGCGCCGCCGAACGTCGCGCTAGCGAACGTGAACCTCGAAGTGGCGAGCGGCGAATTCGTCGTGGCGCTCGGCGCTTCGGGCTGCGGCAAGACCACGTTGCTCAACTGCATCGCGGGCTTCATCGAACCCGCGCAGGGCGAGGTGCGCGTGAACGGCGCGCGCGTGGAGGGCCCGGGCGCGGAGCGCGGCGTGGTGTTCCAGAAGCATGCGCTGCTGCCGTGGCTCGACGTGCTCGACAACGTCGCGCTCGGCTTGCGCTTTCGGCGCGTGCCGAAGGCGCAGCGCGAGCGCATCGCGCGCGAGCAGCTTGCGCTCGTGGGGCTCGAAGCGCAGGCGCGAGAACGCGTGTATGCGCTCTCCGGCGGCATGCAGCAGCGCGTGGGCATTGCGCGCGCGCTCGCGAGTGACCCGCAGATTCTGCTGATGGACGAACCGATGGGCGCGCTCGACGCCCTGACGCGCGAGCAGGTGCAAACGCTCGTGCTCGACGTCTGGGCGCGCACGCGCAAGACGGTGTTCTTCATCACGCACAGCGTGGAGGAGGCGCTTTTTCTCGCGACGCGCATTGTGGTCATGACGCCGGGGCCTGGCCGGATCGAGCGCGAGTACGAAGTGCCGTTCGCGCGCCAGTACCTCGCCACGCGCGATGCGCGCGCGGTGAAGTCGTCGCCGGAATTCATTGCGTGGCGCGAGCGGCTAGTCGATTTGCTGCATGCGGACGCGGGCGCACACGCACACGAGGAGCCGGTATGAGCGTGCCGCAGGAATCGTTGAGAGAAGTCGCGCTGAAGGCGCGTCGCGCGGCGCCCCACGGCGGCGAGGCGCATGGGGCGCGCGAGGCGCAAGCCGCCCGCTCGAAAGTCTGGCGCATGCCCGGCGAGGGCCCGACCGTTGCGCTGAGCGCGGCGTCGGTGGTGGCGCTCGCGCTGCTCTGGTGGCTCGCCACGCACCTGCACTGGCTGCCGCCGCTTTTCCTGCCAACGCCCGAAGCCGTCTGGCAAGCGTTCACCGACGCCTTGCATGGCCGCATCCAGGGCGGCCTGCCGCTTTCCGAGCATTTGTTCTGGAGCGCGCTGCGCGTGTTCGGCGCGTTCCTGCTTGCGGTGGTGACGGCCGTGCCCGTTGGCATCCTGATGGGCGTGTCGCGTATCGCACGCGGCTTGCTCGATCCGCCGCTCGAGTTCTACCGGCCGCTGCCGCCGCTCGCCTACCTGCCGCTCGTGGTGATCTGGTTCGGCATCGACGAGACGGCCAAGATCGTCGTGATCTGGCTCGCCTGCTTCGCGCCCATCGCAATGGCCGCGCGCGCCGGTGCGAAGAGCGCGAGCGTCGAGCAGATCCGCGCGGCGGCGTCGCTCGGCGGCGGTTTCGCGCAGATCGTGCGCTTCGTCGTGCTGCCCGCCGCGCTGCCCGAAATCCTCACGGGCCTGCGCATCGCGATCGGCTTTGGCTGGACCACGCTCGTGGCCGCCGAGATGGTCGCCGCGACGGCGGGTCTCGGCCAGATGGTGCTCAACGCGTCGAGCTTCCTGCGCACGGATGTCGTGGTGATGGGCATCGTGCTGATCGGGCTCATCGCCTGGGGCTTCGATCTGGGCATGCGCGCGCTCGAAAAGCGCCTCGTGCCGTGGAAGGGGCGAGGCTGACGCAGCACCCCCGCCGTTTCTGGAAATCCAAACGGCAGTAGGGCGCGATTCTGGAAAACCAGATTCGCGCCTTTCTTCGTTGGATTAAAATCCTTATAAATCAACGTCATGGGCGTTGATGCTTGCTGGCATTCTCCTTGCAACTAAGAACGCGCGGCCACCCAGGCCGCGACAAAAAAACAGTCAGGAGACAGCCGATGTCCGATCCCATCTTCCGGTTTCGCTGATTCCCCAGTTTCGTCCTGTCGCGGCCCGAACCTCCTTCGTTCGGCCATTGGCTTAACTCATTTGCAGGAACCATCGTGAAGAAACCTCTCCACAAAGTCCTCTACGTCCAGGTGATCGTGGCGATCGTCATCGGCGTGATCCTGGGCCACTACTGGCCCGCCCTCGGCATCGACATGAAGCCGCTCGGCGACGCCTTCATCAAGCTCATCAAGATGGTGATCGGGCCGATCATCTTCTGTACCGTCGTGACCGGCATTGCGGGCATGGAGGACATGAAGAAGGTGGGCCGCGTGGGCGGCAAGGCGCTGCTCTACTTCGAGATCGTCTCGACCTTCGCGCTCGTGCTCGGCCTCATCGCCACGCACGTGCTCAAGCCGGGCGCGGGCTTCAACGTCGACGTGAACACGCTCGACGCCAAGGCCGTGGCGAGCTACGCCGAAAAGGCGCACGGCCAGAGCAGCGTCGACTTCCTGATGCACATCATTCCCGACACGATCTCGTCGGCGTTCGCGCAGGGCGAGATCCTGCAGATCCTGCTGATCGCGCTGCTGTTCGGCGCGGTGCTCACGCAGATCGGCGAGCGTGGCCGCCCGGTGACCGCGTTCATCGAAAGCGTGTCGGGCGTGCTGTTCGGCATCGTGAAGATCGTGACGAAGCTGGCACCGATCGGCGCGTTCGGCGCGATGGCGTTCACCATCGGCAAGTACGGCGTGGGCTCGCTCATTCCGATGCTCAAGCTGATCGGCACGTTCTACCTCACGTCGATCGTGTTCGTGCTCGTCGTGCTCGGCGCGATCGCGCGCTTCACGGGCTTCTCGATCATTCGCTTCGTTTCCTACATCAAGGAAGAGCTGCTGATCGTGCTCGGCACGAGCTCGTCGGAATCGGCGCTGCCGCAACTGATGCAGAAGCTCGAGCGCCTTGGCTGCTCGCGCTCGGTGGTGGGCCTCGTGGTGCCGACCGGCTACTCGTTCAACCTCGACGGCACCAACATCTACATGACGATGGCAGTGCTTTTCATCGCGCAGGCGACCAACACGGACCTCACGTGGACCCAGCAGCTCACACTGCTCGCGGTGACGATGCTCACCTCGAAGGGCGCGAGCGGCGTGACCGGCGCGGGCTTCATCACGCTGGCGGCAACGCTCGCCGTGGTGCCGACCATTCCGCTCTCGGGCATGGTGCTGATTCTCGGCATCGACCGCTTCATGAGCGAGTGCCGCGCGCTCACGAACATCGTCGGCAACGGCGTGGCGACGGTCGTGGTCTCGGCATGGGAAAAGGAGCTCGACCGCAACAAGCTGCGCGCCGTGCTCTCGGGCCAGACCGAAGATCTGAAGGAAAGCGCGGGCGCGTAAGCGGCGCCGGGCGGCGGCGCGCAAGCCGCGAGGCGCGCGCCGCCCGCCGATGTTCCTTCTCTCGATGTTTCGCGGCCATGGCCGTTGGGCGGCGCGCCCGTTTCCCCTGCGTGAGCGCACCGCCCGTTTTTGCTTGTATCGTCTGACGCGGCTGCACGTTGGCCTGAGCGCGCGCCCGAAGGCCGCTGTCCGCCCCGGACGAGCCGGACGCCCCAGCGCGGCCGTGTGCCACAATCTCCCTCATCCCCTTGACCGCCTGGAAGCCGCTCACGTGACGCGCCGCCTCATCATCCTCTTCGCGCTCGCAGCCGGTCTCGTCGCGGTCTGCGCGCTGACGTGGGCGCTCACGTGGCAGGCCGGCATCGACGCGCTGCGCCGCAACGCGGCCGTGCGCGGCGACCGCACCGCGGCTTCGCTCAAGAGCACGCTCGAGCGCTACGACTCGCTGCCCTATATCGTCGGCGAGCATCCGCTCGTGCAGAACGTGCTCGTCGATCCGCGACCCGAGTGGGTCGCCGCCGCGAACCGCTATCTCGAAGACGTGAACCGCCACGCGCGCGCCACGACGACCTACATCATCCGCGCCGACGGCATGAGCATCGCGGCCAGCAACTGGCGCGACCCCGATAGCTTCGTGGGCGTGGATTACCGCTTCCGGCCGTATTTCATCGGCGCGATGCAGGGCGGCGTGGGCCGCTTCTTCGGCATCGGCACGGTCTCGCACGATCCGGGCTACTACGTGTCGCAGCCGGTGCGGCGCGACGGCAAAATCGTCGGCGTGGCCGTGGTGAAGCTCAATCTCGAATGGTTTCCGGGCACCGATGCCTCGGAGCCGCTTCTCGTGACCGACGATCACGGCGTGATCTTTCTCTCCTCGGTGCCCGCGTGGAAGTACCGCACGGTGCGCCCGCTGCCGCCGGCTGTCGTGGCCTCGATCGACGCCACGCGCCAGTACGCGAGCGAGCCGATCGCGCCGCTGCCGGCAAGCGTCGAGCGCGTGTTGCCGGGCGACGCCGACATCGTGCGCATGGGTGCGGGCATCCGCGCCCCGCGCTACCTGGAGACGCGCCGCTCGCTCGGCGAGCCCGACTGGCATCTCGTCACCATGTCGTCGATCGACCCGGTGCTCGAAGCCTCGCGCAATGCGACCATCATGACGGGCTTCGGCTATGTCTCGCTGTGCCTCTTTGGCTTTTACTGGCGCATGCGGCGCGCGCGCGTGAAGGAAGTAATGCGCAGCCGCGCGATGCTGCAAAAGGCCTACGCGATGCTCAACGAGCGCGTGGCCGAGCGCACCGCCGATCTCTCGCAGGCGAACGAGCGTCTGCAGCGCGAGGTGGCGGAGCGCACGCGCGCTGAAGGCGTACTGCGCGCGACCCAGGACGAGCTGATCCAGGCGAGCAAGCTCGCGGCGCTCGGCCAGATGGCGGCGGGCATCACGCACGAGTTGAACCAGCCGCTTGCAGCGCTGCGCAGCTTCTCGGACAACACGCGTGTATTTCTCGAGCGCGGCCAGTACGCGGCGGCCACCGAAAACCTGGAGGCGATCGCCGCACTCACCGAGCGCATGGGCAAGATCGTGAACCAGCTCAAGCTGTTCGTCGGACGCGCGCGGCCCAGGAGCGCGCGCGCGCCGGTTGCCCGCGCGCTGCGCAACTCGCTCGCGTTGCTCGGCAAGCGGCTCGACGGCGTGCGCGTGGATCTCACGTTGATGGAAGACGGCGCGCCGCCCGTGCCGCTCGATGTGGACGCCGAGTACCCGGACCTGAGCGCGCAGAGCGACGACCTGCGGCTCGAACAAGTGCTGATCAACGTGCTCGGCAATGCGCTAGACGCCGTGGCGGGCCTGCCCGCGCCGCGCATTGCGATCGATGTTCAGGCGAGCGCGGCGACGCTTGCCATCGCGGTGAGCGACAATGGGCCGGGCATTCCCGAGGATGTGTTGCCGCGCCTCTTCGAGCCGTTTTTCACGACGAAGGAAATGGGGCAGGGGCTTGGCCTCGGACTCGCGATTTCCTCGTCGATCGCGCGTGATTGCGGCGGCTCGCTCACGGCGAGCAACGCACCGGAAGGCGGCGCACGCTTCGTGCTGACGCTGCGCCGCGCGCGTGCGGACGCCGCGAGCGCGGCGCGTGCGGCAGGATTGTGATCAAGCGCTCTGAAGCGCGCTTATGAATCAGGATGACGAACGAACATGGTGAACACGACGCCCGGCCGGGTGCTCTACGTTGAGGATGACGAACTCGTGCGCCGCGCGGGCGTGCAAAGCCTGCAACTCGCGGGCTTCGACGCCGCCGGTTTCGCCAACGCGGAAGGCGCGCTGCCGCTGATCGACGCCGAGTTCGCGGGCGTCGTGGTAAGCGATATCCGCCTGCCGGGCATGAGCGGGCTCGATCTGCTCGCGCAATGCCATGAGCGTGCGCCCGAAGTGCCCATCATCCTCGTGACGGGCCATGGCGATATCTCGATGGCCGTGCAGGCCATGCGCGACGGCGCGTACGACTTCATCGAGAAGCCGTTCGCCTCCGAGCGCCTGATCGAAACGGTGCGGCGCGCGCTGGAGCGGCGCCTGCTCGTGCTCGAAAACCTCGCGCTGCGCCGCGAGCTGGCGGGGCAGAACGCGCTCGCGCCGCGCATCATCGGCAAGAGTCCGGCTATCGAACAGGTGCGCAAGCTCATTGCGAACGTCGCGCCCACGGACGCCTCGGTGCTCATCAACGGCGACACCGGCGCGGGCAAGGAGCTGATCGCGCGCAGTCTTCACGAGCTTTCGCCGCGGCATGACAAACCGTTCGTCGCCGTGAACTGCGGCGCGTTGCCCGAGCCGATGTTCGAGTCGGAGATGTTCGGATACGAGGCGGGCGCATTCACCGGGGCGGCCAAGCGCCGGATCGGCAAGCTCGAGCACGCGAGCGGCGGGACGCTCTTTCTCGACGAGATCGAGAGCATGCCGCTTTCGCTGCAGGTGAAGCTGCTGCGCGTGCTGCAGGATGGCGTGCTCGAGCGCCTCGGCTCGAACCAGCCGGTGCGCGCCGACTTGCGCGTGGTCGCGGCGGCCAAGGGCGATATGAGCGAGCACGTCGCGGCGGGCACCTTCCGGCGCGACTTGCTGTACCGGCTCAACGTCGTGACGATCGCGCTGCCGCCGCTCGCCGAACGCCGCGAGGACATCGTGCCGTTGTTCGAGCATTTTCTGCTCGACGCGGCGGTGCGCTACCAGCGCAGCGCGCCGCTCCTCACCGAGCGCGACCGCATGCGCCTTGCACAGCGCGACTGGCCCGGCAACGTGCGCGAACTGCGCAACGCAGCGGACCGGCGGGTGCTCGGGATTCCAGACGATCTTTCGGCAGGCGCGGTGGCCAGCGACGACGACGCGCTGCCGCTCAAGGAACGCGTGGAGCAATACGAACGTGCGCTGATCGCCGACGCGCTTGCGCAGAGCAACGGGGCGGTCGCCCAGGCCGCCGAGCGGCTGCAGATGGCGAAGGCCACGCTGTACGAGAAGATTCGCCGCTATGGGCTCGTGGCGCGCGGCGAGGGTTAGCTCCGGTTCGCGACACGTTGTGCAGCGTGCAGGCGTAAAAAAAGCAGCGGGGCTTCCGCTGCTTTTTTGTTGGCTATTGGCCTACCGGCCTGGCCGCCTGTCAGGTCGCCAGCGCCTTCTGAAGCAGCTGGTCGAGTTCCGCGAACTGCGGTTCGCCCACGTAGCGCTTGAGAATCTTGCCGTCGCGGCCGATCACGAAGGTGGTGGGCGTGAGCTGGACGTTGCCGAACTGCTTCGCGGCCGAGCCGTCGTCCATTGCCACCTTGAACGGCAGCTGGCGCGTTTGCGCGTAGTTGGCCACGTACATCGGCGCGTCGTAGTTCATTGCGACCGCCACGAACTCGAGCCCTTCGCCCTTGAAGCGGTTATAGGTCTGGACCATCTTCGGCATTTCCGCCATGCAGGTGGTGCAGCTCGTCGCCCAGAAGTTGACGAGATAGACCTTGCCCTTGAGGTCGTTCGTGGAGACCTTCTGGCCCGACAGAAGCGTGAAGGTGGCGTCGGGCACGCGCTGCTGGCTGCCGAAGAACGCGAAGTAGCCGGCGATGGCAATCGCGACGACGACCACCGCCGCGCCAACGCGCATGAGCACGCCGGAGCGCGATTTCGAAGAATTCGGGGATGCAGCGGTCATGAGCCTTGCCTCGTGCGCCGAAAGACGCGGGTGTTGAGCCAAAACATTGTAGCGCCGAATTTCCCGGCATAGCGGTTACGAGACAACATCCGGGTATGCGCCGGCGGATAATGTCGCGCACCTTTCACTCCCGTGACAAACCGCGCCCCATGGTCCTGGACATCCTTCGCCGTGCCCGCCTCCCGTCGAACCCGTCGCTGCGCGCTATCGTCGCTGCCCGCGTGGCGGTGCTGGGCCTGCTCGCCGCGGCGTTTGCGCTGGCTGCCTGCTCGCCCACCTACGACTGGCGCACGATTTCGAACGACGCGAGCGGCTACTCGATCGACCTGCCGGCCAAGCCGGACAAGGACGAGCGCCGCATCGACGTGAATGGCACGCCGATGCGCATGCGCGTTCAGACGGCCGAAGTCGCCGGCGACGTGTTCGTCATCGGCACGCTCGATCTGCCCGACGCGCAGCCCGCGACGCAGCAAAAGGCGCTCGACTTCCTGCGCGCAGGCCTCGCGCGCAACGTGGGCGCACCGCCCGACGCACGCGCGGTGGCGGTGCCGCTCGCAACGGGCGGCTCGATCGAAGGCGTGGAAATGCGCATGGCCGGCAAGGCGGGCGCCAACGGCGAGTCGCGCACGATACACGCGCGGCTCGTCGCGAAGGGCGCACGGGCCTATCAGGTGGCGATTGTCGGTCGCGCCGAGCCGCCGGTCGAGCAGGTCGACCAATTCTTCGGATCTTTCAAGCTGTACTGAGATTCGGGACTCCGCAGCACAGTTTGTGAGGCCATGTTTGGCTCACGCTGCGGTGGGCGTTTGGCGGTCGAAGTGAATGTTGCGCAGCAGGTAAACACGCTAATTATCGGATTTGATTGAGGGTTTACCGGTTACCCACAGGAGCTGTGGGTAACTTTGTGGAAAACAACGCCGCGTTGGCCGGAAAGGGCCGTCCTGTGGGCTTTCTGTTAGTTTTGGCCGCTTTTCTGTAAATCCAGAAAATCAGAAGAATCAAGGAGTTATCAAACCAGCCGGCGCGTAATGCGAACCATGAACAAATCCGGGGCAAATACGACGAAGTGTGCATAAGTCAAGTCTTGACTTCGATTTATTGGTGCTATTCACATTCCCGGGCGGCACAAGCTCAGTGGCTTACGCCACCGAAATTGACTGTGCCAGGCTAACGCTCCGCAAACACGCGCCGGTACTGCACGGCCTCCGCCACATGCGCGGCCTCGGGCATGGACGCACCGGCGAGGTCGGCAATCGTGCGCGCGACCTTGAGCACCCGATAGTGCGCGCGCGCCGACCAGCCGAAGCGCTCGCCCGCTTCGCGCAGCAGCGTTTCACCAGCAGCGTCCGGCTGGCAGACCGCGTCGGTCTCGCGGCCGGTCAATTCGCGATTGGTTTTGCCCTGACGCGCCAACTGCCGCTCGCGCGCCGCCTGCACGCGAGCGGCGATCGCGGCGCTCGGTTCGGCGCGCGTGCTGGCGCGAGCGGCCAGTTCGGCGGGCGGCAGCGCGGGAATCTCGATCTGGATGTCGATGCGGTCCAGCAGCGGTCCCGAGAGCTTGCGCAAATAGCGCGCGGCGCTTTCGGGCGTGCAGCGGCAGCGCCCCGCGGGGTCGCCGCGCCAGCCGCACGGACAGGGGTTCATCGCGGCAACGAGCTGACACGCGGCCGGGAAGTCGGTTTGCCACGCAGCGCGCGAAATGGTGATCGAGCCCACTTCGAGCGGCTCGCGCAGCGTTTCGAGCACGTGGCGGTCGAATTCGGGCAACTCATCGAGGAACAGGACACCTAAATGCGCGAGCGTGATCTCGCCCGGTTGCGGCGGATTGCGCCCGCCGATCAGCGCGGTCGCGCTCGACGAGTGGTGCGGCGCGCGAAACGGCCGCTGTCGCCACTGCTGCGGTGTGAAGCCGATCGCGCTGGCCGAGAGCAGGGCGGCGGAAGCTAGCGCTTCGTCTTCGGTCATGAGGGGCAGGAGTCCGGGCAGGCGCGCGGCGAGCATCGACTTGCCAGCGCCGGGCGGCCCGACCATCAACAGATGATGTCCGCCGGCCGCGGCGACTTCGAGCGCCCGGCGCGCGCCGCGCTGGCCCACCACGTCGGCCATATCGGGGGGCGTGGCGCCGGGGGCGGCGTCGAGGGCGTTCGCACGCACGGGAGCGAGGCGCGCTTCGGGATCGGCGCCTGCAAGGTGCGCGCAGAGCGAGCGCAGGTCGGCCGCGCCGTACACCGCGACACCCGGCACGAGCGCCGCTTCGACGGCGTTTTGTGCAGGCAGATAAAGCTCGGGCACGCCTGAGCGCTCGCGTGGCGTATGCGCGAGAGCGAGCATTGCTTCGTCGGTCTCAGTATCAGGAATGCGAAGGATCTCGCCCTGGCTGGGCGATGCCGCGTCGTCCACACGCGCTGCGCGCTCCCTGTGCGCGCGGGCGGTGCCGCATGCCATGGCGAACGCACCGCGCATCGGCCGCACGGCGCCCGTGAGCGAAAGCTCGCCCGCGAACTCGCGGTGCGCGAGCGCCGCAGCCGGAAGCTGCCCGCTTGCCGCGAGAATGCCGAGCGCGATTGGCAAATCGAAGCGGCCTGATTCCTTGGGCAAATCAGCGGGCGCGAGGTTGACGGTAATGCGCCTCACCGGGAAGTCGAAGCCGCAGTTCGAGAGCGCGGCGCGCACGCGCTCGCGGCTTTCGCGCACTTCGAGATCGGGCAGCCCAACGATGGAAAACGACGGCAGCCCGTTGGCGAGATGGACTTCTACGGTGACTTCGGGCGCGCGGCCAGCAGCCGGCGCGCGGCTGCGCACCACGGCAAGCGACATGGGATTCTCCGGAAGGCTCGCATGCTGGCGTGGCGCGCGCGTTGTACTGACAAACTTCGCGCGCCATGCATGCGCCAGGCTGGTGAGGCGTATGCCCCTTTACGGTTCCATTGCGTTTCGCGTACGAATCGCTTGCGGCGGTGCGGCAGGGGTGCTGCACTCAATTGCGCACAGGAATGCGCAACAAAATGATCAGGAGGACTGGCTAGTCACCGGCAGCTTTTGCTCGAGTTCGGCCACGCGGCGCTCGAGTTCTTCGAGGCGCTGGCGCGTGCGCACGAGCACCTGCGTTTGCGCGTCGAATTCCTCGCGCGTGACGAGGTCCAGCTTCGAAAAGCCTTGCGACAACATTGCGCGCACATTGCGCTCGACATCGCGAGCCGGCGAGTTCTTCAGCAGATCGCTCACGCGTGACTGCAGATCATTGAATACGTCGTTTGGTTGCTTCATTCGATTCCCCTTCGCTGCACAAAAAATGTGCAAGTTTTGTTTCGCCTGTGCCCCGCGACGAACCGTGATCGATCTTGGTGCGAACTCGCAGGGCCACGGCCACGTGTGCGCGCAACTGGTGCGCACCGCAGGCCAGTGTGCTTCGCGCGGCGGCGCAGCGGGCCAATTCCAGCCGCTATGCGGCTCCCAGCGCGGCAGCGATGCCTGAGAACACTGTAGCAACGTTCCCCCCGCCACGCCACCGCGCGCGCCTCACGCTGGCCGTTCGGCCAGGGCCTTGCGCGCCGCGCCCCTCAAGGCGCGGACCGGCATTGTCCACGGCTTTGGGCGCGCTTGCATCGAAGTCCATCAGATCGGTGTTGCAGACCGGGTGCAGCAAATTGGCACGGGTGTTGCTACTACTGCCCCGCGCACCGAACGACGGTTGGCTCACGGTGCGCCAGCGGGGCGGTTACGCATCATGCGCCGCTCGCAAGGCGCCCGTTGCAGAAGCAAACAAAGGTATGAAGCAAACCACAGCGAGGACTACATGAAACTGATTACAGCAATCATCAAGCCCTTCAAGCTCGATGAGGCGCGCGAAGCCCTCTCGGCAATCGGCGTGTCGGGGATCACGGTGACGGAGGTGAAAGGCTTCGGTCGCCAGAAGGGGCACACCGAGCTGTACCGCGGCGCGGAGTATGTCGTGGACTTTCTGCCGAAGGTGAAGATTGAAGCCGCCGTGGCCGACGACATCGTCGAGCAGGCCATCGAGGCGGTCGAACGCGCGGCCCGCACGGGCAAGATCGGCGACGGCAAGATTTTCGTCACGCCGATCGAACAAGTGATCCGCATCCGCACCGGCGAGACCGGCGCCGACGCACTGTAAAGCCCGCAGTAAGGCCTAAAGAGACCGAGACAAGAGGAAAGAGGAAACCGAGATGCGCAAACTTTTGATGTCCCTGATGATGGCTGGCTCGCTGCTGGCCGGCGGCGTCGGCGCCGCGCTTGCGGACGACGCATCCGCGCCCGCCGCGGCTTCCGCACCGGCGGCCGCCGCTTCGGCGCCCGACGCAACGGCCGCCGCACCGGCTTCGGCGCCTGCTGCCGACGCCGCTTCGGCACCGGCAGCCGCCGCAAGCGCCCCGGCAGACGCATCGGCCGCAGCCGCAGCCGCCGCGCCCGCCGCACCGACCGCGCCGTTCTCGGTCGATTCGTCGAAGATCAATTCGGGCGACACCGCGTGGATGCTGACTTCCACCGCGCTCGTGCTGTTCATGACGATCCCGGGCCTCGCGCTGTTCTACGGCGGCATGGTCCGCAAGAAGAACGTGCTTGCCACGCTCATGCAAAGCTTCGCGATCACCTGTGTGGTCACGGTGATCTGGACGGTGGTGGGCTACTCCATCGCGTTCACGCCGGGCGGCTCGTTCATCGGCGGCTTCTCGCGCATCTTCCTTGAGGGTATGAACTACATCAAGGGCGACAAGGCGACGACGCTCACCGTGAGCCACCTCGCGCCGACCATCCCCGAGACCGTGTACTTCGTCTATCAGATGACGTTCGCGATCATCACGCCGGCGCTGATCACCGGTGCGTTTGCCGACCGCATGAAGTTCTCGGCGATGCTCGTGTTCATGTCGCTGTGGTCGATCATCGTCTACTCGCCGATCGCGCACATGGTCTGGGAACCGACCGGCTGGCTCGCCAGCGCCGGCATCCTCGACTTCGCAGGCGGCACGGTCGTGCACATCAACGCCGGTATCGCGGGTCTGGTGTGCTGCCTCGTGCTCGGCAAGCGGGTTGGCTACGGCCGCGAAGTGATGGCTCCGCACAACCTCACGCTCACGCTGATGGGTGCGGCCATGCTGTGGGTGGGCTGGTTCGGCTTCAACGCGGGTTCGGCAGTCGCGGCTGACGGCCGTGCCGGCTTCGCGATGCTCACGACGCAAATCGCTACCGCCTGCGCAGCACTCGGCTGGATGTTCGCGGAGTGGATCGCCAAGGGCAAGCCTTCGGTGCTCGGCATCGCTTCGGGTGCAGTGGCAGGTCTCGTGGCAGTTACGCCGGCATCGGGCTTCGTCGGTGTGCTCGGCGCGATCGTGATCGGTGTGGTGGCGGGCGTGGTCTGCTTCTGGTCGGCTACGTGGCTCAAGCACAAGTTCAACTATGACGATTCGCTCGACGCGTTCGGCGTGCATGGCATCGGCGGCATCATCGGCGCGATTCTGACCGGCGTGTTCGCGGTGAAGGACATTGGCGGCGCGGATGGCAGCGTCATCCTGCAAGCCAAGGGCGTGCTCACGACCCTCATCTACAGCGGCGTGGTGAGCTTCATCCTGCTGAAGGTGATCGACATGGTCATGGGCCTGCGCGTTTCGGAAGAAGACGAGCGCGAAGGTCTGGATGTGGTTCTGCATGGCGAGCGCGTGGAATAAACGCGCCGTTCTCGACGGTTTGATCTAGCAGGGCAGCAAGCAGCGACCTGGGCCCGCCTTTTCGGCGGGCCCTTTTCTTTTTAGGGCCCGCGATGGGCTCTTGCGGGGTTCGGGCTGGCCCTGCGCGCCGCGCAACGCGCAAGGGAATAAGCGTCCCGCCCGAGCGTTCGCATAGTGCCCCTTCAATCCGTGTGCCCAATTGCGCCGGGCGGCGCGGGCGGTCCAGAATGGATATCCGGCGTGAATATCCGCACAGGCGGAACCGGCAATTGACCCTACTGCACTGAAGGGATTTCATGACGGAGTTCATGAGGGCAAATCCGTCTTGCAACTGGCGCAATCGTCCCCAGATAACCGACCGGTTTCCCTACAATCAAAGCATTTTGTCTGCGAGTCACCCCTTATGGTCCCGCATCTGGTTACGGCGTTGAATGGCCCGCTCCTCGAGCTGGAGCAGCGCATCCTCGACGCGACGCCGGCCATCGAGCGCTGGTTCCGCCTCGAATGGCAGGAGCACACGCCGCCGTTCTACGCTTCGGTCGACCTGCGCAACGCCGGCTTCAAGCTCGCGCCCGTCGACACCAACCTCTTTCCCGGCGCCTTCCACTGCCTGCCGCAGGAAGTGCTGCCGCTCGCCGTGCAGGCGGCCATGGCCGCCATCGAAAAGATCTGCCCGGACGCCAAGAACCTGCTCGTGATTCCGGAGATGCACACGCGCAACGCGTTCTATCTGGAGAACGTCGCGCGCCTCGCCACGATCATGCGCCAGGCGGGCCTGAACGTGCGTTTCGGCACGCTCGACGAAACCATCGCCGGGCCGGTGACGATTTCGCTCGCGGACGGCCAGAAGATCGTGCTCGAACCGCTCGAGCGTTCGCAGCGGCGCCTCGGTCTGAAGAACTTCGACCCGTGCTCGATCCTGCTGAACAACGATCTTTCCGGCGGCATTCCGCCCGTGCTCGAAAACCTGCACGAGCAGTACGTGTTGCCGCCGCTGCACGCGGGCTGGGCGGTGCGCCGCAAGTCCACGCACTTCTCCTGCTACGACGACGTGGCGAAGAAGTTCGCGAAGATGGTGGGCGTGGACCCGTGGATGATCAATCCGTACTTCGCGCACGTGGAAGGCGTGGACTTCGAGGCGCGCACCGGTGAGGAGCAGCTCGCCACCGCCATCGACGCCGTGCTCAAGAAGATCGCGAAGAAGTATCGCGAGTACGGCATCACCGAAAAGCCCTATGTCGTCATCAAGTCCGATGCCGGCACGGATGGCCGCGGCGTGATGACGGTGCACGACGCCTCGGAGGTCGCCGCACTCACGAAGCGCGAACGTGCGAAGATGTCGGCCACGAAGGACGGGCTCGAAGTGCGCGACGTGATCGTGCAGGAAGGCGTCTACACGTTCGAGCATATCGGCGACGAAGTGGCCGAGCCGGTCGTGTACATGATCGACCGCTACGTGGTGGGCGGCTTCTACCGCGCGCACGGCAGCCGCGAGCGCGACCAGAACCTGAACGCGCCGGGCATGCACTTCGTGCCGCTCGGCTTCGAGCACACGGCGCTGCCCGACACGCGCGCGAAAGCGGGTGCGGCGCCGCCGAACCGCTTCTACATGTACGGCGTGGTGGCGCGGCTCGGTTTGCTGGCGGCGTCGGTCGAGCTGGAGAAGACCGACCCCGAGGCGATCCAGGTCTGACCGGCACCTACACCTCGTCCGTCATTATTCGGACAATTCAACGCAGCGCCCGCCCCGTGCGGGCGTTGCCGTCATGACACCAGGGACAACGCAGGGACGATATGGACATTCTCTTCATCGCCGATCCGCTCGAACGGTTCAAGATCTACAAGGACTCGACCTACGCGATGATGGCCGAGGCCGCGAAGCGCGGCCACACGCTTTTCGCGTGCGAGCCGCAGCACCTCGCATGGGTGAACGGCCAGGTCGAAGCCGACGTGCGGCGCTTCGAGATCGTCGGCGATACGGCGGACCTGCATCGTGAAACGTGGTTCAAGGACTCGCCCGATGCGCGCGCGCTCACGGGCTTCGACGCCGTGATCATGCGCAAGGACCCGCCGTTCGACATGGAGTACGTGACGTCCACATGGCTGCTGGAGATCGCCGAGCGCGCGGGCGCGAAGATCTTCAACAAGCCGCAGTCGATTCGCGATCACTCGGAAAAGCTCGCCATCGGCGAGTTTCCGCAGTTCGTCGCGCCTACGCTCGTCACGCGCAGCGCGGCGCGCCTGCGCAAGTTCCACGAAGAGCATCAGGACGTGATCTTGAAGCCGCTCGACGGCATGGGCGGCATGGGCGTGTTCCGCGTGAAGGCGGACGGCATGAACCTCGGCTCGATCATCGAGATGCTGAGCCATGACGGCGCGCGCAGCGTGATGGCGCAGAAGTTCATCCCCGAGATCAAGGCCGGCGACAAGCGCATTCTGCTGATCGGCGGCGAGCCGGTGCCGTACTCGCTCGCGCGCATTCCTCAGGGCAATGAGGTGCGCGGCAATCTGGCGGCGGGCGGACTGGGCGTCGCGCAGCCGCTGACGGCGCGCGATCTGGAGATCGCAAAGGCGCTCGGCCCGAGGCTCGCGGCTCGCGGCCTGCTGCTCGTGGGGCTCGATGCCATCGGCGACTGGCTTACCGAGGTCAACGTCACGAGCCCGACGTGTTTCCGCGAAATCATGGAGCAGACGGGCTTCGACGTGGCCGCCATGTTTATCGACGCGCTGGAGCGTGCGGCGGCCTGAGCTGGGTTTGGCCCCGAAACGTCGGCCGGGGCGCATTTGAAGGCCGCACCTGGAATGCGGACTTGAAAGCCGCATGTATGGCGGCATCTGCCGGCTGTGGGCGTCTTGCAGGGCGGGCGCTCCATCAAGACCTTGGCTGGCGGGGAGTTTCGGACCACGAAAGGTCGCGCACGCGTCCGGAGCTTGTGAATTGCGCGCGACACCTGTCGCCGCTGTGAGCAAAACCGCCTCGCGTGCGCGAAAATGACCCTGCTACAATGCCGCGAGCCCGCGTTCCGGGCTGGCACGCCTGCGTCGTAAAGCGATCTGGCTGCCGCGCGGCGCGTGTTCCGACCCTGCGAGCCCACGGCTGGCCGCAGGCTCGGCGCTGCAGGACGCGATTGACGAAACGTCCCGGCATCAACTGAGCCGTTTTTTGCAGTCAAGCTGACATGGCAGGGATTCTGATCATTGCGCACGCACCGCTCGCCACCGCGCTACGCGAGTGCATCGCGCATATCTATGGCGGTTGTCCGGCGCGTATCGGCGCGCTCGACGTGCTCCCCGACAGCGACCCGGCTGAAGTGGTCGCCAAAGCCAATTCGGAGATCGAGCGCTTGCGCGAGGATAACGGCGCGCTCGTGTTGACCGACATGTTCGGCGCTACGCCCTCGAACATCGCGGCGCGTCTTGCCACGGTGCCCGAGGTGCGCGTGCTGGCCGGCGTGAATCTGCCGATGCTGGTGCGCGCCGTGTGCTACCGCGCGACGCCGCTCGACACGCTCGTCGAAAAGGCGCTCGCCGGCGCGAGCAAGGGCGTCCAGACGATCGGGCCGACCATGCCGCCCGTTGCGGCCGCGGCGAGCGAATGCGGCTGCCCGCCCGCGCCCTGCGCCGAAGGCGCTGCCGACACAACAAAGCTCGCCGCAACTCAGCCAGCAGGCCAGGGCGCGAGCCAACCGGCCGCCGCAACGCTGGGCGCGGCTTGCACAGGCGGCGTCGAGGCGGGCGTATTGAGGCCGGCAGGCGCCGCCTGAAGCGGCGTCGCGGCACCAGAAGCCAACAACAAGGCACACCGAAAGACCCCAGTCACACTTCCACACACTGCGTCCGGATCGACCTATGCTGCAACAAGAAACGACCATCGTGAATAAACTCGGCCTGCACGCGCGGGCGTCGGCGAAGCTGACGCAGCTCGCCGGCAACTATCAGGCGGAAATCTGGATGAGCCGCAACGGCCGCCGCATCAACGCCAAGAGCATCATGGGGGTCATGATGCTGGCGGCAGGTATCGGCAGCACGGTGATGATCGAAACCGAAGGCCCCGACGAGGCCGACGCCATGAGCGCGCTGCTCAAGCTGATCGCCGACAAGTTTGGTGAAGGTCAGTAAGACGCGCACGGTCGTTGCGCCTTGCTTGAAACGCCGCGGTTTGCCGCGGCGTTTTCATTGGTGCGCCGGGCACTGCAGCACAACGCCGCAGTAAGGCGCGAACAGGTACGCATGGCCACATTTGGCCGCGCCGGAATTTATAATCATCGCCGGGGTCTGAGAGAGCGCATTGCAGCGGTTTGCCGCAGCATCAAATAACAGAGGAGGTGCGCGTGCCGTTCACGCTGCATGGAATTCCCGTATCACGCGGTATTGCCATCGGGCGAGCGTATCTGATCGCCCCGGCTGCGCTCGACGTCGACCACTACCTCATCGAGCCCGCGCAGATCGAAGACGAAATCGTGCGCTTTCGCGCCGCGCTTCAGGCCGTGGAGCTGGAGCTCGACACGCTGCGCGCCGACCTCGCCGCCGACGCCCCTTCCGAAATGGGCGCGTTCATCGGCGTGCACCTCATGATCCTGAACGACGTGATGCTCGTGCAGGAGACCATCGACCTCATCCGAACGCGGCGCTTCAATGTGGAGTGGGCGCTTACCGAACAGCTCGAACGCCTCTCGCGCCACTTCGACGACGTGGAGGACGAGTACCTGCGCGAGCGCAAGGCCGATATCGAACAGGTCGTGGAGCGCGTGCTGAAGTCGCTCGCGGGCGCCATGCCCCCGTCGCTGCACGGCGGCTGCGACGAGATGATCGTCGTCGCGCACGACATCGCGCCTGCCGACATGCTGCAGTTCAAGGGGCAAACCTTCCAGGGCTTCGTGACCGATCTTGGCGGGCGCACCTCGCATACGGCCATTGTCGCGCGCAGTCTGGGCATTCCGGCGGCCGTCGGTATGCAGCAGGCGAGCGCGCTGATCCGTCAGGACGATCTCATCATCGTCGATGGCGATCATGGCGTCGTGATCGTCGATCCCGCGCCCATCGTGCTGGAGGAGTACACCTACCGGCAAAGCGAGATGGCGCTCGAGCGGCGCAAGCTCCAGCGCCTGAAGTTCTCGCCCACGCAAACGCTGTGCGGCGCGAAGATCCAGCTCTACGCGAACATCGAGCTGCCCGACGACGCGCAGGCCGCGCTCGACTCCGGCGCGACGGGCGTGGGTCTCTTTCGCACCGAGTTCCTGTTCATGAATCACAAGGACCACTTGCCGGAGGAGGACGAGCAGTTCGCGGCCTACCGCCGCGCGGTGGAACTCATGAACGGGCTGCCCGTGACGATCCGCACGATCGATGTGGGCGCGGACAAGCCGCTCGACGCCATGAGCGGCAGTGACGGCTTTGAGACGGCCGCGAACCCCGCGCTCGGCCTGCGTGCGATTCGCTGGAGCCTTTCCGAGCCGCAGATGTTCCTCACGCAGTTGCGTGCGATCCTGCGCGCCTCGGCGTTCGGTTCGGTCAAGATCCTGATTCCGATGCTCGCGCACGCGCAGCAGATCGATCAGACGCTCGACCTGATCCGCGAGGCGAAGCGCCAGCTCGACGACGCCGGTTTCGCCTACGACCCGAACATCCAGATCGGCGCGATGATCGAGATCCCGGCGGCGGCGCTTGCGCTGCCGATGTTCCTGCGCCGTCTCGACTTCCTCTCGATCGGCACCAACGACCTGATCCAGTACGCGCTCGCCATCGACCGGGCCGACAACGCGGTGGCCGAGCTGTACGATCCGCTGCATCCGGCCGTGCTGCAGCTGATCGCCCATACGCTGCGCGAGGCGAAGCGCGCGGGCGTACCGGTTTCGGTGTGCGGGGAAATGGCGGGTGACCCGGCGTTTACGCGCTTGCTGCTCGGCATGGGGCTCACCGAGTTTTCGATGCATCCGAGCCAGTTGCTCGTGGTGAAGCAGGAGATCCTGCGCTCGCAGCTCAAGGCGCTGGAAAAGCCGGTGTCGGAAGTCTTGGCCGCTTACGAGCCCGAGGAGTTGCAGGCGGCGCTGCAGCGTGTGGCGCAAGCCTGAACCGCCCCACGTGCACACACGCGCAAATGCAAAAAGCCCCGGCAGGTCCGGGGCTTTTTTGCGTCCAGGTTCTTGAGCGCTTCAAGCGTGCCGGTGCCGCTCGCCGCACACCGGGCAATCCGGCTGGCGCGCCACGCGCATCGTGTTCCACTCCATACGCAGCGAGTCGAGCATCATGAGCCGCCCGACGAGCGGCGCGCCGATGCCGCCAATCACGCGCAGCGCCTCAGCCGCCTGCATCGCGCCGATGATGCCTACCGTGGGCGCGAACACACCCATCGTCGAGCACGCCACTTCCTCGAAGGGTTGATCTTCGGGGAACACGCAGGCGTAGCACGGCGAGGCCTCGTCGCGGAAGTCGAACGTGCTGATCTGTCCGTCGAAACGCAGTGCCGCGCCCGAGACGAGCGGCACGCCGTGCTTCACACACGCGCGGTTGATCGCATGGCGCGTGGCGAAGTTGTCGGTGCAGTCGAGTACGACAGTCGCGCCGGGCACGTGTGCATCGAGCCACGCGTCGTCGATGCGCGTTTGCAGCGCGTTCACCTTCACCTCGGGATTCAGACGCGCGATGGCGTCGCGGCCCGACTCGACCTTCGCGCGGCCCACCGACGCCGTTTCGTGCATGATCTGCCGCTGCAGGTTGGTGAGGTCGACGGTGTCGTTGTCGACAAGGGTGAGCGTGCCCACGCCCGAGGCCGCGAGATACATCGCCGCCGGCGAGCCGAGGCCGCCCGCGCCTACGACAATGGTATGTGCGTTCAGAAAGCGCTGCTGCGCCTCGATGCCGATCTCGTCGACGAGGATATGGCGGGAGTAGCGAAGGAGTTGGTCGTCGTTCATCGCGATGCGCTTGCTCGATGGCGCTGCGATGGACCTCGAGAGCCCGAATGGCTCTGAATGGGGAAGCGCGCGCCGGGGAAATTCCGTGCCGTTATTGTAACGACGCCAGCGGCTGGAGGAGGGGCGGCCTCGCGACCGGCGCACAAGACGCGCGGGTCGCGAGGCGGGTACGGCGTGTTACTTGGCCGGCGCCGGAGCGGAGGCCGGCGCGGCAGCGGAGCCCGGAGCCGGCGCCATGATGAGGGCGCCCGGCTTCACCGCGATCGGCGCGGAAGCCGAGGTCGGCGGCTTCTGCTGCGCGAGGCGGCGCTCCATCGGCGACTTCGACTCGGCCACAGGCTTGCCCTGGAGCTTGTTCAGCGCCTGCTGGAGCATGAAGTCGTCGGTGGAACCGAACTCGACTGGCTTGCGCTCGCGATCCTTCTGGCGCTGCTCCGGCGTCTTCTTGTCGTTCTGCTCTTCGAGCTGGCGCAGCATGTCCATGCGCTCCTGCTCGCGCACTTCCTGCTCCTTCTTCTCGTCCGGGTCCTGCGTGTTGGCGAGGTGGTTCTGGTAGTCCACTTCGCGCGTGACGAGTGCGTCGTCCGGATCGCCGTCGGAATACTGGTCGACCGCGATGTCAGGACGGATGCCTTTGTTCTGGATCGAGCGGCCGCTCGGCGTGTAGTAGTACGCCGTGGTCAGGCGCAGCGCCGTGTCGGCCGTCATCGGGCGCACGGTCTGCACCGAACCCTTGCCGAACGTCGTCTTGCCGACGATGAGGGCACGCTTGGAGTCCTGCAGCGCGCCCGCCACGATTTCGGAAGCCGACGCCGAGTAGGCGTTGGTCAGCACGATCATCGGCACGGTCTTGAACTCGGCCGCCTCGCCCTTGAGCGGATCGCCGTCGAACGACGGCAGACGGTAGTTCTCGTAGGTGTCGCGGTAGACCTGCTTCGAGTCGGGGATCTGGCCGTTCGTCGAGACGACGACCGAATCCGGCGGCAGGAACGCGCCCGCGACGCCCACGGCGCTCTGCAGCAGGCCGCCGCCGTTGTTGCGCAGGTCGAGAATGATGCCCTTGAGGTTCGGTTCCTGGCGCGCGATGTCCTGCAGCTTCTGGGCGAGGTCGGGGACCGTGCGCTCCTGGAAGCTCGTGATGCGGATATACGCGTAGCCCGGCGCCACGATCTTCGACTTCACGCTCTGCACCTTGATGATGGCGCGCGTGATGGTGAGCGGGAAGGTGCGGTCGTCAGTCTTGCGGAAAATCGTGAGCGTGACCTTGGTGCCAGGGTCGCCGCGCATTTGCTTGACCGCCTGATCGAGCGTCATGCCGCGCACCGGCTTGTCGTTGATACGCGTGATGAGGTCGCCCGGACGAATGCCGGCGCGGTACGCGGGCGTGTCTTCGATGGGGGAGATGACCTTGATCAGCCCGTCTTCCGACGAGATTTCGATGCCGAGGCCCGCGAAGCGACCCTTGGTCTGCTCCTGGAGCTCCTGGTAATCGGTCTTGTCGAGATACGACGAGTGCGGGTCGAGGCTCGACACCATGCCCTTGATGGCGGCGGTGAGAAGCTTCTTGTCGTCGACCGGGGTGACGTACTCATGCTTGATTTGACCGAACACTTCGGCGAAGAGCCGCAGCTGGTCGAGCGGCAGCGGTTCGACGACCGTCTGCTGGGTTTGCTGCGCCTCGGCGGAAATCTGCAGGGTGGCAAATACGCCGGTCGCGAGGCCAGCGGCAATCAGGCCGATATTTTTCAGGTTCTTTCGCATAGAGTATGTTGCGTGCGGTCGAAAAGGCGCGTGGCAGCGTCTATTGGAAAAGCGACGGACAAGTATAACTGCACACCCGCCGTGGCTGTGTATAAGGCGCGTACGATGGGACTAAGACAGTGCGGCCGGCACCTGGTTCGCAAACCGTGTGCCGTCAATCCAGTGCTGGCGCGGTGCTGGCAGGGCGCTGGCAATCTTGCCAGCCAGGACCAGAAAAGTGGAAAAGGGGAATGTGCAACGAACTGCGGCGGGCCGCCGATCCGTTGGACCGGCGGCTGCCCGAATAGATCAGGCGCATGAATCAGGCACGGCCAGGCACCGCCAGGATGAGGCCGATAAAGGAAAACGCGGCCCCTTAGCCTGCCTTCTTGCCCTGGTTCGCGACAGCGGCCTGCGCCTTCGCGATGGCTTCGGCGTCGCCCAGATAGTAGTGCGTGATGGGCTTGAGGTTCTCGTCCAGCTCATAGACGAGCGGCACGCCGTTCGGGATGTTCAGGCCGACGATGTCGTCATCCGAGATGTTGTCGAGGTACTTCACGAGCGCGCGGATCGAGTTGCCGTGCGCGGCGATCACCACCTTCTTGCCCGCCTTGATGGCCGGTGCGATCGACTCGTTCCAGATCGGCAGCACGCGCGCGACCGTGTCTTTCAGGCACTCGGTGAGCGGCAGTTCCTCGCGCGGCACCCTGGCGTAGCGCGGGTCGTTGTACGCTGTGCGCGAGTCGGTCGGCTCGAGCGCGGGCGGCGGCGTGTCGTAGCTGCGGCGCCAGACCAGCACCTGCTCGTCGCCGAATTTTTCGGCCGTTTCGGCCTTGTTCAGGCCCGAAAGCGCGCCGTAGTGACGCTCGTTCAGGCGCCACGAGTGGACCACGGGCAGGTACATCTGGTCCATCTGGTCCTGCACGTGCCAGAGCGTGCGGATCGCGCGCTTGAGCACCGAGGTGTAGGCGATGTCGAACGTGTAGCCGGACTCCTTGAGCAGCTGGCCTGCCTGCTGCGCTTCGCGGTTGCCCTGCTCGGTGAGGTCGACGTCCACCCAGCCGGTGAAGCGGTTTTCCTTGTTCCACGTCGATTCGCCGTGGCGGATGAGTACGAGTTTGTACATGAGGATGCCGGTCGGTAGTGAAGGAAGCGGTAATCGGGGACGGGAGGCGCAACGCCGCGGCTACACCATGGCGGCCGTCCAGTCCGGCGGGCTGCACGCCCGGGCTGGGGGGCGGTAACCCTGCGACAAACGGTTATTTTATAATGAGCGGATTGCCCGAACCCGATTTCGCACGATTTCTCTGACTTTCCCTTTTTCCGGCGGACCCTCCGTGACGTTCTTCACCAATTACATCAACCTTGTACTCATCGCGATCGTCCTCATCTCAGGAGGGTTGCTCCTGTGGCCGACGCTCAAGCGCGGCGGCCGCGGCGGCGTTTCGACCGCCGAGGCGACGCAGCTCATCAACCGCCGCAATGCAGTGGTGGTCGACCTGCGTCCCGCGGGTGAATTCGCGAAGGGCCATCTGCCCTCGGCGCGCCAGGTTGAATTTGGCGAACTCGAGACGAAGATCGGCCAGATCGTGAAGAACAAGAGCAACCCGGTGTTGCTGGTCTGCCAGACGGGCCAGCAGTCGCACAAGGCGCTGCGCCTCGTGAAGGACGCCGGTTTTGCCGAGGTCCACGTGCTGGACGGCGGCGTGAACGCCTGGCAGCAGGCCGGAATGCCGGTCGTGAAACAAGGAGGTTCGAAGTGAGCAAAGTGGTCATGTACAGCACCCAGGTGTGTCCGTATTGCCAGATGGCCGAGCGTCTTTTAAAGTCGCGCGGCGTCGAACACATCGAGAAAGTGCTGATCGACCGGGACCCGGCGCGGCGCGAAGAGATGATGACGCGCACCGGCCGACGTACCGTGCCGCAGGTTTTCATCGGCGAGACGCACGTGGGCGGTTACGATGACCTCTCCGCGCTCGACCGTGCGGGCGGCTTGACGCCGCTGCTCGAAGCCGCCTGAGGTACAGGCGCTGAGCCCAGGCTGATTCATAGCCTGATTAGCAGCCACGATCGCCGTGGGACTTCGGTCCGCGGGCGGGCTGCGCAGCGTGGCGTAGCGACGCAGGGTTTCGGCCCGCGCGAGCCAGCGAGGCTTGCGCGGGCCTGTTGCCGTTCATTGCCGTAGTGCGGCGCATTTTCGGGACTTCAAGATGTCGCGATAATGCCGCCGTGATCCATTCAATCAGGGAAGCCATACACCATGTCTGACGAGAACAACCAGCCGTTCTTCAATATCCAGCGCATCTACCTCAAGGACATGTCGCTCGAGCAGCCGAATTCGCCGGCCATCTTCCTTGAGCAGGACATGCCTTCGGTCGAAGTGGAAGTCGACGTCAAGGCCGAGCGCCTCGCCGATACGGTGTTCGAGATCATCGTTACGGGCACCGTCACGGCCAAGGTCAAGGACAAGGTTGCGTTCCTGATCGAAGCCAAGCAAGCCGGCATTTTCGACATCCGCAACATCCCGGCCGAACAGGTCGATCCGCTCGTCGGCATCGCCTGCCCGACCATCCTGTTCCCGTACCTGCGCTCGAACATCGCCGACGCGATCACGCGTGCAGGCTTCCCGCCGATCCACCTGGCCGAGATCAACTTCCAGGCGCTCTACGAGCAACGCCTGCAGCAACTCGCCCAGCAAGACGGCGCAAGCAGCGCGACGCACTAAAGCGCGCGTTGATCGTTTCCACGAACTACCGGTGCGGAGTATCGGAATGAACATCGCCGTTCTCGGCGCCGGAGCGTGGGGCACCGCGCTGGCAGGGCACCTCGCCCAGGCGCATCACACGCTGTTGTGGGCGCGCGATGGCGCGCTCGTCGACACCTTGCGCAAGACGCATGAAAACGCCCGCTATCTGGCGGGCGTTGCGCTGCCCAAGTCTCTCCACTACGAAACGGATCTCGCCGCCGCGCTCGACCATGCTTCGGGCGAGGCGGATCTCGTCGTGCTCGCCACGCCCGTGGCGGGCTTGCGCGGCATGCTCTGCACGCTGCGCGACATGGGCCGCGTGCCCGCGCACTTCGTCTGGCTCTGCAAGGGCTTCGAGGCCGAATCGCAATTGATGCCGCATCAGGTCGTGGCCGCTGAATTGCCCGGCCACGCGAGCAACGGCGTGCTTTCGGGGCCGAGCTTCGCGCGCGAAGTGGGCGAGGGCCTGCCCGTCGCGTTGACGGTGGCGAGCACCTCGGCCGACTGCCGCGAGCGCACGCTCGCCGCGTTCCACCACCGCGCCATGCGCATCTATACCGGCGACGACGTGGTCGGCGTCGAGGTGGGCGGCGCGGTCAAGAACGTACTCGCGATCGCGACCGGCATTGCCGATGGCCTGGGCCTCGGCCTGAACGCACGCGCCGCGCTCATCACGCGCGGCCTCGCGGAGATGACGCGCCTTGGCGTCACGCTCGGCGGGCGTGCGGAAACCTTCACGGGGCTCACTGGCCTCGGCGACCTCATTCTCACGGCCACGGGCGACCTTTCGCGCAACCGCACCGTGGGCAAGCAACTCGCGAGCGGCCGCACGCTCGACGACATCCTCGGTGCACTCGGACATGTGGCCGAAGGCGTGCGCTGTGCTCAGGCCGTGCTGGCACTCGCGCGCGCGCATGGCATCGAGATGCCGATTACCCAGGCGGTATGCGCCGTGCTGTTCGACGGTGTCGCGCCGCGCGACGCCGTGAGCGCGCTGCTGCGGCGCGACGCGAAGGCGGAGTAGGGCGCTTCGGTCCTGCTGCGCCTTGCATGAAGCACGCCCACACGTTGTGTGGAACCGGATTGCAACGGAGGACCGTATGCTGACCATCGGAAACTGCCGCATCGAGGCGCAGGCCGTCGACATCACCACGTTGAAGGTCGACGCGATCGTCAACGCCGCGAACGGATCACTGCTCGGTGGCGGCGGCGTGGATGGCGCGATTCACCGCGCCGCCGGGCCTGACCTGCTGCGCGAGTGCGAGACGCTGAACGGCTGCCCGACCGGCGACGCCAAAATCACAGGCGGCTATCGCCTTCCCGCGAAACACGTGATCCACACTGTGGGCCCCGTCTGGTATGGCGGCGGCCGTGATGAAGCGCATCTGCTGGCTTCGTGTTACCGGCGCTCGCTCGACTGCGCACGCGAGGCGGGCGTGACGAGCATCGCGTTTCCGGCAATCAGTTGCGGCATCTACCGTTTTCCCGCCGACGAGGCGGTGAAGATTGCAGTCGCGACTGTGATCGACGCATTACCCAAATCGCCCGCGCTCGAGCATGTGATCTTCGCGTGCTTCGATGACGCGATGCTCGCGCGCTACGAGGATGAACTCGCGGCGCGGGGCACGGCGTAGCGCCACATTCACCTTATTCGCCGCCTTCGAAACCGGCCTGACGCCACGCTTCGAAAACCACGACCGCGACCGTGTTCGAGAGATTCAGGCTGCGGTTGCCCGGCCGCATCGGCAGCCGTACGCGTTGCGCCGTTTCGAAGCGCTCGAGCACTGCATCGGGCAGGCCGCGCGTTTCCGCGCCGAACACGAACCAGTCGCCGGGCTCGAATGCGTGCGAGTGAAAGCGGCCCGAGCCGCGTGTCGTGAACGCGAACATGCGCGCCGGATCCGGTGCTTCTTTGGCAATGAAGGCGTCCCAGTTGGCGTGCACGTGCATCTGCGCGTACTCGTGGTAATCGAGGCCCGCGCGGCGCATCTTCGTGTCGTCGAGGGGGAAGCCGAGCGGCTCGATCAGATGCAGTCGCGCCCCGGTGTTCGCGCACAGGCGGATCACGTTGCCGGTGTTCGGCGGAATTTCGGGTTCGACGAGAACGACGTTGAACATGACGAAGAAAACTCCCTCGATATCTTGAATAGTGTGAGGCCGATCAGTCTTTCGGCGTGCGCAGCGCGACGAAATTCGTCACGCGCCGCGCGCCGGCGGCCTTGAGCGTGCGCGCGAGCGCGTCGAGCGTCGCGCCCGAAGTCATCACGTCGTCGACCACGCCCACATGCTGGCCGCCAAGTGGCCGCGTGAGCGCGAACGCCCGGCCGACATTGCGGCGGCGCGTTTCACGATCGAGCTTCGATTGCGGCGCCGTATGCAGAATGCGTCGTACGAGCGTGGCGTCCGCGTGCGTGCCGAGGCGCCGTGCGAGCGGCCGCGCGATCTGCCAGGCCTGGTTGTAGCCGCGCTCGATCAGGCGTTCGCGCGAGAGCGGCACCGGCACGACGATCTCGGGCATGCCGTGTTCGTCGGACATATCTTGTGCGGCCAGCGCGAGGCGTCGCGCGAATTCCTCGCCGAGCGCGAGGCGCGCACGAAACTTCAGGCCCCGCGCGAGCAGGTCGAGCGGCGCGCGATAGTCGGCGAGCGCGAGCGTCGCGTCGAATGCGGGCGGCGCGTCGACGCAGGCCTCGCAGCGGTAGCGTGCGCGAGCCGCCGCGCCGCGCCTGTGCGCGAGCGGCAAGGCGCAAACCGTACAGCGCAGCCGTGGCTCATTCCAGTACGCCGCATCGCAGCACACACAGAGCGTGGCTCGCGTCAAATTGCCGCATAATGGGCACAGATTGGGCAGCACGAAGTGGGCAAGCCGTGACGGCAGCGCCCGCGCCTGTCGACAGACGCGCGCAACAACCGCATGACGAATGCGGCGCGGCGCGTGGTCCGAAGCGGTCGGCGTGACACGCGGTGGATTGCGTGGCTCACGTGAAATAGGGCGCGGCGGCATCGAAGGACGGCCCGGGCAGCGGGCTCGCGTGACTGAAAGGAAAGGAGTGAGCGAGTATACTTCGCAGACTTCGCCAATACGACCGACATGTCCCCGTCTCCCGCAAGAACTGGCCGTCCGGACTATGACACCCGGCACCTGCGGCGCATCTTCGATCGCCGCGCGGCGACTTTCGACGACGTTGCCTTCCTGCCGCGTGAAATCGCGCAACGCATGCGCGAGCGCCTCGAATACATCAAAGTGAATCCCGCGGCCGTGCTCGACATCGCGTGCGGCCAGGGCGACGATCTGCCCGGCTTGCGCGAGCGATTTCCCGAAGCGCCCGTGTTCGGCACCGATCTCTCCCTCGCCATGCTGCGCCGCGCCCGCGAGCACGACGCCCCCGACACGAGCTGGCGGCGCTTTCTGCCCGCATCGGTTGGCCGCGCGCTCGGCTCGCGCGGTCCGCGTGTTGCGCAGGCCGACTTCGCGGCACTGCCGTTCGCGCATGACGCGTTCGAACTGCTGTGGTCGAATCTCGCACTGCATTGGCATCCGCGCCCCGACCTCGTGTTCGGGGAGTGGCAGCGCGTGCTCAAGGTCAACGGGCTGCTGATGTTCAGCACGCTCGGGCCCGACACGCTCAAGGAGTTGCGCGGCGCGTACGCCGAGGTGGAAGCCGCGCACGGCGTGCCGACGCGCGCGCACGTGATCGATTTCGTCGACATGCACGATCTTGGCGACATGCTCGTCGAGAACGGCTTCGAGATTCCGGTGATGGACCAGGAAACGCTCACCATCACCTACAAGACGCCGGAAAAGCTGCTCGCCGATGTGCGCCGCTGGGGCGCGTATCCGTTCGAGCGCCACGGCGATGGCGAGGGTGAAAACGGCGGCACGCACGGCGCGCGGCGCCTGCACCGTGCGCTCGTGGCCGCGCTAGAGGCGCGCCGCCGCACGGATGGGCCGCACGCTGGCACGATCCCGCTGACCTTCGAGATCATCTACGGCCACGCGTGGAAGGCCGTGCCGCGCATGACCGCCGAAGGCCATGGCATCGTGCGCATCGAAGACATCGGCCGGGGTCCGGCAAGGAATCGGTAACGTGGTAAGGGGGCTTTCGTTATGCCTGAAATTAGCGCCTGAAAAGCCCTCGAAAAATGCTTTAAAAATCGCTGCAAGGCCCGTCTGATATGGGTTTGCGGGCGATTGATGCTTGCTTGTGAGGGCTGGGGATCGCGCCTATAATGCGTCAGTTTGCTGCACGGAAGGGTCCCCAAAATCCATTGTGGCAAGTCCAGATGTTCCCGTAGTTGTGCGAGGCGCAGCGCGGCGATAGTCTGGCGAAGTTGCAAGTGGGGGAGGCGAGCGATGCAGGCGCCTGATCTGCTGGCGAGTCCGGAGCCGGTCCTGAAAGACTGGACCATGAAGCGCAACTGTTCGGTTTCGCCCAGGCAATTCGTGTTCTTCTATGTTTCGCTGGCGCTGGTTTCCATCGCGATCGCCGTTCTGTTGTTGATCCACGGCGCCTGGCTGGTTTTGCCGTTTACCGGTATCGATCTGTTGGTAGTAGGCGGCGCTTTTGTCATTTATGCGCGCCATGCTGTCGATTACGAACGTATCAGGCTTTATCCGAACCGGCTGGTGATCGAACAGATGAGCGCCGACGCGCTCACGCAGTTCGAATTCAATCCCCGCTGGGTCCGGGTCGAGCCGGGCGCGACCCCACGCGACCCGGTGCGTCTCGTGTCCCGCGGTCAGGCGGTCGCTGTCGGGTTGCATCTGCCGCAATATCGGCGTGCGCAGTTCGCGCGGGAACTGCGTGCATGGCTTGCGCGCGCGGGTTAATGCGCGGCGCGTGAGTTGGCCGGTGGGCGGTATGAGCGTCCCAGGGGGCGCCCTGGTTGCAAAACCTTCCTGCGGGGTCGAGGGTTTGAATGGAAATTATGGGTAAGGAAGCTATGAAAACAATCAAGCGAGCCCTCCAGGGCGTGCTGGCGTGCAGCGGATTCCTCGTCGCCGGCGCGGCGCTCGCAGTCGGAGACAGCCCAGGCGGCCCTGCGGTGAACGAGATCAATTTTCAGCCGCCCGTCACGCGCATCGCCGAAGAGCTCTACAGCCTCCACATGATGATGCTGCTCTTGTGCGCCGTGATTTTCGTCGGCGTGTTCGGCGTCATGTTCTATTCGATCTACGCGCACCGTAAATCGAAGGGCCACAAGGCCGCTCACTTCCATGAGAGCACCACGGTCGAAATCATCTGGACGGTGGTGCCGTTCATCATCGTCGTTTTGATGGCGCTGCCCGCCACCAAGGCCGTCGTGGCGATGAAGGACACGTCCAACGCCGACCTCACCGTGAAGGTCACGGGCTACCAGTGGAAATGGGGCTACGACTACGTGAAGGGGCCGGGCGAGGGCATCAATTTCCTCTCCACGCTCAGCACGCCGCGCTCCGAGGTGAACAACCGGGTGCCGATCACCGATACGTACCTGCAGGAAGTCGACAATCCGCTCGTCGTGCCGGTGAACAAGAAGATCCGCATCATCACGACGGCCAACGACGTCGTGCACTCGTGGTACGTGCCCGCATTCGGCGTGAAGCAGGACGCGATTCCGGGCTTCGTGCGCGACACGTGGTTCAAGGCCGACAAGGTCGGCACCTATCGCGGCTTCTGTACCGAGCTGTGCGGCAAGGAACACGCGTTCATGCCGGTCGTGGTCGAGGTGCTCTCCGACGACGACTATGCAAAGTGGGTCGATACGCAAAAGGCAAAGATGGCCGCTGCCAACGACGACCCGAACAAGACCTACACGATGGCCGAGCTCAAGGAGCGCGGCGAGAAGGTCTATGCGTCGAACTGCGCGGTGTGCCACCAGCCCACCGGCAAGGGCGCGGGCGCGTTCCCGGCGCTCGACGGCAGCAAGGTGGCCAATGGCCCGGTTGCCGAGCACGTGAGCATCGTCCTGAAGGGCAAGAACGCCATGCCTTCGTGGGCGCCCACGCTCAACGACGTGGAGATCGCCTCGGTCATCACGTACGAGCGCAACGCGTGGGGCAACCACACCGGCGACATTCTGCAGCCGCGCCAGGTGGCCGACGCGCGTAACGGCAAGATGCCCGAGGGCGGCGACCATACCGCCGCGGCGGGTGCGGGCGGCGCGAGCGACGCGGCTGCGGCGAGCGGCGCGCAAGAGGCTAGCGGCGCTGCCGAAGCGAGTGGGGCCAGCGGTGCGGCAGCGGCAAGCGGCGCCGAACAGGCGCCGAGCGCGGCGGCACTGCCGGCAAGCGTGTACTTCGAAGTGGGCAAGAGCACGCTGCCCGCCGACGCGAAGGACGCCATCCAGGCTGCAGCCGACTACGCGAAGGCGCATCCCGACGCGAAATTCACGCTCTCGGGCTACACCGATGCGAGCGGCAACGCCAGCACGAACGCGGACCTCGCCAAGCGCCGCGCGCAAGCCGTGCGCGACGCGCTGAAGGCGGCAGGCATTGCTGAAGACCACATCATTCTGAAGAAGCCGGAAACGATCACGGGCGGCGCGAACGCGAAAGAGGCGCGCCGGGTGGAGATCAGCGCGGCGGCCTGAGCGGTCACCACGCCAGTACGGCAAGCAGCACAGACGCAGGACAAGCGCTGCGCGAGCACATAACAAAGCAGGCAAACGCTGCAGCAAGAGACGCAAGGCCATTCGCTTTCGCAATCATTTTGCAAGGGATCGCAGTCAGCGCATCAGCGTGAGGCGGCGATCGACAGGAGATAAGACATGTCTAGCATCGGACACGATGTAGCTGGAGGGCACGGCCACGTGCACGGCGACCACGCGCACGCCACGCCCCACGGCTGGCGCCGCTGGCTGCTCGCGACGAACCATAAGGACATCGGAACGCTGTATCTGCTCTTCTCGTTCGTGATGTTTCTTTCGGGCGGCGTCATGGCGCTCGCGATTCGTGCGGAACTGTTCGAGCCGGGCATGCAGATCATGCGCCCCGAGTTCTTCAACCAGCTCACCACGATGCACGGCCTCATCATGGTGTTCGGTGCGATCATGCCGGCCTTCGTGGGCTTCGCGAACTGGATGATTCCGCTGCAGATCGGCGCCTCGGACATGGCGTTCGCGCGCATGAACAACTTCAGCTTCTGGCTGCTGCCCGCCGCCGCGTGCCTGCTGGTCGGCTCGTTCTTCTCGCCGGGCGGCGCGACCGCAGCGGGCTGGACGCTCTACGCGCCGCTCTCCACGCAGATGGGCCCGGGCATGGACTTCGCGATCTTCGCGGTGCACATCATGGGCGCCTCGTCGATCATGGGCGGCATCAATATCGTCGTGACCATCCTGAACCTGCGCGCGCCGGGCATGACGCTCATGAAGATGCCGATGTTCGTGTGGACGTGGCTCATCACCGCCTACCTGCTGATCGCCGTGATGCCGGTGCTTGCAGGCGCGATCACGATGCTGCTGTTCGACCGCCACTTCGGCACGAGCTTCTTCAATGCGGCAGGCGGCGGCGACCCGGTCATGTACCAGCACATCTTCTGGTTCTTCGGGCACCCCGAGGTCTACATCATGATCTTGCCGGCGTTCGGGATCGTCTCGCAGGTCATTCCGGCATTCTCGCGCAAGCCGCTCTTTGGCTATAGCTCGATGGTGTACGCCACGGCGTCGATCGCGATTCTCTCGTTTATGGTCTGGGCGCACCACATGTTCGCGACCGGCATGCCGGTCACGGGCCAGCTCTTCTTCATGTACGCGACGATGTTGATCGCCGTGCCCACGGGCGTGAAGGTGTTCAACTGGGTCGCCACGATGTGGCGCGGCTCGCTCAGCTTCGAAACGCCGATGCTGTGGGCAGTGGGCTTCCTGATCGTGTTCACGTTCGGCGGTCTCTCGGGCCTGATGCTCGCCATGGCGCCGCTCGACATCCAGTATCACGGCACTTACTTCGTGGTGGCGCACTTCCATTACGTGCTAGTGGCGGGATCATTATTCGCGTTGTTCTCAGGGTGGTACTACTGGGCGCCAAAATGGACCGGCTGGATGTACAACGAGATGCGCGGCAAGATTCACTTCTGGTGCTCGCTGATCTTCTTCAACCTCGCGTTCCTGCCGATGCACTTCGTCGGCCTCGCCGGGATGCCGCGCCGCTATGCCGACTATCCGGCCCAGTTCACGGACTGGAATCAGGTGATCACGATCGGTGCGTTCGGCTTCGGCCTTTCTCAGGTGTACTTCCTGTTCGCGGTGGCGCTGCCTGCATACCGCGGCGGCGGCGAACTGGAGAAAGCCAGCGACAAGCCGTGGGACGGCGCAACGGGCCTCGAATGGACCGTGCCGAGCCCGGCGCCGTTCCACACGTTCGAGAATCCGCCGACGGTCGAATGAGCGGTTGAGTTTGTGGCGTCCGGCTGCGCACCGCCGGACGCGAACGAAGCCCGCGGTCTTTACGCAGTCTTCAAGCAGTGTTCACCGAAGCACGCATGAGAGGCGATTCACGATGCAAGGAGAAGCCGCGGCCAGCCGCGTTGCACGTATGACCCGGGATCCACAAAAAAGACGTACGCCCGAGCAGATCCGCGCGGGCAATCTGCGGCTCGGCCTCATTCTGCTGGCCGTCGTAGTCGGCTTCTTTGTGGCTGCCGTCGTCAAGCAGGTGTATTTCCCCGGCCACTAACGCGCAGGCGTTCGCCGGAAGATCGTTCGAGGAAGTCCGATGTCCACGCAAGCTGGAAATGATCGCGCATTCAACCGGTCCATGCTCATCAAGCTCGTCGTCGTGGCGCTGCTGATGTTCGGTTTCGGTTTTGCACTGGTGCCGATGTATCGGGCGATTTGCCAGGTCACGGGCATCAACAACCTCGTGCAGCGCGATACCACGGAGCGTGAGGCGCGCAACACGCAGGTGGACATGACGCGCACGATCTCGGTCGAGTTCGACGCGAACGCACGCGGTCTGCTCGGCTTCAAGCCTGAGCAAACGAGCCTCGACGTGCATCCGGGTGAAGTCATGACGGTGATGTACGACATTTCGAACAACGAAGGACGCACGATCGACGCGCAGGCCATTCCGAGCTACGCGCCGAAGCAGGCGACGGAGTACTTCCGCAAGATCGAGTGTTTCTGCTTCACGCAGCAAACCTTGAAGGCGAACGAGACGAAGCGCATGCCGGTGGTGTTCGTGATCGACCCGAAGCTGCCGAAGGACGTGAAGACGATCACGCTGTCGTACACGTTTTTCGAGTTGAACAAGCCGGCCGTGCCGCCGCCGCCGAAACAGTCGGCGGGAGCATGAGGCTCTGGCAACGAAGCCAGGAGGCGAAAGGCGCATGAGCGACGAACGCGGCGGCGCAGGTACAGGGCCGGCGAAGAAGAAGGGCGGCATCCTGCAGGTGATGAAGGCGGTGGCATGGTCCTTTCTCGGCGTGCGCAAACGCGCCGACCTCGAGGACGACGCCGCGAACCTGCATCCCGTGCAACTGATCATCGCGGGCATCATCGGCGCCGTGCTGTTCATCGTCGTGCTGCTCTTGATCGTGCACGCGGTGGTGGGATGAGCTTTGCGCGCGCAACGTCGCGCGATGCAGTGAATAACGAGGACACACTCGGGTAAAAGCAGCCGGCGATGTCCGGTGCAACTGGAAATTGGAGAAACAGGCATGAGCGGCCAAAACGATAGCCCGTACTACTTCGTACCGCACCCGTCGCGGCATCCGATCAGCGCGTCCATTGGGCTTCTGGTCATGCTCTCTTCGCTCGCATCGTGGATCAACGGCGAGTCGTGGGGGCCGATCGGCGTGCTCGCCGGCCTGCTGTGGCTGCTCTTCACGCTGTGGCACTGGTTCGGCGACGCCATCGCCGAGTCCGAGGGCGGTATGTACGGCAAGCGCGTCGACGTGTCGTACCGCTGGAGCATGAGCTGGTTCATCTTCTCGGAAGTGATGTTCTTCGGCGCGTTCTTCGGTGCGCTCTTCTACGCGCGTGCGATCGCCCTGCATCAGCTCGGCAGCCTCGACTACAAGCTGATCTGGCCGGACTTCTCGGCTGTCTGGCCGAACACCGGTCCCGCGGCACTGGTCTCGCACTTCCGCTCGATGACGCCGTGGCCCGTGCCGACCATCAACACGGCGCTGCTGCTCTCCTCGGGCGCGACGCTCACCGTTTCGCACCACGCACTGCGCGACAACCATCGCTCGAAGGCCATCGCGTGGCTCGCCGCGACGATCGTGCTGGGCGTGTGCTTCCTCTTCCTGCAAGCGTTCGAGTACATCCACGCGTACGGCGAACTGAACCTCACGCTCGCTTCGGGCATCTACGGTTCGACGTTCTTCCTGCTCACGGGCTTCCACGGCTTTCACGTGTTCCTGGGCGGCACGATGCTCACGGTCGTGATGATCCGGCTCATTCGCGGTCACTTCACGGCAGAACATCATTTCGCCTTTGAAGGTGCGGCATGGTACTGGCACTTCGTTGACGTCGTGTGGCTCGGTCTCTACGTCGTCGTGTACTGGCTGTGACGCGTGTTGCGCCGCGCAGGCCGCGGCGCTTGCACAGAGAAGGGATGAGAATGAAACAAGGCGCCGCCCGACCTCGTCGGCGCGGCGCCTTGTGTTTTGAGCAGTGGATTTGCGCTGCGGTGTCCGGTGACGGCCAGCATTGCTCAGCGGCCGTAAGGAATCCCGGTGGACTGAATCCAGCCCATCCAATGCGCGAACAGAATGAACAGAAAGAGCGAGATCGACAGGCCCACGCGCGTGGCGAGCGACCAGACCATCCGCTTGGTGCGGCCCCGGTCGTGCATCATGAAGTAGAGCGCGGAGATCATGCTCGCGATGATCAGCGCGAACGCAACGGGGACGAGTATGTGCATGAAGTTCACGGAATTTGGCATGCCTGAAAACGCCTGTCTCATTATCGCACCGCGCCACACGGCGCGGGGTTCGATCACTTGTATGTTTCGCATCGGACGTGCCCAATGAAATTCAGGCTCGTCCCCGCATTGCTCATCCTGATCGTGATGGCCGTGACGATCCGGCTCGGCTTCTGGCAGCGCGATCGCGCGCATCAGAAGGAGGCGCTGCAGGCGCAAATCACGCAGTACGAATCGTCTACGCCGCAACCGGTAGGTGCCACACCGCTCGCGCTGAAGGACATCGAGTTTCATCGCGTGCGCGCGACAGGTACATTCTTGCCCGAGCGGGTGGTGTATCTCGACAATCGTCCCTATAACGATCAGCCGGGCTTTTATGTCGTCATGCCGCTTAAACTCCAAGGCGGTGGCTACGTGCTGGTGAATCGCGGCTGGTTGCCGCGCAACATAGCAGACCGCGCCACGATCGCGCCCTATGTCACGCCGGCAGGGCCGGTCGTCGTGGAAGGCATTGCGCGCGCGGATGCCTCGCGTGCGTTCGAACTGGGTGCGGGCGGCTCTGCAGCGCATCAGAAGATACGGCAGAATCTCGGCGTCGCTTCCTACGCAGCGGAAACCGGGTTGCCGCTGCAACCGTTCGTGATCCAGCAAACCGGCTTCGTGCCGGCCTTCCAGGATGGGCTCGTGCGCGACTGGCCGGTGCCGAATACCGACGTCGAGCGCAACTACGGCTACATGCTCCAGTGGTGGGGCATGGCGCTCGCGGCGCTCGGGTTCGGTCTTTTTGCGGCCCGCAAAGCCGGCAAAAGCGCTGCGACAAAAGAGCGCACCGAAGGCGAGGTCAGCCAGGACGCCGAAGCGCCCGGAAGGCAAAACGCTGGCAGCGCGAAGGACGCCTGATGATTGGTCGGACGAATCAATTTCGTTCCGACACGATCCGGACAATGGCGCTGCGCATGCAGCACATGGACAACTGAAAGCGACAGAAGCGAGGTTCCACGAGAGTGTCGACGCAATCCCCCCGTTCCGCCGAGGTCGCACAGCCGGCCGCCACGCCCGCGCAGAAAGACGCGCACAAGGACGCAAAGCGGCGTGGCCGCTGGACGCTGCTCGCCATCGCGCTGATCTGCGGCGCGCCTATCGCAATTTCGTACTTCACGTACTACGTGATCAAACCGAAGGGCGGTACAACGAGCTATGGCGCGCTCATCGAGCCCCAGCGGCCCATTCCCGACGCGCTCATGGTGACGGGCGACGACGGTCACGAAGTGCCGCTCGCCTCGCTCAAGGGCCGCTGGCTGATGATCTCGGTGAATGGCGGCGACTGCGACGAAGCGTGCGCCACGAAGCTCTACTTCATGCGCCAGGTGCGCGCGACGCAGGGCGCGGAGCGCGAGCGCGTCGTCACGGTCTGGCTGCGCACCGACGACGCGAACGTTCCCGCGAAAGTGAAGGGCGCCTACGCCGACACGCGCATGCTGCGCGCCGATCCGGTCGCTGTCGCGGCGTGGCTGCCCGCCACGGAAGCGTCGAAAGACACCGACCACATCTATCTGGTCGATCCGAACGGCAACCTCATGATGCGATTCCCGGCGAATGCCGATCCGTCGAAAATCAAACAAGACGTCACTAAACTGCTCAAGTGGTCCCGCATCGGTTAAGGTGCGCAGCGCGAGTCTGACAGAGAAGAGTAAGAGAGATGTTTATCCTGGAGCTGGGCCTGATTGGCCTGTGCATCGCGTTGCTGCCGCTTTCGTGGGTCTGGGTGAAGGCCGACGACAACAAGTTTCGCAAGCTCGTGTGGCTTACGACGTTCATGACGCTCGACCTCGTGATGTTCGGCGGCTTTACGCGCCTGACCGACTCGGGTCTCGGCTGTCCTGACTGGCCGGGTTGCTATGGCACGTCGTCGCCGTTTATCGCGCATGCGCAAATTGCCGCAGCGCATCTCGCCATGCCGAGCGGCCCCGTGAGCATGTCGAAGGCGTGGATCGAGATGATCCACCGTTATTTCGCCATGGCGATCGGGGTCCTGATCATTGCGCAGATGGCGATTGCCTGGCGCGCGCGCATCAAGCGCCTGCCGCTGCATGTGTCGCCGTGGTGGCCCACCGCGCTGCTCGGGCTGATTCTCGTGCAGGGCGTGTTCGGCGCATGGACGGTGACGATGAAGCTGCAGCCCATCATCGTCACGACGCACCTCTTGCTCGGCCTCACGCTGCTCGGCTCGCTCGCGTGGCTCGGCGCGCGCATGACGCCACTACCCGCGTACGAACCCGACGCCGCGCGCTGGCGCGTGGCCGCGCTGGCGGCACTCGTGCTGCTCGTCGCGCAGATCGCGCTGGGCGGCTGGGTGAGCACGAACTACGCGGTGCTCGCCTGCACCGACTTCCCGACCTGCAACGGCGCATGGATTCCGCCGATGGATTTCCATCACGGCTTCCACCTCTGGCGCGCGCTCGGCATGGACGGCAAC
Organism: Paraburkholderia sp. J7; assembly: GCF_905220155.1. Taxonomy (NCBI): domain Bacteria; kingdom Pseudomonadati; phylum Pseudomonadota; class Betaproteobacteria; order Burkholderiales; family Burkholderiaceae; genus Paraburkholderia; species Paraburkholderia sp. J7. Next base: position 110,241 of record NZ_CAJMYZ010000001.1, on the reverse strand, counting down.
GGCGACGTGATCACCCAGGACGCGCTCGTTGCGATCCACTGGACGCATCGTACGTTCGCGTTCGTCGTCATCGCTTATCTGGTATGGTTCGCCCTCAAGTTGCGACGCTATGCCTCGCTGCGACGCCCGGCAAATTGGATCATGATCGTGATCCTCATCCAATTTCTGACAGGGCTTTCTAACATCGTGCTGCAGTGGCCGCTGCCCGTGGCAGTGGCGCACAACGGTGGCGCGGCGATCCTGCTGCTTTTGGTCGTCGTGCTAAACTTTCGAATTGCTTGTAGCCGCCCCGGCCGCGCCGTTCTCCCTGCGCGCGACACCGCTGCGGTGTGATCCCGCCCTATGGAAAGTACAACCCTATCCCAGACGCCCGGTAGCCGGATTTCCCAATATCTCGCGCTCACCAAGCCGCGCGTCACGCAACTGGCCGTGTTTTGCGCCGTCATTGGCATGTTCCTCGCCGTGCCGGGCATGGTGCCCTGGAAGCAACTGATCGGCGGCACCGTCGGTATCTGGCTCACGGCCGGCGCGGCCTTCGCGATCAACTGTCTGGTCGAGCAAAAGGTGGATGCGCGCATGCGTCGCACTGCCTGGCGTCCTTCGGCACGCGGCGAGATCACGAGCACGCAGATCCTGATCTTCTCGGCGGTGATCGGCGGCATCGGCATGTGGGTGCTGTACACGTTCGCCAATCCCCTGACCATGTGGCTCACGGTGGCGACCTTCATTGGCTACGCGATCATCTACACGCTGTTGCTCAAGCCGGCCACGCCGCAGAACATCGTGATCGGCGGCGCTTCGGGCGCCATGCCGCCGGCGCTCGGCTGGGCGGCCGTCACGGGCCACGTGCCCGGCGACGCCTGGATTCTCGTGCTGATCATTTTCGTGTGGACCCCGCCGCACTTCTGGGCACTCGCGCTCTACCGCCGCAAGGACTACGAAAACGCCGGCCTGCCGATGCTGCCCAACACGCACGGCGAGAAGTACACGCGTCTGCATATCCTGCTTTACACCGTGATCCTGTTCGCGGTCACGCTGATGCCGTACATCTCGGGCATGAGCGGCGTGGTGTATCTGGCTTCGGCCGTGCTGCTCGGCGCGGTGTTCCTCGCCTACGCGTGGAAGATCTATGTCGAGTATTCCGATGCACTGGCGCGCAAGACTTTCCGCTATTCGATCGTCTACCTCTCGTTGCTGTTCATGGCGCTGCTCGTCGACCATTACGTGCATGCGCTCATCGCTGCGTAACGATATGGCCCACCGCACGCTTGCGCGCTTCGTGCGCGCCACAGTCGTTACGCTTGCCGCCGCAGGCGCACTTGGCGGCACGCTGGTTCTGGAGGGCTGCGGCCAGCAGCCGCCCTCGTTCACGAACCTCGACATCACCGGCAACACGCAGTTCGGCAAGGACTTCGCGCTGCCCGACACGAACGGCAAGACACGCACGCTCGCCGACTTCAAGGACAAGGTGGTCGTGCTGTTCTTCGGCTACACGCACTGTCCGGACGTTTGCCCGACCACCATGGCCGAACTTTCGCAGGCGCTCCAGCAATTGGGGCCCGATGCGGCGAAGCGTGTGCAGGTGCTGTTCGTCACCGTCGATCCCGATCGTGACACGGCGCAGATCCTGGGCCAGTACGCGGCTGCGTTCAACCCGACCTTCATTGGGCTGCGCCCGGCGAGCGAGGACCAGCTCAAGCAGGTGGCGAAGGACTTCCGTGTGTACTACGCGAAGGTGCCCGGCAACACGCCTGACAGCTACACGATGGACCATACGGCCGCGAGCTACGTGTTCGACACGACCGGCAAACTGCGCCTCTTCGCGCGCGACGGGCAGGGCGTCACGCCCTGGCTGCACGATCTGAAGATCCTCCTCGGCTCGAATCCCGACTAAGGGAAGCCTCGCGCGTTCGCCTCGAAAGGGCAAACGCGCACCTCCGAGCCGCGCTGGCATACCAGTATGCGAATTCATTATTTCCAGCAACCGGCGCCATATGAGACGATTTATATCGTCCGGCAGACGGCGCATAACGCCGCGTGACCGGAGCAACAACAAAACCACGCAGGAACATCACCTCCATGCAGCGCAGAAATCTGATTAAAGCACTCCTCGCCGGCGTTGCCGCCACCACTCTCGCAGTCAGCTTCGGCGCTCGCGCCGACGACCAGGTTATCCGGGTCGGCACCGTTTCGGGTCCGGACGCACAGGTCTGGGCCGTCGTCCAGAAGGTCGCCAAGCGCGAAGGCCTGAACGTCAAGGTCATCGAATTCAACGACTATGTGCAGCCGAACGCCGCGCTCGACGCAGGCGACCTCGACGCCAACAGCTTCCAGACCGGCCCGTACCTCGACAGTCAGATCAAGCAGCGCGGCTACAAGCTCACGAACGCAGGTCTCACGTACATTTCGCCGATCGGCGTGTACTCGAAGAAGCTGAAGTCGCTGAACGACCTGCCGCAAGGCGCGAAGGTCGCCGTGCCGAATGACCCGTCGAACGAAAACCGCGCGCTGCTGCTTCTGCAGAACAAGGGTTTGATCAAGCTGCGCGCTGGCGCGGGCACGAACGGCAACAACGCGACGCCGCTCGACGTCGCCGAAAATCCGAAGAAGATCAAGCTCGTCGAGCTGGACGCCGCGCAACTGCCGCGCGCGCTCGGCGACGTGGACGCCGCTGTGATCAATACGAACTATGCGCTGGCCGCCGGCCTGCAGCCGACCACGGATGCCATCGCCATCGAGGACATCCACAGCCCGTACGCGAACCTGATCGCCGTTCGCACCCAGGACAAGGACAAGCCGTGGGTGAAGAAGCTGGTTGCCGCCTATCAGTCGGAAGACGTGCGCCAGTTCATCAAGAACGAGTTCAAGGGCTCGATGGTTCCGTCGTTCTAAGGCACATTTGAGAAGCGGCTGCCTGCGTCTCACCCGACGCGGGAGCCCAGCAGGACCCGAACGCCGTGGCGAAAGTCACGGCGTTTTTTATTGCGTGTGCCGTATCGGGATTGTTTGAAATTGAGGATCGCAGCGCGCGGGTTTGATGTGACTCAATTGAGACGCTAGGGAATCGCTCGCGTGCGCGCTATCTTTCCTGCCAAAGTCACACGCTGGTCCTACGGCGGTACTACGGTGGGCTATGTCAGATAACGTGTTGATGCCACTTTGGTCCCATTGCGGAGCCCACGATTGCTTTCCAGGGTAAATCCCGATGCTTGGTCATCACCGCCTGGAGCCTTATGTGTTCGTACAACACATTGATTTAAAATGATATTTTTCGATGCATAGCGATGGTCTTGCATCTGTTGACTGGTCTTATTGTGGTTATATAATGGGCTCGCTTTCGCACCGGACCAATCGGCATTGCTACGTAACATGCCCGTCCGGCCCCCCACGATCGTCCAACCGCTGGCGCCAAGTCCATGGAAACCCGTTGGTCTGCCCTGATGCCCGATGCGCGCAATGTGACGCCGCTCTATCTGCAGCTGGCGCGCAACCTTGCTACGGCTATTCACTGCGGCGTGTGGTCTGCCGGCGAGGCTTTGCCCTCGGAGCGCACGCTGTCGGACGCCATCGGCGTGTCGCGCATCACCGCGCGCAAGGCGATCGAGCTGCTCGTGGAGCAGGGACTGATCCGGCGCGCACGCGGCGCGGGCAGCTTCATCACGCCGCGCGTGGAAGATCCGCTTTCGCGCCTCACGGGCTTCACGAAGAAAATGGAGCAGCGTGGCTTCACACCCGACTCGGTGTGGCTCGCGCGCGAGGTACGGCCTGCGCACCGCGAGGAGATCGTGCAGCTCGGCCTTTCGCCGGGCGCCTCGGTCACGAGCCTGCGCCGGCTGCGCCGCGCCGACGGCACCGTGATGGCCGTCGAGCATTCGGCGCTGCCCGTCTCGATCGTGCCGGACCCGGAAGCAATCGAGGGCTCGCTGTATTCGTATCTGGAGCAGCGCCGCGTGCCTGTGGTGCGCGCCCTGCAACACTTTCGCGCGGTCAACGCGACGGGCGAGATCGCCACGCTGATGGGCGTCGAGCCGCGCGCGGCGCTGCTCGTCATCACACGCGTGGGCTTTTCCGCCGATCAGCGCGCCATCGAGCTGACCGACACTTATTGCCGCGACGGCTATTACGACTTCGTTGCGGAGCTGCGCCAATGAGCGCCCCGCGGGAACGGAACGCCGCCGCACACTCTCTCATGCACGTCACCGAAACGTCCTACCGCGCTTTGATGCGCCTCATCGGAAAACTCTCATGCTGAGCGGAAACATACTCACCCCTGAAGGCTGGATCCACGGCACGCTGTCGTTCGAGAACGGACGCATCACCGCGATCACGGGCGAGGCCACCGATCCGGCGAAGAACGACGCGCCCTATATCCTGCCAGGCTTCATCGACCTGCATGTGCACGGCGGCGGCGGCGCCGACGTCATGGAAGCCGGCGACGCGATCGAAACCATCGCGCGCACGCACGCCCGCTACGGCACCACGAGCTTGCTCGCCACCACCATGACCGCGCCGCGCGACGAACTGATGAACGTGGTCGCGGGCCTCGGCAACGTCACGCGCAATCGCACGGCGGGCGGCGCGCGCGTGCTGGGCGTGCACCTCGAAGGCCCGTACATCAACCCCGGCAAGCTCGGCGCGCAGCCCGACGCCGCCGTTTCGGCCGTGCTCGACGAAGTGCTCAAGTACCTCTCGATCGCGCCGATTCGCGTCGTGACGGTGGCGCCCGAGATCGCGGGCCATATCGAGATCATCGGCGAGATGGCGGCGCGCGGCGTGCGCGTGCAGATCGGCCACTCGCTCGCGACCTACGACGACGCCGTGGCCGCGCTCAAGCACGGCGCCTGCGGCTTCACGCACCTCTTCAACGCGATGTCGCCGCTGCATCATCGCAATCCGGGCGTGGTCGGCGCGGCGCTTGCGCACGCCGAGTACGCGGAGATCATTCCCGATTTGCTGCACGTGCATCCCGGTGCGATCCGCGCCGCGCTGCGCGCCATCCCGCGCCTTTATGTGGTGACCGACAGCACTTCGGCCACCGGCATGCCCGACGGCGAATACCGTCTCGGCAGCCAGCACGTGACGAAATGCCTCGGCGGCGTGCGTCTTGCCGACGGCACGCTCGCAGGCAGCACCCTCACCATGGACCAGGCGCTGCGCAACCTCGTCTCGATCGGCCTGCCGATCGCGGACGTGTCCGCGCGTCTGTCGCGCTATGCCGCCGACTACCTCGGCATCGCAGACCGTGGCCGCCTCGTGCGCGGCGCATGGGCCGATGTCAACGTGTTCGATCGCGAGCTGGCGCTCACCGCGACCTACGTCGAAGGAGAATCGATTGTCGAATATGCTTAAAGAAGCGCTGGCCTCGGCCGGCGTCGTCGCCGCGCAGCTCGCGGACACCTCGCGCGTCGAAGCGCTCGCCCGCGCGCTCGAGGCCGAGCCGCGCCACGTTGCGCTCACCGTCGCGCGCGGCAGCTCGGACCATGCGGCGAGCTACTTCGCCGCGCTCACCATGAGCCGCATCGGCGTGCCGGTGGCCACGCTGCCGATGTCGATCGCCACGCTCCAGCAGGCGCCCTTACGTGTACGCGGCCAGTTTGCCCTCGCTTTCTCCCAATCGGGTAGGAGTCCTGATCTCGTCGCGACGATCAAGGCGCTGCGCGAAGCCGGTGCGCTGACGGCGGCAATGGTCAACGTCGCGGGCTCGCCGCTCGCCGAGGCCGCCGGCACGGAACTGCCGCTGCTCGCCGGCCCCGAGCTGAGCGTGGCGGCCACCAAGAGTTATATCGCGATGCTCGCGATGTCGGCGCAGCTCGTCGGCTTCTGGCAGCGCGACGCCGCGTTCCTCGACGCCGTGCGCGCGCTCCCCGACGCGCTCGGTCGCGCGGGCACGCTCGACTGGTCGAAGGCCGTCGAGGAGTTGCGCGACGTTAAACAGATGATTGTTATCGGCCGCGGTCCGGGCCTCGCAATTGCGCAGGAAGCGGCGCTCAAGCTCAAGGAAACGTCGGGCATTCAGGCCGAGGCGTTTTCGAGCGCCGAAGTGCGGCACGGGCCGATGGAGCTGATCGACCGCGATTACCCGCTGCTCGTGTTCGCACCGCGCGGGCCGGAGCAGGCGGGCCTGATCGAGTTTGCCCGCGACATGGAAAAGCGCGGTGCGCGCGTGCTGCTCGCGGCGCCCGCCGACGTGCACGGCGCGGCGTTGCCGCTCGAAACGGCTGCCGATGCGGCGCTCGATCCCATCGCGGCCATTCTGTCGTTCTACGTGATGGCGGCGGGCCTGGCGGCCGCGCGCGGGCGTAATCCCGACGAGCCGCGTTACCTGAACAAAGTCACCGAAACCCACTAGATTGGAAAGCGAATGGAACGCATCGAGGAGTCTCGCCTGATGGATCCGCATACTCGCGTCGAGGGGCACATCGTGCTGGTTTCGCCGCTCACCGGGCCGGTCGTGCCGCTCGCGTCGGTGCCCGATCCGGTGTTCTCGGAAGGCTTGTTCGGCGACGGCATTGGCGTCGACCCGCTCATCGGCCGTGTCGTCGCGCCGTGCGACGGCATCGTCGCGCATCTCGCGCGCACCGGCCACGCGGTCACGCTGCAAACGGCCGAAGGCGCACAGGTGCTCGTGCACGTCGGCATCGACACCGTCGAGCTGAACGGCAAGGGTTTCACGACAAAAGTCGCGCAGGGCGCGCAGGTGCGCCGCGGCGACACGTTGATCGAGTTCGATCTCGACGTGGTGGCGTGCAACGCCCCGAGCCTCGTCTCGGTCGTCGCAATCGCCAACTCGGATGCGTTCGAAGTGGTCGAGCGCGCAGGCGCGGGCCACGTCGAAGCGGGCAAGTCCGCGCTGCTCGTGCTGCGCGTGCGTGACGGCGCAGAGATCAACACGGCCCACGAACTGGTTGCGAACGAAGTGCGCCGCAGCGTGACGCTCACGCATGCGGGCGGCCTTCATGCGCGACCGGCGGCACGGGCGCGCGAAGCGGTGCGCGGCATCGATGCGCGCGTCGAGGTCCGCTTTGGCGAACGCAAGTCCGCCATCGAAAGCGTCGTGGGCCTGCTGGGCCTCGGTGCGGGCGAGGGCGCAACCATTGAACTCGTCGGCATCGGCCGGGAGGCGCAACGCGCCGTGGACGCCGTAGCCAATGAACTGCTGCGCGAAGCGCCCGGCGAGGGCGGCGAAGCGCCGGCGCGGCAGCAGTCGCCCGCGCCCGTGATGCAGGAAACCGCGGCCGCTGCGGCATCTTCAGCCGAGCCGGGCGTGCTCGCGGGCGTGTGCGCGGCGCCGGGCGTCGCGGTGGGCAAGCTGGTGCGCTGGGACGAAGCCGAACTCACGCCGCCCGAACTCGCGAGCGGCTCGTCGGCCGCGGAGAGCCGCCTGCTCGACCAGGCGATCGCCGCTGTGGACGCCGAACTGAACCAGAGCGTGCGCACGGCTTCGCAGCGCGGCGCGATTGGCGAGGCGGGCATTTTCACGATGCACCGCGTGCTGCTCGAAGACCCGACGCTCGTCGACGCAGCGCGCGACGCGATCAGCCTTGGCAAGAGCGCGGGCTACGCGTGGCGCGAAGCGATTCGCGCGCAGATCGCGGTGCTCGGCCAGGTGGACGACCCGCTGCTCGCGGAGCGTGCCGCCGATCTGCGCGACCTCGAAAAGCGTGTGCTGCGCGCGCTCGGTCTTTCGAACACCGCGGCGCGCACGCTGCCCGAAGAAGCCGTGCTCGCCGCCGACGAATTCACACCTTCCGATCTCGCAACACTGGATCGCAAGCGCGTGATGGCGCTCGTGATGGCGCGCGGCGGTGCGACCTCGCACGCGGCGATCATCGCGCGCCAGGCCGGTATTCCGGCGATCGTCGCGCTCGGCGACGCGCTTCACTCGGTGCCCGAAGGCACCGAAGTCGTCATCGATGCGCTCGCAGGCCGCTTTGCCTACACGCCGAGTGCGCTCGACATCGAACGTGCACGCAGCGAGAAGCAGCGCCAGGCCGGCGTGCGCGAAGCGAATCGCCGCACGTCGCACGAGGCCGCTGCCACGCGCGACGGCCATGCAGTGGAAGTCGCCGCGAACATTGCGACGCTGGAAGATGCAAACACCGCGGTGGAAAACGGTGCGGACGCCGTGGGTCTGCTGCGCACGGAACTGCTGTTCATCCATCGCCAGGCTGCGCCTACGGTGGAAGAGCATCTTCAGAGCTACCAGGCCATCACGGACGCGCTCGCGGGCCGCACGGCGATCATTCGTACGCTCGACGTGGGCGCCGACAAGGAAGTCGACTATCTGACGCTGCCGCCCGAGCCGAACCCGGCGTTGGGTCTGCGCGGTATTCGCCTTGCGCAGGTGCGGCCCGATCTGCTGGACGACCAGCTGCGCGGCCTCCTTGCCGTGAAGCCGGTGGGCAAGGTGCGCATCCTGCTGCCGATGGTGACCGACGTGGGCGAACTCGTACGCCTGCGCGAGCGCATCGACACGTTCGCGCGCGAAGCGGGCCGCACCGAGCCGATCGAAGTGGGCGTGATGATCGAAGTGCCTTCGGCGGCGCTGCTCGCGGACCAACTCGCGCGCCATGCGGATTTCCTCTCGATCGGCACCAACGATCTCACGCAGTACACGCTCGCAATGGATCGTTGCCAGCCCGATCTCGCGGCGCAGGCCGACGGCCTGCATCCGGCCGTGCTGCGTCTCGTGGCAGCGGCGGTCGAGGGCGCGAACAAGCACGGCAAGTGGGTGGGCGTATGCGGTGCGCTGGCGGGCGATCCGCTCGCGGTGCCGCTGCTCATCGGTCTCGGTGTGACGGAACTCTCCGTCGATCCGGTTTCCGTGCCCTCGATCAAGGCGCGCGTGCGCAAGCTCGACTACAACGATTGTCGCGAGCGCGCTAAAAATGCGCTCGCGCTCGAATCGGCACAAGCCGTGCGTGCGGCAAGCCGCGAAAGCTGGCCACTCGATTGATGGTTTCTGTTTCACCCACCCTAAGCAATCCTTAAAAACACGCCGGCGTGCGCAGCGATCGCGCGCCGGCCTCTCTCACCCACACACGTCAAGCAAGAGATAGAGACTGGAGGCAGTTCAATGGATGGCAATCCGTTTCTCAAGATACAAAGCCTCGGCCGCGCGCTGATGCTTCCCATCGCAGTGCTGCCGGTCGCCGGCATCCTGCTTCGCTTCGGCCAGGCCGACATGCTCAACATCAAGATCATCGCCGACGCGGGCGGCGCGATCTTCGATAACCTGCCGTTGCTGTTTGCGATCGGCATCGCCGTGGGCTTCGCGAAGGACAACAACGGCGTAGCCGGCCTCGCGGGCGCGCTGGGCTATCTGGTTCAGACCGCCGTGATGAAGGACATCAACGACAAGCTCAACATGGGCGTGCTGTCGGGCGTGGTGGCCGGTGTCGTCGCGGGCATGCTGTACAACCGCTTCAAGGACATCAAGCTGCCCGAGTTCCTCGCGTTCTTCGGCGGCAAACGCTTCGTGCCGATCGTCACCGGGCTCACGTGTCTCGTGCTCGGCATCGTGTTCGGCTTTGTGTGGGGACCGGTGCAGGGCGTGATCGACACCGCCGGCCACTGGCTCACCACGGCGGGCGCGATCGGCACCTTCGTGTACGGCTTGCTCAACCGCCTGTTGCTTGTCACGGGTCTGCACCACATCCTCAACTCGCTCGTGTGGTTCGTGTTCGGCTCGTTCACGCCGGCAGCCGGCGGCGCTGCCGTGACGGGCGACCTGCACCGCTTCTTCGCGGGCGACCCCACGGCGGGCAGCTTCATGGCCGGCTTCTTCCCGGTGATGATGTTCGGCCTGCCGGCAGCGTGCCTCGCCATGTTGCACGAAGCGCCGAAGGACAAGCGCGCGATGGTGGGCGGCCTGCTGTTCTCGATGGCGCTCACCTCGTTCCTCACGGGCGTGACCGAGCCGATCGAGTTCACGTTCATGTTCCTCGCGCCCGTGCTCTACGCGATCCATGCGGTGCTCACGGGGCTGTCGCTGGCGATCTGCTCGCTGCTTGGCATCAAGCTCGGCTTCACGTTCTCTGCGGGCGCGATCGACTACGTGCTGAACTACGGGCTCTCCACGCATGGCTGGTATGCAATTCCGCTCGGCGTGGTCTATGCGGTCGTGTACTACGGGCTGTTCCGCTTCTTCATCCGCCGCTTCAACCTGCCCACGCCGGGCCGCGAAGCCTCGGCGGGCGATACGGCCATCGCCTCGACGATGTCGGGCGTTGCGGTCGCGGCTGGCGGCGCGGCAACGGCGGCGTCGCTCTCGCGTGCTGCGCGTTACATCGATGCGCTCGGCGGCGCGGCCAACCTCAAGGTGGTCGACGCGTGCACGACGCGTCTGCGTCTCTCGGTGGTTGATCCGGCCCATGTTTCGGAGCCGGCGTTGAAGGCAATCGGTGCGCGCGGCGTGCTCAAGCGCGGCGGCGAAAGCGTGCAGGTCATCATCGGGCCGGAGGCGGATATCATCGCCGATGAAATTCGCGGCGAGATCGCGCGTGGCGGTGCCGCGGCCAGCAAGCCGGCTGCTGCAGCGCAAGTTGTTCCGGCTGCTCATGCTGCTCAGGCTGCTCAGGCCGACGCGAGCGCTGCTGTCGCGCAGGGGCCGCTCGATCCGAATCCGTCGCGTTGGCTCGCGGTGTTCGGCGGCGTCGCCAATATCGTTTCGCTCGACGCGGTAGCGGCCACACGCCTGCGCGTGATCGTGCGCGACCCGGCGGCCGTGGATCGCGAGAAGCTCGGCACGCTCGACGTGGCGTGGATTTCGGCGGATACGCTGCACATCGTGGTCGGCGACGCCGCGCCGCGTTATGCACGTGAACTGGCGCTTCAGCCGGCGTAATCGATTCGCGGTATGCCGATGAAAAACGCCGCAGCGTATGCTGCGGCGTTTTTGTTTTCGGTGTCTCTAAACGGCATCGACGCTTAGTACAACGTATGCTGGTTGTCCCGTATGACGTCAGCGGTAATCTTGCCGCGCATGACGCGATAGACCCACGCCGTATAACCGAGCACGATCGGCAGGAAAATGATGACGGCAACGAGCATGATCTCGAGCGTCATCTTGCTCGAAGTCGCGTCCCAGACCGTCAGGCTCGAACGCGGGTCGAGCGACGAGGGCATGATGAACGGAAACATCGAGAAGCCCGCGGTGAGAATCACGCCGACGATCTGCAGCCCCGTGCTCAGGAACGCAAGCCGCTCGAAGCGTGAACCCGCGAGTGCGAACGCGAGCAAGCCGCCAAGCACGCCCAGGAGAGGGGCGAGCGCCATCCACGGATAGAGCCCGTAGTTCGCGAGCCAGAGCCCCGGCCCGGAATCGACGCTCTTGAGGAGCGGATTGGCCACCGTGTCGAGAGGCGCGGGCGACGTGATCGTATAGCCGCCGATGAGCGTCGCCACGAGCGCGCCCGCCACGAGGAACAACACGATCGTGAGCCCCGCGAACAGGCGCAGCGCCTTCGAGGCGCGCATCGCAACGACACCATCGCTCTTGAGCTTCAGGAACGCCGCGCCGTGCGCGGTGAGCATGCAAAGACTCACCAGCCCGCAGACCAGTGCGAACGGATTGAGGAGGGCAAAGAAGCTGCCGTGATACGTCACGCGCAGGTCCGTGTCATAGGCGAACGGCACGCCCTGGAGCAGATTGCCGAACGCCACGCCAAACACGAGCGCGGGCACGAAGCCGCCGATGAAGAGGCCGTAGTCCCAGCCCTGACGCCATCTCACATCCACGCGCTTGCCGCGATAGTCGAAGCCCACGGGCCGGAAAAACAGCGCGAAGAGCACGAGGAGCATGGCGAAGTAGAAGCCCGAGAACGACGCCGCGTAGGCGAGCGGCCAGGCGGCGAACATCGCGCCGCCCGCGGTGATGAACCAGACCTGGTTGCCTTCCCACGTCGCGCCCACCGTGTTGATGACGATGCGGCGTTCCTCGTCGGTCTTGCCGACGAAGGGCAGCAGCACGGCCGCGCCCATATCGAAGCCGTCTGTCACCGCAAAGCCGATCAGCAGCACACCGATCAGCACCCACCAGATCAACTTGAGCGTTGCGTAATCCATGGCGTGTTCCCTCGCGGTTTTCGTTGTGTAGCGCCGATCACGTGACCTTGCCGTCGGTCGCGAGCGTCGCCGTCTGCTCGTGGAAGTAACGACCGGTATGCAGCGACGACGGCCCGAGGCGCGCGTACTTGAACATCAACGTGATCTCGATGATGAAGAGCACCGTGTAGAAGATTACGAAGCCCGCGATGCTCAGCATCACGTCGCCGGGCGCGAGGCTCGAAGCCGAAAGGCGCGTGGGCAGCACCTCCGCGATGGTCCATGGCTGGCGCCCCGTTTCCGCGACGACCCAGCCGAACTCGGCGGCGAGCCACGGCAGTGGGATCGCCACCAGCGCCCAGCGGAGGAACCAGCGGCGGTTTTCCTTGAGCAGCGAGCGCTGCGCGCAGAACAAGAAGGCGAGCACGAAGGTCACGAGAAAAAGGATGCCAAGGCTGACCATCACGCGGAACGACCAGAACACGGGGGCAACGGGCGGGATCGCCGTTCTCGACGCGGCCCTGATCTGCTCGGAGGTCGCATCGACGACGTTCGGCGTGAACTGCTTCAGGAGCAGGCCGTAGCCGAGGTCGGCCTTGTGCGCTTCGAACACGTCGCGCGTCTCGGTGTCGGCGGTGCCTTCTTTCATCTTCTGCAGCGCGGCGTACGCGAGCATGCCGTTGCGGATGCGCACTTCGGCGCGGCCCATCAGGTCTTTCAGGCCAATCACGGGTGTGTCGATCGAGCGCGTGGCGATGATGCCCATGAGCCAGGGAATGCGGATCGCGTAGTCGGTGCGCTCTTCCTTCTGGTTGGGCAGGCCGAACAGCGTGAACGGCGCCGGGGCGGGCGCGGTCTCCCATTCGGATTCGATGGCGGCGAGCTTGACTTGCTGCACGACGCCGTCGGTGTAGCCCGATTCGTCGCCGAGGATCAGCACGCACAGCGTGGACGCAAGGCCAAAGCCCGCGGCGATCGCGTACGAGCGCAGTGCGAACTCCACATCGCGTCGGCGCAGCAGGTACCACGACGAAATGCCGAGCACGAACATTGACGCCGTCACGTAGCCGGCGGAAACCGTGTGCACGAACTTCACCTGCGCGACGGGGTTGAAAATCACATGGAACAGGCTGGTGAGTTCCATGCGCATGGTTTCGTAGTTGAACGCCGCGCCCACGGGGTTCTGCATCCAGCCGTTGGCGATCAGAATCCACAGCGCCGAAAGATTCGAGCCGAGCGCGACGAGAAACGTGGTGAACAGGTGCGCGCCTTTCGACAGGCGATTCCAGCCGAAAAAGAACAACCCGACAAAGGTCGATTCGAGGAAGAACGCGGCGAGCCCTTCCACGGCGAGCGGCACGCCGAAGATGTCGCCCACGTAGTGCGAGTAGTACGACCAGTTGGTGCCGAACTGGAACTCCATCGTGAGGCCGGTGGTGACGCCCATCGCAAAGTTGATGGCGAAGAGCTTGCCCCAAAACTGCGTCATGTCCTTGTAGATCACCTTGCCGGTCATCACGTACACAGACTCCATGATGACGAGCAGCCACGAGAGGCCGAGCGTGAGCGGCACGAAGAGGAAGTGGTAGAGCGCGGTGATGGCGAACTGAAGACGCGAGAGTTCCACCGATTCAATCGCGGGCATGACGGTCTCCTCGTTGTGGCGGCGTGGCCGGAGCTTGGGACACGGACGGCTGGGGCCTTGATGCCATGGGCACGGCCAGGATGGCCTGCGCGACAGCGGCAGGCGGCATGTTCATGTCTTCTGCCTGCGGGTGATTGAAGAATGCGTATTTGAGCGCCATCAGCAGGACAAGCTTGATGACGAGAACGAGGGCGATATCGCGCGCAAAGGTGGGGCCGCGCATCCACTGAAGGATGCGCGTGCGCAGCAACGACGGTGCGCGCTGGCGTTGACCGGATGCCGGGATCATGACGACGGGTGCCCTCGAACGCGTTACGAGGCCAGACCGCGGCGCGGCCTCTGGCTCACCACCTCGAAATCATCTTAGGGTGGAATCAGCGCGGCCGGTGCGAAGGTGCGCAGCTTTCGCAGCGCGCAAAAGAAAAACCCCGTTCGCGGGAACGGGGTTTTCGGTTTGGCTTTTAGACCTGCTGCGGCTTACGCGTACTCGGCGAGCGCGGTGCGCATCTTCTTCATGGCGCTTGCTTCGATCTGGCGAATGCGCTCAGCCGAAACGCCGAACTCGTCGGCCAGTTCGTGCAGGGTCGAGCCGCCCGAACCGTCGTCGTCGACGTTGAGCCAGCGCGCCTCGATGATGCGGCGGCTGCGCGCGTCGAGCGCTTCCAGCGCGCTCGCAATGCCGTCAGACTGCAGGCGGTCGCGCGAACGTGCGGCCAGCACGGCGCTCGGCTCGTTATGCGAGTCGGCGAGCCAGGCGATCGGGGCGTACGACTCCTCGCCGTCCTCGGTCTGGCCTTCGAGCGCGATGTCGGCGCCCGACAGGCGCGTTTCCATCTCCACGACCTCTTCGCGCTTCACGTTCAGTTCCTGCGCGAGGCCGTCGATTTCCTCCGGCGTGAACGACTGCAGGCCCTGCTTGTGGCTGCGCAGGTTGAAGAACAGCTTGCGCTGCGCCTTGGTCGTGGCGACTTTCACCATGCGCCAGTTGCGCAGGATGTATTCGTGGATCTCAGCCTTGATCCAGTGCATCGCGTACGACACGAGCCGCACGTTCTGCTCGGGGTCGAAGCGCTTCACGGCCTTCATCAGACCGATGTTGCCTTCCTGGATCAGGTCGGCGTGCGGCAGGCCGTAGCCTAGATAATTACGCGCAATCGACACGACGAGGCGCAGGTGCGACAGCACCAGGCGGCGCGCACCTTCAAGATTGTTTTGCTCGCGAAACTCGGTCGCGAACTGACGCTCTTCCTGGGGCGTCAGCATCGGGATCCGGTTCACGGCTTGAATATAGGCGTCGATGTTGCCCAGCTGGCCGGGCAACAGGGAAGCATTCGCGAGCGCCAATGAGCCCCCGGCCTTGGCCGACGACGGGCTCAGCGTACTCGGAAGGGTCATGGTCATTGCGTTGCTCACGTAGCGAACTCCTCAGGAATCTTGCAAAAGTCAGACACCGACTCCACGGTGGATGTTAGCACTCTGAATCACCGAGTGCTAATACTTGGAGTCTGTAGGGGCTTCAAGGTTCCTTGATTCCTATCGAAATTGTTGTATCGATAGATTACACTAAACGCCGGCAGTCAAGCGGGGCGGGGCTTGGCGCCCGGCGCAGGCCAGCGCACAGGGCAGGCCGAAGGAACACTCTAGAACGGGTCAGCAGTCCGGCGCGGGGGCGCGGGAGATAAAGGGTTGAATCAAGGGGGCTCTCGACGGAGCCGCGCAGCGCTCGGACTTTGCCACAGAATCCGATGAATAGACATCAGACGAAGCTGAAAGTGCTGCGCTGCGACATCAGGGCGCGGCTGCGGGGATGCAGCTGCCGCCATGCGAAGTTTTCACCGGACGCGTGGCTTATGCGCCATACATGGGGGTGTTGTCTTTGATCGCAAGTATCCTTGCGTGAAATCCTGGTATAAATTTCAGCCAGACATATGCGGAAAATCTTCGGCGTGGGGCTGCGCTCAGGCGCGGGCCGGCGCGCAAGGGGCTTGAGCGATGGCGGCAAAACTAATCGATGCGATTCGCGGACTTGAGCGCGAGCGCTTTCGCGCGATGGTTGATGGCGACGGCACGTCGCTGGACCAGTTGCTGTCCGATCACGCGACCTTCGTCCACACCAACGGCAAACGCGAGACCAAGCAGCAGTTCATCGATGCGATCACGGCGGGCCGCCGCCGCTACCGCCAGATCGAGATCCAGTCGCAGGACGTGTTTCAAGCCGGAAACGAGGCCTGCGTGGTTTCCGGGCGCGTGCTGATCGAGATGGAAGCGAACAACGGTGCGCTGCTCTTTCCTATTGCCTATACGGCGATCCAGACGCAAGAGGGTGGTCACTGGCGTCTGCTCGCATGGCAGGCGACGCGTTGCGCGATCGAGTGACGACCGGTAAGTCCACTCGCTGGAGCGCCGCTTAGGCGCTTCAGGCGCACGCCGGCGGCCCGTTTTGCCGCCGGCGCTCAACATGCCGCCGATTTCCCTGCTTGACTTCAAACTGCCTGGGTTGCTGCGCGCGGTCGGCGTCAGGCCGCCACGCGCTCTTCTATACGCGTCCAGGCCGCACGATTCACTGCGCTGACCACCGCCGCCACGCAGGCATGGACCGCGTCATCACCCACGCCCACGCCGTGGCGCAGCGGCTGGCCACCCACACGCGCACCGACGAATACGGCCGTGCCACCCTGCGCCGTACGTTCGCTCTCGAACGAGGTAATTTCGATACGCTCGCCCGCCGTTGCCGCGATTGCGGCGGCCACGGCTTGCGCATGCGCCTCGTCGGCGTTCGCGGCAGCCGGCATGGCCACGTCGCGGCCTTCCCAGCGCACCCGGCCTGAACCCACGTTGGCGGCCGGCCCGCGCGTTTCGAAGTACTCACGCGCGAACAGCGCGCAGACGGCATCGCCCGTGATTTCCTCGCCCGACGTATCGGCGACGGTCTGTACGGCGTGGCTGAACTCGATCTGCACACGGCGCGGCGGCGTGAAGCCCATGCCGCGCTCGAGCAGATACGTCGCGCCGCCCTTGCCCGACTGGCTGTTCACGCGGATCACCGCGTCATAGCTGCGGCCGAGATCGGCGGGATCGATCGGGAGATAGGGCACTTCCCAGACCGCGTCGGGCCGTTGCTGCGCGAAGCCCTTGCGGATCGCGTCCTGGTGCGAGCCCGAGAACGCCGTGAACACGAGGTCGCCTGCATACGGATGGCGCGGGTGCACGGGCAGCTGGTTGCAGCGCTCGACCACGCGGCGCACGGCGTCGATGTCGGAGAAGTCGAGGCCCGGGTCGATGCCCTGGGTGTAGAGGTTCATCGCGAGCGTGACGAGATCGACGTTGCCGGTGCGTTCGCCATTGCCGAACAGGCAGCCTTCGATGCGATCCGCGCCCGCGAGCAGCGCCATTTCGGCGGCGGCCACCGCCGTGCCGCGGTCGTTATGCGGATGTACCGAGAGGACGATGCTGTCGCGGTACGCGAGGTTGCGGTCCATCCACTCGATCTGGTCGGCGTAGACATTGGGCATCGCCGCTTCGACGGTCGCCGGGAGATTCACGATCATCTTGTGATCGCGCGTGGGGCGCCACGTCTGGGCCACCGCATCGCACACTTCGCGCGCGAAGGTCAGCTCGGTCATGCTGAACGTTTCGGGCGAATATTGGTAAATCCAGTGTGTTTGCGGGTTTTTGTCGGCATGTTCGCGGATAATGCGCGTGCCTTCGACCGCGAGCGCCTTCACTTCGTCCTTCGACTGGCCGAACACGATCTTGCGGAACGACGGGCAGATCGCGTTGTAAAGGTGGACGATCGCGCGCGGCACGCCTTCGAGCGCTTCGAACGTGCGGGCGATCAGTTCTTCGCGCGACTGCACGAGCACTTCGATCGTCACGTCCGCGGGAATGCGCTTTTCTTCGATGAGCTTGCGCACGAAATCGAAGTCGGTCTGCGAAGCCGACGGAAAGCCGACTTCGATTTCCTTGAAGCCGATCGCGACGAGCATCTCGAAAAACTCGGTCTTCTGCTCGATGCTCATCGGCTCGATCAGCGACTGGTTGCCGTCGCGCAGGTCGGTACTCATCCAGATCGGCGCGCGTTCGACGGTGCGCGTCGGCCATTTACGGCCGTTCAAGCGGATGGCGGGGAAGGGGCGGTACTTCTCGGCGGGATTACGCAACATGACGAGCCTCGTTCTTCGTGTTGTCGTATGCGATGGCGGTCGGCAGCGGGCGGCTGGCGGGCTGGCGACGGAGCACGATGCGCGAAACTTCATGCGTACGGGCGGCAACCGCGGACGCGAAGAAGACGGCCACGGTGACGGCGGTAGCCGGCGCGGCGACAGCGGACGTAAACGATGCCCATGCAACGTGCATTTTGACCTCGCGACTCGTCCGGACGGTAAGCGGACGAATGCAGACGACAGGTTGTAGAGATACAGCGGATTTGGGGTACTGCGAGAACTGCTTGGGGAGGACCGCGGTGACCGGAGAGGGGGTCGTTGCGGCGCTACACCAGCTTTAGGCTAGGCGTAGCGATAGGGCCGATAGTCGGCCGAGGGTAATTCGGAGGGTGTTCGGGTAGGAACGCATTCGTCCAATGTAAAACAGGGCGGACGCGTGTGTCAACAGGGAATTTGCAGATTGAGCGCGCGACGATGTGTGAAGATAGCCGACGAAGCGCGCCGATGCGCTTGTGCTCGTTGCGTGGATCGCCCGCTCCGCACGGCTTTCAGCGGATTGGGCGATGTGCTTTGGGTTCGAACGTTAGCGCTTCGCGATGCGCTTGATCGTCTCGATCTGACGCGCGATGGCGTCGGGCACCGGTGCTTCGCCACGCAGCACCGCTTCGATCCATGCCGCCGTAGTGGGCGCGTCGCGACCTTCCGGAAGATCGATTTCGGGCGCGCCAGGCGATGAACGCTCCGGCTCGATCAGCGTCTCGCAGATGCCGTCGTGCAGCCAGTCGACCTGCACCTGGCGGCGCGTGTCCGCCACGGCTTCGCCCTCGGTGCCGCGCGCGAGCAGCGCACCGCCAACGGCGGCTTCCGGATGCGCCACAAAGAGGGCGCTCAGGCTTTCGCGGTACGGCGGGTGCGTGTAGTTCACGAGGCGCAGGCCCGGCTCGGCGAACGGCTGAAGCAGCTTCACGAGCGTATGCGTGGAATTGCGCACGCCCATGCGCCGGCGCAGCGACAGCAGCCGCGCGAGCTTGGGCGCGAGCGTTTCGATCGATGAAAACGCCACGCGGCTCGACGCCAGTTGCGCTTCGATGTCGGCGTGATTGTGGGCTTCGGGCCGGTTCAGCGCCGCGAAGATTTCCGCGCTCGTCACGCGGCCCGCGTCGGTGGTGACGCCGTGCACGAGCGTTGGCACGCCTTCGCGCGCGAGCAGCAGGGCGAGCAGCGGCACGAGATTGGGTTGTTTGCGCGCGCCGTTGTAGCTTGGGATCGACACGGGCCGATAGTCGCCTGCTGGCACCGCGAGCGGCGCGAACGAGGCGTGCGCGGCGCGCAGCATGGCGGCCAGTTCATCGGCGGTTTCGCCCTTGAGGCGGTAGGCGAGCAGCACCGCGCCCAGCTCCAGTTCGGGCACACGGCCGTCGAGCATTGCGGCGTAGAGCGCGTGCGTGTCTTCGGACGAGAGCGAGCGCGCGCCGTTCGGTCCGCGGCCAATCTCCTTGATAAAGCGGGCGCACGGGAAGATGTCGGTCGAGTCGGCGATGGTCATGGGCGAGCGCGGTTCGTTCGACGGCGTGCGGCGCGCCGCCGTCGTATTGAAATGGGGGATGCGAGAAGTATCGCACGAGCACCCCATGCCTCGCCGGCCACGCCAGCGCCCGCTTCTGGTCAGCCCCCTCCGCGAAGGCTGCTTGAAGGCTTCGCCGCGCGTGCTCACCGTCGCGCGTTACACTCGCGATTGCTCTGGCGTGCAAGCCGCGCCTCACGCCTTACACGCCCTAAAGATCTACAGGCCCGCGTGCCTCGCGCACGCTCCATCACAAAGACGGAGAACTTCATGACGTACGTATTCGAACCGGCGGCGCTCGCCTCGGTGCCGGTGGCCGGCAGCGACTCGCGTTTCCCCGTGCGGCGCATCTACTGCGTTGGCCGCAACTACGAAGCGCATGCGCGCGAGATGGGCCACGATCCGAACCGTGAACCGCCGTTCTTCTTCTCCAAACCTGCCGACGCCGTGCTCTACGTCGCGCCCGGTTCGACCGCCGAGTTTCCGTATCCCGCGCAATCGAAGAACGTGCACTTCGAGATGGAACTGGTCGCGGCGATTGGCAAGGGCGGCAAGGATATTCCGGTCGCCAGCGCGCTCGACCATGTCTACGGCTACGCGCTCGGGCTCGACATGACGCGCCGCGACTTGCAGGCTGAAGCGAAGAAGCTCGGTCGTCCGTGGGATACCGCCAAGGGCTTCGATCATTCGGCGCCCATCGGCCCGATCCATCCGGTTTCGAAAATCGGCCAGCTCGAGAAGGGAGAAATCTGGCTCGCGGTCAACGGCGAGGAAAAGCAGCGCTCGGACATCTCGCAGATGATCTGGCCGGTTGCCGACACGATCGCGTTCCTTTCGACGCTGTTCGAGCTGAAGGCCGGTGATCTGATCTATACGGGCACGCCCGAGGGCGTGGGTGCCGTCGTGAAGGGCGACCTGATGACGGGCGGTGTGGCAGGCATCGGCGAATTCGCCGTGCGGGTCGTCTGAGCGGCGCGGTCCGCATCAGGATTCAAGAGGAGCAAGAGAGGAGCATGAAGCTTTACAGCTATTTCCGCAGTTCGGCATCGTATCGAGTGCGTATTGCGCTGAATCTGAAGAACCTGTCGTACGAGTACGTGCCGGTCCATCTCGTGCGCGATGGCGGCGAGCAGCTCAAGCCCGCCTATCGCCAGGTCAATCCCGACGCGATCGTGCCGGCGTTCGTCGACGACGAAGGGCACACGCTGCAGCAGTCGCTCGCGATCATCGAGTATCTGGAGGAGACGCATCCCGAGCCGCCGCTGCTGCCGAAGTCGCCCGCCGATCGTGCGCACGTTCGCTCGCTTGCGCTGCAGGTGGCGTGTGAGATTCATCCGGTGGACAACCTGCGCGTGCTGAAGTACCTCAAGCACAGCGTTGGCGCGGACGACGCGACGAAAGACGCGTGGTACCGCCACTGGATCGAGGCGGGCTTCGAGACGTTGGAACAGCGGCTCGCCAGCGATCCGCGCACCGGCAAGCTCTCGTTTGGCGACACGCCCACCGTTGCCGATCTTTGCATCGTGCCGCAGGTCTACAACGCGAACCGGTTCAAGATCGACACGACGCGCTACCCGACCATTCAGCGCATCAACGACTACGCGCTCACGCTCGACGCGTTCGCACGCGCCGCGCCGGGCGTGCAGCCGGATTCGGAGTGAGCGTCTGACCGGCGTACGTCGGCTGCGCCAATGAAAAAGGGCGTCGTTCGTGAGAACGACGCCCTTTGTGTATCTAAATCCACTTAAACGCGCGCTTTTAGCCGCCAAGCAGCGCGTCGGCGAATTCCTCGGCCACGAACGGCTGCAGGTCTTCGACCTTCTCGCCCACGCCGATGAAATACACGGGAATCGGGCGTTGGCGCGCGATCGCAGCGAGAATGCCGCCCTTGGCGGTGCCGTCGAGCTTCGTCACGATGAGGCCGGTGAGGCCGAGCGCGTCGTCGAACGCCTTGACCTGCGCGAGCGCGTTCTGGCCCGTGTTCGCGTCGATCACGAGCAGCACCTCGTGCGGCGCACCGTCGAACGCCTTGCCGATCACGCGCTTGACCTTCTTCAGCTCGTCCATCAGATGCAATTGCGTCGGCAGGCGGCCCGCGGTGTCGGCCATCACCACGTCGATGCGGCGCGCGCGCGCGGCGCTCACGGCGTCGAAGATCACCGCGGCCGGATCGCCGCTTTCCTGCTGCACGACCGTCACGTTGTTACGCTGGCCCCAGATGGCGAGCTGTTCGCGTGCGGCGGCGCGGAAGGTGTCGCCCGCGGCGAGCAGCACGCTTTGGTCGAAGCTCTGCAGATGCTTCGCCAGCTTGCCGATACTGGTGGTCTTGCCCGCACCATTCACGCCCGCGATCATCATCACGAGCGGCTGGGCGCGACCGAGCATGAGCGACTTTTCGAGCGGCTTGAGCAAGTCGATCAGCAGCTCGCGCAGGGCGTCCTTCACCTGTTGCGCTTCGGTCAGGCGCTCGGCGCGCACTTTCTGGCGCAGCGTTTCGAGCAGATATTCGGTGGCATCGACGCCCGCATCCGACATCAGCAGCGCGGTTTCGAGCTCCTCGTAGAGGTCGTCGTCGATCTTCGCGTTGACGAAGATGCTCTGGATGTTCGAGCCCGTTTTCGAGAGCCCCGACTTCAGGCGCTTGAGCCAGGATTGCTTGGCGGCGGCCTCGAGCGCGGGCGGCGGGACGATCTCGATGGTTTCCGGTTCGTCATCGCTGGTGGCGCTCGCTTCCTGCGCCGGGACAGGCTCGACCGGCGCGGCCTCGGCCGCAACTACAGATGGCGCGGGCGACGCTTCGCGCGCCGTGCTGGCGGGTGCTTCATCGGCCTCGTCCGGCGCCTCGAGCGTGGCTTCGTCCTGCGCGTTCTCGGCCGGCGCGTTCTCGGCGTCCTTCGAGCCGCGGAATCGTTTGAAGAAACTGAACATGGTCTGGGGTGGGTCAGGCGCGCTGCGGGTCGGACCGAGGGGCGGTCAGCGACGGCATGGGAAGAGGTAACGCGCGGAAAACATGGCATTTTATCAGGCACATTACCTGGAGTCGCGGCGGCGTCGCCGCACGGTCCTTGCGGCGTGCGCGCGGCACGTGCGCGCCCCTGTGGTAACGTGCGCGCATTGGAGGGTGCGATGTGGAAGCGTCGTGCCCGAACCCAGCAGTCGAGTTCCGCCGGCAGATTGACTGCCAGCGGTCAAATGCACGCAGCCGTACGACCCAACGCATGACCCGTTCCTCATCCTCACGTGGCCAAGGCGGCCGTTCCCATCAGTCCGATCCGCGCGCGCGTGGCGGCGGCGGAACACACACGGTCCGCATCATCGGCGGCGACTGGAAGCGCACGCCGCTGCCGGTGCTCGATCTCGATGGGCTACGCCCGACCCCCGACCGTGTGCGCGAAACGCTCTTCAACTGGCTCGGCCAGCGCCTCGACGGCCTGCGCTGCCTCGACCTGTTCGCGGGCAGCGGCGGCCTTGGCTTCGAGGCGGCTTCGCGCGGCGCCGCGCGAGTCGTGATGGTGGAGCGCAGCGCGCGCGCCGCGGCGCAGTTGCGCGCGAACCAGGCGCGCCTTGGCGCGCGCATGATCGAAGTCGCGGAAGCCGACGCGCTGCGCCTCGCGGCCAATCTCGCGCCAGGCTCGTTCGATGTAGTGTTCCTCGATCCGCCGTTCGGTGACACCGCGCTGCTCGAGCGCTCGCTCGAACTGGCCGCGCCGCTTGTTGCCCCGGGCGGATGGCTCTACGTGGAGTCCGGCGAGCCGGTCGATCCGGCTGCACGGCCCGCGCTGTCGGGCTGGAGCGTGGTGCGCGAGGGCCGGGCGGGTGCGGTTCACTATCATTTGCTGCAGCGCGAAAATGAGGAATAATGCGCGTTCGATAAGAAGCGGCGGGCGGCCTGGCCGTCACGCACGCATATGTGCAAGCATCGCCACGGCACTGCATTGCACCCCATTTCTGTTGAGAGGAGAAGCCTCATGGTAGTCGCCGTGTACCCCGGCACCTTCGACCCGCTTACGCGCGGCCACGAAGATCTCGTGCGGCGCGCGTCGAGCATTTTCGACACGCTGGTAGTCGGCGTTGCGGACAGCCGCAACAAGAAGCCTTTCTTCTCGCTCGACGAGCGGCTCGAGATTGCCCACGAGGTGCTCGGCCACTATCCGAATGTCCAGGTCATGAGCTTCAAGGGGCTTCTGAAGGACTTCGTGCGCACCAACAACGCACGCGTGATCGTGCGCGGGCTGCGTGCGGTGTCGGACTTCGAGTATGAATTTCAGATGGCGGGCATGAACCGTTATCTGCTGCCCGACGTCGAAACGATGTTCATGACGCCTTCGGACCAGTATCAGTTCATTTCGGGCACGATCGTGCGCGAAATCGCCCAGTTGGGTGGAGATGTCAGTAAGTTCGTGTTTCCTTCAGTGGAAAAGCGCCTGCAGGACAAGGTGGCCTCAATGGGCGGCCCGGTTACGAAGGCGTGAACGCGCGGCGAAAGCAGCGTAAACTATAGGGCTAAGCAACGTGTGAGCCGGCCTTCGCGCTGGCAGGAAGTGAGATAAGCATGGCCCTGATGATTACCGACGAGTGCATCAATTGCGACGTGTGCGAGCCCGAATGCCCGAACGACGCGATCTCGATGGGCCCGGAAATCTATGTGATCGACCCGGGCAAGTGCACCGAGTGTGTCGGCCATTTCGATGAGCCGCAGTGCATTCAAGTGTGCCCGGTCGAGTGCATCCCCAAGAATCCGGAGCATGTCGAGTCGCCGGAGCAATTGATGCAGAAGTACCACGCGCTGATCGCGGCGAAGAACGCCGCCTGAATCTCGCAGAATCCTTCGGGAATAAAAAACGCGCCAACAGGCGCGTTTTTTATTTCATCTTGCCGTCTTCTTACGCGACGATGGCCTTCAAGGCATCGACGAGCGTGTCGCATTCGGCATCGGTGCCGATCGAAATGCGCAGATGCTGGTTCACGCGCGGCGCGTTGAAATGGCGCACGAAGATCTCTTTTTCGCGCAGTTTGGCGGCAATTGCCGCCGCGTCGTGCGCAGGATGCTTCGCGAACACGAAGTTTGCCGCCGAAGGTACGACTTCGAAGCCGAGTGCAGCGAGCGCGGCCGTCAGACGCTCGCGGCTTGCGATCACGCGCGCGCTTGTCGTCTTGAGCCATTCGGCGTCTTCGTAAGCGGCCGTCGCGGCGGCTTGCGCCAGACGGTCGAGCGGGTACGAGTTGAAGCTGTCCTTCACGCGGTTGAGCGCGTCGATGAGATCGGGATGACCGAACGCGAAGCCCACGCGCATGCCCGCGAGCGAGCGCGACTTCGAAGTCGTGTGCACGACCAGCAAGTTGGGATAGCGGTCGATCAACGCGATGGCCGATTCGGCGCCGAAATCCACATAGGCTTCGTCGATGACCACCACCGATTCCGCACTCGCCGCGACAAGACGCTCAATTTCCGCGAGCGGCAGCGCGTGACCCGTGGGCGCATTCGGATTCGGGAAGATCACGCCGCCATTGGGCTGCAGGTAATCGTCGACGTTGATCGTGAACTGCGCGGTGAGCGGCACGGTGCGGTACTCGACCTCGTAGAGCCGCGCGTAGGTCGGGTAGAAGCTGTATGTGATGTCCGGAAAGAGGATCGGCTTGTCGTGCTTGAGCAGCGCCTGGAACGCGTGGGCCAGCACCTCGTCCGAGCCGTTGCCGACGAACACCTGTTCCGCGCGGATGCCGTGATGCGCGGCCACAGCGGCGCGCAGGCGCTTCGCGACGGGGTCGGGATAGCGGCGCAGCGACTCGCCCGTTTCGCCGAGCTCGTGGCGGATCGCCTCGAGCACGCGCGGGGAGGGCGCATAGGGGTTCTCGTTGGTGTTGAGCTTGACCGGCTTCGCGAGCGCGGGCTGTTCGCCCGGCACGTAAGGCACGAGCCGGTTGACGATGTCACTCCAGTAACGACTCAAGACGCTCTCCTTGTTTCAACCATTGCGATGCAACTGCATCACCGCGCGTTCGGCCTCGCCCTTCACGAATGTCGGCATCACGGCGAGCGCGCGCTCGATCGAGGCGTCGATCACATCCTGCTCTTCGCGGCGCGGCGGCTTGAGCACGAAGTTCGCGACATCGGGCTTGGCGCCTGCGCGCGCGCCCTCGGGAATCAGATCGCGCGGATGGCCGATGCCGATGCGCAAACGCCAGTACTGCTGCGTCGACAGATGCGCGGAAATATCCTTCAAGCCGTTGTGGCCGCCGCTGCCGCCGCCGAGCTTGAGCTTGACGGTGCCGGGCGACAGATCGAGCTCGTCGTGCGCGACGAGGATCTCATTGGGCAGGATCTTGAAGAAGTTCGCGAGCGCGACGACCGATTGCCCCGAGCGGTTCATATAGGTCTGCGGCTCGAGCAGATGCACTTCCTCGCCGTAGAGGCGCGCCTTCGCATAGTGGCCGTGGAAGCGCCGCTCGTCGCGCAGCGTCGTGCCGGCTTCGCGCGCGAGCTGGTCCACGAGCCAGAAGCCCGCGTTGTGGCGCGTCGCCGTGTATTCGGCGCCCGGATTGCCGAGCCCGACGATCAACCTGATCATTGTGGTGTTCCGCCTGCGGAAATCAGTCAGTCGACCCGCAAGTGTACGAAAAAGTGCGAAAAAAAACCCGCCGGGGCGAACCGCGGCGGGTCACGTCGTCCGTTTCAGGGAAACGGATCGAGAGGATCGGCTCGTTGAAGCCGCTGCGCTTACTCAGCAGCCGGCGCTTCTTCGCCTTCAGCAGCCGCCTGGGCGCCAGCCGGCACGGGTGCCGACGCGACGACCGGGTTTTCGCTCTCAACGTGCGGGACCAGCGTCACGCCTGCGGGCAGGGTGATGTCCTTGGCGTGCAGCGATTGGCCGGCTTCGATCTTGGCGAGGTCGACTTCGAGGAATTCCGGCAGTTGGCCCGGCAGGCACTGAATTTCGATTTCAGCCAGAACGTGCGAGATGATCGCGCCACCCAGCTTCACAGCCGGGTTGGTTTCCTGGTTCATGAAGTGCAGCGGCACCTTCGTGTGGATCTTCTTGTTCGGATCCACGCGCTGGAAGTCCACGTGCAGCACGAGCTGACGGAACGGGTGGTATTGCACGTCGCGCAGCAGAACTTGTTGCGACTTGCCGGCCACTTCGAGGTCGAGGATCGACGAGTGGAAGGCTTCCTTCTTCAGGGCGTGCCAAAGCGCGTTGTGGTCGAGTTCGACCAGTTGCGGCTCCGAACCAACACCGTACACGATGCCAGGGGTCTTGCCAGCATTGCGCAGGCGGCGGCTCGCACCCGTACCTTGCAGGTTACGCTCGAAAGCGATGACTTTCATTTGATTCTCCAATGCACTGCCCGCGACCAGGCAGTAAAACGGGGCCTTTCCAGCCATTGCCTTGTGAGGCCCCCAGCGATGCAGCGCGAACCTTCGTCCGTTCGCGCCGATTACGTGCAAAAGCGCGGCGCTCTTGCGAACACCGCGCCTTGCGCGTCAATTCTGATCAGCTTTCCGCGAAGAGCGACATCACCGAGTCGCCGCGACGGATACGCGAGAACGTTTCGGCAAGAAGTCCTGCGCTCGTGAGCGCGCGGATCTTCGCGCACGAACGCGCTTCGGCGCCCAGCGGAATCGTGTCGGTCACAACCAGTTCGTCGAGCGCCGAGGCGGCGATACGCTCGCCTGCGCCACCCGAGAGAACCGGGTGCGTGGCGTAAGCGAAGACCTGCTTCGCGCCGCGTTCCTTCAGCACTTGCGCTGCCTTGCAGAGCGTGCCGGCGGTGTCGACCATGTCGTCCATGATCACGCAGGTGCGGCCTTCGACTTCACCGATGATGTTCATCACTTCGGCGACGTTCGCCTTCGG
The DNA here is from genome assembly GCF_905220155.1 of Paraburkholderia sp. J7. Classification (NCBI taxonomy): domain Bacteria; kingdom Pseudomonadati; phylum Pseudomonadota; class Betaproteobacteria; order Burkholderiales; family Burkholderiaceae; genus Paraburkholderia; species Paraburkholderia sp. J7. Next base: position 82,968 of record NZ_CAJMYZ010000001.1, on the reverse strand, counting down.
ACGACGCTTGTCGATGATCGCGAGATCGCAGCCGAGTTGCTTGGCGAGCGCACGGGCGCGCACCACGCCGCCGACGTCCGGCGAAACGACCAGCAGGTTCTCGTGATTCTGCTTGCGCAGATCGCCGAGCAGCACGGGCGTAGCGTAGATGTTGTCGACGGGAATATCGAAGAAGCCCTGAATCTGGTCGGCGTGCAGATCCATCGTGATGATCCGCTCGACGCCCGCGATTTCCAGCATGTTCGCCACGACCTTCGCCGAGATGGCGACGCGCGCCGAACGGGGGCGGCGGTCTTGACGGGCATAGCCGAAGTAGGGGATAGCGGCTGTGATCCGGCCTGCGGATGCGCGCTTGAGCGCATCGACCATGATCATCAGTTCCATCAGGTTGTCGTTGGTCGGTGCGCAAGTCGACTGAAGGACGAAGACGTCCTTGCCACGCACGTTTTCCTGGATTTCGACCTGGATTTCACCGTCGGAAAAGCGGCTAACCATAGCCTTGCCGAGGGGAATACCGAGGATCTTGACGACTTCCTGGGCAAGCGCGGGATTCGCGTTGCCAGTAAAAACCATCAGGCCGTCATGGCTGCTCATCATGCACCTGCTGCGGACTTGGGGGGCGGAGAGGAACTACTTAGGCGAACTGCCCTGGGTAACCCACAGAGCGAACTGCCTGGAATTTTTGGCAGGGGAGGAAGGACTCGAACCCTCGCATGCCGGAATCAAAATCCGGTGCCTTAACCAACTTGGCGACTCCCCTACACTCAACTTCGAGCCTGGCTGACCGGTAGGTCGATCAACCACGCAAAACTATGCCGCGAAAGCGAAGAGTGGATGTGTATTCAGACTCGAGGCTACCGCGCTTCTCCAGTCCGGTTGCTCCGTAAGCAGTTTGGCTTGTGCCGATTCTGCTTCGGACCGACTGGCGAATGCTGCAAAAACGCTGGCACCCGATCCGGTCATCCGCGCTGGTGCGATGCTATTCGAGACACTCTCAAACCATCGAAGCACCTGCGCTACTTCCGCGTATTTTCCTGCGACAACCGCTTGCATGTCGTTATGGCCGAAGCTTTCTGGCCATCCCTTTTGCGTTGCTTGCTGTGCAAGAAAGACTGCTATTGTGCAGGCCTTTGTGTCCCTTGTCAACGATTTTTCTGAAAAAATCTCGGCAGTCGGAACATGAACCCGCGGCGTCACGACCAAAAAATGACGCGGGGGCAATTGTACAGCCTCCAATGCTTCTCCAACACCCTCCGCGAATGCATTTTTCCCGAACACGAAGAAGGGTACGTCCGCGCCCAGCTTGAGTGCGAGTGCCTGCAGTTCTTCGCGCGGCAAGTTGAGTTTCCAGAGGCGGTTGAGCGCGAGCAGCGTCGTGGCCGCGTCCGAGCTGCCGCCGCCAAGACCGGCGCCCATTGGCAGCCGCTTTTCGATATCGATCTCGACGCCTTCGCTCGTGCCCGTGTGTTCCTTGAGCAGCGTCGCCGCGCGCACAGTGAGGTCATGCTCGGCCGGCACGCCTTCCACTTCAACGGTGCGCGTGATGCGGCCGTCCTGGCGGCGCGTGAAATGCAGTGTGTCGCCCCAGTCGAGCAACTGGAACACGGTCTGCAAATCGTGATAGCCATTGGGACGGCGACCCGTGATGTGCAGGAAGAGATTGAGTTTCGCGGGCGCTAGGCAGTCGCGCAGCGAGTCCTGGGTTTCGATCATGATGCTTTACGGATGCCTGAATCCTGGCCGGCGCATGCCGGCCAGATATTGCTGATGAGAGACAGTAACTGACAGTAACCGGCGCGCTTACTGGTCGAGCACGAGCTTGATCTGGAGCGGCGGATCTTCGCGCGTGAGATTGACGCGCTTCACGCCCGTGCCCGGCGTGTCTGCATAGGCGACATAATCGATGGTCCAGCCGTCCTGCTCGATCTGCGAAAGCCGCTGCGGATTCTGCGGGTCGGGCGTGGTGCGCGCGTGCGACGAGGGCGCAACCGATGGCTGCAGCCAGTAGCGCAGCCCTTCCACGGGCAGTGCGAAGCCAAGCGCCTGCTGCATGAGCGTGCTCACGTTGTCGGCCGTGAGCGGCTGGCGGTTAGGCAGTTCCAGCGTGGCTTGCGACGGCGCGGACGTGACGAGCGCGAGCGTTTGGCCGAGCGGATTGAGCAGTTGCAGCGTCACCGTGGAGTCGGTCTCGCGCCAGTCGAAGTTGCCGTACGCGTTGCGCTGCTGGCCGTTCTGGTCGACGTACTGCACAGCGAAACGGCCATGATAGGCGCGGCTCGTTTGTGTAGTCAGCGAGGTCGTGGCGTTCGAGGTGGACGGCTGGCGCGGCGGCTGTTGCGTGGCGCAGCCCGCGAGTACAAGGAGCGCTGCCGCTGCTGCGCCAAGCGACGCGCGCCGCACAAAGCGGGCGGCGCGCGCAGCGGATAGTGCCTTTGAGGAAACCGAAGTGAAAAAATCTGCCATCAGAGATCGTTGACCTGGAGGCGCTTGAGCGTCTTCAGGAGCGTGTCGTTGTCGGGTTCGAGCTTGCGGGCCTCGCGCCACGCTGCGCGTGCGCCGTCCTGGTCGCCGTTCTTCCAGAGCACTTCGCCGAGGTGCGCGCCAATTTCCGCGTTCGGCTGGAGACTGTAGGCCTTGCGCAAGAGCTTGATCGCGTCGGCATTGTCGCCCAGGCGGTATTTCACCCAGCCCACGCTGTCCATGATGAACGCGTCGTCCGGGGCGAGCGCCGAGGCTCTTTCAACCAGCTTGTCGGCTTCCTGCAGGCGCTGGTTGCGGTCCGCGAGTGAGTAGCCGAGCGCGTTGTAGGCCTGCGGATTGTCAGGCTGCGTCTTGATCAGCTTGCGCAGTTGCGCTTCCATGATGTCGTAATGGCCGTTCTTTTCCGCGGCCATCGCGTAGTCATAGGTGAGGTCCGGGTCGTCCGGGAAGTCGGCGGTCGCCTTCGCGAGGCGTGCCTCGGCTTCCGGGTAGCGCTTCGCGTCGAACAGGATCGCGGCGTCTGTGCGCGCGATCAGCGCCTGGTCGCGCGGGTCTTCGGCCTGAATGCTCGCGAGCTGGCGGCGCGCGTCGTCGGTCTTGCCTTCCTTGTCCAGGATTTGCGCACGCGTGATCTGGGCCGGCACGTACTGCTGGCTGCTCGGCTGAATCTTGTCGAGCCACTTCTGCGCACCGGCATCGTCCTTCTGCTCGACCGAGAGTTGCGCGAGATAGATATAGGCCTGACCGGGGTCCGCGGCCGGATTCTTCTCGGCCAGTTGTGCGTATTGCGTCAGATACTTCTGCGCAGCGTCGAACTTCTTCTGCTGCACGCTGATGAGCGCAAGCGCCATGAGCGGCATCAGGTCGTTCGCGTTCTCCTTGTGCAGGATCTCGAACTGCTTCTGTGCGTCGTCGAGTCGGTCGGCGGCGAGATACGTTTGCGCGAGTGCAAGACGGCCTTCGCGCGACTTCGGGTTCTGCTGGACGTACTTCTCGATCGACGCAATGCCTTCGGCACGCTCCTCCGGCCCCATCTGCGCGAGCATCAGCGCGGCGGGAAGGTAGTCGGGCTTGAGCGAGAGCGCCTGCTCGAACGACTTGCGCGCGCCGGGCACGTCGTCGGCGAGCAGTTGCTGGCGGCCGATCGCGAGCTGCGCCTCGGGGCGGTTCAAGTCGTCCTTGAGCAGCGTCTTGAGCACATTCAGGCCGCCCACGCGATTCGGGCCGCGCGACAGCAGAAGCTGCAACGAGAGGATGGCCTGGCCGCGGCTGTCAGCCGGGACTTTCGCCAGTTCGCGCGCGAGCAGCGGCTGGGCGTCGTCGGGCTTGCCGGCGAGCACGAGCAGCGAGGCGTCGAGTTGCGCGGCGCGCTCGGAGTCGGGCGCGTACTGCTGCCAGAGCTGGACCGCGGTCAGTGCGTCAGAAGGGCTTTGCGCCGCGAGCGCGATTTCGGTCGCGCGCTGCGCCATGCGCGGGTCGTGCGTGTCGCGCGCGAGCGCGAGATACGTTTGAAAGGCGGGCGCAGGCTGGTCGCGTTGCAACGCGATTTCCGCGGCGAGCACCTGGAAGACGATCTGGCTCGACAGCGGTACGCTCGGGAGATCCTTCTTCTCGTCGGGCGAGGCGGGACCGAATGCGTCCGGCATGGTGACGGAAGTGTCGTCCGTGTCGGGGGACGGATCCTGCGCATACGCGCTCGACGTGGTCAACGCCCAGGCCGCGAGAACGGCGGCCCCGACGAGGCGACGCGCAAAGGCGGCAGGCATGCTGGGCGTCGTGGGACGCTTCGCGAACAGCTTAACGAAAGACAGTTCCATGGAATTCCGTCGAATGTTTCGGTCGATTGTAACGCGCTGGCTACAATACGCGCACAACGCGCACACACGTTTACGCAAGTTGCAGACCAACCCGGACCAGCATCGGAATCAGGCCGCCAGACATGCCAGAGTTGCCAGAAGTTGAGGTTACCCGAAGGGGGATCGAACCGTGGGTCGCGGGCCGCCGCGTTGAGCGTGTGGAGGTGCGCAACCCCTCATTGCGCTGGCCTGTGCCGGCCACGCTCGCCCGTACGCTGCGCGGCCGCACGATCCGTTCCGTTGGCCGGCGCGGCAAATATTTGCTGTTCGAGGTCGACGAAGGATGGTTCATCGTGCACCTGGGCATGACCGGCACACTGCGCGTGCTGCGCAATCTGCCCAAGCCTCCGGCCGCTGAGAAGCACGACCACGTCGACTGGTTCTTCGACGACTTCACGCTGCGCTTTCGCGACCCGCGCCGTTTCGGCGCCGTGCTCTGGCATCCGCGCGAAGCGGGCGACGTGCTCGGCCATCCGCTGCTGGCGGGGCTTGGCATCGAGCCGTTCACGCCGGCCTTTGACGGCGCGCTGCTCTTTCGCGAGACACGCGGGCGCAAGGTCGCCGTCAAGCAGGCGCTGCTCGCGGGCGACATCGTGGTGGGCGTCGGGAACATTTATGCGTCGGAAAGTCTGTTCCGCGCCGGTATCCGGCCGACGACCCCAGCCGGGCGTGTTTCGCTCGCGCGCTACGAACTGCTCGCGGACGCCGTGCGCGCCGTGCTCGCCTCGGCCATCGAGAAGGGCGGAAGCACGCTGCGCGACTTCGTTGGCAGTAACGGCCAGAGCGGCTATTTCCAGCTCGAATACTTCGTTTATGACCGCGCGGGCCAACCCTGTCGCGTGTGCGGCACGCCGATCAAGCAGATCGTGCAGGGCCAGCGTTCCACTTATTTCTGTCCGCGCTGCCAGCGGTAAGCACCAAGCTTTTCCATGTACCGAACTTCGTCCACCTCCGCGCCGCTGCCGGCTGGCGCCTATCCCGCTGAACTGCTCACCGGCTTTGCGCCGCGCCTGATTGCCTGGCAGCGCGAGCACGGCCGCCACGATCTGCCGTGGCAGAACACGCGCGACCCGTATCGCATCTGGCTTTCGGAAATTATGCTGCAGCAGACCCAGGTCTCGACCGTGATTCCGTACTACGCGCGTTTTCTCGAGCGCTTTCCCACGGTCGAATCGCTCGCCGCCGCGCCCGACGACGACGTGATGGCGCTCTGGGCCGGCCTTGGCTACTACTCGCGCGCGCGTAATCTGCACCGCTGCGCGCAGGTGGTCGCGCAAACCCACGGCGGCAAATTTCCGTCGACGGTCGAGGCACTCGCAGAACTGCCCGGCATTGGCCGCTCGACGGCGGCGGCGATCGCGTCGTTCGCGTTCGGCGCGCGCGAGACGATTCTCGACGGCAACGTGAAGCGCGTGCTTGCTCGCGTGTTCGGCGTGGAAGGCTTTCCTGGCGAAAAGCGCATAGAGAACGCGATGTGGACGCTCGCCGAAACGCTCGTGCCGGGTCCCAAAGCGAGCGACGCCGATGTAAGCGCGTACACGCAAGGCTTGATGGATCTCGGCGCGACGCTGTGTGGGCGTGGCAAGCCCGATTGTGCGCGTTGCCCGTTTGCCGGCGACTGCGTGGCGAATACGACGGGACGTCAGCGCGAACTACCCGCCGCGCGCCCGAAGAAGACCGTGCCCACGCGGCGCACTTGGATGCTCGTGCTGCTCGACGGCGACGCGGTGATGCTGGAGAAGCGCCCACCATCGGGTATCTGGGGCGGTTTGTGGAGCCTGCCCGAAGCGGCCGACGAACCCGCGCTCGCCGAACGCGCGCGTGAGTTCGGCGTGACGCCTGAGCGTGCGGCCTCAAGCTCCACGCTCGCGCCGCTTACGCACACGTTCACGCACTTCAAGCTCGACATCGAGCCGCGCGTGATCGAACTGAAGCGCAGCGTCGGGCCGCTCGAAGTGAATGATGGTCAGAGCGCATGGGTGTTGCTTTCCAATATCGACGCGTATGGGGTGCCTGCGCCGGTGCGCAAGCTGCTCGACGGATTGCGTGGACCGCTGATCTGAGTCAGCGAGAAAGCAGCGTCAACGTCGCATCAAAGCAGCTGATGCTGCTGCATGTAGTGATGCACGATTTCGATACGCGCGCCCGCGTCGTTCAGCTCCATGAGCTTCTGACGCGCGCGCAGTGCGATTGGCAGCACCTCGGCGAGACGGTTCGATACCCACGAGGGATCGCCGAAGCGAAACGGCTCAGCAAACGGCAGGCTCGCGGGATCGCGCTCGCGAATCGTCGCGATGATGCGCTCGAGCACTTCCGCGCACGCGCCGAATTGCGCAAGCTGCTTGCCGCCTTCTAGCGGTATGTCTTCGGGAATCAGTTCGGCCATACCCACGAGCAGGCCGTCGGCTTCCACGCGATGCGAGAGCAGATGAAAGCGCTGCGTGCCATGTGCCTTGATGTGCAGCATGCCGACGGTTTCGACATCGCATTGCTCGATGAGCGCGAGGCAGCCAACGGACTCCGGCACGGCGGTCTCGTCGGGCTGTGCGACTTCGGCGCCGCTTTTGAGCAGACACACGCCGAACGGCGTGCGCTCGCGCAGGCACTCGCTCGCCATGTCCAGGTATCGCGCTTCGAAGATCTTGAGCGGCAGCAGGCCGCCAGGGAAGAGCACCGTATGCAGCGGGAACAGCGGCAAATCGGCAAGCACGGCAGGAGACGAGGACATGGCGCAACGCTTTCGGTTAAGGGCCGCGCGATGCGCAGCCGGTTAGGCGATCAGCCGTGACGACTCTCCGACATCGAGAGGCGCGTCGCGGTGACGCACGATAACGTTCGACTCGCCGGCAAAGCGCGTGGCGAGCGTCTGGGCGATGAACACCGAACGATGCTGTCCGCCCGTGCAGCCAATCGCAACGGTGAGATAGCTGCGGTTGTCGGCGCGAAAATGCGGCAGCCACTTCGCGACGAACGCATAAACATCGTCGATCATTTCGTGGACGGCCGGCTGCGCATTCAGAAAGTCGATCACGGGCTGATCGAGCCCGGTGAGCGGCCGCAGACGAGCGTCGTAATGCGGGTTCGGCAGCGTGCGAACATCGAACACGAGATCCGCGTCGAGCGGCACACCGCGCTTGAAGCCGAACGATTCGAACGTGAGCATGAGCGAGCCGCGCTCGCCTTCGACGAACACCTTCACCCACTGGCGCAGCGCGTTGGAACTCAAGTTGCTCGTGTCGACCTGATGGCCGAATTCGGCAAGGTTCGAGACGAGTTCGCGCTCGTGCTCGATGGCTTCTTCGAGCGACTTGAGCATGCCCACGTTCGCATCGTGTGCGGCGGAGCCTGAAAGCGGATGGCGGCGACGCGTTTCCGAGAAGCGCTGGATGAGCGACTGCGTGCTCGCATTGAGGAACAGCACGCGCACGTCGTGGCGAAGCGCCAGGTCGCGGATCATCTCCGGCATGTCGTCGAACGACGAACTCGAGCGCGCATCGATAGCAACGGCGAGGCGTTCGTAGCCGTCGTCGCTGAGATATTGCGCGAGTTGCGGAAGAAAGCGCGGCGGCAGATTGTCGACGCAGTAATAGCCGACGTCTTCGAGCGCATTGAGCGCCACTGACTTGCCGGAACCCGAAATGCCGGTGATCAGGATGATACGCATGGGAGAGTCGATGAACCCGATTGGGTCATCATAGCATCCGATCCGCGCGCCTGTATTGGCTCTCCGGGCCGCAGAGGCTTGTTTCGAGGGCGCGCGCGGCGTGAAACGCGCACCTCGCCGGTCGCGCGTCGCCGGCCACGCGTCTTCGGGCGTCAGATCAGCTTGCCGGGAAACTGGCTGTCGGGGTCCTGCATGGCAAGACGCTGGCGGTCCATGAAGTCGCGCAGCGTGTCGATGCCGCGCAATTGCAGGATCGTGTTGCGCACGGCGGCCTCGACCAGCACGGCCAGGTTGCGGCCCGCGGCCACCTGGATCGTGACCTTGCTGATGGGCAGGCCAAGGACGTCCACGGTCTGGCTTTCCAGCGGCAGACGCTGGAACTCGCCGTCCGGGCGGCGCACGAGCTGCACGATGAGCTTGAGCTTCATCTTCCGGCGCACGGCCGTTTCACCGAAGATCGTCTTGATGTCGAGCAGACCCAGGCCGCGCACTTCGAGCAGATTCTGCAAGAGCGGCGGGCAGCGGCCTTCGACGAAATCGGGGCCGAGGCGCACGAAATCCACGGCGTCGTCGGCCACGAGGCCATGGCCGCGGCTGATCAGTTCCAGACCCAGTTCGCTCTTGCCGAGACCCGAGTCGCCCGTGAGCAGCACGCCCATGCCCAGAATGTCGAGAAACACGCCGTGCAGCGTCGCGCGCGGCGCGAGAATGCGCGACATGTAAAGGCGCAGGCTGTCGATGACGGTGGCCGCCGACATCGGCGTGGTGAAGAGCGGTGTGGACGAACGCGTACAACGCAGTACCAGCTCGGGCGGCGCGGTCATGCCGTCGGCGACCACGAGGAACGGCGGCTCGAGTGCGATCAGCTCGGCCATGTGACGCGAGCGGTCTTCGTCGGTTTGGCGCTGGTAGTAATGGATTTCGGCGTCGCCGAGCACCTGGATGCGGTTCGGGTGGATGAGGTTCAAGTGGCCGACGAGGTCCGCGCTCGCCGTGGCCGTGGCCACCGTTTCGGTCGAAAAGCCGCGTTCCCAGCCTTCGTGCCCCGTCAGCCAGCTGAGTTTCAGCGTGGTGGCGTTGTCGTCGAAGATGCTTTGGGCGTTGATGCTGGAAGTGTCCATGAGTCGGTGACTCCGCGAGATGACTCGCTTAACGGCTAACTAGATTGTGTGACCCGGTTGGCTCGCGGCTGCTTGCGCCTTGCGCTTCACCCCTGCAACGAGCTTCGGGCGCGCGCTCTTCGGCCGCGCGGACCCGCGAACGCGCCCCGCAAGACGCCGCGTATTACATCAAGGTTGCCACTGGGTGAGCAGGCGATGCAACGTTTCGCGGTCTTCTTCCGTATGGAGCCGCTCACGTGTTTCGCGATCCGACAACAGTTGTGCGATCTCGGACAGGATTTCAAGGTGCTGCTGCGTGGCCTGTTCCGGCACGAGCAGGAAGATGAGGAGCGAGACGGGCTGACCGTCTGGCGCTTCGAAGGCGATCGGCTCGGCGAGGCGCACGAAGGCGGCCTGCGGCTGCTTCAGGCCCTTGATGCGGCCGTGCGGGATCGCGACGCCTTCGCCGAGGCCCGTGGAGCCGAGGCGCTCGCGTGCGAAAAGATTGTCGGTAACCGTGCTGCGGGCGATGCCGTTCTGGTTTTCGAAGATCAGGCCAGCCTGTTCGAAGACGCGTTTCTTGCTGGTAACGGACAGGCCGACGACGACGTTCTCGATGGGAAGTATTTTGGCTAAACGATTCATGTTGGCAGGCGAAAACGTGGCCTGAATGCTCCACACCCCGACCGCTGACCGCCTAGGCGGCAGCTTTGGATCTGGCGACGAAGCCCGGTGCCGGGACCGTGGGGACCTGTTGGCGCGTTAGACCCCGTAATACGACTGGATCATTATAGAACAAGCGCTCACGCCGATGGTGCGATGCGCCACGCATGAGCGCAACCCTCGTGCTCCGGTTGCACCCAGCGGTAAAACCCTGCACTGCACCCACTCACGAAAAAGCCGCCCGGTTCGGGCGGCTTGGCTTCATGGGGCGGAGGATCAACTATCGACTCCAGCCCCGGTTCATGGCGCAGATTGCCACAAGGAACACTGTGGGATCACTGCGGCGGGATTTCGATGATGGGCGCAGGCTGGTGCTTGATCGCCTCATGTTGATGTCCCTGCACGCGGTCTTTGTGACGTACGACCTGGCGATCGAGTTTGTCGACCACGAGATCAATGGCGGCGTACATGTCGCCGTTCGCGCTCTCCACAAATATGTCCTTGCCTTTCAGATGAAGGTTCACTTCAACCTTCTGTCTCTTATCCTTTTCCTTATGGTTGTCGACCGAGAGGACCACATTGCCATCGATTACCTGATCGAAATGTCTTAGCACCCTGTCCAGTTTGGTGATCACGTATTCTCGCAACGCTGGCGTTACTTCGAGATGGTGTCCACTGATCTTCAGATTCATAGTGCTTCTCCAGGCTAATGGCCGCGTAACGCGTGAAGTGCGGCAATGCCGGTCGACTGTCTGCCAGTGCGCGGCTCCCCGAAAGGCCTGCGACGGCGGGCTAACTCGGCCGGCCATGTCCGCCAACGGGCGTAGCGACCGGAAAACGCTTGCTCCGTGAAAGCCGGAACAAGCTAAAGAGACTTGCGCAGATTGACCGCTGGAATCTTCAACGCCTCACGATACTTCGCGACTGTGCGTCGCGCGACCACGAAGCCCTGTTCCGCCAGCAGTTCGGCGATGCGGCTGTCTGAAAGAGGGGATTTGGTGTTCTCGGCTCCTATGAGTTGCTTGATGAGGGCGCGGATGGCGGTGGACGATGCAGCGCCTCCGGTGTCCGTTGAAACATGCGATCCGAAGAAGTACTTAAATTCAAGTGTCCCGAATGGAGTCAGCATGTATTTACCGGTTGTCACACGCGAGACAGTTGATTCGTGTAGGCCCAGCGTATCAGCAATCTCCCTCAAAACCAAGGGGCGCATGGCGATTTCGCCGTGCACGAAAAAGTTCTTCTGACGCTCGACGATAGCCTGCGCGACACGCAGGATCGTCTCGAAGCGCTGCTGGATATTCTTGATCAGCCAGCGCGCTTCCTGCAGCTGTTGGCGCAGCGAACCGCTGCCCGGGTCGCCGCGGTTATTGCGCAGAATATTCGCGTACAGATGGTTGATGCGCAGCTTCGGCACCACTTCCGGGTTCAGTTCGGCATGCCAGTTCTGGCCGGCCTTCTTCACGATGATGTCCGGCACCACGTAATCGGCTTCGGCCTTGCCATACGACGCGCCCGGGAACGGCTCGAGCGAGCGGATCATCGCATGCGCATCGCGCAGCTCGTCGTCGCCCGTCTTCAGTTGCTTGCGCAACCGCGTGAAGTCACGCGCGGCGAGCAGTTCCAGATGGTTCGACACGATCTCGAGCGCGAGCGTGCGCGTGGGCGACGAATTGACACGCAGCAACTGCAACTTGAGGCACTCGGAGGCCGAGCGCGCGCCCACGCCCGCGGGGTCGAAGCTATGCAGCAGCGCTAGCGCCGCATTGAATTCGTCGGCGTCGACTTCGAGCTCTTCAGGGATGTCGGCAAGAATTTCCTCACAAGTCGCGCTGAGGTAGCCGTCTTCGTCGAGCGATTCGATGAGGAACGTGATGAGCGCGCGGTCGCGCTGGCTCGCGTTCGTTTCGCGCAGCTGCGCCATTAGATGGTCGCGCAGCGTGGTGGTCGATTCGTGGATTTGCAGCGGCGGCAGGTCGTCGTCGTCGGAAGCGTTGCCGGAGCGGCCGTAGTCGTCCAGGTTCCACTGGCTCGCATCGCCGTTCGAGTCGCCGCCGAGGCCGTCGTACTCATCCACGCCGCGCGGCTCGCTCTCGCTGTTTTCGCCGCTGCCGTTGGATGCCGTGGTCGACCCGGTCGCGCCCTGCATCGGCTCGGCGCCCGAAGGCGTGGGCGGCTGCGCGATGACCGAGCCGTCCGCGGCCACGCGCAGCGGGCTCGCGATCCAGTCGTCCTCGTTCTCGAGCAGCGGGTTCTGCGCGATCGCCGTCGCGACCTCCTGCTGCAGTTCGAGCGTCGACAGCTGCAGCAGCCGGATGGACTGTTGCAGTTGTGGCGTGAGCGCAAGATGCTGCGAGAGGCGGAGTTGGAGGCTGGCTTTCATGGCGGTGTGCGAACCATTGTAAAGAGTTTGCCACGCGGACGAAACCACGGGACATTCGCAAAAACGAGCGTGTGCCGCGCTGCCGTGTGCCCGGAATTTGGTGCGCAAACAGGGTCGCCGCTCGCCCTGCCGTGCACCGTTTTGGGGGCAAGGTCGATACAGCGGAGTTACACGGGGAAACGCGAAAGATAAGGCCGGAAAAACGCGAATGCGGATCGCGCGCGCGGGCGGGCGCTGCGGTACTGCGGTGAATGGGCGCGCGAGGCGCGCCCTGGAGCTTACATGCGGAAGTGTTCGCCGAGATAAACGCGGCGCACGCTTTCGTTCTCGATGATCTCGCCGGGCGCGCCGGCCGCGAGCACGGTGCCGTCGCTGATGATGTACGCGTGGTCGCAGATGCCAAGCGTCTCGCGCACGTTGTGGTCCGTGATCAGCACGCCGATGTTGCGCTGCTTGAGGAACTTCACGATCTTCTGGATTTCCAGCACGGCGATCGGGTCCACGCCCGCGAACGGCTCGTCGAGCAGGATGAAGCTCGGATCGGTTGCGAGCGCGCGCGCAATTTCAACGCGTCGGCGTTCGCCGCCCGAGAGCGACAGCGCCGCGTTCTCGCGCAGATGCGCGATCTGCAGTTCGTCGAGCAGCGCTTCGGCACGCTCGGTGATGATGTCTTTCGACAGACGTTTGCCGTTGCCGTCCACCTGCAGCTCGAGCACCGCGCGGATGTTCTCTTCAACGGTGAGCTTGCGGAACACCGAAGCTTCCTGCGGCAGATACGAAAGACCGAGCGCCGCGCGCTTGTGAATGGGCAACAGGCTGATGGACTGGCCGTCGAGGTCGATCTCGCCGGCGTCGAGCGGCACGAGGCCCACGATCATGTAGAACGACGTGGTCTTGCCGGCGCCGTTGGGGCCGAGCAGACCGACCACTTCGCCGCTCTTCACGTCGAGCGAAACGTCCTTGACGACGGTGCGCGAGCCGTAGCGCTTCTTCAGGTTGCGCACGACGAGCGTGCTCGTCTTGCCGGCCAGCTGGCGGCCGTAGCTTTGGGGGGCGGTAACGGTATTCACTGTGGCGGCGCTTCCTGCAGCTTGGTGGACGGCGTGAGCGCTGCCGGGGCGCCGGCGGTCGGCTGTGCGCCGGTGGTGTTGCGCGGCGAGAGCATGGCGCGAACGCGGCCGCCGGGGTTGCCGGGACCTGCGACGTCCTTGCCCGACTTCGCCGTGTAGAAGTCGTTCTGGCCGTCGTACGTGACGACGCTGCCGTGGACCTGATCCATCACGGTGGAGAGGCCCTGCAGGCGGCGCACGGTGGCGCGCGTCGTGAGCGTGGTCAGGTCCTGCCTGCCGTCGTAGTCGATGCGCTCAGCCGTGCCGTCGACGTATTCGTCGAGGCCTTCGCGCTTCTGGCGGAAGTAGGCGAGCTTTTCGGCGGGCGTGCCCGGCGCGACGGTGCCGGTTGCGTACTGGTAGCCCTGCGGGTCCTGCGTCACGACGAGCTTGTCGGCCTTGATGAGGATCGTGCCCTTGGTGGCGACCACGTGGCCGGTGAAGACGGTCTGCTGCTTCAGATCGTCGTACGTCATGTTGTCCGCTTCGATATTGAGCGGCTTGTCCTTGTCGGCGCGCTCAGCGTGGGCCGTGGGCGCGAAGCCGGCGAACAGCAGCGCGCTGGCGAGCGCCATCAGCGCCGCGAAGCGTGCGCGGCGCGCGTCAGGCGAACGGCCGTTCAGTGGACGGGGAAGCGAATCGTTCATGCAATCGTGCCTTGCGTGGACGGCCCGGCGTTCAGGACGAGCCGCCGGAGTCAGCCGGGGCGATGGCTCCACGGACGTTGCCGAAGAGCTGGATGACCCGGGTGACATTGTTGTAGTTCATGCCGCTGGTGGCCGTCATGACCGACTGGCCGCGTCGAAGTTTAACCGGCTTTTCGGTCAGGATCACATCGTCGTTCACGAGCACTTTGAAATGCTCGGAATCAGCCCGCATTTCCGGGTCGCCCGCGCCCGCCGCGCGCAGAATGCGCGCGTCGTCGTACAGATTGACGATCGAGGCGTCGGCGTTGACCGTGCCGCGCAGCGCGGTGGCCGTGACGATCGGCTTGCCGGGCTGGAATGCGCGCACGGCCGGGTTCGTGAGGTCGCTGTTCTCGTCGTCCTCGTAGTGAACCATGTGCGTGGCCGTGAGCCGGTACTGCGTGGAGCCCGACTGGTCGAGTTCGGACACCGAGAAGTTGTCGGCGAAATAGTCGGGCGTATGCGTGAGCGCACGCGGCGCCGCCTCTTTTTCGCGCGGCTGGACGGCCTGCAGCAGCCACCATGTGAAACCGGCGAGCGCGGCGACGCACACGAGCGGCACGAGCGAGGTGAGGCGGAACTTCTGGTTCATCGCGGCATCCCGGCCAGCGGCGCGCAGGCCTCGGCGAGCAGGGCGTCGTAACGGTTCTGCGCGCGCAGGATCAGGTCGGTGACTTCGCGCACGGCGCCGTGGCCGCCTACTTTGTCGGACACCCAGTGGGCGCGCGACAGCACGTCCGGGTGGGCGTTGGCGGGGGCGGCGGCGAAGCCGCACTGGAGCATCACACCGAGGTCGGGCCAGTCATCGCCCATGTAGCCGCACGCCTCGGGCGCAATGCCCGTTTGCGAGAGCAGTTCGGCAAACGCCACGCGCTTGTCTTCCACGCCTTGCCACAGGTGCGTGATCTTCAGCTCCTTCGCGCGCACGGCGACGATTTCCGAGCGGCGCCCGGTGATAATGGCCGTGTCGATGCCGGCTTCGCGCAGGAGCTTCGCGCCGTGGCCGTCGAGCGAGTTGAACGCCTTCATCGTGTCGCCGGCGCCGGTGAAGAGCAGGCCGCCGTCGGTCAGTACGCCGTCGATGTCGAAAATCATGAGGCGCACACGCGCGGCGCGCGCGGTTGCGTCGAGTGGGGTAGCCATCAGATCACCTTCTTGGAAAACAGGTCGTGCATGTTGAGCGCGCCGATCAGCGTGCCCTCGGCATCGACGACCAGCATCTGATTGATGCGATGGCGCTCCATCAGTTCCACGGCTTCGACGGCAAGTTGATCCGGGCCGATGGTGCGCGGGCCTTTCGTCATGACCTGCGCGATCGGCAGGTCGCGGAAATCGCCCACGCGTTCGAGCACGCGGCGCAGGTCGCCGTCGGTGAAAATGCCGGCTACGTGGCCGTCGGCGTTGACGACCGCCGTCATGCCCATGCGCTTGGCCGTGAGCTGGAAGAGGGCGTCGCGTACGGTCACGTCGTCGCCCACCTTGGGGATTTCGTCGCCGGTGCGCATCACGTCGCGCACGTAGGTCAGGAGGCGCCGGCCGAGCGCGCCGCCCGGATGCGAGCGCGCGAAGTCGTCGGCGCCGAAGCCGCGCGCGTCGAGCACCGCCACCGCAAGCGCGTCCGAGAGCGCGAGCGCCGCCGTCGTGCTGGCCGTGGGCGCGAGGTTCAGCGGGCAGGCTTCCTTCTCCACGCCGGCGTCCAGATGCACGTCGGAGAGCTGGCCGAGCGTCGACTGCGGGCGGTTGCCCGTCATGCCGATGAGCTTCGCGCCGATGCGCTTGACGAGCGGCAGGATCGCCACGAGTTCTTCGGACTCGCCGGAGTTCGACAGGCCGATGAAGACGTCGTCCGCGGTGACCATGCCGAGGTCGCCGTGGCTCGCTTCCGCCGGATGCACGAAGAACGCCGGAGTGCCCGTGGAGGCCAGCGTGGCCGCGAGCTTGCGGGCAATGTGACCCGATTTGCCGATGCCGGAAACGACCACGCGTCCGCGGCAGCTGAGGATGAGGTCGACCGCGCCGACAAAGTTGTCGTCGAGCCGGTCGCGAAGCCCGCGCACGGCGTCCGCTTCGATGTCGAGCACGTCGCGAGCGAGCTTCAGTGCCCGATCGCCATTGATTTTCGCTATCATCCGCGGAGTATAGCAAAGGCGTCTGCGCGCCGCGCCAGCGCCCCCAGCGCCCAAACCCCGTGCGCGAGCCGCCTGGCTTGTCCAGCAAGCAGTTTCTCTGAGACCTTCCCATGTAGCCGCCTTTGCGTCGATCATTGACCCGGCGCCGGGCAGAATTTGCATTGCCGCTCACGCAGACCGCGGCCGACGAACGAGGACGCTTCACACGATGATCTCCCCGCTGGAAATGACGCTGTTCCTGCTGCTCGCCTCGGTGGTTGGCGTCGTGCTCTTTCGTTACCTGAATCTGCCGCCGATGCTCGGCTACCTCACGGTCGGCATTCTCGTGGGCCCGCGCTCGCTCGGCATCGTGCCGGACACGCACGGCGCGCAGAACCTGGCCGAGTTCGGCGTCGTGTTCCTGATGTTCTCCATCGGCCTCGAGTTCTCGCTCTCGAAGCTGCGTGCCATGCGCCACGCCGTGTTCGGCCTCGGGCTCTCGCAGGTGCTCGGCACGATCGTGGTGGCGCTGTTGCTCGGGCTCGTGCTGGAGCCGTGGGTCCATATCACGTGGCAGGCGTGCGTGGCGCTGGGTGGCGCGCTCGCCATGTCGTCCACGGCCATTGTCAGCAAGATGCTTTCCGAGCGGCTCGAAATCGAATCGGAACACGGCCGCAACATTCTGGGCGTGCTGCTGTTCCAGGATCTGGCCGTGGTGCCGCTGCTCATCGTGATCGCGGCGTTCGGCGGCTCGTCGGCTTCGCTCGTCGAATCGCTTGGCACCGCCGCCGTGAAGATCGTGCTCGCGCTCGGCATTCTGCTCATCGTCGGGCAGAAGTTCATGACGCGCTGGTTCAACGTCGTTGCGCGGCGCCGCTCGCAGGAGCTGTTCGTGCTCAACGTGCTGCTGGTCACGCTGGGTGCGGCGTTCATCACCGACAAGTTCGGCCTCTCGCTCGCACTCGGCGCCTTCATCGCGGGCATGCTGATCGCCGAAACGCCGTACAAGCACCAGGTGGAAGAGGACATCAAGCCGTTTCGCGACGTGCTGCTCGGCCTCTTCTTCGTGACCACGGGCATGCTGCTCAACCCGCACGTGATCTGGCAGCACCCCATCATGGTGGCGGCATTCTTCCTTGGGCCGCTCGTGCTCAAGGCCGTGCTCATCACCGCTCTCACGCGGATTTTCGGCGCTTCGCCGGGCGTGGCCATGCGCACGGGCCTCGGCCTCGCGCAGGCCGGCGAGTTCGGCTTCGTGCTGCTGAACCTCATCCTCGACAAGCATCTCGTCGATGCCACGCTGCTCCAGGCGATCCTCGCGGCCATGCTGCTGTCGATGCTCGCCGCGCCGTTCCTGATCCAGAACGCGGACCGCATCGTGCTGCGCCTCTCCTCGACGGAATGGATGCAGCAGTCTCTGATGATGACGCGCATCGCCACGCAAAGCATCAAGCAAAGCGGCCACGTGATCGTGTGCGGCTATGGCCGCGCGGGGCAGAACCTCGCGCGCATGCTCGAATACGAAGGCCTCTCGTACGTGGCGCTGGACCTCGACCCGGACCGCGTGGCGGCTGCCGCGGCGGCGGGCGAGTCGGTGGTGTTCGGCGACGCGGCGCGCCGCGAGTCGCTCGTCGCGGCGGGCATCCATCGTGCGGCAGCCGTGGCGATCACGTATGCGAACACGCAATCGGCGTTTCGCGTGCTCCATCACATCCACGAACTGGAGCCCACCTTGCCCGTGATTGTGCGCACGGTGGACGACGCCGATCTCGAACGCCTGCTCGCCGCGGGCGCGACCGAGGTGATTCCGGAGATCGTGGAGGGGAGCCTTATGCTCGCCTCGCACATGCTGGTGCTGATGGGTGTGCCGATGCGGCGCGTGGTGCGCCGCGTGGAGGAGCTGCGCGACGAGCGCTACAGCCTCCTGCGCGGCTACTTCCACGGCACCGACGATGTGGGCGAGGACGGTCACGAGCAGGTGCGGCTACAATCCGTACCGGTCGACGAGCGCGCCGACGCCGTGGGCCGTACGCTCGCGGAACTGGGCCTGTACGAACTCGGCGTCGAGGTGACGGCGATCCGCCGCCACGGCATTCGCGGCGTGGAGCCGGACCCCTCGACCAGGTTGCGCGAGGCCGACATCGTCGTGCTGCGCGGTTTGCCCGAGCAGCTCGCGCTGGCCGAGGAGCGGCTTTCGCGCCATCGCAAGCCGGGCGCGGCCGGTGCGGGCGCGGCGGCGGCCTGATACGCCGCCGTTGCCGCGATCGCCGGCCCGTCTCGACATCGCGCTTTCGGGGTCCTGCCCCGTTTAAACCATCCTGCCGTTCTTCTTTACTAGTCATTACCCGGAGAAATCATGTCCAACGCACCTGCGAACCCGAGCGCCGAAGCCGCCCAGTTCGTGAAGAGCCTCATCCGCACGGTGCCCGACTGGCCTCAGCCGGGAGTGCAGTTCCGCGACATCACGCCGCTCATCGGCCATCCGAAGGGCCTGCGCGTGCTGATCGACCTGTTCGTCGAGCGCTATGTCGACGCGAAGCTCGACTACGTGGCGGGGCTCGATGCGCGCGGCTTCATCATCGGGCCGATCGTCGCTTACGAGCTGAACGTCGGTTTCATTCCGATCCGCAAGATCGGCAAGCTGCCGTACAAGACCGTCTCCGAAACCTACCAGCTCGAATACGGCGAAGCGACGGTCGAAATTCACGAGGACGCCTGCGGCAAGGACGACCGCGTCGTGATCGTCGACGACCTGATCGCCACCGGCGGCACCATGATGGCCGGCAAGCTGCTACTCGAACGCCTCGGCGCGAGCGTGGTGGAGGGCGCCGCGATCATCGACCTGCCGGATCTGGGCGGCTCGAAGCTGCTCACCGATGCCGGCCTGTCGCTCTTCACCGTGACCGCCTTCGGCGGCCACTGAAACCCGAACGCATCACGCCACGAGTCGATCTCATGCCGAATTTCGCGCTCTTTCTCGCCACGTCCATCGCCATTACCTTCGCGCCGGGCCCCGACAACCTTCAGGTGCTCGCGCGCGGCATTTCGCAGGGCCGCGCCGCCGGTCTCGTGGCCGCGCTCGGCTTCGCCACGGGTGTGACGTTCCACATTACGCTCGCCGCACTCGGCGTGGCCGCCGTGCTGCGCTCGTCGCCGCTCGCATTCCAGATCCTCAAGCTCGCGGGCGCCGCCTATCTCGTGTGGATCGGCGTGAAGGCGCTGCGCAGCCAGGGCCTCGCCGCCGCCGGCGACCGGCCGCGCCAGCCGCTTGCCGCGATCTTTCGCCAGAGCGTGATCGGCAACATGATGAATCCGAAGGTGACGCTGTTCTTCGTCGTGTTTCTGCCGCAGTTCGTCGACTCGCATGGCGCGCAAAGCGTCACGCTGCAGATGCTCGAACTCGGCCTCGTGTTCATGGCGCAGACGGTCGTGGTGTTCTCGCTCTTCGGGCTGTGCGCGGGCACGATCGGCGGCTGGCTCAAGCGCCGCCCGCGTGCGGGCGTGTGGCTCGATCGCCTCGCTGGCCTCACCTTCATCGCCATCGGCATTCGCATCGCCCTGCGCGACTGATCTACGGAGTCCTGATCGATGACCTTGCCTTGCATTCTCGACGCGCGGCGTTTCGACGCCGGCGCGCATCTGCCGTTTCATATCGGCGACGAGCGCGTGGGCTGGATACGCCAGAACGACGTGGCGCTGCTTGCGCGCTGGCCCGACGTGTTCGAGATCGACGGCGATGCGGGCAGCGCGCGCGTGACGCTCGCCCCGCACTTCGATAGCGTCGATGCACGCAGCGCAGCGCTTGCCTCGGTGATCGGCGCACTCGCGGGGCAAGGGCACATTCCGGGCTGGCGCAACGAAACCTACGCGATCCGCAACGCCTTCGACGCGCCGCCGCTCGCCTTTATCGAACGCGCGGCCTCGCGCTTTTTCGGCACGATGACGTACGCGGTGCATCTGAACGGCATCGTAGAATACGCAGATGCCGTGTCGCCCGGCGCGCCGCAATTGTGGATCGCGCGGCGCAGCGACACCAAGGCCACCGACCCCAGCATGCTCGATAACGTCGTGGCGGGCGGCATCGGCTGGGGCTTCGGCATCGAGGCCACGCTCGTGAAGGAATGCTGGGAAGAAGCGGGCATCGCCGAGGACCTCGCGCGCGAGGCGCGCGCGGGACGCACCGTGCACGTGCTGCAGTCGCTGCCGGAAGGCACGCAGGCCGAGCAGATCTTCATCTACGATCTCGTGCTTCCGGCCGACTTCGTGCCGCACAACCAGGACGGCGAAGTGGGCGAGCATCGCCTCGCGCGTATCGACGAAGCCGCGCGCTGGATCGAAGAAGGTGCGATGACGGTGGACGCGAGCCTCGCAACGCTCGACTGCCTGCTGCGCCGCCAATGGATAGACGAAGACGCGTGCGAGGGCATAGCCGCGATCTTCGAACCGCCGACGCTGTGAAAGGGCGCCGGTTAAGGGGCCTGTTCCCGCTAAAAACAGGCTTGCGCTGGCCGCCAGAAGGGCCGAGCGCAAGGACTGCGACGAAGCGAATACTCGACGTATTCGTGAGGAGCGTGACGCAGCGAGCGGCCCTTCTGGCGGCCAGCCCCTGGAATGAAATTGTTTGGTTTGGGGAACGTACCTTGCCGGCCGCATTGCGGCGTCGCGCGTCGCTTGTTTGGCTCGGCCAAACGGCGCTCCTTGCTCCTTGCACTGCGACCGGCAAGGCACGTTCGCAAGCCTGTTTTTAGCGGGAACAGGCCCCGGAGCAAAGCCCAAAGCCCTTTTAGAAACACCAAAGTATTGACGGGAGTTACCAAGGTCATGTCGACCGATCACAGCTTCATTCTCAAACTGTCGTGCGCCGACCGGCCGGGCATCGTGCATGCCGTGTCGGGCTTTTTGTTCGATCGCGGCAGCAATATTCTCGACTCGGCCCAGTTCGGCGACAGCCACACGGGCGAGTTCTTCATGCGCGTGCACTTCCAGCAGGTGGGCGGCGACCCGGGCCTCGACGGCCTGCGCAGCGCGTTCGAGCCGCTCGCGCAAGAGTTCGGCATGCGTTGGGAACTGCATGACGCGAACGTGAAGCCGCGCGTCGTCATCATGGTCTCGAAGATCGGCCATTGCCTGAACGACCTGCTGTTCCGCTATCGCACCGGCCAGCTGCCTATCGAAATTCCGGCGATCATTTCGAATCACAAGGACTTCTACCAGCTCGCCGCGAGCTACAACATTCCGTTCCATCATTTCCCGCTGCTCGGCGGTACGGAAGCCGACAAGGCCGCGCAGGAAGCGCGCGTGCTCGAAGTGGTGAACCGCGAAGGTGCCGATCTCGTCGTGCTCGCGCGTTACATGCAGATCCTCTCGCCGCAGCTTTGCCGGGCGCTCGAAGGTCGCGCGATCAACATCCACCATTCGTTCCTGCCGAGCTTCAAGGGCGCGAAGCCGTACTACCAGGCGTTCGACCGCGGCGTGAAGCTCATCGGCGCGACGGCGCACTATGTGACGTCCGATCTCGACGAAGGCCCGATCATCGAGCAGGAAGTGGAGCGCGTGGACCACAACATGACGCCGGACCAGCTCACCGCGATTGGCCGCGACGTGGAGTGCGTGACGCTCGCACGCGCGGTGAAGTGGCACGTCGAGCATCGCATCGTGCTCAACGGGCACAAGACGGTCGTGTTCCGCTGATCTTTCGCCAATTAAGCGCGACATCATGCCGTAGCGTGTTTTATGACGCGCTACGGCTTTTCGAATTATTCTTGTTGCTCACCGGCGCATTCGCACGCATGCGATTTTTCTTCCGCGCCAACTTATTCCCCCCGGTACTACTCCTTAAGATCTAGCGGCGCATCGTCGCGCACTCCCTGCGGAGAATAGGCCGCGCCTTTTGTCTTTCCTACGCTTGTCACGTCAACGAAACGACAAGAGGGAAAAACATGAAAGCCGCCCCATCTCCGCAGGCGGAACCCGTCGCCGATAGCCGCGCCTGGCGCGTGCTCGGTTCAAGCACGTTCGCTTTCACGATCTGTTTTGCCGTCTGGATGATGTTCGCGATCCTCGGCATCCCGCTCAAGAAGCAGCTTCACCTTACCGACACCGAATTCGGCCTGATTGCCGCGATGCCCGTGCTCACCGGCTCGCTTGCCCGCGTGCCGCTTGGCATCTGGACCGATCGCGTGGGCGGGCGCATGGTCTTCTTCATCACCATGCTCGCGACGATCGTGCCGATCTGGCTCGTCTCGTACGCGACGCAGTTGTGGCAATTCCTCGTGCTCGGCCTGTTCGTGGGGTTCGCCGGCGCGTCGTTCTCGGTCGGCACGCCTTATGTCGCACGCTGGTTCCCGAAGTCGCGCCAGGGTCTTGCTATGGGCATTTTCGGTGCGGGCAACTCGGGCGCCGCGCTAAACAAGTTCGTGGCGCCGGTGCTGATCGTCGCGGCCGGCACGTGGACCATCGTGCCGAAGGTGTATGCCGTCGCGATGCTCGTGACCGCGCTGCTGTTCTGGATGTTCTCCGCGAGCAACCCGGCGCATCGCGTGTCCGGCACGGCCACCGTGGCGAGCCAGTTGCGCGTGCTCGCCGATGCGCGCGTGATGCGCTACGCGCAGTACTACTCGGTGGTGTTCGGCGGCTATGTCGGCCTGTCGCTGTGGATGCCGCAGTACTACGTGAACCAGTATGGCTTCGGCATCGAGCAGGCCGCGTTTCTTGCCGCCTGTTTCTCGCTGCCGGGCGGCGTGCTGCGCGCGCTCGGCGGCTGGCTCTCCGACCGCTACGGCGCCTATCGCACGACGTGGGCCGTGATGTGGGTCGCGCTCGCGTGCTTCTTTTTGCTCAGCTACCCGCCGACCGATTTCACGATCCACGGCGCGCATGGCCCGATCGGTCTGCATATCAGCACGGGCCCGGTGTTCTACACGGTGCTGATGTTCGTCGTCGGCATTGCGATGGCGGTGGGCAAGGCCTCGGTCTTCAAGTTCATCGGCGACGAGTACTCCGAGAACATCGGCGCCGTGTCCGGCGTCGTGGGGCTGGCGGGCGGTCTCGCGGGGTTCGTGCTGCCGATCCTGTTCGGCCTGCTCGTCGACCTGACGGGCGTGCGCACCACCTGCTTCATGCTGATGTTCGGCGCGACCGTGGTGAGCCTGTTATTCATGCACTTCTCGTTTCGCCCCGAAGCGCTTGCGCATGGCAGCGCGAAGCTCGCGCGCAAGGTTCAGGCCGCAACGCCTGCGCTCAAGGAAACCACGTACTCCGAATGATTCCACTTGCGCCGCGCGTGCGGCGCCTACTGTACGAGCACAATCATGTCCAAATATCTCCTGACCCAATGGGAACCCGAGAACACCCGGTTCTGGCAGGCTTCCGGCGAGCAGATCGCCACCCGTAACCTCTGGATTTCGATTCCGGCGCTGATGCTGGCGTTCGTGGTGTGGTCGCTGTGGAGCGTCACGGTCGTCAATCTCGACAAGGGCGGCTTTCACTTCACGAAGAACGAACTCTTCTGGCTCACGGCGCTGCCCGCGCTCTCGGGGGCCACGCTGCGCATCTTCTATTCGTTTCTCGTGCCGATTTTCGGCGGCCGCCGCTTCACGGCGATCTCGACGGCCAGCCTTCTGATACCGGCCGTCGGCATGGGCTTCGCGCTGCGCGATCCGTCCACCTCGTATTCGACGCTGCTCGTGCTCGCCCTGCTGTGCGGTTTTGGCGGCGCGAACTTCAGCTCGTCGATGGCGAATATCAGCTTCTTCTTCCCGAAGGCGCGCAAAGGCTTCGCCACCGGGCTCAATGCCGGTATCGGCAACCTGGGTGTCTCCCTCGTGCAGTTCGTCACGCCGATCGTGATCTCGACGGCCGTGTTCGCGGGCCTGCTCGGCGGCGGCCAGACCTGGATGAAGGATGGCGTCGAGCACAGCATCTGGTTGCAGAACGCGGGCTTCGTGTGGATTCCGCTCATCGTCGTCTCCTCGATCGCGGCATGGTTCGGCATGAACGACATCGCCGATGCGAAGGCCTCGTTCAGCGAGCAGGCCGTGATCTTCCGCCGCGCGCACAACTGGATCATGTGCTTCCTGTATGTGGGCACGTTCGGCTCGTTCATCGGCTTCTCAGCGGGCCTCGCGTTGCTCACCAAGGCGGAGTTCCCCGCCATCAATCCGACTGCATGGGCGTTCCTCGGGCCGCTCGCCGGCGCGCTCACGCGCCCCGTCGGCGGCTGGATCTCGGACAAGCTCGGCGGCGCGCGCGTCACGCTCTGGAGCTTCCTCGCGATGATCGTCGCGGTCGTGGGCGTGATCGTGTTCCTGCCGGGCGGCGCGCTGGGCGGCGCACAGGGCAGCTTCTGGGGCTTTCTAGCGATGTTCGTCGTGCTGTTTGCGCTCACCGGCATTGGCAACGGCTCGACCTTTCGCATGATCCCCGTGATCTTCCTGACGCAGCATCAACGCGCCGCGAAGGGCAAGGGCGATGCGGCGCAGCACGGCGCGCTCGCCGAAGCGGGCAAGGAGTCGGCGGCGGTGCTCGGCTTCGCGGGTGCGATGGGCGCATACGGCGGCTTCTTCATTCCGAAGAGCTTCGGCACCTCGCTCGACATGACGGGCTCACCCGTTGGCGCGCTCGTGTGTTTCATCGGCTTCTATGTGGTGTGCGCGGCGGTGACGTGGCTGTTCTACGCACGCCGCAACGCGTCCATGCCTTGCTGACCCGGACGGGTTCGGACTAGTCCTTTGGAAGTAGCGCGGCGCAGGGGGACTCATCCCAAAGCGCTGCGCGAACACTCCCCTTGATGAATGGGCAGGCAAGCGCCTGCTCGCCATACTCGGAAACGATACGAGCGCGAGGCGCCACGCGTGCGACGCACGCGGACGGCGACAGGCGCGATCGATTCCAGCAGCAGTCCCGGAGGACCTGATGAGTTATTTTCTGGACCGGTTGAAGTTCATGTCGCGCGTGAAGTCGACGTTTTCGAAGGGCCACGGCGCGGTGGTGAACGAGGACCGCAAATGGGAAGACGGCTATCGCAGCCGCTGGCAGCACGACAAGATCGTGCGCTCGACCCACGGCGTGAACTGCACGGGCTCATGCTCGTGGAAGGTCTACGTGAAGAACGGCCTGATCACGTGGGAAACGCAGCAGACCGACTATCCGCGCACGCGCGCGGACTTGCCCAACCACGAGCCGCGCGGCTGCCCGCGTGGCGCATCGTATAGCTGGTACGTGTACTCGGCGCAGCGCGTGAAGTACCCGATGATTCGCGGCCGCCTGATCGAGATGTGGCGCGAGGCGCGCAAGACGCTCGGGCCGGTTCAGGCGTGGGCCTCGATCGTCGAGGACCCGCAGAAGGCCGCGCACTACAAGCGTGCGCGCGGCCAGGGCGGTTTCGTGCGTGCGGGCTGGGACACGGCCACCGAGATGATCGCGGCGGCCAACGCGTACACCATCGGCAAGTACGGTCCCGATCGCGTGGTGGGCTTCTCGCCCATTCCGGCCATGTCGATGGTCTCGTACGCAGCGGGTGCGCGTTACCTGAGCCTGATCGGCGGGGCGTGCCTCTCGTTCTACGACTGGTATTGCGACTTGCCGCCTTCCTCGCCGCAGGTGTGGGGCGAGCAGACCGACGTGCCGGAATCGGCCGACTGGTACAACTCCACGTATCTCATGGTGTGGGGTTCGAACGTGCCGCAAACGCGCACGCCCGACGCGCACTTCTACACTGAGGTCCGCTACAAGGGCACGAAGACGGTGGCGGTGTCGTCCGACTTCGGCGAGATGGTGAAGTTCGGCGACATCTGGCTCGCGCCGAAGCAGGGCACCGACGCGGCGCTGGCGCTCGCGATGGGCCATGTGGTGCTCAAGGAGTTTCACGCCACGGGCAAGTCCGCGTACTTCCGCGAGTACGTGAAGCAGTACACCGACATGCCGATGCTCGTCACGCTTAGCCAGCGCGACGGCGCGCTCGTGCCGGACCAGTTTCTGCGGGCGTCGCAACTTGCCGCGAATCTCGACGAGGCAAACAACCCGCAATGGAAGACGCTTGCCATCGATGCGGCGACGGGCGACATCGTCGCGCCGAATGGCTCGATCGGATTTCGCTGGGGCGAAGGCGAGCACGATGGCGGCAAGAAGGTGGGCCGCTGGAACCTCGAAATGAAGGACGGCGGCAGCGGCCGCGAGATCGATCCGCGCCTCTCGCTCATCGATCAGCATGACGAAGTGGTCGAGGTAGGTTTCCCGTACTTCGGCGGTGAGGAGAACCAAGGCGCCGCGTTGCTCGCGCGGCGCGTGCCCGTGAAGCGCGTGACACTCGCCGACGGCACGAGCGTGCTCGTGGCCACCGTCTACGACCTGCAGATGGCCAACTACGGCGTCGATCAGGGGCTGGGCGGCCCGAACGTCGCGTCCTCCTATGACGACGACGTGCCTTGCACGCCCGCGTGGCAGGAGAAGCACACCACGGTGCCGCGCACGCTCGTGATCCAGGTGGCGCGCGAGTTCGCCGACAACGCCGACCGCACGCGCGGCAAGAGCATGGTGATCGTGGGCGCGGCGCTCAATCACTGGTATCACAACGACATGATCTACCGCGGCATCATCAACCTGCTGATGATGTGCGGCTGTATCGGCCAGAGCGGCGGCGGCTGGGCGCATTACGTGGGCCAGGAAAAGCTGCGTCCGCAATTCGGCTGGGCGCCGCTTGCGTTCGCGCTCGACTGGTCGCGCCCGCCGCGCCAGATGAACGGCACCTCGTTCTTCTACAACCACACGAGCCAATGGCGTCACGAGAAGGTGAGCGTCGACGAGATCCTCGGCCCGGGCGCCGACCGCGCGCGCTACAAGAATCTCTCGATGCTCGACCTCAACGCGAAGTCCGAGCGCATGGGGTGGCTGCCCTCGGCCCCGCAACTGGGCGCGAATCCGCTCGACGTGGTGGACGCCGCGCAGCGCGCGGGCGTGCCGCCGGTGCAGTACACGGTGGACCAGTTGAAGTCCGGCGCGTTGAACTTCGCCTGCGACGATCCCGACAATCCCGCGAACTTCCCGCGCAACATGTTCGTCTGGCGCTCGAACATCATGGGCAGTTCGGGCAAGGGCCACGAGTACTTTCTCAAGTACCTGCTCGGCACGCAGAACGCGCTGTTCGGCGACGAGGCCGACGCGATCAAGCCTGCCGAAGTGAACGTGCGCGAAGCGGCCGAAGGCAAACTCGACCTGCTCACCGTGCTCGACTTCCGCATGAGCACGACGTGCCTCTACGGCGATATCGTGCTGCCCTCGGCTACGTGGTACGAGAAGGACGATCTCAACACGTCGGACATGCACCCGTTCATCCATCCGCTTTCGGAGGCGGTGCAGCCGCTGTGGGAGAGCAAGACCGACTGGGAAATCTACAAGGCCATCGCGAAGAAGTTTTCGGAGATCGGCGGCGAACATCTGGGCAAGCGCACGGACCTCGTGTGCACGCCGCTCATGCACGACACGCCGGGCGAGCTTGGCCAGGCGTTCGAGCCGAAGGACTGGCGTCTTGGCGAATGCGATCTGATCCCGGGCAAGACCGCGCCTTCGATGACGCTCGTGGAGCGCGACTATCGCGAGATCTACAACAAGTTCACCTCGGTCGGGCCGCTGCTCGAAAAGCTCGGTAACGGCGGCAAGGGCATCAACTGGAATACGGTGCACGAGGTAGGCGAGTTCGCGCAGCTCACGGGCATTCAGCACAACAGTGGCGCGGCCGAGGGACGCCCGCGTCTGGAAACGGCCATCGACGCTGCCGAGATGATCCTCACCTTCGCGCCCGAAACCAACGGCCATGTGGCGGTGAAGGCGTGGGACGCGCTCTCGAAGATCACGGGCCGCGATCACACGCATCTGGCCGAAGGCCGCGAGCACGACAAGATTCGTTTTCGCGACGTGCAGGCGCAGCCGCGCAAGATCATTTCCGCGCCGACGTGGTCGGGGCTCGAGTCGGAAGAGGTGAGCTACAACGCCGGCTATACGAACGTGCACGAGCTGATTCCGTGGCGCACGCTCACGGGCCGTCAGCAGTTCTATCAGGATCACCGCTGGATGCTCGACTTCGGCGAGGGCCTGTGCAACTACAAGCCCGCCATCGACACGAAGACGACCTCGCCGATGCTCGGCACGAAACCCAACGGCGAGCACGAACTCGTGCTGAACTGGATCACGCCGCACCAGAAGTGGGGTATCCACTCGACGTACTCGGACAACCTGCGCATGCTCACGCTTTCGCGCGGCGGGCCGCACGTGTGGGTCTCGGAGGCCGAGGCGAAGGAGGCGGGTCTCGTCGACAACGACTGGGTCGAAGTGTTCAACGTGAACGGCACGCTCACTGCGCGCGTCGTGGTGAGCCAGCGCGTGCCGCGCGGCATGTGCCTCATGTATCACGCGCAGGAAAAGATCATCAACGTCCCGGGCGCGGAAACGAGCGGCATGCGCGGCGGCATTCACAACTCGGTCACGCGTACGGTGCTCAAGCCCACGCACATGATCGGCGGCTACGCGCAGCTTGCGTACGGCTTCAACTACTACGGCACCGTTGGCAGCAATCGCGACGAGTACGTGATCGTGCGCAAGATGAAGAAGGTCGAGTGGCTGGAAGGCCCGATGAAGGAAGGAGCAGCATCATGAAAATCCGCGCCCAGGTGGCGATGGTCCTGAACCTCGACAAGTGCATCGGCTGCCATACGTGCTCTGTGACGTGCAAGAACGTGTGGACCTCACGCGACGGCGTCGAGTACGCGTGGTTCAACAACGTCGAAACGAAGCCCGGCATCGGCTATCCGAAG
Source organism: Paraburkholderia sp. J7 (assembly GCF_905220155.1). NCBI lineage: Bacteria > Pseudomonadati > Pseudomonadota > Betaproteobacteria > Burkholderiales > Burkholderiaceae > Paraburkholderia > Paraburkholderia sp. J7. Next base: position 54,112 of record NZ_CAJMYZ010000001.1, on the reverse strand, counting down.
GAATGGGAGAACCAGGAGAAGTGGAACGGCGGCTGGGTGCGCCACGCGAGCGGCAAGATCGAGCCGCGCCAGGGCCCGAAGCTCAAGGTGCTGGCGAACCTGTTCGCGAACCCGAACCTGCCCGGCATCGACGACTATTACGAGCCGTTCACGTACGACTACGAACATCTGCAGAAGGCGCGTCTCTCGCAAACGCCGCCCACCGCACGCCCCGTGTCGGTCATCACCGGCAAGAAGATGGACAAGATCCATTGGGGTCCTAACTGGGAAGACGACCTGGGTGGCGAATTCTCGTCGCGCAGCCGCGACAAGCTGTTCGAGAACGTGCAGAAGGAGATGTACTCGAGCTTCGAGAATACCTTCATGATGTATCTGCCGCGCTTGTGCGAGCACTGCCTGAACCCTGCGTGCGTGGCGTCGTGCCCCTCGGGATCGGTGTACAAGCGCGAAGACGATGGCATCGTGCTCGTCGATCAGGACAAGTGCCGCGGCTGGCGCATGTGCATTTCGGGTTGCCCGTACAAGAAGATGTACTTCAACTGGAAGAGCGGCAAGGCCGAGAAGTGCATCTTTTGCTATCCGCGCATCGAGGCGGGGCAACCCACCGTGTGCTCGGAAACGTGCGTGGGCCGCATCCGCTATCTGGGCGTGATGCTCTACGACGCGGACCGGATCAGCGATGCGGCATCGGTCGAATCGCCACAGGATCTGTACCAGTCGCAGCTCGATGTGTTCCTCGATCCGCACGATCCCGCCATCCAGGCCGAGGCGCGCCGCCAGGGCGTGCCGCAAAGCTGGCTCGACGCGGCTGTGCGCTCGCCCGTGTACCGCATGGCGCTCGAGTGGAAGATCGCGTTTCCGCTGCATCCGGAGTACCGCACGCTGCCGATGGTCTGGTACGTGCCGCCGCTCTCGCCGATCCAGTCTGCTGCGGACGCGGGCCATATCGGCATGGACGGCGTGATTCCCGATGTGGCGAGCCTGCGCATTCCCGTGCGCTATCTCGCCAACCTGCTCACCGCCGGCGACGAGAAGCCCGTGATTTCAGCGCTCGAGCGCATGCTGGCGATGCGTGCGTACAAGCGCACACAGACCGTGGACGGCGTGAACGACAACGCGGTCCTCGAGCGCACGGGCCTCACGCCCGCGCAGGTCGAGGACATGTACCGCACCATGGCGATTGCGAACTACGAGGACCGCTTCGTCGTGCCGTCGTCGCACAAGGAAATGGTCGAGGACTCGTTCAACGAGAAGGGCAGTTGCGGCTTCTCGTTTGGCAATGGGTGCTCGGGCGGCGTTTCGGAGGGTTCGCTGTTCGGCTCGAAGGTCGAAGGCAGCGTGGTGTACGTCGATATGCCGAAGTCGCGTCGCAAGACGCCTTCGCAAGCTTGAGCAGGAGGACATCGTCATGTCGATTTATCCGGTTCTCTCCGCGCTGCTCGATTATCCCGAACAGCCCTTGCTCGACGCGCTCGACGAGATCGAGGCCGCACTCGCAGCCGTGCCGAACGGCAGCGGCGCGATGCACGAACTCGCGCCGCTCATTGCGGCGCTGCGTGAGCGCTCGCTCGTCGAGTCGCAGGAAACGTATGTGGCCACGTTCGATCGCAATCCTCGCCACTCGCTGCATCTGTTCGAGCACGTGCACGGCGAGAGCCGCGCGCGCGGCCAAGCGATGGTCGATCTGCTCGACGAATACCGCAGCCATGGCCTGGACGTCGCGACGAACGAACTGCCCGACTACGTGCCGCTCTTTCTCGAAGTGCTCGGCTTGATCGACGAGGACGAGGCGAGCGCGCTGCTAGGCGAGGCGATCCACGTGCTCGCGGCGCTCGGCAATCAGCTCGAAACGAGCGCAAGCCCCTATGCGGGCGTTTTCGCGCTGCTGTGCGAGCTGAGCGATGTCGAGCCGCTGCCGCTCGTGGGCGCGCCCGTGCGCGACATGGACGAGGCGCTCGAACGCTTCGGCACCGGCGCGGACGGCGTCGAGCCGCTCATGCACGCGTTCGGCGCGAGCCATTCGCCGCAGGTCGTTCACTTCCACCCGCGAGCGGAGTATGCAGCGGCCACCGCGAGCACTTCGACTGACTGCGCAAAGGAATCGCCATGAACACGTTCAATCAGTTTTTGTTCGGCATCTATCCATATATTGCCGCCGCCGTCTTCCTGTTCGGCAGCCTCGCGCGCTTCGAGCGCGAGCAGTACACGTGGAAGGCGGACAGCTCGCAAATGCTCTATCGCGGGCATCTGCGCCTGGGCAACATTCTCTTTCACGTCGGCGTGCTCGGGCTCTTCTTCGGGCATCTGTTCGGTCTGCTCACGCCCGTTGCGGTGTGGGACTGGCTCGGCGTGCCGCATGCAGTCAAGCAGCTCGTGGCGATGGTCGCGGGCGGCGTGATGGGCTCGATGTGTCTGGTGGGCCTCGCGATCCTGCTGCACAGGCGGCTTTCGAACGCGCGCGTTTCGGCTGTCACTCGCGTGGGCGACAAGGTCCTGCTGTTGTGGCTGCTCGTCACGCTGCTGCTCGGGCTCTCCACCATCGGCGAATCGGCGAGTCATATGGACGGCGCGATGATGGTGCGGCTCATGACCTGGGCGCAGCACATCGTCACGTTCCGCGGCGACGCCGCGAGCTACATAGCCAGCTCGCCGCTCATCTTCCGCTTGCACCTGTTCATGGGCATGACGCTGTTCGTGATCTTTCCGTTCACGCGGCTCGTGCACGTGTGGAGCGGCTTCGCCTCCATCACCTATCTCTCGCGCGCGTGGCAACTCGTGCGCAGCCGCTAGCGCCGACGCTAGCGGCCGACGATTGCCTCTGGACGGCCGTGGGGATCGGTCGTTCTTCGCGGGGAGCGAGCCACACTCGCATTCCCCGCTTTTTTCCCGATACGGGCAGGCCCGGGGACGGCGCATCTCGCCAGGCCGGGACTCGCCCGGGAAGGCCGACGATCTGATGCATAGTGTCGCAGTTGCCCGCCTGGACCGCGACTTAGCGCAAGATCGGCCTCGCTCCGTCAGATAATGCAGGGTATAGGCACCGCCGTTTCGGCGCAGCCGATCCCCGGTACCGGCCATGACACCGTCTTCCGATTCCGCCACCGCTTCCGTCTCGTCTGCCAGCTTTTCCGGCCCGCAGGCCGCGCCGTTCCCGAATCGGCTCTCGACGCGCATCGTCGTGCTTTCCACGGTTGCGCTCGCGCTCGTGCTCGCGATGATCAGCGGCACGCTCTGGCTGTCCTGGCAGCTCGAAGGCGGCGGCGCCGCGATCAACGACGCGGGCAGCCTGCGCATGCGCGCGAACGCGGTGGCGATCGCGCTGTGGGAAGCCCGCACGGGCAAGCCTGCGCAAGTCGACGCCCAGTTGCGTCAGCTCGACGAGACGCTGCGCGAACTGCGCGACGGCGATCCGGCGCGGCCGCTCTTTCTTCCCGCGGATGCGGGCATCCACGCGCAGTTCGAACGCGTCGCGACAGCGTGGGACGAGGCGCTCAAGCCCGCTGCGCTGCGCGAGCTCGCGGCCAGCGGAGGCGAGCCCTCGACGTACATCGGTCTGCTGCCCGGCTTCGTCGACGAGGCGAACCGGCTCGTCAGCCTGATCGAGCGCGAGAACGCGCGCAAAACCGCGTGGCTGCGCATTTCGCAAGTCGTGCTCGCGGCGCTTTCTTGCGTGGGCACGCTGGCGATCGTTTATCTGCTCTACCAGTGGTTCGTGGCGCCCGTGCAGCGCTTGCAGGACGGGCTCGCGCGCATCGAGGCGCGCGAGTTCGACACACGGTTGCCGGTCGAAACGTACGACGAGTTCGGGCATCTCGCGCAAGGCTTCAACCGCATGGTTGCGGAGCTGCAAGCGCTGTACCGGGACCTTGCCGCGCGCGTGGACGCCAAGACCGCGCAACTGGCGGCGCAAAACCGCGAACTGGCCACGCTCTACGAGATGGCGGCGTTCCTCAACACGCCGGGCGCGGCGGAAAGCGTATGCCACGATTTCCTCACGCGCGTGATGCGCGAATTCGACGCCGACGGCGGCACGGTGCGCGTCGTTTCGCCTGACGACGGCAATCTGCATCTGCTTGTTTCAGAAGGCATGCCCGAATCGATTACACGCGCGGAGCAGTGCATGCCGGCGGCGGACTGCACGTGCGGCAGCGCAACGGCCGAGGCACCGGTCGTATTCGGCCTGATGGGGCAGCCTGGCGCGCGGGCGGCCAGCAATGAAAGCGGCGAGAGCGGCACTTTCACGCAGCGTTGCCTGAAGGCGGGCTTCGTGAGCGTCGCGGTGTCGGCCATCGTCGCGCAGAACGAGACGCTCGGCACGTTCTCGCTGCACTTCCGGCGCGAGCGGGAGATTCCGCCATCGGGCGTCCAGTTGCTTCAGACGCTCGGCCGTCACCTCGGCGTCGCGCTCATGAACCGGCGGCTCGTGGCGCTCGGGCGTCAGCTCGCCGTATCCGAGGAACGCAATCTCGTCGCCCAGGGGCTGCACGACAGCATCGCGCAAGGCTTGAGCTTCCTGAAGATGCAGGTGCATCTGCTCGACGGCGCGGCGCAGCGGGGCGACCTCGGCGAGATTCGCGAGATCGTGCCGCTGCTTGCGGGCGGCGTGGAAGAAAGCTACGACGACGTGCGCGAGTTGCTGCTCAATTTCCGCACGAAACTCGCGCCAGGCAAGCTGCGCCTCGCGGTGGAGGACACCGTGGCGCGCTTTCGCCGCCAGTCGGACGCCGAACTGACGCTCGACTATCGCGACGAAGACGGCCCGCCGCTGCCGCCCGACCAGCAATTGCAGGTGCTGTTCGTGCTACAGGAGGCGCTCTCGAATGCGCGCAAGCACTCAGAGGCGCTACATGTGCAGGTGAGCGTCGTGAACGCTCGCGACTTCCGCCTCACGATCGAGGACGACGGTGTGGGCTATGATCCCGCCGAAATCGCCTCGCGCGGCGAATCGCACGTGGGCTTTCACATCATGCGTGAGCGCGCGAGGCGTCTTGCCGCCGTGCTCGCGCTGGACAGCGCGCCGGGGCGCGGCACGCGCGTCGAACTGGTCCTGCCCGCCGCGAGCCGCATGGCCGCGTGAAGGTGGCCGAAGACATCGCGACACGACAACGAACCTCATGACCATACGTATCCTGCTCATCGACGATCACACGCTCTTTCGCTCGGGCGTGAGCGCGCTCCTGCAGCGCCAGCCGGACCTGGAAGTGGTGGGCGAGGCGTCGGACGGCGTGGAAGGCGTCAAGCGCGCGAAGCAGCACTTGCCCGACGTCGTCCTGCTCGACCTGAACATGCCGGGCCTCTCGGGGCTCGAAACGCTGCAACTGCTCGTGGAAGACCTGCCGGACACGGCGGTCGTCATGCTCACCGTTTCCGAGGAAGCCGACGAACTTACCGCGGCGATGCGCGCGGGCGCGCGCGGCTTCCTGCTCAAAAGCATCGATGCCGACGCGCTGGTGGCGGCGATCCGCAAGGCCGCGAGCGGCCAGCCGGTCATTACCGAGCACATGACGGCGAAGCTCGTGGAGCAGATGCGCAAGCCCGCACAATCGGCAGGCGCGACTGGCGCACAGGGTTCATCCGGCGCCGCGCGCGCAAGTGCGGAGACACTCACGGCGCGCGAGCGCGACATCGTGCGCGAGCTGGCGCGCGGGGCGAGCAACAAGGAGATTGCGCGCACGCTCGACCTGGCGGAGAGCACGGTGAAGATTCACGTGCGCAACATTTTGCGCAAGCTGGGTCTCGCGAGCCGCGTGCAGGTGGCGATCTACGCAATCGAGCACGACGGCATGACCGACGTGCCCGCCGAGCCGCGCGGGCGCTGAAGGCCGCGCGCGGGCTTGGGACAAGGCGGCTCAGACGAGCCGCAGATAGATGAGTTCGCGCTTGATGTACGCGTAAAAAATAGGCGCGGCAATCACGCCCTGAATGCCGAACGCGGCTTCCATCACGAGCATCGCGACGAGCAGTTCCCACGTGCGCGCCTCGATCTGGCCGCCCACGATGCGCGCATTCAGGAAGTACTCGAGCTTGTGGATCAGGATGAGGAACACGAGCGCCGTGACCGCCGCGGGCAGGCTCACGGTGAGCGCGATGGCGACGATCAGCGTGTTCGAGATCAGGTTGCCGATTACGGGCAGGAGGCCGACCACGAAGGTCACCACGACCAGCATCTTCGCGAGCGGCAGCGGCGCGTGAAACACCGGCAGGGCGAGCAGGAGGAAAAGGCCGGTGAACACCGTGTTGATGGCCGAAATCTTCACCTGCGCGAACACGATGCGGCGGAAGGCGTCGGCGAAACGCGCCACGCGTGTAACGAACGCCGTGGAAAGCGGCAGCCGCGTGGCGTTCTTTTGCGCGCCAATGGCGATGATCGCGCCGATGATCATGCCGATCACGATATGCCCGAAGATGCGCGCGGCATTCTTGCCGCCCTGGCCGAGCTGGGTGGCGTGCTCGTGCATGAGCGCGAGGGCCTTGAGCTTCATCTGGGCGACGTCCACGGGCAGATAAGCGGCGATGGACTCGGGAATGCGCCCTCGTGCCTGGTCGACGAACGTCATCATCTGCGCCATGACCTTCTGCACGCTCGGCACGTCGCTTTCGAACTGCTCGATCACGCCCACGGTGAGTCCCGTGAGGATGCCGACGATCACGATGGAGACCAGCACCACCGAGAGCCAGCGTGCGCGGCTGCTCGACATGCGCCGCTCGATGAGCGGCGAAATGGTATGCACGAGCTGGAAGACGAGCATGCCCGCTAGCAGCGCGCCGAGCAGGTTCAGATGCAGCACCGCCAGCATGCCGGCGAGCGCGGCCACATAGCTGCCGATCTCCACTGCCGAAAGTTTCGGCAGGCTCATGTCGCTCGTGAGCCTGACCGGCCTTGGCCGCAGGTCGCGCACCTGTTTATCTTCTGTCGCTTCGTTGCGCTTGACCATGTTGGGTGTATTCCGTCTCCAAACTTCGGGGGCGCACGCGCCCCCGACCCGTTGTTGCTGCAGCTATTTCTACTGCTAAATTTCCGGTCCGCTTAGCGGGTCATTGCCCCGACGCCGTGTCCAGCGCGGCAATCTGGCGCTTGAGCAGCGGCGCGAGATAGCGGCCCGTGAAGCTTGCCTTCGATTTCGCCACCTGTTCGGGCGTCCCCTGGGCCACGATCTGCCCACCGCCCGCGCCGCCTTCCGGTCCCATGTCCACGACCCAGTCGGCGGTTTTGATTACATCGAGATTATGCTCGATGATGACCACCGTGTTGCCCTGATCGCGAAGCCGATGAATCACTTCGAGCAAAAGCGCGATGTCGTGGAAGTGCAGGCCGGTGGTCGGCTCGTCGAGTATATACAGCGTGCGGCCCGTGTCCCGCTTGGAAAGTTCGAGCGAGAGCTTCACGCGCTGCGCCTCGCCGCCCGAGAGCGTGGTGGCCGACTGGCCAAGGCGGATATAGCCCAGGCCCACGTCCAGCAGCGTCTTGAGCTTGCGCGCCACCACCGGGACCGCCTTGAAGAACTCGTAGGCGGCTTCGACCGTCATGTCGAGCACTTCGCTGATGTTCCGGCCCTTGTATTGAATCTCCAGCGTTTCGCGGTTGTAGCGCTTGCCGTGGCAGACGTCGCAGGGCACGTAGACGTCGGGCAGGAAGTGCATTTCCACCTTCAGCACGCCGTCGCCCTGGCAGCTTTCGCAGCGCCCGCCCTTCACGTTGAACGAGAAGCGGCCCGACTCGTAGCCGCGTTCCTTGGCGGCCGGCACGCCCGCGAACAACTCGCGGATGGGCGTGAAGAGGCCCGTGTAGGTGGCCGGGTTCGAGCGCGGCGTGCGGCCGATCGGCGACTGGTCGACGTTGATGACCTTGTCGAAGTGCTCCATACCCTCGATCGCCTCGAACGGCGCCGGCTCCGCCGACGATCCATACAGATGCTGCGAGACGGCGTGATAAAGCGTGTCGTTGATGAGCGTGGACTTGCCCGAGCCCGAAACGCCCGTCACGCAGGTGAGCAGGCCGACTGGCAGTTCGAGCGTGACGTGCTTGAGGTTGTTGCCGTAGGCCTCGACGATGCGCAACTGGCGCTCGCCGGGCTCGATGCGCTCGTCCGGATAGTCGATGCGGCGCGCGCCCGAGAGGTACTGGCCCGTCATCGAGGCCGGATCGTGCTCGACCTCCTGCGGCGTGCCCTGCGCGATCACCATGCCGCCGTGCTCGCCCGCACCCGGGCCCATGTCGACCACGTAGTCGGCCATGCGGATCATGTCCTCGTCGTGCTCGACCACGATCACCGAATTGCCGAGGTCGCGCAGATGCTTGAGCGTGGAGATCAGGCGGTCGTTGTCGCGCTGATGCAGGCCGATGGACGGCTCATCGAGCACGTACATCACGCCGGTCAGGCCCGAGCCGATTTGCGAGGCGAGGCGGATGCGCTGCGCCTCGCCGCCAGAGAGCGTTTCGGCGCTGCGTTCGAGCGAGAGATAGTCGAGCCCGACGTTGTTCAGGAACATGAGGCGTGCGACGATTTCCTTGACCACCTTGTCGGCAATCTCGCGCTTGGCGCCTTCGAGGCGCAGCGTCTGGAAGTAGCCGAGCGTGTCGCGCAGCGGCCAGCCGCTCACTTCGTAAATGGCGCGTGCCTCATCACCCGAGCCGATGCGCACGAAGCGCGCTTCACGGCGCAGGCGCGTGCCTTCGCAGTGCGGGCAGGCCTGGTTGTTCTGGTACTTCGACAGCTCCTCGCGCACGGCGGCCGAGTCGGTCTCGCGGTAGCGGCGCTCGAGGTTCGGGATGATCCCTTCGAATACGTGCTCGCGCACTGAAGTGCGGCCGCGCTCGTTGATGTACGAGAACGGAATCTCCTGCTTGCCCGAGCCGTAGAGCAGGATCTTGCGCACTTTCTCCGGCAGTTCTTCGAACGCGGTGTCGATGTCGAAGTCGTAGAACGCGGCGAGACTCTGCAGCATCTGGAAGTAGAACTGGTTGCGCCGGTCCCAGCCCTTCACCGCGCCCGCCGCGAGCGACAGGGACGGGTGCGCCACCACGCGCTTCGGATCGAAGAACGTGATCTGGCCCAGGCCGTCGCACTCGGGGCACGCGCCCATCGGGTTGTTGAACGAGAAAAGGCGCGGCTCCAGCTCCGGCAGCGAATACGAGCAGATCGGGCAGGCGAATTTGGAGCTGAACAGGTGTTCCTTGTTCGTGTCCATTTCGAGCGCGATGGCGCGGCCGTCGGCCAGGCGCAGCGCGGTTTCGAACGACTCCGCGAGGCGCTGCTTCATGTCGGGGCGCACCTTCAGGCGGTCCACAACCACGTCGATGGTGTGGCGCTCGCTCTTCTTGAGCTTGGGCAGCGACTCCACCTCGTAGATCTTCGCTTCCCCTTCGTTGGCCGTGCCGCCGCCCGAGCGCACCCGAAAGCGCACGAAACCCTGCGCCTGCATGTCGTCGAAGAGCTCGGCGTGCTCACCCTTGCGGTCCACGATCACGGGCGCGAGGATCATCAGCTTCGTTTCTTCGGGCAGGGCGAGCGCGGCGTCCACCATCTGCGAGACGCTTTGCGACTCCAGCGGAATCTCGTGGTCCGGGCAGTAGGGCGTGCCGATGCGCGCGTACAGCAGCCGCAGATAGTCGTGGATCTCGGTGACGGTGCCGACCGTGGAGCGCGGATTGTGCGACGTCGCCTTCTGCTCGATGGAAATCGCCGGTGACAGACCCTCGATCAGGTCGACGTCGGGCTTTTCCATGAGCTGCAGGAACTGGCGCGCGTAGGCCGAGAGGCTTTCCACGTAGCGGCGCTGGCCTTCCGCGTAGAGCGTGTCGAAGGCCAGTGAGGACTTGCCCGAGCCCGACAGCCCGGTGATCACCACGAGCTTGTGGCGCGGCAGGTCCAGATTGACGTTCTTCAGGTTGTGGGTTCGGGCCCCACGGATACGGATCTGTTCCATGAACCTGCGGGAGAAAGGGAAACCAAACCTGCTACTATAACGACTTTTCCAGACCGCCGTTACGGCTTGCTGACGGTCTTCGAAAGGGCCCGGAGCGGCAAGTGCAAGGGCCTCGAAAGAGGCGCGTCAGGGAGCGTCCCGGTCAACAAACGTGCGGGCACTTGCGGTCCAAACACATAACGCTCCGATGTCCTCCAATTCACCCGCTACATCCTCACGCATGAGCGCGCCCGAGTTGCGCGCGACCGTATCGCTCGCGGCGATTTTCGCGCTGCGCATGCTCGGTCTTTTCATGATCATGCCGGTGTTTTCCGTCTACGCGAAAACCGTTCCCGGCGGCGACAACCTTCTGCTGGTCGGCATCGCGCTCGGCGCGTACGGCGTCACGCAATCGCTTCTCTATATTTTCTACGGCTGGGTGTCGGACATGGTGGGCAGAAAGCCCGTCATCGCCGCCGGCCTCGTCATTTTCGCGATCGGCAGCTTCGTCGCGGCGGGCGCGCACGACATGGTGTGGATCATCGTCGGCCGCGTGATTCAGGGCATGGGCGCCGTTTCTTCGGCCGTGCTGGCGTTCATCGCCGACCTGACCGCCGAAGAGCACCGCACCAAGGCCATGGCGATGGTGGGTGGCTCGATCGGCATGTCGTTCGCCGTGGCGATCGTGGGCGCGCCGATCGTGTTCCACTGGGTCGGCATGAGCGGCCTGTTCGCGCTGGTCGGCGTGTTCTCGATTCTCGCGGTGGGCGTGGTGATCTGGGTCGTGCCCGACGCGCCCAGCAAGCCCGTGCACGTGCGCGCCCCGTTTGCAGAGGTGCTGCACAACGTGGAACTGCTGCGCCTGAACTTCGGCGTGCTGGTGCTGCACGCCACGCAAACGGCGCTTTTTCTCGTCGTGCCGCGCCTGCTCGTCGACGCGGGCCTGCCGGTCGCGTCGCACTGGAAGATCTATCTGCCGGTCATGGGCCTCGCGTTCGTCTTGATGGTGCCGGCCATCATCGTCGCGGAGAAGCGGGGCAAGATGAAGGCCGTGCTCGTTTCTGCGATCGGTCTTATCCTGATCGGCCAGCTTCTGCTCGGCTCGCTTGCGCATACACTTGTCATCGTGTCGGCCGTGCTGTTCGTGTACTTCCTCGGTTTCAACATTCTGGAGGCTTCGCAGCCTTCGCTCGTCTCGAAGCTGGCGCCGGGCAATCGCAAGGGCGCGGCCACGGGCGTGTACAACACCACGCAGTCGATCGGGCTCGCGCTCGGCGGCGTGGCGGGCGGATGGCTCCTCAAGCACGACGGCGCGAGCGCCGTGTTCTACGCGTGCTCGGGGCTCGTCTTGTGCTGGCTTATAATCGCGGCCAATATGAAGGCGCCGCCCAGGCGGGCTGAAGCCAAACGCGCTTAAAGCCAGGCGGGCCTGAGTTAGAACCAACGGTTCACAGCAACGCAATTCGCGGAGGCGGTCCGCGACCGGGGAAGGCGCTCGACACATATCGGGCGCTATCCGGCGCGTACCGCGCGGCCGCTCCTCGCAACGGAATCAAACAGGAGAAATTCATGGCATCCGTGAACAAGGTGATCCTCGTCGGCAACCTCGGCGCCGAACCGGAAGTGCGCTATCTGCCTAGCGGCGACGCCGTGGCGAACATTCGCCTCGCGACCACCGACCGCTACAAGGACAAGGCGTCCGGCGAGTTCAAGGAAATGACCGAATGGCACCGCGTGTCGTTCTTCGGGCGTCTGGCCGAGATCGTCTCGGAGTACCTGAAGAAGGGCTCGTCGGTGTATATCGAAGGCCGTATCCGCACGCGCAAGTGGCAAGCGCAGGACGGCACCGACCGTTACTCGACGGAAATCGTCGCCGACCAGATGCAGATGCTGGGCGGCCGCAGCGGCGGCGCCTCGGCGGGCAGCGACATGGGCGACGACGGCGGCTACAGCCAGCAGTCGGCTCCGCGCGGCGGTGGCCGTGCGTCGGGCGGCGGCGGCGCGCCGCGTTCGAGCGGTGGTGGTGCGGGCGGCGGCGCAGGCGGTGGCCGTTCGAGCGCGCCGGCTGGCGGCGGCTTCGACGAGATGGACGACGATATTCCGTTCTAAAGCGTCCAGGCGTATCTGCTGGGCCTGAAGCCCCGGTTCGACTGCAAGGTCGAGCCGGGGCTTTTCATTTGCGTGTACGAACCGGGCGCCGACCTGCGACGTTTTCGCACACGTAGCCACTTCCTCGCCTGAAGCGACACGTTTTCTGATTTTTGTCACGGCAGAACTCCCGCCGGCGCGTCACCATTTAAAAGATGCATTTATTTTGCATCTTACAAGACTGCTCGCACCGTCACCCCACAAGGAAAAGGAGAAAGCCGTGTTTTGCTATCAATGTGAACAGACCGACCGCACCCAGGCCACCCCGGGGTGCGCCTCGGCCAAGGGCAACTGCGGCAAGGACGCTACGACTGCGGATCTTCAGGACCTGCTGATCTACGCAGCCAAGGGCATCGCCCAGTATGGCGCGCTCGCGCGCGGCCTCGGCAGCCCCGATCGCGAAGCCGACCGCTTTATGCTCTATGCGCTGTTCACGACGCTCACCAACGTCAACTTCAACGCCAGCCGTTTCGTGGCGATGCTGCGCGAAGCCGCGCAACACCGCGATCGTGTGAAGTCGACCTGCGAGGCGCTCGCGCTCGCACAAGGCGTTGCCGTTGCGCAGCCGGGCGGCGCAGCGCTCTGGCAACCGGGCAACGATCTCGCCGAACTGCAGGCACAGGCCGCGCTAGTCGGCATCAAGGCTGGGCTCCCGAAGGTGGGCGAGGATGTCGTGGGCTTGCGCGCGCTCGTGCTGTACGGCCTCAAGGGCGTGTGTGCCTACGCTCACCATGCGCGCGTGCTCGGTTACGAGAGTGAGGAAGTCTACGCGGGCGTCGAAGCCGCGCTCGTGTTTCTCGCGAGTGAACCGACGCAGGCCGGCGACCTGCTCGAACACGCGCTCGCGCTCGGCAACCTGAACCTCAAGGTGATGGAACTGCTCGACGCGGCGAACACGGGCCGCTTCGGCATGCCCGAACCCACCGCCGTGCGCGTGACGCCGGCCGCGGGCAAAGCCATCCTGGTTTCGGGCCACGATCTCGGCGATCTGGAGGCGCTGCTCGAAGCGACTCAGGGCACCGGTGTGCAGATCTACACGCACGGCGAAATGCTGCCCGCGCACGCTTACCCGAAGCTCAAGGCGTATGCGCATCTCGCAGGCAATTACGGCGGCGCCTGGCAGGATCAGCAAGCCGACTTCGCGAACTTCCCCGGCCCGATCCTGATGACGTCCAACTGTCTGATCGAGCCGCTGCCGCAGTACCGTCAGCGCATCTTCACGACGGGCCCGGTGGGCTGGGCTGGAGTGCGCCATCTCGAGCACCACGCGTTCGCGCCGGTCGTGCAGGCCGCGCTCGCGCTGCCGGGCTTCCGCGAAACGGCGCCGCAGGAAACCATCACCATCGGCTTTGCGCGCAACACGGTGCTCGGCGTGGCCGACAAGGTGATCGACGCCGTGAAGGCCGGCCAGATCCGCCACTTCTTCCTGATCGGCGGCTGCGACGGCGCCGCGCCTGGCCGCAACTACTACACGGAGTTCGCGCAGGGTGCGCCGAGCGACACCGTCGTCATGACGCTCGGCTGCAACAAGTACCGCTTCAACCGTCACGAGTTCGGCGACATTGGCGGCATTCCGCGCCTGCTCGATCTGGGCCAGTGCAACGACAGCTACTCGGCGATCCAGATCGCCATCGCGCTCTCGAAGGCCTTCGACTGCGGCGTGAACGATCTGCCGCTCACGCTCGTGGTGTCGTGGTTCGAGCAGAAGGCGGCCGCGGTGCTGCTCACGCTGCTCGCGCTCGGCCTGCGCAACATCCATCTCGGACCGACGCTGCCCGCCTTCCTCACGCCGAACGTTCTCGACATTCTCGTCAAGCAGTTCGGCATCTCACCGATCGGCGACGCGCAAGCGGACCTGAACGCGGCGCTCGCGCGCAAGGCCGCTTGAGCGCGGGTGAAAACGTCATGAGTTATCAAATCGAGCTCACCACGCGCGACGGCCAGGCGTTCGGCTTCGCGTGCGAGCCGGGGCAGGACGTGCTGAGCGCGGCGGCGGCAGCGGACATCACGCTGCCGTCGCAATGCCGGCGCGGCAGCTGCGGCGCGTGCCATGCGACCGTGACCGAAGGCGCGTACACGCTCGGCGAACATAGTGCGGACGCACTTGCTTCGGCCAACCCGCATGCGGTTTTACTGTGCCGCACGAGGCCTTCGGCCGACTTGCGCGTCGCCGCGCCGTACGATCACACGAAGGTGTTGCTGCAGCCAGTCGCCACGCGTACGGCGCGCATCGCCGCGCTGGAAACGATCGCCGACGACACGCGCCGTCTCGAACTCGTTCTCGACCCCGACGACACCAGCGGAAGCGCCGCCGAGTTCGAGGCGGGCCAGTTCGCGGAGCTGGCGTTGCCCGGCGGGAGCGTGAAACGTCCGTTCTCGCTTGCCAACACGAGCAACTGGGAAGGGCGCCTCGAGTTCCTGATCCGGCTGCGGCCGCAAGGCGAGTTTTCGGCGTATCTGCGCGATCGGGCGCAGCCTGGCGATGTGCTCACCGTGCATGGCCCGCAAGGCGGTTTCGGTTTGATCGCCGATAGTCTGCGCCCGCGCTGGTTCGTGGCGGGCGGCACGGGCCTCGCTCCCGTGCTCTCGATGCTGCGCCGCATGGCCGAATACGGCGAGATGAACGACGCGCGCCTCTTTTTCGGCGTGAATCGCGAGAGCGAGCTTTTCATGCTCGAAGAGTTCGACGCGCTTCGGGCGGCGCTGCCGCAACTGCATGTCGAGCTTTGCGTGCGCGAAGCGGCCGATAGCAGGCCTGGCGCGCACAGCACGCCCGTCGACGCGCTCGCCGCCGCGCTCGCAGGCGCCAGCGCGGCGCCCGATCTCTACGTTTGCGGTCCGCCTGCAATGGTGAGCGCCGCACAGGCGGTCGCGGCGCGCTCGCGCGTGCCGTCTGCGCAGTTCGTCAGCGAGCGCTTCACGGCCTGAGTGGCAATGCCGTGTGTGGTTTATCTCCGTGTCTGTTTTGACCTCGCCTTCGGGCGGGGTTTTTTTTCGCGCGTCGGAGGGCCACGCGCAGCCACGCCAGCGATCCATTCAAGCAATTGACATTCAGTCATTTACTGTCAAAATGTCCAACATCATGATGCCAACCCGCAAACCCTGTTCCGGCCCTTCCACCGACGAAAACGCGCTGCTCCTGCGCGAAGGCGGGAAGATTGTCGCCGCGCTCGGTCAGACGCTCGCGCCGCTCGTCGAAGTGGTGTTGCACGACCTCACGCGGCCCGAGCATTCCGTCGTGGCGATCGCGAACAATCTGTCAGGACGTCAGGTCGGCGACGCCGCCACCGAAATGGGTCTCGCGCGCATCACCGACTCCGGCTTTCCCGAAGTCGTGGCCAACTATCCGAACCGCTTTCCCGACGGGCGTCCGGCCAAAAGCACGTCCATCGGCCTGAAGAACAGCGCGGGCGAATATGTCGCGGCGCTCTGCCTGAACATGGATGTGTCGCTGATCGGCGCGGTGACGGCGGGCCTCGGCCAGCTGATCCAGACCGGCACGGCCGCGCCCGTGGCCGAAACACTCGCGCCGCGCGCCGCGGGCAGCGTGCGCGAGGCGCTCGAACGCTTCGCCGCCACGCGCAACACCACGCCCATCGGCATGACGCTCGCGCAGCGCCGCGAGGCCGTGCGCGAACTCGCGGCGAACGGACTTCTGAACCTGCGTCATGCGCTCGCCGACGTGGCCACCACGCTCGGCGTAGCGCGCTCGACCGTCTACACCTACCTGCCAGCCGAAGACCGACCATGAGCACTCTGCCTATTACCTTCGAAGACGTCGCCGCCGCCCACGAACGCCTGCGTGGCGTCGCGCATCGCACGCCGGTTCTGACTTCGCGCACCGCGAACGAACGCACGGGCGCGCAGCTTTTCTTCAAATGCGAGAACTTGCAGCGCATGGGCGCGTTCAAGTTTCGCGGCGCGTATAACGCGATCGCGCAGTTCACGCCGGAGCAGAAGGCGGGCGGCGTGATCACGTTCTCTTCGGGCAACCATGCGCAGGCGATCGCACTGTCGGCGCGTCTGCTCGGCGTGAAGGCCGTGATCGTCATGCCGCACGACGCGCCCGCCGTGAAGGTGGAGGCCACGCGCGGCTATGGCGGCGAGGTGGTGTTCTATGACCGCTATACCGAGGACCGCGAGGCGCTCGGCAAACGGCTTGCCGCCGAGCGCGGCCTCACGCTGATTCCGCCCTACGACCACGCGCACGTGATGGCCGGGCAGGGCACGGCAGCAAAGGAACTCTTCGAGGAAACGGGCGAACTCGATCTGCTGATCACGCCGCTTGGCGGCGGCGGACTGCTATCGGGCTGTGCGACCGCGGCGCATGCGCTCTCGCCTGCGTGCACGGTGATCGGCGTCGAGCCTGAGGCGGGCAACGACGGTCAGCGCAGCTTGCAAACGGGGGAAATCGTTCACATCGACACGCCGAAGACGCTTGCCGACGGCGCGCAAACCCAGCACCTCGGCAACCTGACCTTCGCGGTGATTCGCGAGCGCGTGAGCGAGATCGTCACGGTGAGCGACGTGGAACTCGTCGATACGATGAAGTTCTTCGCTAGCCGCATGAAGCTCGTGGTCGAACCCACGGGTTGTCTCGCGGCGGCAGCGGTGCTGCATGGCAAGGTGGATGTGCGCGGCAAGCGCGTGGGTGTGCTGATCTCCGGCGGGAACGTCGATCTGCTGCGTTTTGCGCAGCTGGTACAGGCAGCTGGCTAAAACAGGCAGCCGGCTAAAGCGCCCTGTCGCGGCGCCTCGAACAGCCGGAGGCGCCTCAGCCGAGCAATTGCGCGAGCGCCGCGCGTGCGTTCGTCACGTGCGCGGACTCGCCGGGGCGGCCCGGCAACAGATGAAATTCGGCCGCAGGCAGTGCGGGCAAGCCGAATGAAGCCGGGCATGCCATCAGTCCTTCGCCGATCGCCGACTCGTTCAGACACGAGATTCCCAGCCCCGCCTTGAGCGCGAGCTGCAGCCCGGCCACGCCCGAAGCCGAATGCGAAATCAGGTACGGCATGCGCGCTTCGTCGAGCAATCTCACGACACGGCGCTGCAGCTGGCAGGTTGCCGGCAGCAGCACGAGCGGCCAGGGCGGCGTGAGCGCGGGCCGCTCGCGCAACGCTTGCGCCGCGCCCACCCACACCAGTTTCTCGCGCCGTATCGACGTGCTCTTGTGCGTGCCGCGGCCTTCCTCCACGAGCCGCAGCGACAGCCCGATGTCGTAGGCGTTCTCGTCGGCGGTGCTGTCTATCACGGCGCTCGGCTGCACGGTCACATGCAGGCGCAGGCGCGGATGCTGGCTGGCGAAGCGCCGGAGGATCTCGGCGATGTCGTGCGGCCGGTAATAGTCCGTGATCGCAATTCGCACCTCGCCGTCGAGCGTGCGGCCAAGCATGTCGTCGAAGGCGGCGTCGCACAGCGCGACGATGCGGCGCGCGTGGTCGAGCAGCTTCGCGCCAGCGGGCGTAGCGGACATGCCCTGCTTGCTGCGCACGAAAAGCGGCTGGCCTACGCGCTCCTCAAGCTTCTTGAGCTGCTCGCTCACCGACGACTGCGACAGGAACACCCGCTCCGCCCCCGCGGAAACGCTGCCCGCCTCGGTCACCGCGATGAATGTGCGCAACTGCGCGAGGTCGAAACCGCGTGCGTTCATGGTTCAGCTTGATCCGGTGTGTTTCCCGCTATTTCATGATTCGGAAATTTCGAATTCATGGATTGGAATTTCCCGCTTTTCCGATGGATGTTGCGCCTCTACGATGCCCTCAGTCAACCGTTTTCTCGAGGTCATCATGGAACGAAGTACAACGCGGGGCGCGGCACACCGCTGGAAAGTGCTCGCGGTGGGCGTGGCAGCCAACGCCAGTTTTGCGGCGGCGCTCGGCGGCATTCCCGCAACGGGCGTATTGATCCGCTCGGGTTACCACATCGGTACGGGCGAACTGGGTGTCGTGCTTGGCATGCTGGGCCTTGGCATCGTGCTGAGCGAACTTCCCTGGGGACTCCTGACGGATCGCTGGGGCGATCGGCGCGTACTGCTCACGGGGCTGACCACCACCGCGCTCGCACTCGTTGCGATGGCGCTCTGGGGCGCGCCGGCGGGCGCGCATGCGCCCAGCGCGACGACGCTCGCGGTGGGCCTGCTCGCACTCGGTCTGCTCGGCGGCAGCGTGAACGGCTCGAGCGGGCGCGCGGTGATGGCGTGGTTCGCCACCCACGAGCGCGGCCTTGCGATGAGCATCCGGCAAACCGCTGTGCCAGCCGGCGGCGGGCTTGGTGCGCTCATGCTGCCAGCGCTCGCCGAGCACGTGGGATTCGCGGCGGTGTATGGCGCGCTCGCTTTCCTGTGTGCGCTATCCGCCGTACTCACGATCGCCTGGCTGCACGAGCCTGCGCATACGCAGGCCCCCGCGAATGCGCCGCTCGCCTCGCACGCGCCGGCTGCGCCCGTGCAACGTTCGGTCTCGCCGCTGCGCAGCGTAACCGTGTGGCGCATGGTGACCGGCATTGGGGTGCTGTGCATTCCGCAGGTGGCCGTGCTCTCGTTCGCGAGCATCTTTCTGCACGACGTCGGCCATGCCGGCACAGCGGCAGTCAGCGCGACGCTTGCGGCGGTGCAGGGCGGCGCGGCGTTCATGCGTGTGTACGGCGGGCGCTGGACTGATCGGCACGGCGAGCGGCGGACCTGGTTGCGCGGCAGCGCCGCACTCACCGTCGCGCTTTTCCTCGTGCTGGCCGCACTGACGGCCTTCGCGTCGCATACGCATCGCGCAAACGGCGCGTTCGTCGTGCTGCTTGCCGCAGTGATCGTGTTGGGCGGCATAGCCGCTTCCGCCTGGCACGGCGTCGCTTTCACCGAGCTCGCGACGCTCGCAGGCAGCGGCCGTGTGGGAACCGCGCTCGCCATGGGCAACACTGGCGCATTCCTCGCGTTCTTCGTCGCGCCTTCAGCCATCCCGTTGCTGTTGTCGTGGTTTGGGTGGCCCGCGGTCTGGGTGGCGGCTGCGCTTTGCGCCGCGCTGGCATGGCCTGCATTCGCCGCACCGCGCGAGCGCGGCGCCGGGCGCACTGGCGAAAGTCGACAACGCGCTCGTGAGCGTGCCGCGGCTTGATGATGCCGCGTGTAGGATTTGTCTCGGGATATCGACCGATGCGACAAATCATTCTACAAAATCGCATCTATCAGGCATAACGCATGACGAAGCTCGGATTAAGGATCATTTAACGTTTCGGAAATCTCCGATTTCGACGGCAGGATTTCAATGGTCAGATGAACGACCTTGCCGATGTTGTTGGCTGCCGGTGCGCCCACGCGGCGCACCGCACCCACACAAATCCACCTCGAAGGAGATTCAGTGTGAAGCTACGTGTCGTCCTCGCCGACGATCATCCATTCGTTCTGCTTGGCGTTCGCTCCGCGCTCCTCGCCGGAGACGATATCGAGGTCGTGGGTGAAGCGTGCGGCGCGCCAGAGTTGTTGCAGACGCTCGAAACCGTCCCTTGCGACGTCGTCGTCACCGACCTCAACATGCCGCCTGCTTCCGGCGAAGCCGAAGACGGCCTGCGCCTCGTGCGGCGTTTGCGCCGCGACTGGCCGCATGTCCCCGTGGTCGTGCTGACCAGCGTTGCGAACGCCGGCATCCTGCGCGCCGTGGCGCACGCGGGCGTGATCGCCATGTTGCGTAAGACCGAACCCATGGACGAACTCGCCGCCATCGTGCGCGCAGCCGCACAGGGGCTTGCCTATCTCAGCCCGGCCGTCGAGCGCGAACTCGCGGCGGCCGCCTGCCTGCCCGACATGTGTGTGCCGCGTTTGACGCCGCGCGAATCGGAGGTGATCCGCAAATTCGCAAGCGGCAGTTCGATCACGGAAATTGCGCGCGCCCTCGGCCGCGACGTGCGCACGGTGAGCAGCCAGAAGCGGGACGCCATGGCGAAGCTCGGCGTGAGCACCGACGCGGGACTCTTCGCCTTTGTCAGGGCTCACGGACTCCTATGAACCTGCTTTCCTTGCCGCTGGCGGACGATGCCGACGTGGCTGCCGCTACCCGCCGCACCGTGCGTGAGCGCGACAATCGGCACGCGGCCCTCGCGGCGCGCAACATGACCGATACCGCCGACCTCGCGGCACCGGTGCGCGTCATCATCGCCGACGATCATCCGCTCGTGGTGTATGCGCTGGAAAGCATGCTCGTCAACTATCCCAACGTGCAGATCGTCGCGCGTGCGCGCAGCGTGCCCGAACTGTTCGACGTGGCGCAGCAGCACGCCTTTGATCTCGTTCTGATGGACCTGTACATGGCGTTGCCCGGCGAGCTGGACGGACCGGAGGCTATCCGCGCCTTTCGCGCCGGTTTCCCGCAAAAGGCGGTGGTCGTGCTCACCATGGAAAGCGAGGCCTCGGTGCTGCGCAAGGCGATCGATCTCGAGGTGAACGCCGTACTGAGCAAGCGTGACCGCATTGACCTGATCCCGGTTGCGATCATGTCCGCGATGGCGCGCGAACACTATGTCGGGCCAGTCGTGCGTGACCTGCTGACGGAAGCAGCACGCGCCGAGCGGCGCGAAGAAGTGTCTCGTCTTCTCACGCGACGCGAATTCGAGGTCATCACGCATTATGCAAAGGGGCTCGGCGTCACGGAAATCGCTGGTCTGCTCGGGCGCAGCGTCAAGACGATCAGCGCGCAAAAGTGCGCGGCGATGAAGAAGCTCGCGCTCGGCAACGATATCGAGCTCTATCGCTTCGCGGTCGAATGCGGCGTGTCGCAGGGCGACCCAACCTGATCGATCCTGTGCACGCAAGGCCCCCGATGCAGTCGACCCGGGCCGCTCGAGAAGACGCGCTTCGCCTGGGCGAGCCGCTGCGCGCGATCGTGGCCGATGACCACGCGTGCATCCGGCTGGGCGTAGCGAACCTGCTGCATGCAACGGCGCGAGCCCTCGTCGTTGGCGAAGCCAGCAACACGCATGCGCTCGCCCTGCAGCTCGATATGACCGCTTGTGACGTCGTCATTTCCGATCTCTGCATGCCGGGCCTTGACGGCGGATATGGCTCCCTTACGCTGCTACGGCGCCTCGCGCAAACGCGATGCGCGCCTGCGATCGTCGTCCTGAGCATGGTGTCGACGCCGCAGGTTCTGACGGGGCTGCTGCATCAGGGCCTGAACGTTATTGTCGACAAGCGCGACGTCACGCACGATCTCCTCCTTGCTGTTGCCGCCGCTCACGCCCGCATGCCGTTTCTCTCGCGCCGCGCACGCGAAACGCTTGCGCGGGCCGACGCCACGTGCGTCCCCTGCTCGGGCATGCCGAGCGCTCGCGAATGGGAGGTCTTTCAGCTTTACACGCAGGGTATGTCGGTCGGTCAGATTGCCCAGCGGTTTCAGCGCAGCCGCAAAACCATCAGCGCGCAAAAACGCAGCACCATGCGCAAGCTCGGGCTCGTCACGGAGCGCGATCTGAGCGACTTCGCGACGCACGCGGGGCTGACCTGATTCAGCCCGGCGCGACGCGTCCCCGATTCATACCAGCGTCTGTAGGAATTTCTCTCGCCGTGTATCGCGCATTGCGCACAGCGTTTTAAGAGTTCTCCTATCTGAATGCGGGGCTCGTCTCCCCATAATCCCAAGCTCAATGCATGGCTCGTCAGAAATTGCCGTTCCGGCAATGCGATCAAACGACGGCCTAGTCGGAACAGGGCCGGGAAGCAGTCCGGAAACGGAGACGAAACAATGAAGCTCGGTAGGCGTTTGGCGGTCGAGGGCGCGGGAACCGCGTGGCTCGTGTTCGCCGGTTGCGCAGCCACGGCGCTCAACGCGAGCCCGCCTTCCCAAGGCATCAACGTCCTGGAAATCGCCGCGGCCTTCGGGCTTGCGCTCACGGTGGCGAATTATGCCGCCGCACGCGCGGCGAGCGCCCACTTCAATCCCGCTGTCACGATTGGCTACGCGGTTTCCGGGCGCTTTCCGGTGCGCGACACCGGGCCGTACCTCGCGGCGCAGACCATCGGGGCCATTCTTGGCGCGGCCTTGCTCGTACGCGTGGCGAGCGGGCGCCCGGGCTTCTCGGTCACGGTGTCCGACCTCGGCAGCAACGGCTACGACGAACATTCGCCGAGCGAATACACCCTCTTCGCCGTGTTCCTGCTGGAACTCGCGGCTTCGTTCGTGTTCGTCTTCTTCCACCTGCTGATGTCGAGCACACACGCGCGCCGCAAGCACGCGGCGCTTACCATCGGCGCCTGCCTCGCTGCCATCTATCTCATTGCCATCCCCGTCAGCAACGGCGGCGCGAATCCGGCGCGCTCGACCGGTCCCGCGCTGTTCGTGGGCGAGTGGGCGCTCGATCAACTCTGGCTCTTCTGGGCGGCACCGTTGCTGGGGGGAGCCGCGGCCGGCGCGGCGTACCGCGTCGTGGGCCGCCGCCCGCGCATTGTCCTCACGCCTTCTCGCGACGGCATCTGAAGTCCAGTATGGCGCTTCCCGATGAGGTCGATTCTCCGCATCTTCTGTCTTCGCGCGCGCCCGGCTGCATCGAGGCGCGGGCGCGGGCTTGCGTGCGGATTCGCCAGCGTTGGCGCGCTTGCCGCGGCATGGGGGCTCGTGTTTTCTGTAGCGGCGGCGAGTGCCGCTACGCCGTGTGAGCCAACCGGCGAGGGCATCGCGCGCACGCAGCCGCTCGCCACGCCGTTGCCGTCGCATCTCGTCGTCGGTGTGGTCGCGGGGGGCTGGGCGCCGCTCGAAGTGCTCGACGGCGACACGCTCAGCGGTTTCAGCGCCGACTACCTGCGCTTGCTCGCCGGCGCTGGCGTCAAGCTTCAGCCACGCGTCTTTGCGGACATGCCAGCGTTGCTCGCGGCGGCCTGCGCGGGCGATATCGACATCGTAATGAGCCTCGCGCGCACGCCGTCGCGCGAGCGCTGTCTTGCTTTCACGGTGCCGTACCTGACCGGCACCACGGCATTCGTCACGCGTGCCGGGAATACCGCGATCGCGACCCAGCCAGCGCGCCTCGCGCGCGCGACCTTCGCCGTCGAGCGCGGCTACGCACTCGAATCCGCATTGCGCGAGCGCTTCGCGCAGGCGCACATCGAAACGTTCGCGACTACACAGGCTGCGCTGCGAGCCGTCGCGCAGGGTAAGGCCGACGTGTATGCAGGCTTTTCGCCTGTGGCGCGCTATCAGCTTACGCTCGAAGAATTCGGCGATCTGCGCGTCGCCTTCGAGGAGCGCGACCGTATGCGCGAGTTGCGCTATGGCGTGCCGGTCTCCAGGTTGGTGCTGCGCGACCGGCTCGATCTTCTTCTGGGCGGTGTGCGGCCTGCCGCGGCAGCGGCCGTGCGGGCACGCTGGTTCGACGGCGGCGCGCCGGGAGAGGCGCCGCCGTCCGCGTTCAGCCTGAGCGCCGACGAGCGCGCGTGGCTGCGCGCCTTGCCGCCGCTGAAAGTGGGCTACGACAGCAGCTGGCTGCCGTTCAGCTTCACGAACAAGGCTGGCGAGCCGTCGGGCATGGCCAACGACTATCTCGACTATCTGGGACGCACCCTCGGCATTACCTTCGAGCGCGTGCCTGTTTCCCCCTGGACGAGCGCGGTGGGCGCGTTGCAACGTGGCGAGATCGCGCTCGCCGCGACCGCTGTGAGAGATGGCGTGTTCGACTCCGGCGTGGCCTACACGGACGCGTTCGAGCACTATCCGCTCGTCATGGTGGGGCGTCGCGACGAGCCGATGGCGCGCTCGCTTGGCGACTTTGCGGGCCGACGGATCGTGCTGGCGCCGCATGTACCGGAAATGCCGGTGCTGCCAGGTACGCAGGTCGAGCGCGTCGCAAGCCTCGCGGCCGGGCTCGCGATGGTCGATCGCCACGAGGCCGATGTGCTGGTCGGCAACACGGCCGCGCTCGACGGGCCGCTCAGCGGCACGTATCTCGAGACGCTGAAAGTGCTGGGCGCGGTAGGTGTCGATGATTCGACCGCGTTTGCCGTGCGCTGCGACCTCGCCCCGCTCGCGGGCCTCATCAATCGCGCGCTCGGTGCGATGTCGCCCGCCGAACAGCAGCGGATCCGCAATCGCTGGACCGCAGTCGTTTCCACCCGGGCCGGCGGCTGGAGCGTGAACGCGCTGCGGCTTCTTCCGCTCCTGATCGTGTTCGGCGTGCTGCTTCTCGTCACGCTGCGCGCCTACGTGCTGCTCCAGCGCGAGATGCACAGGCGGCGGCGCGCGGAGCAGGTGCTCGCACGGCAGGTGGAACTGCAAGACACGATGATGGAGATGATCCCGTATCCCCTCGGTGCACGGGACCTCGAAAACCGCTATCTCGCAATCAATCGCGCCTACGAGGAATCGACCGGCCTCACGCGCGCCCGCGTCCTCGGGCGCTCGGGTTCGGCCGTGATGGCATGGGGACCCGAGAACAGCCGCCGCATGGACGATCTCTACCGGCTCACGATCGTCGAAGGGGAGAGCCAGCGTGTCGAGCTGATGTTCGAGAACACGCTTGGGGAGGCACGTCATGGCATTTTCTGGACGCGCCTGTGCCGCGACCCGCAGGGCGCGCCGTTCTGCGTACTTGGCACGATGATCGATGTCACCGACATTCGGCGCGCCGAGCTGCGCGAACGCGAATCGGAGCGGCTCCTCGCGGAGGTGACGGGTTCGCTGCCCGCGATCGTGTTTCAGTTGCGCCGCGCGCCCGATGGCCGCTACTCGTTTCCGTACATTGGCGGCGACACGCAGCGGCTCCTCGGCAACACCGTCGACACGCTGCGCCGCGCGGATTCGGTCGATCTCTCGCGGGTGGGGCGTCACGATCGCGCGCGCCTCGCCTCGCAGCTCGAACGCTCAGCGCGCCGGTTCATTCCCGTGCACGCCGAGTTCCGCTTTCAAGGCGCGGCCGGGTTCGTGTGGGTGCGTGCGGAGTTCGCGCCGCGCCGCGCAGAAGACGGCGCGATCGTCTGGAGCGGCTATGCGCTGGATGCGAACGACGAGCACGCTCGCGCAGACGAACTCGAGCAGGCGCGCGACACTGCAGAGGCGGCCTCTCGCGCGAAGGACGACTTTCTCGCCATGATGAGCCACGAGATCCGCACGCCGATGAACGGCGTGCTCGGTCTTGTCGAGGTGCTCGAGCGCACGCCGCTTAACCCGGATCAAGCGCAAATGGTCGGCATGGTGCACGAGTCGGCGGGGGCGCTGCTGCAGATACTCGACGATCTGCTCGACTACTCGAAGATCCAGGCCGGCCACCTCGTGATCGACTCGCAGCCGTTCGACATGCGCGAGCTTGTCGACAACGCCGTCGGACTGCTGGCCGCGCGTGCACACGAGAAGGGACTGAAGGTGCGCGTGGATGTGGAGCCGGAGGTCGCGGCGCTCTTGCGCGGCGACAGCGTGCGCCTACGGCAGATCCTCTTCAATCTGCTCAGTAATGCGATCAAGTTCACGCTGGCGGGCGAGGTGAGCGTGCATGTTCGCGCACGCGATGTCGGCGCGCTCCGCTCTCATCAGCGGCTATCGATCTCGGTGAGCGACACGGGAATCGGCATTGCGCCCGCAGCGCAGGCGCAGCTCTTCGAGCCGTTCGTGCAGGCCGAGACCTCGACTACGCGACGCTTCGGCGGCACGGGGCTCGGCCTCACGATCTGCCGCAAGCTCGCTGCGCTGATGGGCGGCGCGCTCGAGCTAGAGAGCGAAGTGGA
This sequence comes from Paraburkholderia sp. J7, assembly GCF_905220155.1. Lineage (NCBI taxonomy): Bacteria > Pseudomonadati > Pseudomonadota > Betaproteobacteria > Burkholderiales > Burkholderiaceae > Paraburkholderia > Paraburkholderia sp. J7. The sequence goes on along the minus strand of NZ_CAJMYZ010000001.1, from coordinate 28,368 downwards.
TCGCGGGACGTGCCTCACACTGCGCATCGAATTGCCCGTGGAGGCTCGAAGCGGCTCGGCGGCCGGGCTGCGCGGCAAGCGCGCGCTCGTGACCTGCGAGGACGTGAGCGTCGAGGCCGCATTGATGCATTTCGGCGCGGCGCTCGGCATGCAAATGCGCCGCGTCGCGCCGGCGGACCTCGCCCGCGCCGCGGGCGCGGACAATGCCGATCTCCTGTTCGTCTCGGAAGCGCTGGTCGACCGGTTGGGCAAGTTCGGTGCACCTGTGCTTTGCCTGACGGAGAACCCTAAGCCGAGCGGATACCGCGTGGCCGAGAGCGGCGTGCGCGTGAGCGTCAACCCGTTGTCGTGGCGTGGCTTGAGCGCCGCTTGCGCGATGGCGCTGGCGGGGCTGCCGGTCAAGGCGGCCAGCCCGCCACGTCCGGCCACCGATGTCGAGACGACGCTCCCAGCGCCCGATCGCGAGCAGGAACGCGCTGCCGGCCGCCTCATCCTCGTGGCGGAAGACCATCCCGTCAATCAGGAGTTGATCCGCCATCAACTGGCACTGATCGGGTTTGCATGCGATGTCGTCGACGACGGTGCGAAGGCGCTCGGAGCGCTGGCGGAATGTGAATACGGCTGCCTGATAACCGACTGTCATATGCCGAACGTTTCGGGCTACGACCTCGCGCGGCGCGTGCGCCAAATGGAGCAGAAGGCGCACGGCAGGCGGCGCTTGCCGATACTCGGCATCACGGCCAATACGGCGCCCGAGAACATGAGCCGGTGCAGCGAAGCGGGCATGGACGATTGCCTCATCAAGCCGACCCGTGTGGCCACGTTGCGCGAGCATCTCGCGCGCTGGTTCGGCGTGGAGAGCATGCGGCGCACCGTGCAGGCCGAAGCCACGCGCGAGGCAGGCGGACAGAGGACAACAGCGGGGCAAGCAGCGTCGCGGGCTTCAAGGGCTCCGAATGCCCCGGGGGTCTCGGAGTCGCCTGCCGCTTTGGGCGGCGGTGCTGATGGAACGCTCGCGGAAAAACCCGCTCACGCACGGACGTTCGAGCCGCTGGATCTCGCGCACATGATCCAGGTCTGGGGCGGGGAGGCGACCGTGAAGACGTTGCTCAGCTCGTTCGTTTCGGCGATGCGCGACGACCTTGACGCGTTGCCGCCGCTTCTTGAGCAAGCCGATGTCGCGCGCTTGCGCGAATGGCATCACCGGCTCGCCGGTGCGGTGGGCGTGCTGCAATACCCTGCGCTGCTTGCCGAGCTTGAGACGTTTCGCCGTCACATGAACAGTCACACTGCCGGGCAATTGCGTGAGGAAGGCTATGCGCTCATCCGCACGTGCCAGGCGATGCTTGGCGGAATCGAGCAACAGGCCGCTCTGCTCGCGTGAATGATGCGAATCAGGACATGGACCGGCGCGACCGAATAGAGCAAAAAGCGGCAAAAGCGGCGTTTCGAGCAGGCGAAAAAAAACGCGGCCGAAGCCGCGTTCAAGCTTGGAGACCCTTCGATGAAGAGTCACTTCTCGCAGTTCCTAGCTTAGTCGGCAGGCGGAAAGAAATCGAGACAATTTCGATCAATTAACTATTACAGGGAATGCTGGTAATCGCGCTTGCCGCTGCGGTGTCGTGCCGGCGAAACCATTCGACTGTGAAGTCAACGAACGAACGTGTTTTTGCCGGAACGTGCCGGCGGCCGGGGTAGACGAGCGAGAGTTCCTTGTCTGCGCCGCGAATGTCCCATCCGGCAAGCACGCGCACGAGCTGGCCGGATGCGAGATCGGCGTCCACGTGGTTTGCCGGCAGGATCGTGATGCCCATACCCGCGATCGCGGCCTGACGCAGCATCACGGAATTGTTCACAGCGTACGCCGGCTCGATCAGCACGGGTTTGCGCACGCCGCCCGGGCCCTCGAAATGCCATTCGTTGCCGTGAATATCGGCGGAAGGCGCAAGGAGCGTGTGACGGGCGAGATCGGCGGGGCATTGCGGCGCAGCATGGCTTGCGAGGTAGGCGGGCGATGCGACGGCAACCGGCGCGACGCTCAAAAGCGGACGGCGGATCAGCGTGCCGCCGCTCACCTGGCGCGGCGCCACAATGCCCGCGTCGAATCCCTCCTCGATCAGGTCGACCGGACGGTGCAGCAACGTGAGCGAGAGGCGGACTTTCGGGAACGCGTCGAGGTAACGCTCGAGCATCGGCGTGAGGTCGTGCAGCGAAAACGATGCGTGGGTAACGACGCGCAACGTGCCGGACGGCACCGATACGCCATGCGCGATATGCGTTTCTATGCGCGCCAGATCGTCGAGGACCTGGCGGCAGCCCTGCGCATAGGCGGCCCCCGCCTCGGTGAGCGATGCGCTGCGCGTGTTGCGGTTGATGAGCCGCGTTTCCAGATGGGCTTCGAGCAACGCTACGTAGCGGGTGACCACCGCGTTCGACATGTTCAGACTGGTCGCCGCGCGGCCGAACGAGCCGTGCTCGGCAACGCTGACGAACACGCGCATGGCCTGAAGCTGATTCATGTTTTTGGGGGGCGTGGACACGAGGCGGATGGGGGCTGCGAAGAAGAGGAATGAAGTCGGAGGGCGCGCGTGGGTGCTCGCCGAGAACGATAGTACCGATGCGTGTTGGGCGAGCGGAATGGGATTCGTCCGAATCGACGCTTTATCCCGAATTGCCAGTGTTGTCCGACTGCAACGCTTTATCGGGATACCGAATGAAATGGTCGCGAGAGAGAAAAACAAGATAAGTCGTGAGCATTGAGTCACAAGCGTTTGAGGGTTTACCGCAGCAGGATTCAATTAATTCGAAAAGGCTTTTGCCGAGATATCGGGTGGTTCGTCGAAATGCGACGCCCATAAACTTCGCCATGCAAATCAACGCGGTGCTGCATGCACTGCAATACGGAATCGCTATGCCGGCGTGAGGTCGGCGACGGCATCCATTTTTGCCGAAAGGCCTTGCATCGAAGGAAGCATATGAAAAAGAAACTGGCTATCGCGGCGGCAGTCGCTGCGACTTTTGCATCGGCGTCGTACGCGCAAAGCAGCGTCACGCTCTACGGTATTGTCGATGCCGGCATTACCTACACGACCAATGTCGATGGCAACCGGAATTTCGCCCTGACGAGCGGTAACCTTTCGGCGAGCCGCTGGGGCCTGCGCGGCGTTGAGGATCTTGGTGGTGGCCTGAAGACGATCTTCACCCTCGAAAGCGGCTTCAACATCGCGAACGGCCAGCAGAACGGCGGCCTGTTCAATCGTCAGGCGTACGTCGGTCTGACGCAAGACCAGTACGGCACGGTCACGTTCGGTCGCCAGTTCGACTCGATGATCGACTACGTGAGCCCGCTCACCGCTGTGGGCACCTGGGGCGGCAACTACACGGCGCACCTCATCGACAACGATGACCTGAACGGCACGTTCTCGCTCAACAACTCGATCAAGTACGCCAGCCCGAACTTCTCGGGCTTCCAGTTCGGCGGCCTCTACGCGTTCTCGAACCAGGCTGGCGGCTTCGCGGTCAACCGCGCATACAGCGCCGGTATGAGCTATGCATACCAAGGCCTGCGTCTTGGCGCGGCCTACACGCAGATCAATGGCGTGAATGCCAACGGTGGCGGTGCGGTCCAGGGTTCGCCGATGGCGAACACGCTCGGCGCACTGAGCGCGCTCAGCGGGAATGAGCGTCAGCGCAACTGGGGGGCAGGCGCAAGCTACACCTACGGTCCGATGGTCGGCGGCGTCGTGTTCACGCAGTCGCGCGTCAACGACTCTCTGGGCAATTCGCTGCGCTTCAACAACATCGAAGCCAACGCACGCTACAACCTGACGCCGGCTCTCGGTATCGGCGCGATGTACACGTACACGAACGCGAACGGCTCGGTGCTCGACGCGAACGGCAGCAACTCGGCGCACTGGCACCAGTTCGCTCTGCAAGCCGACTACTCGCTCTCGAAGCGCACCGACGTGTACCTCGAAGGCGTCGGCATGTGGGGTGCTGGCCAGAACGCAGTGGGCATCACGCAAGTGGGCTTCCAGGGCAACGACAACTTCTCGTCGTCCAAGAACCAGGGGATCATCACGACGGGTATCCGTCACCGCTTCTAAGCATTCGGAGGCGTCGCGTTCCCGGTTGGGGTTGTTGCAAGCATCGCAGATGGGAGCGCGTAGCGCCGGATGGCAAGAAGGTAGTACTTGGGTTGAAAGGCGCCGCTTGCGGCGCCTTTTTTTATTGCACGCGGCTTACGCAGGGCCGACATCGGCGCAGCGAACGCGCGCGGCGGATTTGCTCTAGCATGTGGGAGCGCGGTTTTGCGCCTTCTGGTGCAGCGCGCCACAAAAACAGGAGAAATTCCATGAATGTGCTTCGTCCGCTGCAGCTCGCTCTCGCTCTGTGTGTCCTCGCCTCCGGTGCCGCGTACGCCGACACCGTCGCGCTGAAAGCCGATCTCGAACCGTCCAGCGAAGTGCCGCCGCGTGTGAGCCAGGGCCACGGCATGCTCAACGCCACGTTCGACACGTCCACGAAATCGCTGAACTGGACGATCACCTACGAAGGCCTCTCCGGCCCGGCGACGGCTGCGCACTTCCACGGTCCCGCGCCGGTTGGACAGAACGCCGGGGTGCAGGTCCCGATTCCGAAGGGCGAAACGGCAAGCCCGATCAAGGGCTCCGCCACGCTCAACGAGCAGCAGGTGACCCAGCTAATGGGTGGCCAGTGGTATTTCAACGTTCATACCGCGCAGAACCCGTCAGGCGAGATTCGCGGCCAGGTGCTGCCCGCCAATTGATCGGCGCGCAATCGTTCGCCTCACTCACCGCATTGCGCGCGCCGCTGGTTCCCGCAATCGAAGTCTGATTGCGGGCCTATGTCAATTGACCGTCGACATTGACCGCCACCGAATGCAGGTTGAGCCCAGTTTGAATGCCGCGGAGGGCTGAACCGATGAGCTGGCAAAGCAGGCTGATCTGCAGGTTCTTGCGCCGCACCTTTCTGCCGCAAACACGCAAGTCGATCAACGTCGCACGCGTGCGCATGCTGACGGCGAGACGCATCTGGACGCCAGGCGTGCCGAACGGCTGGCGCTTGCGCGAACAGTACGACGCCTCCGATGTCCCGTTGCGCGGCGAGTGGCTCATCCGCGAGCGCTCGCCCGCGCAGCGCACACTCCTTTATCTGCATGGCGGTGGGTACTACTTCTGCTCGCCGCGCTCGCAGCGCGCGATTTCGTTTGGTCTCGGCAAGCGCGCTGACGCCAACGTTTTCTCGCTCGACTATCGCCTCGCGCCCGAGCATCCGTTTCCGGCAGCGCTCGAGGACGCATTGGCCGCGTATCGCCATTTGCTGGCAGACGGAACGCGGCCCGCATCGATTGTGATTAGCGGCGATTCGGCGGGCGGCGGGCTTGCGCTAGCCGCACTCGTTGCCTTGCGCGACGCGGGCGATCCGCTCCCCGCTGGCGCCGTGCTCTTTTCCCCCTGGACCGATCTTGCGGCGACGGGCGCCTCGATACGCGAGAACGACGGGCGCGATCCCATGTTCAGCGGTGAGGTATTCGCGCGTATTGCGCCGTTCTACCTCGGCTCGGCCAGTGCAACCGATCCCTACGCATCGCCGCTTTATGCTGACTTTCGCGGCTTGCCGCCGCTAAGCCTCTTCGTGGGAAGCTCCGAAACGCTGCTCGACGACACGCGCCGCGTCGTCGAACGCGCGCGCGCCGCCGGCGTGCCGGTGGAGTGCGAGATTGCCAGCGGCATGCCGCATATCTGGCCGATCTATGCGCCGTTCATGCCTGAGGCGCGCCGGACGCTCGACGTTGCCGCGAGCTTCGTGCGCCGCGTGACCGGTGCGCCGGCGCGAGGCGACGAGAAGCCGCAGCCGCCTCAATCGAGCGAGACCTCGATCGCGTCATAGGCCGCGTGCACGGCGGCTTCGCCGTAGCGGCGCTCGAGCCGGCGCACGGTGAAGTGACCATGCGCCACCTGCTGGAAATGGTCGATGAACACGGTATTGACCATGGCGCCGAGCACCGCGCCGATGGCCGGTATCGATTTTGCCGCGACCTGCTCGCTCACCTGCACGGAGAAGCGCGCGGCCACGGTCTGCATGAGCTTGAGGAGCGCGGTCGAGCCGTGCGCGGCAAAGCCCTTCGTGGCCATTTCCGACGATGCCGCCGATACCGCCTTCGCAAGCGCGCCGCGCACGATGAAATAGCCGAAGTCGGCTTCGTCGTCGGCAGGCGAGCGGCCGCCCATGCCGAACACGGTCAGGCATTGCAGCTGCGTGTCGGTGCTGGCCAGATCTTCGCCTTCGCTGCGCGCAATGTCGCAAATCGACCGAAACATCAGCGTGGTCGTGACGGGCAACTCGACGGGCAGCGCGAAAAGGCCGAATGCGCCGCCCGCCGCGCCCGTGGTCGCGACGGCGAACTTGTGCAGCAGGTTGCTCCGCTTTGCGCTCGTGCGAGGTTCGGCGGTGGAGAGGGCGCTTTGTTTGCCGAGCGTTTTCAGTGCGAGTTGCAGGCACTTGCGCAGCGCGGTTTGCGTCGCGTCGGCCACCTTGTCGTTCGCGACGCCGGGCAGCCGCGCCAGCAATTTTTCCACCGGCGCCCCCACGATGGCCGCGAGCTTCATGCCGAGCGGCGGCGTTTCGAGCTGATGTTTGGCGCGCCGCAGCGCGTCGAGATCGACCTCGGTGAAGGCCGCGACAGCACCCGCGCGGGCCGCTTCGGCGGCGGTGGGTTCGCTCGTGGGTTCGGTTATGGGTTCCATTGCGCTCCCGGATTTTCAGCAACGACGGCGGGGCATCGCCGCCGTTCGACGCCCCAGTGTAGTGGATCGAGCCGTGCTATGATGATCAATCTTTGACGCGTCAACCGTTGCTGGATCAAAAAATGGCCGTTCATACCGCTGCCCACCATTCGAGCGGGCAGGTTCTGCCGTTCCGGGAGTCGCTGCTCGCGATGCTCGGTGTCTCGTTCGTGACGATGCTCGTCGCGCTCGACCAGACCGTCGTGGGCACCGCGCTGCCGACCATCGTCGCCGAGCTGCGCGGCTTCGAGCTTTACGCGTGGGTCGCCACGTCTTATCTGCTCACCTCGGTTATCACCGTCCCCATTTTTGGGCGCCTCGGCGACTATTACGGGCGCAAGCCGTTCGTGATCGCGTCGATCGTTGTCTTCACCGCCGCTTCGGTGCTGTGCGGCGCCGCCAACAGCATGCTGTTCCTTGTGATCGCGCGCGGGTTGCAAGGCATCGGCGGCGGCATGCTGGTCGGCACTGCGTTCGCCTGCATTCCCGATCTCTTTCCCGATTCCGTCGTGCGCCTGCGCTGGCAGGTGCTCATGAGCTCTGCGTTCGGTATCGCCAACGCGGTCGGGCCGTCGCTCGGCGGCTTTCTCACGCAGTACTACGGCTGGCGTTCCGTGTTCTACGTGAATCTGCCCGTGGGCCTGCTTTCGCTGTTTTTCGTGTGGAAGTATCTGCCGCATCTGCGTCATGTCGCGCACGAGGCGCGAATGCGCCTCGACTGGCCGGGTGCGCTTCTCATCGCGATCGCACTCGGCAGCCTGCAGCTTTTCGTGGAGCGTCTGCCCGGGCACGGTCTCAGCGCTTCGGCCATCGGCCTGCTCGCCCTCGCGCTGGCGGCCGGCTGGGCGCTCTGGCAATGGGAGCGCCGTTGCCCGCAGGCCATTCTTCCCGTCGACATGTTCCGCAACGCGAGCCTGAACGCACTTTTCACGCTGGCCGTGCTGGGCGGCTTCACGATGTTTTCGCTGCTGTTCTATGCCCCGCTCCTGTTCCAGGGCGGCTTTGGCATGACGCCGAAGGAAGCGGGCGTCGTCATCACACCGCTCGTGGTGTTCATCACGATCGGCAGTATCGCGAACGGGCGCGTTGTCTCGCGCATCCGCAATCCGAACCTGATGCTCTACATCGGCTTCACGATGATTGCGGCGGCTTGCTTCGCGGTGGCGCTCGCGACGCGCGGTACGCCGCGCGGCCTGCTCATGGCATTCATGATCATGGCGGGCGTCGGCCTTGGCTTCGTCATGCCGAACCTCACCGTGTTCGCGCAGCAGACCGCTGGGCGCGAGCATCTGGGCATCGCCACGGCGCTGCTGCAGTCGCTGCGGATGATCGGCGGCATGATCGGCACGGCGCTCACCGGCACGATGGTCACGCAGCTCTATTCGCGCGGTGTGCAGCGCGCGCTGGATGCCGATCACGCCACGCACTGGCTGCCCCAGCTCGCCGACCCGCAGATCCTCATCAACCGCGACGCGCAGGCAACGCTGATCGCCGATCTCACGCACGCCGGGCATAATGGCGCGCCGCTGCTCGAAGCCGCGCGCGAAGCGCTCGTGGGCGCGATTCACCTGGGTATTGCCTTGGCTGCGGTGATCGCAGTGGTGTCGATCTGGCAAACTCGGCGCGTGCCGCCGGTCAAACTGCAGCGCAAGGTGGAGCCCGTCATTCACGCGGATTGAATTGCCTCGGCCCGCAGCCGGCCCGGACTGGACCAGCGGCGGGTACCGGCAGAAGCCGGCAAGAAAGCCGGCAGGAAAACAAAGCATGGAAATTCAGGATCGCATCGCCATCGTGCAGCAGTTTGGACGGACCTACCGCGCGTTCATGTCGGCGTTCGAGGCGCAGGTCGGGCATCCGCTGCCGCGCTGGCGCATTTTGCTCGCGCTTTACGATCAGGACGGCGTGTCGTCGCAAAAGCGGCTCGTCGAGCGGCTGCGCGTGGACCCGGGCGCGCTCACGCGGCAGTTGAAGGCGCTGGAGTCGCTCGGCTGGATCGCGCGCCGCGCCGACGAGCGCGACAACCGCATCACCAACGTCACGCTGACCGACGCGGGCCGTTCCGTGATCGAGGAGGGCCTGCCGCGCCGCAACGCGTTCCTGAACGTAACGATGTCGCTGCCCGACGATGCGCTCGCGGCGCTGTCGGGCGCGCTGGGGATGATGGAGGCGCGCATCGGCGAGGCGGCCACGGCGGCGGCCGCGCTCGCGCAGGCGCGTGAGGCCGGCTCCGACGCGCGCTGAGCCGGCCTCCCAGTGTTCAACGAGGCATGGCGCACTCAGAAGAACGTTTCGATCACTTCCGTGACGCGATATTTCGCATCGACCATCAGCACCTGGCGCCACTTGTCGAACGTGAGGCAGGGGTGCGAGATGTCGAACGCAATCATGTCGCCGACCTTCAGGTCCGCGCCCGCCGGAATCTTCAGGTAGGCGTGCTGATCCATCATCTGGAACACTTCCCAGCCTTCGCTCGCCGCCACTTCGCGCGGTGCGCCGCCACTCGCCGGGCGATAGTGACGCGACGGTTCCGGAAAGCCCGCGTCGAACGCGGCGTCACGCTTGCCGAAGCCGATGATGGCGCGGCCCGGCTCCGGAATCGACTGCACGTAGGCCCAAAGCTGCAGCGCGGGCAGGAGCGCCACGCCCATCTCGCGCGCCACGGGGTTGCGTGTGAGGATCTGCGATTGAGCCTGCTTGTAGACGCCCACGTCGTGCGTGACGTAGCAGCCCGGGCGCAGCACCACGTCGATCGTGCCGGCTTGCGTGGCCGGCGCAAATTCTTCCGCGACGATGTCGTACCAGGCCGAGCCCGCGCCCGAGAGCAGCGCGGGCGTGCGCGCGAAGCGGCCGGCGGCGGCCAGTTCCTGGGTCACGTTCAGCGCGTCGCGCAGGAAGGTGCGCACTTCGCTTTCTTCCTTGAGGATGCCCTCGTAGATTTCCACGCCCGCTAGCTTGAGCGAGTCGGGATAGCGCGCGATGGCGGCGAGCACGGCGTTGCGCGTGTCCGTGTCACGCACGCCCGTGCGGCCACGCGGCACGCCCAGTTCGAGCAGCACCTGCAGCGTGCGGCCCGCTGCGCGGAAGAATTCACCCAGATGCTCCACGCCCTCCACCGAATCGACGAGGCAAAAGAATTCGAAGCTCGCATCGCTCAGCAGCTCGGCGATGATCGCCATGTTGTGGCGGCCCACGAGCTGGTTCGCCATCAGCACGCGAGAGATACCGCCGCGGTAGGCGGCGCGCGTCTGGTGCGCGGTGGCAAGCGTGATGCCCCACGCGCCCGTCTCGATCTGGCGGCGAAAGAGCTGCGGCGCCATCGTCGTTTTGCCATGCGGGGCGAGCTTCACGCCATAACGCGTGACAAAGTCCTGCATCCACTTCAGGTTGTGCTCGACGCGATCGGCATAGAGCACAGCTGCCGGCAGGCTCACGTCCTCTTCGAGTAGATTCCATTCGAGGCGCCCCGCGTCCCCGAGCGGCACGCTTGCGCCCGGTACGTTGCCAAGGCCCTTGCTGTTCGGGTCGATTGCTGCACTCTGATAGTTTGTAACTTTCATTTGCCTTCGCTCCATATGCTCCATGCGTCTCATCTACACCGGCGTCTCATGGGCCGGCGTTGACTCGGAGATAGTACACAAAGTAACATCGCTTCGTGAATTGTTATTTATTAACAGACTCCCTGCAATGAACACCGCTGCCGATCCGGCCCGCTTCGACATCGTCGCGTGTATTGCGCAATGCGTGCCCGAACTGCGTCCGGCCGAGCGCGACGTGGCCGCGCTGATTCTCGACGATCTTGCCAGCGCAGCGCGCGCGAGCATTGGCGAGCTGGCGCAGCGCGCGGGCGTGAGCATTGCCTCCGTCACGCGCTTTGCGAAGGCGGTGGGCTGCCACGACGTGCGCGAACTCAAGCTTAGGCTCGCGCAGGCGGCCGCTGTGGGCGACCGCTTCCTGCGCGGCGGCCACGCTGGCGACTCCGCAGGCGCGGACAAGCCGCGCGCAGCCGATGCCGAAGCCGAGCCGCTCGCCACCCGTGTTTACGACGAAATCCACACGGCGCTTGCGCGCAATCACGAACTGCTGCGCCAGGCGCCGTTTGCGCAGGCCGCCGCGGCGCTGGCGCGCTCCCGCATGATCTACGTGTTCGGCATGGGCGGCGGCTCGAGCGCGCTCGCCGACGAAATGCGCTTTCGCCTCGTGCGCCTGGGCCGTCCGGTGGCGTCGTACCAGGACAGCTTGCTGCAGCGCATGGTGGCGAGCACGCTCTCGTCCGAAGACGTGGTCGTCGCGCTTTCCGTAACAGGGCGCGTGCCAGAACTCGTCGACGCGTGCCGGATCGCGCGCGACTACGGCGCGAAGCTCGTCGCGCTCACCGCGCCGGCTTCGCCGCTCGCCGCGCTCGCCGACTGGCTCGTGCCGATCGTCGCGAGCGAGACCGATTTCATCTACAAGCCGTCGTCGTCACGTTACGCGATGATGATGGCACTCGACGTGCTCGTGACCGAGCTGGCGCTTGCGCAACCGGAGGCCAGCCGCGAGCTGCTGCGCCGTATGAAGCACACGCTGGACGCGCATCGCGGCGGCGGCGAACGCCAGCCGCTCGGTGACTGAGCGTCGAACTGAGAGCCATCCTGAGGAGACGCGTATGCATTCGCACCCCGAAGCCGCCGACACGTTGATTGTCGGCGCCATGCTTTACGACGGCACTGGCGCACCGCCTGTCGAGCGCGACGTGGCGCTGCGCGACGGACGCATCGTCGCGATCGGCAACCTGTCGAACTGGCTCGCGGAAGAGGTGATCGAGGCCAATGGGCGCGCGCTCGCGCCGGGTTTCATCGACGTCCATACGCACGACGACACGCATGTGATCCGCTCGCCGCAAATGCTGCCCAAGATCAGCCAGGGCGTGACGACGGTGGTGGTCGGCAACTGCGGCATCAGCGCGTCGCCGGTCACGCTCAAGGGCGATCCGCCCGATCCGATGAACCTGCTCGGCGAGCGCGATGCGTTCAGCTATCCGACGTTCTCGGCATACGTCGATGCGGTAAACGCGGCGCGGCCCGCCGTGAACGTGGGCGCGCTGATCGGCCATACGGCGCTGCGCAACAATCACATGAACGATCTGCAGCGCGCCGCCACCGGCGACGAGATCGCGGCCATGCGCGCGCAGCTCGAAGACGCGCTCACGCATGGCGCGCTCGGCCTCTCCACTGGCCTCGCGTATGGTTCCGCGTTCGAGGCGTCGACCGAAGAGGTTGCCTCGCTGGCGGAGCCGCTCGCGTTCGCCGGCGCGGTCTACACGACGCACATGCGCACCGAGTTCGACGCGATTCTCGAGGCGATGAACGAGGCGTACCACATCGGCAAGCATGCGCGTGTGCCGGTGGTGATCTCGCATCTGAAGTGCGCGGGCCCTTCCAACTGGGGGCGCAGCACGGAGGTGCTCGCGTCGCTCGAAAGCGCGCGCAAGTATCAGCCGGTGGGTTGCGACTGCTATCCGTATAGCCGCAGTTCTTCCACGCTGGACCTCAAGCAGGTGACAGGCGACATCGACATCACGATCACGTGGTCCACGCCGCACCCCGAGCAGGCCGGCAAGCTCATCAAGGACATCGCGGCCGAGTGGGGTGTGTCGCAGCAGGAAGCGGGCAAGCGACTGCAGCCGGCGGGCGCGGTGTACCACAACATGTCCGAAGACGATGTGCGCCGCATTCTTTCGCATCCGGCCACGATGGTCGGCTCGGACGGCTTGCCGAACGACCCGTTGCCGCACCCGCGCCTGTGGGGGGCGTTTCCGCGCGTGCTCGGTCACTACGCGCGCGACGCGGCCTTGCTGCCGCTCGAAGAAGCGGTGCGCAAGATGACGGGCCTTTCTGCGCGGCGCTTCGGCCTTTCGCAACGCGGCGAGGTGCATGTGGGCTGGCACGCCGACCTCGTGTTGTTCGACCCCGCACGCGTGCGCGACGCGGCGACCTTCGAGCAGCCGCAGCAGGTGGCCGAAGGCATCGACGCGGTGTGGGTCAACGGCGTGCTCTCGTACCGCGACGGCCAGCCCACGGGCGAGCGCGCGGGCCACTTCGTCGCGCGCGGCAAGCGTGAGGCACAGGCAGAGGCGAACGCCTTTTAAGCAAGCTTTATCTATCGAATTTCGACCCTCGGCGCGCGTGGCCCAAAAAGCCGCGCGCGCCGCACGATCTCAAAGGAGCAAACGATGAAACGAATTGGAGCGGAAGGCGGCAAGGGCCAGGGCGGACAACATCTGCCGTTCGCGCGCGCCGTGGAAGCCGACGGCTGGCTGTATGTCTCGGGCCAGACGCCGATGGAAGGCGGCGAGGTGATCAACGGCGGTATCGTCGAGCAGTCGCACAAGGCCATCCAGAATCTTTTCGCCATCCTCAAGGAAGCGGGCTACGGCGCGGAGCACGTGGTGCGCTGCGGCGTGTGGCTCGACGACGCGCGCGACTTCACGTCGTTCAACAAGGTGTTCCGCGAATATTTCGGCGAGCATCCGCCGGCACGCGCGTGTGTGCAGTCGAGCATGGTGGTGGACTGCAAGGTCGAAGTGGACTGCGTGGCTTACAAGGCACCGGCCGGGAAGTAAGGGCGCAGCGCATTGCGTGTAGCGTGACAGGAAGCGGCTGCCGGAGTTATCGGGCAGCCGTTTTTTCTTGCGTGCCGCCGTCGTGCGGGGAGGCGGCGGTGATGCGCAATTCGACCTTCATGCCCGCGGCTACGGCCATGTTGATGAGCGAATCGAGCGAGAACAGATCGATCTTGCCGCGCATGAGGTCGGACACGCGCGGCTGCGTCACGCCGAAGAGCGCCGCGGCCTGGGTTTGGGTCAGCTTGTTGCGCTTGATGTGCTCTTCGAGCGTGATCATAAGGTCGCTGCGCAGCGTCATGTTTTGCGCGGCTTCAGGCGTGTTTTCGAGCGCGTCCCAGACGCTGTCGAAGCGCTGGCGTTCGTGGTCCTTGTGATTCTGGCGGCTCATGGTTTGGACTCCTTGTTTAAGGCGTCGCGATAGCGGCGCGCGGCAAGCGAAAGATCGACGAAGGCCGTTTTCTCGGACTTCTTCTGAAAACAATGCAGCACATGAATGGCATCGCGGATGTGCGCGACGTAAATCACGCGAAACGCGCCGTTCGAGTCACGAATGCGTATTTCACGTGCGCCGCGGCCAACGGGATTCATGGGCTTCCAGTCGTTTGGCTCGAGGCCGCGCTGCACGCGCCGCAACTGCTGCCCGGCTTCCTGACGAACCTGTTCCGGAAACTTCCGCAGATCCGCGAGTGCGGTGCCGCAAAACTCCAATGGCTTGGCATGAGCAGGATTATACAAAATTTTATATAGCCTCCAGAACATTGAGCGGCCCGGTTTGCACCGGATATGACTTCGCTCAAGTCTCTGCAGGCTTGGGCGGGCGCGCCCTCGCTTGCATCAACGACCTCGCGACTTTTGTCCCTTGTTAGCCGTTCGGCTGAGGGCAGTCGTTCTGTTGATTTTCCCAATATATGAGCGACCCAATCACATATTGGAGAACTCGAAAAAACCTGCCTACAATCCAGCCATCCGACATGCCGCGATGACTTCGTGCGCGGCACACACCGTCGGCAGACCCAGATAAATCCGGCGCACGCGCAAGGCGCGCAGCGAACCGGACAGCAAAGGAGACGTCCGCCATGCTTCAGCCTGCGCTTTGCGCGGCCACGCGCCGCCCGCCGCTACATGCCCGATGTGCCCCGGCCGCCCATGCGCCGCGCCGTCTCCCGAAGCAGGGTGCGCGCGCCGCCTGACGGCACGCGCTTTTTCGACCGTCTCCCTTCATCGCCCTCGCCATGAACAAAGCGATGTCTTCCACACTCGCCGCGAACCTCCCCGATGAGGCCGCGCCGGTGCAAAACGCCACGTCAAGTGCCGCCGCAGTGCAATCCGCAGCGCAGCCAAAAGCCCGCCCCGCCGCCGATGAAATCGGCGTCGCGAGCACGCTGCTCGACGGCTCGATGCAGCAGGCCGGCACCCAGACACTCCTGCGCGGCCTCGCCATTCTCGAAGCCGCCGCGGCCGGCGTGCGCGATCTGCGCTCGTTCGGCGCAGTGCTCGGCACGACGCGCAGCACCACGCACCGCCTGGTTTCGAGCCTCGTGCAGGCGCGCTACCTGCGCCAGGTGCAGGGCGGCTATCTGCTCGGACCGAAGCTCATCGAACTCGGCACCATCGCGCTCGAGCAGATGCCGCTCACGGCCGTTGCCCGCCCGCATCTGCAGGCGCTCGCCGATGA
Organism: Paraburkholderia sp. J7; assembly: GCF_905220155.1. NCBI lineage: Bacteria > Pseudomonadati > Pseudomonadota > Betaproteobacteria > Burkholderiales > Burkholderiaceae > Paraburkholderia > Paraburkholderia sp. J7. The sequence goes on along the minus strand of NZ_CAJMYZ010000001.1, from coordinate 13,280 downwards.
AACGCTCGACACGATCCACCTCGGCGTGCGAGACGGCGACGACGTGCTGTACATCGACAAGATTCCCGGCCAGCGCGGGCTCGAGATGCGCTCGCGCGTGGGGCACCGCATGCCGCTCGCGTCCACGGGCATCGGCAAGGCAATGATGCTCGACCTCGCGCCGCAAACGTGGCGCGATCTGTTCGACGCGTCGCGCCGCACGCTCGCGGGCGTGAGCTTCCGCCCCGATCACAGTCTCGAACCGGAGACCTTCCTCAAGCGCATGGCCACTTACTCGGCGGGCGGGTACACGTTCGATCTGGAGGAGAACGAAATTTCGATCCGCTGCGTGGCGGCGCCGGTGCGCGACGCGTCTGGCGCGATCGTGGCGGCGCTTTCGGTGGCGAGCACGATTCCCTATATGCCGCTCGAGCGCATGGACGAACTGATTGCGGTCGTGCACCGCGAAGCGCGCGCGATTTCGCAGGAACTGGGCTGGCGCGCGCCGCAGCCCACCACGCGCAGGATTCGCCGATGAAAGCGCGTGAGAAGCCTGCAAGCGACGCGGCGACCGAAGCTAGCGACGACGTGATCGCCCGCGAAGCCGCGCTCATCGCGCTCGACTGGGGCACGACCTCGCTGCGTGCGTATTTGTTCGATGCGGCAGGCAAGGTGATCGCCACGCGCGTTTCGACGGCGGGGATCATGAATCTGCCCGTGCCAGCCGAAGAAGGCGGCTTCGACGCCGCCTTCGACGAAGCGTGCGGCGTGTGGCTCGCGCAAGCGCCCTCGCTGCCGGTGCTGGCGGCGGGCATGGTCGGCAGCGCCCAGGGCTGGGTGCAGGCGCCTTATGTCGAGACGCCGGCGAGCGCCCAGGCGTTGGTGGCCGGCATTGTGCGCGTGCGCGCCGCGTGCGGCGCCGAAGTCGCCGTGGTGCCGGGCGTCCTGGAGCCGGGTGCGCTGCCCAACGTGATGCGCGGCGAGGAAACGCAGATTTTTGGCGCGTTGAGCGGATCAAGCGACGAGAATGCGGCGCAACCGTCGCTCGTCGGCCTGCCCGGCACGCACGCGAAATGGGTGGTCGTGGAGGGCGAGCGCATTGCGCGCTTCTACACCTTCATGACGGGCGAGGTCTACGCGGCGCTATGCGCGCATACGATCCTGGGCCGCACGATGAAGCATCCCGTCGAGCCCGATACGGCCGCGTTCCTGCGCGGCGTGAGCGTGGCGCGCGAGCAGGGCTGCGTGGGCCTGCTTGCCACGGCGTTCAGCACGCGCACGCTCGGCCTCACGGCGCAGCTCGCCGCCGACGAGCAGCCCGACTATCTCTCGGGCCTCGTGATCGGGCACGAGCTGGCGGGCCTCGAAGCGGCGCTGGCGCGGCGTGACGTGGCGCTTGCCGGTTGCGCGCCGCAGCTCATCGGCGCCGAGTCGCTGTGCGAGCGCTACCGCATGGCGCTTGCCGCATTCGGATGCAGCGGCGCGCATCTCGTGCGTCATGCGACCGAACACGGACTCTGGCGCATCGCGGTGCAGGCCGGACTTGTCGCGCCGCGCTAAACGCGCACCGACGAATCGAGCCTGCGGAATCGAACCAGACACGAAGCCAAGCAACAGGAAGCCGACATGGAACCCGAACTGAATCTGCCCGCCCCGTACACGCCACACGCCGGCTTCGTCGCTGCGTTCGGCGCGTGCGGCATGGTCGCGATCGTGCGCGGCATCAAGCCAGCCGAAGCCGCCGAGCATGGCCGCGCGCTTTACGAAGCGGGCTTCCGGATCATCGAGGTGCCGCTCAATTCGCCGCAGCCGCTCGACAGCATCGCGGCATTGCGCGAGGCGCTGCCCGAGGACGCGATGATCGGCGCGGGCACCGTGCTCACGACCGAGCGCGTGCGCGACGTGCGCGAAGCGGGCGGCGAGCTGATCGTGATGCCGCACGCCGATACCGATGTGATTCTCGCCGCGAAGCTCCAGGGCCTCGCGTGCGTGCCCGGCGTCGCCACGCCGACCGAAGCGTTCGCGGCGCTCAAGCACGGCGCCGACGCGCTCAAGATGTTCCCCGCCGAGCAACTCGGGCCGGCCGTGACGAAGGCGTGGCGCGCCGTGATTCCGCCAGTGGTGCCGCTGCTGCCCGTGGGTGGCGTGAAGCCCGACAACATGGGGCCGCAGCTGGCGGCAGGCGCGAGCGGTTTCGGCCTGGGTTCGGCGCTCTACAAGCCGGGCCAGGACGCGGCGGCTACGCGCGCGAACGCGCTGGCTTTCATCGAGGGCTGGCGGGTGACGCAACTGAGCGCGCACGGAGCGCAAAAGTGAATCGCCTCGCGGGCAAGGTCGCACTCGTGACGGGCGCCGGACGCGGCATCGGTGCGGCGATCGCGCGCGCGTTCGCGGCCGAGGGCGCCGCCGTCGTGCTCGCGGAACTCGATGGCGCGACGGCCGCAGCCACAGCGCGCGAGATTGCAAACGCCTGCGAAGGCGCGCAAACACTCGCGGTCCAAACCGACGTGACGCAAAGCGCTTCGGTGCGCACCGCCGTGGAAGAAGCACAACGCGCGTTCGGCCCGGTCGACGTGCTCGTGAACAACGCTGGCATCAACGTGTTCGCCGACCCGCTCACGATGACCGACGACGACTGGCGCCGCTGCTTCGCCGTCGATCTGGACGGCGTGTGGAACGGCTGCCGCGCGGTGTTGCCGGGCATGGTGGAGCGGCGCACGGGCAGCATCATCAATATCGCCTCGACGCACGCGTTTCAGATCATTCCGGGCTGCTTCCCGTATCCGGTGGCGAAGCACGGCGTGATCGGGCTCACGCGTGCGCTCGGTATCGAGTACGCGCCGAAGAACGTGCGCGTGAACGCGATCGCGCCGGGCTACATCGAAACGCAGCTCACGCACGACTGGTGGAACGCGCAGCCCGACCCGCAAGCCGCGCGCAAGGCCACGCTGGAGCTGCCGCCGATGAAGCGCATTGGCCGCCCGGAGGAAGTCGCGATGACAGCGGTGTTTCTCGCTTCGGACGAAGCGCCGTTCATCAACGCGAGCTGCATCACGATCGATGGCGGCCGCACGGCACTGCATCACGAATGAAAGATGTGAACAAGTAACTCGCAGCACGAAGGAATAACGAACACGCAGCAATCCGCCGAAGCGCTGGCCGCGCGTTTTCGGTGGGTAAAAGAAGAGGCGGCCGATACCCTTCCCGTGACTGAAGAAGACAAGGAGACTGACAACATGCAACGACGCATCTTTCTGACGCTGATAGCCGCCGCGGTCACCGCAAGCGTGACGCTCGCTGAAGCGCCCATTGCACAGGCCGCCGACCAGGTCAAGATCGGCTTTCTCGTGAAGCAGCCCGAAGAGCCGTGGTTCCAGGACGAATGGAAGTTCGCGGAAATGGCTGCGAAGGAAAAGGGCTTCACGCTGGTGAAGATCGGCGCACCCTCGGGCGAGAAGGTGATGAGCGCGATCGACAACCTGGCCGCGCAAAAGGCGCAGGGCTTCATCATCTGCACGCCTGACGTGAAGCTCGGACCGGGCATCGTTGCCAAGGCCAAGGCCGACAACCTCAAGATGATGACGGTGGACGACCGCCTCGTGGACGGCGCGGGCAAGCCGATCGAGTCGGTGCCGCACATGGGCATCTCGGCGTACAACATCGGCAAGCAGGTGGGTGACGGCATTGCCGCCGAAATCAAGAAGCGCGGCTGGGACATGAAGGACGTGGGCGCGATCGACGTGACCTACGAGCAACTGCCGACGGCGCATGACCGCACGACGGGCGCGACCGATGCACTCGTGGCCGCAGGCTTCCCGAAGGCGAACATCGTGATGGCGCCGCAAGCGAAGACCGACACGGAAAACGCCTTCAACGCCGCCAACATCGCGCTCACGAAGAACCCGCAGTACAAGCACTGGGTCGCTTACGCGCTGAACGACGAAGGCGTGCTCGGCGCCGTGCGCGCAGCGGAAGGCCGCGGCTTCAAGGCCGACAACATGATCGGTATCGGCATTGGCGGTTCGGACTCGGCGTTGAACGAGTTCAAGAAGCCGGCGCCGACGGGCTTCTTCGGCACCGTCATCATCAGCCCGAAACGCCATGGCGAGGAAACCTCTGACCTGATGTACACGTGGATCACGCAAGGCAAGGAGCCGCCGCTGCTCACGCTGACGTCGGGCATGCTGGCCACGCGCGACAACGTGGAAAGCGTGCGTCAGCAGATGGGTCTCGCTTCGAAGTAAGTTTGAGAGACGTGGTTTGAGGTGTTTCCCGTTGCGGGGCGCGTGCCCCGCAACGCATCGAATGAGAGGAAACCGAAGTGTCAGCGACACTGCGTTTTGACAATATCGGCAAGGTGTTCCCAGGCGTGCGTGCGCTCGACGGCGTGTCGTTCGAGGTGAACGCAGGCGAAGTGCATGGCCTCATGGGCGAGAACGGGGCGGGCAAGTCCACGCTCCTCAAAATCCTCGGCGGCGAGTATCAGCCCGATTCCGGCCGCATCCTGATGGATGGCAACGAGGTGCACTTCTCCGATGCGGCGGCTTCGATCGGCGCGGGCATCGCGGTGATTCACCAGGAGCTGCAATACGTGCCCGACCTTACCGTGGCGGAAAACCTGCTGCTTGGCGCGTTGCCCAATGCGCTTGGCTGGGTGAAGCGCGGCGAGGCGCGCAAGTTCGTGCGTGAGCGCCTCGCCGCCATGGGCGTGGATCTCGATCCGGCCGCGAAACTGCGCAAGCTCTCCATCGCGCAGCGTCAGATGGTGGAAATCTGCAAGGCGCTCTTGCGCAATGCGCGCGTGATCGCGCTCGACGAGCCCACCAGCTCGCTCTCGCACCGCGAGACCGAAGTGCTGTTCAAGCTCGTGCGCGAACTGCGCGCGGACAATCGCGCGCTCATCTACATCTCGCACCGCATGGACGAGATCTACGAGCTGTGCAATGCGTGCACGATCTTCCGCGACGGCCGCAAAGTCGCCTCGCATGAAAAGCTCGAGGAGGTGAGGCGCGAAACGCTCGTGCACGAAATGGTGGGCCGCGAGATCAGCGACATCTACAACTACACGCCGCGCGAGCATGGCAACGTGCGCTTCGCCGTGCGCGGCATTGAAGGCCATCCGCTGAACGAAGCGGCCAGTTTCGAGGTGAAGGCGGGTGAAATCGTCGGGTTCTTCGGGCTCGTGGGCGCGGGGCGCAGTGAGCTGATGCAGCTCATCTACGGCACGCACAAGCGGCGCGCGGGCGAGATCGAGCTGGACGGCAAGACCATACGCGTAAAGAGCGCGAGCGACGCGATTCGTCATGGCATCGTGCTGTGCCCGGAAGACCGCAAGGAGCAGGGCATCGTTGCGATGGCAACGGTTGCGGAGAACATCAACATCAGCTGCCGCCGGCATTTCCTGCGCGCGGGCATGTTCCTCGACCGCAAGAAGGAAGCGGAAACGGCGGATCGCTTCATCAAGCTGCTGAAGATCAAGACGCCGAGCCGCCGCCAGAAAATCCGCTTTCTCTCGGGCGGCAACCAGCAGAAAGCGATTCTTTCGCGCTGGCTCGCCGAACCCGACCTGAAGGTCGTGATTCTGGACGAACCGACGCGCGGTATCGACGTCGGCGCGAAGCATGAAATCTACAACGTGATCTACCAGCTCGCCGCGCGCGGCTGCGCGATCGTGATGGTGTCGTCGGAATTGCCGGAAGTGCTCGGCGTGTCGGATCGCATCGTGGTGATGCGCGAAGGCCGGATTTCGGGCGAGTTGCCGCGCAGCGCGGCGAGCGAACACGCGGTGCTTGACCTCGCGCTGCCCAAGCGCGTGCAGGCCAAGGCTGCATGAGTGGACGGGGAGGAAACTGAAATGCAAGCAAGAGAAAATCTGGCGGCTGAAACCGCCAAGAGCGTCGCCGACGCGCTGATTCCGAGTCCCACCGACAAGCAGAAGTGGTGGCAGCAGATCACCGAGTACAGCCTGATCGTGATTTTCGCGGTCATGTTCATCGTGATGTCGCTGACTGTCGATCACTTCTTCTCGATCGAGAACATGCTCGGCCTCGCGCTGTCGGTCTCGCAGATCGGCATGGTGGCCTGCACGATGATGTTCTGTCTCGCCTCGCGCGACTTCGACCTTTCCGTGGGTTCGACGGTCGCGTTCGCGGGCGTGCTTTGCGCGATGGTGCTCAACGCCACGAACAACACGTTCATCGCCATCGTTGCGGCGGTGGCGGCGGGTGCCGCGATTGGCTTCGTGAACGGCGCGGTGATCGCGTATCTGCGTATCAACGCGCTGATCACCACGCTTGCCACGATGGAAATCGTGCGCGGCCTCGGCTTCATCGCCTCGCACGGCCAGGCCGTGGGCGTGTCGTCGGATACGTTCATCGCCATGGGCACGGCTTCGCTCTTCGGCGTGCAACTGCCGATCTGGGTCACGCTCGTCTGCTTCATCGTGTTCGGCGTGATGCTCAATCAAACCGTGTACGGGCGCAATACGCTCGCCATCGGCGGCAATCCGGAGGCGTCGCGCCTCGCCGGCATCAAGGTCGAGCGCACGCGCGTGTGGATCTTCCTGATTCAGGGCGCAGTCACCGCGCTCGCGGGCGTGATTCTCGCCTCGCGTATCACGTCGGGCCAGCCGAACGCGGCCGAAGGCTTCGAGCTGAACGTGATCTCGGCATGCGTGCTGGGCGGCGTCTCGCTGCTGGGCGGCCGCGCAACGATATCGGGCGTGGTGATCGGCGTGCTGATTATGGGCACGGTCGAAAACGTCATGAATCTGCTCAATATCGACGCGTTCTACCAGTACCTCGTGCGCGGCGCGATCCTGCTCGCGGCAGTGCTGCTCGACCAGTTGAAGAACCGCGGTACACGAGATTAACTCCGGCGATTGAACCCCGGACTGAGCCATTCATCAGGAGCCCAACACGATGTCGTCTCCCGCTAACGCGCTCGCGCGCCACGCGCATGAAAACTACGCGCGCTACCCGAGCCTGGCCGACCGCGTGGTGCTGATCACGGGCGGCGCGACCGGCATCGGTGCGTCGTTCGTCGAGCACTTCGCGACGCAGGGCGCGCGCGTGGCGTTCTTCGATATCGACGCGAGCGCAGGCCAGGCGCTTGCCGACGAACTTGGTGACTCACGCCACAAGCCGCTTTTCGCGGCCTGCGACCTCACCGATATCGACGCGCTGCGCGCCGCCATCGCCGACGTGAAGGCGGCGCTCGGCCCGATTCAGGTGCTGGTGAATAACGCCGCCAACGACCGCCGCCATACGCTGGCCGAAGTCACGCCGGAGTCGTTCGACGAGTGCGTCGCGGTGAACGTCCGGCACCAGCTGTTTGCCGCACAGGCCGTGGCGGAAGACATGAAAGCCGCGCGCGCGGGCTCGATCATCAATTTGGGCTCGATCAGCTGGATGCTCAAGCAGTGGGGCATGCCTGTCTACACGCTGAGCAAGTCGGCGGTGCAGGGGCTCACGCGTGGGCTCGCGAAGGATCTCGGGCGCTATGGTGTCCGCGTGAATTCGCTCGTGCCGGGCTGGGTGATGACGGAGAAGCAACGCCGCCTGTGGCTCACCGACGAGGGGCGTGAGGACATCAAGCGCGGCCAGTGCATCGACGCCGAACTGTTGCCCGAAGACCTCGCGCGCATGGCGCTCTTCCTCGCCGCCGACGACAGCCGCATGATCACGTCGCAGGACATCATCGTGGACGGAGGCTGGGCATGAGCGTGAGCGATGGCGCTTCGAGCGAAGCGGTGGCCGAACTGCTCGTGCACGCGAAGTGCGAGCTGGGCGAGGGCGCGACCTGGTGCGCACGTCGCGGCCGGCTCTACTGGGTCGACATTACCGGCAAGCATCTCGCGCGTTACGACCCGCGCGATGGCAAGCACCTTACCTGGGCGATGCCGGAACGCCTGGCGTGTTTCGCGCTTTGCGAGGACGAGCGCACGCTGTTGCTGGGGCTTGAATCGCGCCTCGCGTTCTTCGACCTGGAGACGGGCGCGATCGAGACCATTGTCGAGGTGGAGCCCGGCGTGCCCACGCGCCTGAACGACGGGCGCTGCGACCGCCAGGGCCGCTTCGTGTTCGGCACGAAGTACGAGGGCACGCCGAGGCAAGCCATTGGCGGCTTTTACCGGCTCAATCACGACCTCACGCTCGAACGCCTGCCGTTGCCCGCTCCGGCGATCTCGAACAGCATCGCGTTCAGCCCGGACGGCGCGACGATGTACTACTGCGACACGCTCTCGCGCGAGATTCGCGCGTGCGACTACGGCGCCGATGGAACGATTGCAAACCAGCGCCCGTTTGTGACGCTCACCGATGACACCGGTGTGCCCGACGGCTCGACCGTCGACGCCGAAGGCGGCCTCTGGAACGCGCAGTGGGGCGGCGAGCGTGTGGTGCGTTACGGCGCCGATGGCGTGGAAACCGAGCGAGTAAAGATTCCCACAGCGCAGCCAAGCTGCGTTACGCTCGGCGGTGCGCTTCTGGACACGCTTTATGTCACGAGCGCGCGCGAGGAAATGGAGGAGGAGGCCCTCGCGCGCGAGCCGCATGCAGGCGGCGTGTTTGCGGTACGAATTGGCCGCCAGGGCCTTGAAGAACCGCGGTTTCAAGGGCGTCGGCGCGCTTGAGTTCGTTGTATCGAGTGCCACCCGAAGTGCATGCGCGCGCTTATGTCAGACGATAAGTGCGCGCTGCCCGTAAGCGAATGCGCGAACCGACGCGCGTAGCGTGCAGCCCAAATAGACGGATAGCCGTTGCAGTTCAGCAACAGATGCAGTCGATCGATAGTGTGCAGTTGGCTTTGCCAGTACCACTAGAAGGGCGAACACAAGAAGCGGCCGCAGGTCCGTGCAAATGCGAGCAGACAAGCAAGTGCACGGCGCCGGAAGGCCACCAGTGAGCCGCCTTTTGCGGCGGCAATCAAACATGCCTCTCGAGGAGCATCTTATGAGCGTCGCGAATTCCGCTGTGCGTCGATCCCCCCGTTCCACCACTCACGCAGGCGCTGCCGCAAGCGCGCCGACTTCCGCGCCCGTTGTCTCACCTGCCGCCGCCGCGCGCCGTGCGCGGCTCGAAGCCGCCACCCATCCTGTCATGCCGGGGCCAAGCACTTCGGCGGTAGCCATCGGCGCGGCTGGCTCGAGCGACGTGGCCTGCGTGACGCTCGCGAACGCGTATCTGAGGCTCGACGTCGCGCCCCAACTGGGCGGCGGAATTACGCGCTTCGACTGGCGCAGCGAAGGCGCGCTCGAACCCGTGTTTCGCCGCTGCGAGCGCGTGAGCGCGCGTATGGATCCGAACGAGCTTGCGTGCTATCCGTTGTTGCCGTATTCGAATCGAATCGGCGAGGGGCGTTTTCACTTTGGCGGACGAGATATCGAAGTGCCGCGCAATCGCGCGAGCGAACCGCTGCCGATTCACGGCGACGGCTGGCTCGCGCCGTGGAGCGTCGAAAGCGCCGATCGCGAAAATGTGCGGCTCGTGCTCGACCGCAGCGACGGCGAACCTTATTCGTACCGCTCGGCGCTCACCTACGCGCTCGACGGCGCCACGCTCTCAATCGCCCTTGAAGTGGAGAACACGGGCCGCGACGCGTTGCCGTTCGGCCTCGGCGTTCATCCTTTCCTCGCGCGCGACGCGAGCACCGAGCTTTCCGCACCCGCAAGCGGTCTGTGGCTCTCGGGCGAGGACTGGCTGCCGGTGCGCCACGTGCCCGCGCCGCCTGCCTGGCAATTCGGTATTGCGTATCCGCTGCCTGAACAACTCGTCAATCATGCGTTCAGCGGCTGGAGCGGGCGCGCCGCCGTGGTGTGGGAGCGCCGCCGGCTTTCACTGTCGATCTGTGCCAACACCGACTACTACGTGCTCTACACGCCGCCCGGCGCGGACTTCTTCTGCTTCGAGCCCGTCGATCATCCGATCAACGCGATGAACCTGCGCGGCGGTGGCGATGCGAACGGTATGACGGTGCTCGCGCACGGCGAGCGGCTCGTGCGGCGCTTTTCGTTCACCGTTGAGCGTATGGACATGCGCGCGGCGGCGAGCCCGCATCGCCCCGGAGCGCGCGGCCGGGCGGGAACGCGCGGCGGCAAGGGCGCGCGCGTGCGGGCGTAGGACGCGCCTGAGTGCGTCAGGGGATGGGTGGATTCATCCGATCAATGACGCATCGTGGCGATGCCCTGAGTGCCCGAGTCCGATGGCAGCGGTGCCGCTGGGCGGCGCCGCTTGCCAAGCCGGGTAAAATACGAGCCGATTTCCCCCATACCGGCTCGCTGCGAGCATTTCACCATGACCTCCTTCACCCAGACCCTCGGCGCCGCCTGGCAGCGCACCGGCTCGCTGCTGTGCGTGGGCCTCGATCCCGAGCCTACGAAATTTCCCGCCGCGCTGGCCGGCCGTAGCGACGCGATTTTCGAGTTTTGCCGCGATATCGTCGACGCCACGGCGCCTTATGCGTGTTCGTTCAAGCCGCAGATCGCCTATTTCGCCGCGCACCGCGCCGAAGACCAACTCGAAGCGCTCATTGCGCACATCCACGAGAAGCATCCGGGCCTGCCGGTCATTCTCGACGCCAAGCGCGGTGACATCGGCAGTACCGCCGAGCAGTACGCGCGAGAGGCGTTCGAGCGTTTCAAGGCCGACGCGGTGACCGTCAACCCGTATATGGGGTTCGATTCGATCGAGCCGTGGCTCGCACACAAGGGCAAGGGCGTGATCGTGCTGTGCCGCACGTCGAACCCCGGCGGTTCAGATTTGCAGTTCCTGACGGTGGATGGCAAGCCGCTTTATCAGATCGTGGCGGATCTCGCGGCGAACAAATGGAACGCTAGCGGCGAACTCGGCCTCGTGGTGGGTGCGACGTTCCCGAAAGAAATTGAAACCGTGCGCGAGATTGTCGGGGACATGCCGCTGCTGATTCCGGGTATCGGCGCGCAGGGCGGCGATATCGAAGCGACCGTCAAGGCCGGACGCACCACGAACGGCACCGGCATGCTCATCAACTCGTCGCGCGCGATCATCTACGCAAGCAAGGGCGACGATTACGCGCAGGCGGCTGCAAAGGCCGCCCAGGGTACGCGCGATCAGATTAACCATTGCCGTTGACGTAGGCGTGGTCTCGGCCGGCTAGTGTCGAAAGACGCGCCGGCCGTGTTTAAAATATTCTTAACATTTGCATTTGTTTCAGGACGAAACTGCGGTGCAACGCCGCAAAATTAAGAGTTCTCTTATTCGTCTCCTTTCTTCTCCTCCGTAACATTCGAGCCTCATAGCGGGTCGTGCCTATGCGACTCCGATGCGTGCAGCGTGAATGTTCGCAAACGCAATTCGGGCTTCCTCCGGCGGACTGGTTGATTGGTTGCGCTGGCGGCCTGTGGCGCTTCCCGCCTGGCTGCATCGTTCGTGATCCGCTTTTCTTCCACCGCGCTCATCGCGCCGCCAATGACGGTGCATCCCGTTAATCGAATTTCTCTGATTGGTTCGCAACCCGGCGGAGCAGAAACTTAAGTCATGGAAGCCGGGCGGTTCGTCAATCTGACTTCCGGTACCCCGGCTCGAATTGACGCGTAGCCGGGGGCAGTCGGAAGCGAAAGGGATCGAAGCAGTTTTGAGTGCGGTTGCAGGTGGGTAAGGGCTACCCGAAAAGGTTTGAAGGTCTTGAGAGATTATTAAGGATTGCAAATGAATAAGTCGTATCGGTCAGTCTGGAACGAAGCCACGGGAACGTGGGTCGCAGTGCAGGAAAACGCCGTTGCGCGCGGCAAGAAGAAGTCCAAAGGGAAAGTACTCGCAGCGTTGGGCGTGGCCAGTGTGGGCGCAATCGGCTTCATGTTGCCGGGCGCGGCGTGGGCCGATGTCTGCGTCACATCCTCGGGCAACTTGTCCTATGGCTACAGATCCAATGGAGCATCCAGCGGCTGCGCTAGCTGGGGGAGCGGGGTCTATGGCGATGTCCCGGGAACAGCGACCGCCACCCTGATTGGTTCGGGTAGCACGTATATGGATGTGTCCTCGAGTCAGTCCAAGATCATGTTCACTCCAGGAAGCGGCGCCACGCTGACGATGGCCGCTGGCGCGAGTGGGAATGTTCTCCTCTCCGGTGTCAGCGCGGGTCTCTCGGGAACCGACGCCGTCAATGTGAACCAGCTCACGCCAGTGATCAATGCGCTGGGCGGTGGTGCTTCGTTCAACAGCTCGACGGGCGCAGTCACCGGCCCTACCTTTACGCTTACCAACGCCAACTCGATCACCGGACAAACGGGTTCGCAGACCACGGTTGGAAACGCCTTCAGCGAAGTCGACGCCGCGCTGGGCAAGCTGAACAGCGCAATCACGAACATGTCGGGCGGCACCTCGCCCGATGCGGTGCTGTACGACTCGTCGGCGCATACGTCGGTGACGCTGGGTGGCACGGGTGCGAGCGCGCCCGTAGCGCTGCACAACGTGGCCAACGGCACGTTGAGTGCGACGAGCACGGATGCGGTGAACGGCTCGCAGCTGTACGCGACGAACACGAACGTGTCGAACCTCGCGGGCAACGTGACGACCATGCAGGGCAACATCTCGACGCTCTCGGGCAACGTGACGAGCATTAATGGCCAGATTACGAGCATCAACGGCAAGCTCAACGACGCGGTGCTGTATGACTCGTCGGCGCACAACTCGGTGACGCTGGGCGGCACGGGCGCGAGCGCGCCCGTAGCGCTGCACAACGTGGCCAACGGCGCGCTGAGCGCAACGAGCCTCGACGCGGTGAACGGCTCGCAGCTGTACGCGACGAACACGAATGTGTCGAACCTCGCGGGCAACGTGACGACGATGCAGGGCAACATCTCGACGCTCTCGGGCGACGTGACGAGCATCAATGGTCAGATTACGAACATCAACGGCAAGCTCAACGACGCAGTGCTGTACGACTCGTCGGCGCATAACTCGGTGACGCTGGGCGGCACGGGTGCGACCTCGGCAGTGGCGCTGCATAACGTGGCGAACGGCGCGCTGAGCGCGTCGAGCCTCGATGCGGTGAACGGCTCGCAGCTGTACGCGACGAACACGAACGTGTCGAATCTCGCGGGCAATGTGACGACCATCCAGGGCAACATCTCGACGCTCTCGGGCGACGTGACGACCATCAATGGCCAGATCACGAACATGCAGGGCCAGCTGGCTGACGCGGTGCTGTACGACTCGTCGGCGCATAACTCGGTGACGCTGGGCGGCACGGGTGCGACCTCGGCAGTGGCGCTGCATAACGTGGCAAACGGCGCGCTGAGCGCAACGAGCCTCGATGCGGTGAAT